>NZ_LZRN01000024.1 GCF_001678675.1 Gelidibacter algens
AACTAAATTTTTTTTACGTTTATTTTAGACCTAATCCACTGTTGGTAAGGGTTAGCTGTTTTTTATACCCCACAACATAAGGCCATTGTTGAAAACTACGGTAAAACCGTAATCGAAATTTTTTTACCTTTTTTAACGATGCGTTGAGGGATGTTGAGAGAGCATACATTGATATAATGATCCCAATCTTTTTTCTATATTTGTAACATGACCACACTTTTCTGGACAGGTTTATTGCTGCATCTTCAATTTCTTATCAAAAGGAATCCAGAATAAACACGCATTGTTGTCATTTCTTTTAAAGCAGGAAACCCTAAGGTTGAGCGAGGCTAGTCGCATTAATTTTAGTATCTTTATATTTGGTTTTATGGAAAGGCTAAATATTCGTAAATTCAAACTAAATGGAATTTATTATGAAATCTGTAAATGTCGAAATATCTGATTTTGAATTCAACCAATTGGGTTTGAATAAAACGACGCTGTCATTTTCTGAACTTATGGAAATCATCGGTAAGAAAATAACCAAACAGACGCTGGAAAAAAGTGTTCAATTAGCAAATAAGTATGGCCTTTCTAAAATGACAATGGAAGAAATCGATGACGAAATAAAGGCGCACAAGAATGCAGAGAATAATTCTTGACAGCAACATAATCGTTTCTGCCTTAATTCAAAAGAATTATCCCTATTTAATTGTTGACCATTGCATTGAAGGAAACGCGATACTTTGCCTTTCCAATCCAATCCTTCAAGAATATATTGAAGTTCTTAGACGACCAAAATTTGCTCAGTTTTCTGATTTTAAAACAAATGCAGATTTCCTAATTGCAAGATTGAGCGAAATGTCAGAAATCTATGAACCAACAACCAAATTGCAAATTATCACGGACGAACCAGACAACCGACTTTTGGAGTTAGCGCATATTTCAAATGCAGATTTCATAATAACGGGAAACTCCAATGATTTTAAAATGGAGCACTATGGAAAAACCAAAATAGTAATGCCTAAAGAATATTGGGAAGAATTTAAATTCTAGCACTCTTAAATGATGCGATCTATTGACAAATAGAATGAACTTGTTCTTACTCTTAACTCAAAACTTTAAAATATGCCATTGTATCATAAACTCGGGAACATACCTCCCAAAAGACACACGCAATTCCGCAAGCCGGATGGATCGCTCTACTCAGAACAATTGTTCGGTACCATCGGTTTTGATGGGATGTACACCAATTCGTATCACGAACAACGCCCAACCCAGGTCAAAGAAATTAAGAAACAGTATAACTTGGCGCCTAAAATTGCCAAGGCCAACCATATTCAATCCTATCGCTTCCGCGGATTTGAGGTCACCCCAGAAAATGATTATTTGGAGAGCCGAAAGACCGTGCTTACCAATAGTGACTGCAGCATTATTTTAGCAGCGCCAAAACAGTCAACCAAAGATTATTTCTATAAAAACACCGATGCTGATGAATTGATTTTCGTCCATAAAGGCAGCGGAAAATTGAGAACCCACCTCGGCAATCTCGATTTTAAATATGGCGATTATCTGTTGGTGCCAAGAGGGATCATCTATAAAATGGATTTTGATACCGAAGACAACCGCTTGTTTATTGTAGAATCGCGACGACCAATTTACACCCCAAAACGGTACAGAAACTGGTTTGGACAATTATTGGAACATGCACCCTATTGCGAACGCGATTTGCGGCGCCCAGAAGAATTGGAGACCCATAATGAAACTGGCGACTTTTTGATCAAGGTCAAAAAACAAGATGATATTTTTGAAATGGTCTACGCCTCACATCCGTTTGATGTGGTGGGCTATGACGGGTACAATTACCCGTATGCTTTTTCAATTCACGATTTTGAACCGATCACAGGCCGTATTCATCAACCGCCACCAGTCCATCAAACGTTTGAAACCGATGCTTTTGTGGTGTGCAGTTTTGTACCGCGTTTGTATGATTACCATCCGTTGAGCATTCCAGCACCTTATAACCACAGCAATATTGACAGTGATGAGGTGTTGTATTATGTGGATGGCGATTTTATGAGTCGCAATGATGTGGATGCTGGTCATATCTCCTTGCATCCTGCCGGTATTCCGCATGGACCACATCCGGGAGCAGCTGAGCGCAGTATCGGAAAGACAAAAACGGATGAACTTGCTGTCATGGTAGATACGTTTAAGCCTTTACAAATAACAGAGGAGGCCTTGAAAATAGCCGATGAAGATTATTTTAAATCTTGGCTGTAAAAGCCCACCCAACCCTCCCGAAGGGAGGGCTTCAGAAGCCCTAAATTCCCGAAGGAGACTTTTAGCGAGTTAAAAAATTAAAAAGTTGAACAAAAACTCAAAGATCTTACCCGGTTTGAGTTTCTCCCCTTTGGGGAGATTAAGAGGGGCTTATTAATATGAAATCAGTAGAATACGGACTAGAGAAAATTTTTGAAGGCGCACAAGATTTTTTGCCCCTTCTCGGAACAGACTACGTAGAGTTTTACGTTGGTAACGCCAAACAGGCCGCACACTTTTATAAAACGGCTTTCGGCTTTCAATCTTATGCCTACAAAGGCTTGGAAACTGGATCAAGAGATCAGGTGAGTTATGTGCTCAAACAGGATAAGATTCGTTTGGTATTGACCACGCCTTTAAACAGTAAATCGCCAATTAATGAGCATCTCGTCAAACATGGCGATGGTGTGAAAGTGGTTGCCCTTTGGGTGGACGATGCTAGAAGTGCGTATGAAGAAACTACCAATCGCGGCGCCAAATCATATATGGAACCCAAAGTGGAGACTGACGAGCATGGCGAAGTCGTAACCGCAGGGATTTACACCTATGGCGAAACCGTCCACATGTTTGTAGAGCGTAAAAATTACAAGGGCACATTTATGCCAGGTTTTAAGGAGTGGAAATCTGATTACAATCCGGAGCCTACAGGCTTAAAATTCATTGACCATATGGTTGGCAATGTTGGCTGGGGAGAGATGAACACTTGGGTCAAATGGTACGAAGATGTGATGGGCTTTGTCAACTTTTTGTCTTTTGATGACAAACAAATTCACACCGAATATTCCGCTTTGATGAGTAAGGTGATGAGCAATGGCAACGGCCGCATTAAATTTCCGATCAATGAACCTGCTGAAGGTAAAAAGCGTTCGCAAATTGAAGAATATCTTGATTTTTATGAAAGCCCCGGCGTGCAGCATATTGCAGTAGCCACAGATGATATCATTACTACAGTATCGCAACTGCGATCTCGAGGCATCGAGTTTCTATCCACACCGCCAGAAGAATATTACAGTGCTGTTCCTGGCCGTTTGGAAACTTACAGTCATGAATTACGGGAAGACATTGAAACCCTAAAAAGTTTGGGGATTATGATTGATGCAGATGAGGAGGGCTATCTCTTGCAAATTTTCACAAAACCCTTGGAAGATAGACCAACCTTATTCTTTGAAATTATCCAGCGTATGGGCGCTAAAGGCTTTGGAGCTGGTAACTTTAAAGCGCTTTTTGAATCTATTGAGAGAGAACAAGCATTGAGAGGGACCTTATAACTAAAACGCTAACAAATATTTAACTTTTAAAACTTTTAAAAACTCCGCATTAATTTGACGGAGTTTCTTTGTTTTAATACTTTTGGAACAGTAATTGTAAATCTCGGGGATACGTACAAAAACTTAGTAGAAGAAGTTATAATTACAATTATTCAAAATTATGAAACAAACTAAATTGATCATTGCGCTATTCTTCGTTGTCCTCAGCGTTTCTGCTCAACAAAAAAATGCATTTCAAGAAGGCGAGTGGTTCAAGTTTAAAATGAGCTATAGCGGATTTCTGAAAGCGGGCAATGCTACTTTAGAAGTCAAGGAGTCGCGATTGAATGGCAAAGAAGTTTTTCATGTGATAGGAAAAGGCTGGACCTCTGGAGCGATTAAATGGTTTTTTAAGGTCAAGGACCGTTATGAAAGCTATATTGACAAGCATACCGGAATGCCCTACAAATTTATCAGACAGATTGATGAAGGGGGCCATACCAAAGATATTGAAATTGAATTTGACCATGCGGCTTCCATGGCACATGTCAAAAATAAAAAAGATAAAACAAACGCGTCATTTTCTATTGAAGAAAATGTTCAGGATATGGTCTCAGCGTTTTATTATTTGAGAAACAATTATAAAACAGAAAGTATAAAAGAGGGGGATGTGGTCAGTTTAAATATGTTTTTTGATGAGGAAAATTATAATTTTAGACTTAAGTTTTTAGGAAGGGAAGACCTCAGCACCTCTTTTGGTACCATAAAAACCTTAAAATTCAGACCCTATGTGATGGCAGGGCGGGTTTTTAAGGAAAAAGAAAGTTTGACGTTATGGGTCAGTGCTGACGACAATAAGATACCGTTACGTATTCAAGCCGATTTAGCGGTAGGTTCGTTAAGGGCTGATTTGGAAGCTTTTAAAGGCTTAAAACATTCATTTAAAGTACAATTTTAAAACAAATGCCCCAACCAAAAGATTTCGATCCAATATTAAATGCACTTCAGCATAAATATAATGCTATAGGCCAGAACACACATACCTATCTGGAAGGTCTCCTTTACAGTAAGCCTCTGGAATATTGGGACTATATACAAACGGATGCCTTATTGAACCTTCAAATACAGCGCACAACACTTCCTGATGAAATGGTCTTTATCGGCTATCATCAAATCAATGAATTGCTTTTTAAAATGATTCTTTGGGAAATATCACAAGTTTCAGAAAACACAATGTTAACGGCTGCCTTTTTTGAATCTAAATTGATGCGTATCAGTAGATATTTCGACATGCTGACCACTTCGTTCAATATCATGAGAGAGGGCATGGACGTTGAACAGTATATGAAATTTAGAAGCACTTTAACACCAGCAAGTGGTTTCCAAAGTGCGCAATACAGACGGATTGAATTTGCATCTACTGAACTGATCAATCTTATTGATTATCGCTTCCGTAAAGACATTGATCGCAATACTTCTTATACTCATGCGTTTGAACACTTGTATTGGCAAGCGGCAGGAAAAGATTATCACACCGGTAAAAAATCGATTTTGTTGATTAATTTTGAAAAGCGTTATAAAGATGAGTTTTTGAGATTTATGGAAAGCCACAATACCAAAAACTTGTGGACCAGATTTAAAGAACTTCCTGAGGCAGATCAAATGGATGAAGATTTGGTAAAAGCCATGCGGCATTATGATTATACCGTAAATGTGACCTGGGTAATGGCGCATTACAATGCCGCCAAACATTATATAGAGAGCGGTTCTGGAGACGCTGAAGCGACAGGAGGAAGCGATTGGAAAAAATACATGCATCCAAAATACCAAAGACGCATATTTTTTCCTGAACTTTGGACCGAAAAAGAATTGAAAAACTGGGGAACGGACCTATAAAATTGAAGGAGTTAATGTATCAAAAAACTATAGTAGTAGCATTTTTATTAGGATTGGTGATGTTATCGTGTAAAAACGAAGTCAAGGAAATTGATAAGACACCTTTCCAAGCCTATATAGCACCGGTTGAACTGAGAGAATTCGGATTCAACCTGAATGATTATATTGTAAAACGTGATACGATCAGGTCTGGTGATAGTTTTGGAACCATTTTGCAACGAAATAATTTAGCCTATCCAAAAATTTATCAGATTGCGGAAAGCGCGAAAGATTCTTATGACATCCGTAAACTGCAAATTGGAAAGCCATACACTTTGTTATTTTCAAAAGACAGTTTGCAAACACCACAATGTTTTATCTATCAAGAAAGCAATATTGATTATGTAGTCATCCATTTTGCGGACTCTATAGTTACCTACAAGGAGAAAAAACCAGTCACTATTGTGACCAAGGAAGCCTCTGGAGAGATTGACGGGAGTTTGTCAGTCACTATGGATGCTCAGGGATTACCACAAGCGCTGATTGGGGAAATGGCTGATATTTATGCATGGACCATCAACTTCTGGAAACTTCAAAAAGGCGACAAATTCAAAATCATCTATAAACAACGGTATATCGAAGATTCTATCTATGCGGGCTTGGATGGTATTGAGGCGGCTTATTTTCAGCACAAAGGTGAAGATTTTTACGCCTTTAAATATTCGATAGATTCCACTTCTAAAAAGGCTGACTTTTTTGATGAAAAGGCCAAAAGTCTAAAGCGTGCGTTTTTGAAAGCACCTGTGAATTTTGGTCGTATTTCATCGCGTTATAACCTCAATAGAAGGATCGCCTATTACGGTTATGCCTTAAGACCTCATAAGGGGACTGATTTTGCAGCGCCAATTGGCACTGAGATTTTAGCAACTGCCAACGGAACTGTGGTAGAATCTACCCAAAGAGGTGGTAATGGGAAATATGTTAAAATAAAGCATAGTGATACCTATAGTACGCAATACCTGCATATGAAAGCCCAAAAAGTAAAAAAGGGACAATTTGTAAAACAGGGCGATGTGATTGGATGGGTAGGTATGACCGGAAATACCGGTGGCCCGCATGTATGTTATCGTTTTTGGAAAAATGGACAGCAAGTGGATCCATTTAAGGAAAAACTCCCAACATCAGAGTCCGTTCCAAATCATCTTGTTGTTGATTATAAAGAATTCATAATACCATTGAGAGCCCGTTTGGATAGTATTCCTTATAAATTCCTAAATGAAACGACCATAGAGCAAGGGTACTCAATCACTCAAAAATAAGTCATGGCACTACCAAAAATCAACCCTACGCATACCAAAGCTTGGACAAAACTCCAGAAACATTTTGACAGTATCAAGGACGTGCACATGACGCAATGGTTCTCTGAAAATAAGAATCGTGCAACGGACATGACCATTAAGTGGCGTGACTTTTATGTGGATTATTCCAAGAATAGAATGGACGCCAAAACGATGGATCTGTTGCTGGAGCTTGCTGAAGAAACACAGCTCAAGGCGGCCATTGAAAAACAATTTCAAGGTGATGTCATCAATGAAACAGAGGGCAGAGAAGTGTTACATACCGCTTTGAGAAGTCCGATAACTTCAAAAATAATGGTGGATGGTGAGGATATTATCCCTGAAATCCATGAGGCAAAAGCTAAAATCAAAGCATTTACTGATGACGTTGTGGAAGGCAAAAGAAAAGGATTTACCAATAAAGCCTTTACAGATATTGTAAACATTGGTATTGGTGGTTCTGATTTAGGTCCTGCCATGGTAGTAGAGGCCCTTCAATACTACAAAAATCAGTTGACCACGCATTTTGTGAGCAATGTAGATGGCGATCATGTGAATGAGGTTTTGAAAAAACTAAACCCTGAAACCACACTTTTTGTGATTGTTTCTAAAACGTTTACCACGCAAGAAACCTTGTCCAATGCAAATACCATCAAAGACTGGTTCTTAAAATCGGCTTCAAAAGGAGATATTGCCAAGCATTTTGTAGCAGTTTCTACAAATATTGAGAATGTAAAAGGCTTTGGCATTGATGAAAGCAATATTTTCCCAATGTGGAATTGGGTGGGCGGTCGCTTTTCATTGTGGAGCGCTGTAGGCTTGTCAATAAGTTTAGCCGTAGGCTATGACAATTTTGATAAGTTGCTGGCAGGAGCGCATGAGATGGATGAACATTTCAAAATCGAAGATTTCAAAACAAACATTCCGGTAGTGTTAGCATTGATCGGTATTTGGTACACCAATTTTTTCGAATCTGAAAGTGAAGCGGTTATCGGTTACTCGCAATATCTAAACCAGTTTGCCACCTATTTGCAACAGGCCAATATGGAAAGTAACGGTAAAAGTGTAGACAGAAATGGCGACAAGGTCACTTATCAAACGGGGAATATTGTTTGGGGAGAACCAGGCACCAATTCGCAACACGCCTTTTTTCAGTTGATCCATCAAGGCACTAAACTTATTCCGGCCGATTTTATAGGCTTTGCAAAATCGCTTCATGGCAATAAAGACCATCAAGATAAATTGATGTCTAATTTTATAGCCCAGACGGAAGCGCTTTTAAACGGCAAGTCAAGAGAAGAGGTTATCAGTGAATTTAAAGCCCAAGATACTTCCGAAGCAGCCATTCAACAACTCACGCCTTTCAAAATATTTAAAGGCAACAAACCTACCAATACGTTATTAATTGATCAACTCACGCCTGAAAGTTTGGGCAAACTGGTTGCCCTATATGAGCATAAAATCTTCGTGCAAGGGGTCATCTGGAATGTGTATAGTTATGACCAATTTGGGGTTGAGCTCGGAAAACAGCTCGCAACCAAAATATTAAAAGAATTAAACACTACTGATCAACTAGCAGATCATGATAGTTCTACTCTAAACTTGTTGGCATATTATAAACAGTTGACTTAAAGTTTGTTAAAAACTTTTTTATAGCTTCACCTTTAAAAACGTCATACCCTACTAAATTCGATTATTTTTACTTTGTTAAATTTCTTAACGTTTAAGTAATATTAAATCATAATAATGCTTTAATTTTGCGCAAAATTTAAAATCTAATTTTAAACATTAAAAATGAAAAAAATTACTCAATTCTTAATGATGTCTGTGGCAATGTTATGTGCTACAGCGTCTTTTTCTCAAAGCACATTAAAAGGTAAGGTAATTGGTTCAGATATGAACGCACCACTACCAGGAGCAAATGTCATTGAAAAAGGAACCACCAACGGTACAACCACTGATTTTGATGGTAACTTTACTTTAAAAACAAAAACCAGTTCTGGTGAAATTATCGTAACTTATGTAGGTTACACCTCAATGACAGTGTCTTTTTCTGGTGATAAAGATTTTGGTTCATTAAGCTTGCAAACAAGTGAAGTAGGTTTGCAGGAAGTTCAGATTATTGCTTCTGTAGCAGTGGACAGAAAAACACCCGTAGCAGTATCAACAATTAAATCTTCTGAGATTGAATTGAAATTAGGAACTCAGGAATTTCCAGAGATTTTGAAATCAACACCTGGTGTTTACGCTACAAAAACTGGCGGTGGCTATGGTGATGGTGAAATTAGACTTCGTGGTTTTAACTCTGAAAACGTTGCCGTAATGATCAACGGTGTGCCAGTAAATGACATGGAAAATGGTCGTGTATATTGGAGTAACTGGGCAGGTTTAGGAGATGTAACGAGCTCTATGCAAGTACAAAGAGGATTGGGAGCTTCTAAAGTTGCTGTACCTTCTGTTGGTGGAACCATCAACATTATTTCAAAAACAACAGATGTTGAAGCTGGTGGAAGTATCGATTATACCTTAGGAAATGATAATTACAAGAAATTCGGATTATCGTATTCTACTGGTTTAATGGAAAACGGACTTGCTGCTACTGTTTCTGCCTCTAAAACAGAAGGAGACAATTTTGTAGATGGAACTCCTTTTACGGGTGTCTCATACTTTGTTAACATTTCTAAAGAAATAAATAACAATCATAGATTGTCTTTGACAGCTTTTGGTAACAAGCAAAGACATGGTCAAAGACAAAATAGTCATTTGATTGAAACCTACAGAAAAAGTGAGCGTGGTATAAAATACAATTCTGACTGGGGTTACAAACAAGGGCAATTGACCAACACTGAAGATAACTTCTACCACAAACCACAAATTTCATTGAACCATTATTGGGATCTTAGTGATGCAACATCTATCTCTACTGCGTTATATGCATCCTTTGGATCAGGCGGTGGCGGTGGATTTAGTGGGACCAACAAATTCGGTTTTGATAATGACGAATACAGAATTGGCGAATTAGGAACTATTGATTTTGATAAGATTGTGGCTGAAAATGAAGCTGCTGGCGTAAATGGTTCTGAATCTATCTTAAGAGCTTCTCGAAATGACCATATTTGGTACGGTGCCATTTCAACGCTTAAAACAGACTTGACCGATGACTTAGTATTTTTGGGCGGTATCGATTTAAGAGGTTATAAAGGACTTCACTTTACTGAATTGACTGATTTACTGGGAGGTCAATATTACTTAGATAATTCTAATGAGAATAGTCCTGGTAACAGAGCGCAAGTAGGTGACAAGATATTATATGATAACGACGGTAAAGTTGGTTGGCTTGGTGCGTTTGCCCAAGTAGAATATGATATCCGTGAAGACTTAAATGCCTTTGTATCGGTTTCAGCATCAAATACCTCTTACCAAAGAGTTGACCGTTTTCTATATTTAGATTCTGATCCATTGCAAACATCCGAAACATACAACTTCTTCGGTTATGGTGTAAAAGGTGGCGCTAACTATAGAATTGATGATGTCCATAACGTTTTTGCTAACTTAGGCTATTTTGAAAAGGCACCATATTTCAACTCTGTATTTGCCAACAGAAATAATACAGATGTCAATGGCGATGCTGAAAATCAAAAAATTACAAGTTTTGAGTTAGGTTATGGTTATAGAGGTGATAAATTCAATGCGAATGTAAACGTTTACCATACTACTTGGAAAGATAGAACAGAGTTTGCAAGTTTCCGCGCGCAAGACGGTACTCGTAATTATGCAAATATTTTGGGTGTAAATGCAGTTCACCAAGGTGTTGAAATTGACTTTAGCTTTAAAGCAACAAACAACTTAACCGTAACAGGGATGGCTTCCATAGGAGATTGGAGATGGCAGAATAACGTAGAAAATGTACAAATTTTCGATGAAGAAAATAATCCAGTTGGAGATCCAATCAACATCTTTATTGAAGACTTACACGTTGGTAACGCTGCACAAACAACGTTTGCATTAGGAACCAATTATAAAATTTCTCCTGATACAAGGTTTACCATTGATTATAATTATTTTGATAACTTATATGCAGAGTTCGATCCGAGTGATCGTAATACTGTAAAACCAGATGCTTGGGAAGTGCCCGCTTATGGAATTTTTGATACCGCTTTGCAACACGAACTTCAATTTGGAGAATTTAGAGTAACTTTAACAGGAAGAGTCAACAACGTTTTTGATACTGAGTATATAGCTGACGCTCAAGATGGTTCTAATTCTGACGCATTTACTTCTCGTGTGTTTTATGGTTTTGGAAGAACCTTTAGTGTTGGTGCAAAACTTAAATTTTAAATAAAAAAAATTAGAAAATAGAAAAAGTAATTTATTTATTGGTAATGGTGGTGCTCGTATTTACGGGATGTAATCCGCTAGATGACATTAATGAACAAGTTGACGCTATTCCTGATGCTCCTAATGTTGGTGCTTTTGAATACACATTAACTGCTGATGATTACGCAGCCTTAGAGTTAAATTTCGGAAGTTTTAACTCCGAAGACCAGGCTAAAGAATTAGTTCCAAGTTTATTGACCGACTTGTATCCTTTATATGGACAAGGTTCTTCAGTTTTGGTTAACTACGACTTGTTTGTAGGTGCTGCTGAAGGTGTTAGTGATTATACAAGTGCACAAGTGTATCAATTGTCAAATTCTGACTATGCGGCCGCTGGAAGTGATGCCTTTGGATTCTATCCTAATGTGGATGCTTCAGACAAGTTAGCTGATGTTTTGGACGCTCAAATTGCGACACCAACTGAAGGTAAAGTTGTTTTGGCTAAATACAAACAATACACTGAAAATCCAGTAGTAGGTTTAGCTCCTATTGTAGAGTATAACTTTGCAGGAAGTTTGGAAGGTTGGGCAGTTACTGATCTTCTAGGAACTGATTTAGGTTGGAGTTCACAAGCTGCTTACGCACAAGGTAACGGTTATTCAGGTGGTCAAGTTGCCAATATTGATTGGTTAATATCTCCTGATATTGATTTGACAGGTCAGAGTAACTTGAAATTCCAGATCAAACAGGCTATTAACTTTGCAAAAGATTTGTCATTGTTAAAAATATTAGTATCGACAAATTATGATGGTGATGTGACTACAGCAACTTGGAGTGAGATCAACTTAGCTACTGCACCTGCTGGTAACAGTAACGACATGATTGCTTCTGAAAATTATGATTTTTCAGCTTACGATGGTCAAATGATTAACGTAGCATTTAAATATGAGTCAACTGATGCAGACGCCGCAAGATGGAGAATTGAAAGTATGGCTATCAAAACTTTGGGAGCTACAGGTACAACAGTATCTAAAGGGGAGCATTTAGTCTATACTAGCGGAAACTGGGATATTGCAGAAGACGTTTACTACTTAAGTTCATCTGATTATGATTCTATGGGAACAGGTTCAGGGCAACCAGGAAGGTACAATAACTTCAGCAGCTCTATTGCTCCTGATGCTTTTTTACCAACGTTCTTGAATATAAAATATCCTTACGCTATGGAAGACGATGTCTTATTTGTAATCTATGATTATTTCTCAAGTTCGTCAGGTGCACAAATAAGAGGTAATGAATATACTGTTGTTGATGGTGTATGGACAGCTCATAAATCAGTGCAGTCAACCTCATTGCAATTTGGATATGATAGTGGTACTTGGGTTCCAGATAACACGATAAGATACACTTTACAAGGAACAGATTACACCTATATTGGAACAAATTATGCATCTGTTGATGGTTTTTCTGCTGCTGCTTCCAGCGCAGGAAACTATGGTAATTTTGATAGAAGATCTAGTAACCCTGCATTTTGGAGTGATACCATGTTAGAAACCGTGTTTGCTGATTTGTTGAGCAATGTCATAGCGCCAGGTGCTGCAAATGATCAGAAGTATGTGATCATATTCGATATTTATAATGGTGCCAGTGGTACGGAACAATTCAAGTTCATCAAAACTGATGGTGCTTGGGTTAGAAATGAATAATAATTCATCATATTTTAAGTAATTAAAGCCCAACAAAATAATTTTTGTTGGGCTTTTTTATTTGTATAAAGTTCCAGCCAGGAATATCTGATAGATAAGAAAAAGACAATGTGCACGTCATCTGTATTGTCTAAACGTGTTTAGAGATGCTACTCACGCGATCATGGGCGTTTTCCACCAACAATTTAAGACATATCTCTTTTATAGGACAACCACCAACTCATAAAATAAAAAAAGCCACTACGTCTTTTAAAAAGAGTAGTGGCTTTAGTAGTATAAAATTAGCTTCGTTGAATCTAAAGGTTTCCTACGTTCGCTATAATTTAAAAAGAGATCCCTGCCTTCGCAGGGATTTAAGAGGAGATTCCTGCCTCCGCAGGAATTTGGCTATCCTAAAGATACACGTTTAAAGTCAGTGACTTTAACGTCGCCGTAAGACGCCACATATTTTGCAACATTCAACTTTTCATCTTTGATAAAGGTTTGGTCCAACAAACATTTTTCTTGGTCTAAGGTCGTGTTATCAGAAATAAAACGCTCCATTTTACCAGGAAGGATTCTGTCCCAAATTTGTTCTGGTTTCCCTTCAGCTTTCAATTCTGCTTTTGCATCTGCTTCAGCTTTAGCCAATACTTCCGGCGTCAGTTGAGACATAGAGATGTATTGTGGTACATTTTTTAAGGTTTTGCCCAAACGTACCGCTTCTTCATTGTCCTTTTCAATTACCGCAATTCTTGCGTCTGTTTCTGAGGCCACAAATGCAGGATCAAAATCTTTGTAAGACAATGTTGAAGCTCCCATAGAAGCAATTTGCATCGCCACATCTTTCGCTAATTCATCAGCCTTGTCAACTTTAGCAGAAAAACCAACAATGGCAGCAATCTTGTTAATATGGACGTAAGACCCAACATAAGGTGCTTCCAATCTTTCAAAAGCGTTCAATTCAATTTTTTCACCAATCACACCTGTTTGCTCAACCATTTTCTCAGCAACCGTCATGCCTTCAAAATCAGCCGCTAACAACTCTTCTTTAGAGTTACAGTTAATAGCAATATCACCAATAGCGTTTGCCAAGGCTACAAAGGAGTCATTTTTACCAACAAAGTCAGTTTCACATCCAACAACAATGGCAACACCTACAGTATTGTCAGCGTTTATTTTAGCAACGGCAGCACCTTCAGAAGATTCTCTGTCTGCTCTTTTCTCAGCAACTTTCTGGCCTTTTTTACGCAATACATCAATTGCATTATCAAAATCACCTTCGGCTTCAACCAAAGCTTTTTTACAGTCCATCATTCCGGCACCTGTTGCTTGTCTTAGTTTGTTAACTTCTGCAGCTGTTATTTTTGTCATAATTTCTAAGTGTATTTATTAAAAAAAGTCGTTCGATTAATTTTCAGCAAAGAAAAAAAACAAACGACTTTATGATGTTGTATAATTGTTATTTATTCTTCTTCGTCAGCGTCTACTTTCTTTGTAGCTGCTTTCTTTTCTGTTTTGTCAGACTTCTCAGTTTTCTCAGACTTGTCAGTTTTCTCTACTTTCTCTGCTTTGTCGTCGTTGCTTTCTTTGTCTTCTTTACCTTCTTTTTCAGTTTTGTCTGATTTGCGTTCAGTCAAACCATCAGCAACTGCAGCAGTTACAAGAGATAAAACCTTCTCGATAGATTTTGAAGCATCGTCGTTTGCAGGAATAACGTAGTCTACCTGACGTGGATCAGAATTCGTATCCACCATTGCAAAGATTGGAATGTTTAATTTCTGGGCTTCTCTAATAGCAATGTGTTCACGTTTAATATCCACTACAAATAAAGCACCTGGCAAACGGGTCATGTCAGAAATAGAACCTAAGTTTTTCTCTAACTTGGCTCTCAAACGATCAACTTGTAAACGTTCTTTTTTAGACAATGTCAAGAATGTACCATCTTTTTTCATTCTATCAATAGAAGCCATTTTCTTAACAGCTTTTCTGATAGTAATAAAGTTGGTCAACATTCCGCCTGGCCATCTTTCAGTAATGTAAGGCATTGAAACAGCGCCTGCTTTCTCAGCAACGATGTCTTTAGCCTGTTTTTTTGTAGCTACAAATAAAATCTTCTTTCCAGAAGCTGCAATCTTTTTCAGAGCTTCAGAAGTCTCTTCAATTTTGGCAGCTGTTTTGTAAAGATTGATAATATGAATGCCGTTACGCTCCATATAAATGTAAGGGGCCATGTTTGGATCCCATTTTCTTGTCAAGTGACCAAAGTGTACACCTGCGTCAAGTAATTCTTTTACTTCTACTTTCATTTTGTAATAGTTTACGTTCTGTTGAATTAGCAATGATAAAGTGGTTGCTTTTGCGCGCCTTTACCATTTAGATGCTAAACTAAATCCTCACGGGGTAACGTGATGGACAACATTAACTGGGTTAAATTTTGTGTTGGAGGTATTCCAACAGATTTTAAAAGTTTCAAAAACAACAAGATTGAGATGCCCATTATGAGATCTTCAATCAAGTTGAGGATTTTAACGTTTAGAGAACTGGAATTTCTTACGTGCTTTCTTCTGACCGAATTTCTTACGTTCAACCATTCTTGGGTCTCTTGTCAACAATCCTTCTGGTTTCAGGATCAATCTGTTTTCAGCATCAAGCTCACACATAGCGCGAGATAATGCCAAACGGATTGCTTCTGCTTGACCAGTAATACCACCTCCATATACATTTACTGTAATATCAAAGTTGCCTTCATTGTTAGTCATGACCAAAGGTTGATTTACTTTATACTGCAAGGTTGCAGAAGGAAAATAAATCGGCATGTCTTTTTTATTAATTGTGATGTTCCCTTTTCCTGTGGCAACATACGCACGAGCAACAGCCGTTTTTCTACGGCCAATTTTGTGAATTACTTCCATTTACTTGAATTCGTTTAAGTTGATTGTTTTTGGTTTTTGAGCAGCATGAGTGTGCTCAGCACCTACAACAACGTTTAGGTTACGGAATAAATCTGCACCTAATTTGTTTTTAGGGAGCATTCCTTTTACTGATTTTTCTACTACTCTAGCCGGATCCTTTCCGAATAGCTCTGTAGCAGTTAAACTTTTTTGACCACCTGGATATCCTGTGTGACGAATGTAAGTTTTATCGTTCCACTTGTTTCCTGTTAAGTTGATTTTTTCAGAGTTGATAACAATAACGTTATCTCCGCAATCAACGTGTGGTGTGAAGTTAGGTTTGTGTTTGCCTCTTAAAAGTTTTGCAACTTTAGAAGCTAAACGACCTAGTGTTTGTCCATCGGCGTCAACCAAAACCCACTGCTTATCAACAGTAGCTTTGTTAGCCGATATCGTTTTGTAGCTTAATGTATTCACACTAATTAATTTTTATATACCACGCGGTAAGCGTGACGAGTTAAACATTCCTCTCTTAAAAAGAGTTTGCAAATTTACGATAATCTATGTGATTACCAAATAGTATCTTACGAATTTTGTTCATAAAATTACTGGGTATCAGTTTATTTGGAATTTTGGTTTGGTTTTGATGGGTTTTCCATGGGATAATTGTAAGGTCACTGCTCATAAAGGGTTCTAAATGATGAGGTTGATGATTTTTTGTCAAAAGAGAACTGTGGCGCTATTTGTATTGTGCTTTTCGAGAGTGACTGGAGTCTTTTGCTGAATTTATTAACATAAAAAATTAAGTATATGGAAGGTTTGAGGGGTTTGAATTTGGGTGTCTTGACAGTGGTGGTCATAATTATTTAGGCGCCGGCAGGCAGGTCTTTTTGCTTGTGCCTCACAAAAAGAATTTCCCTCGACGCTTCGGGGGGAAACCCCTAACGAAGGAGATGGCGTGACATGAAAAAATCGGTTTTGCTTCTACTCAATATAAAATACTCAATTGCAATTAATAAATAGCTTCTGAACTATAGATGACTGCTCATCTATCAGCCTCATACATACTCATGTTCCCCAAAACCTTAAAGCCTTTAGTAACGAATTTTCAGTAAACAAATTAGTGGCCCCATATTTAGTGGGTTTTATATTGTCCATTAGTGCATCCAGTTATTCTGTTTTCTTTGATCTTATGATCTGCTTGCCATTATTTTATTACAAACATCTGAATTTTTTAAATCAATTTTTTACTATCTTTAGTTTCTAATCCATTCAAAATGAAACTCTTGAATATATCATTGCAGCAGTTAATCAAGCCCCTTTCAAAATTCCTACTTTTTAATAGCGTTACATTTTTTGCGCTATCTGCCAACGCCCAATTTCAAATTGTAGGGATGCAATTTAATGGGAATTCTGCAGATGCCGTCAATTTAACAATCATTGCCCCAAATGGGACACCCTTTACGGGCATTGTTCCTTATGATCAAAGTAAAGCTTACAATTCAGGAACAACATTCAAAACTCCAGCTAGCACTTCAATCGCCATTCTTTATAAAGGGCAGACGCAAGTCATGGATCCCAATTCTGTGCTAAAAGTAAGTATTGTCAAAAACGGTGTGGTGGCGCAGACGTTGACAGGCCGGGTGAAGCACGTGCTTAAAGATGTCAAGTCAAAACTTGGTTTTTATAAAGCGGGCAACGGCTATACTTGGGCGCATGCTGAAGGCACTGAGTTTTATGTAGAAGCTTTTCAAAAGAGTAAAAAAGCAAAATTCACGACAGAAGAAGGTACAATTGCCATCATGCAAGAAGTTCCTATTAATATCAACGAGGCTGCAAAAAATGAAAAGACACGGGGGAACAGAGGTGAAGGTCGTGAACTCACAACCACCAAAAAAATCTACAGCAGTGCAGGAGAAGAATATATTGCTGGCAACGTTCAGCCTATAAGTTACAGAACCTACGAAGAGGCATTACAGGCTTTTGAACAAGAAATCAATCAAAAGGAGGGACAAGGTAATTTCTATATGGAAGAATTGGCGGACGATTTCACCCTCTTGGGCGAATTATACCTTGATAATGGACAGGCTGATGAGGCTATAGAACCACTTCGTAAAGCGGCTTACTACAATTCTGAAGCCAATCCTGATGATTTAATGGTTCTGGAATCTTATTTATATCTCGCGGAAGCGCTGATAGATTCTTCAAACGAAGAGAATTTTAATGAAGGTGTCAATTTTGCGCAGGAAATGATTCGACCCTTAACTGAAGTGTTAGATGAATATACTGAAGAATATAACTACGCTTTAGAACTTGAAGATTATGATTACGCTTGGGACTTGTGCTATGAACTTGTGGACATCAACGAATATTTAGGCTGGTCTTATGACCTTTTAGACCAAACCTCACAAGCCGATCAGTATTACCAAGCATCAGATGCTTACCATAGCCACCTCTAACATGAAATTTATTACGTTTAAACGTCTCGCTATTTATTTGATCACTTTTTTTGTCCTTCTCGGTCTGTCCTTGACGCTTACCAGTTTTTGGAAACAGTGGGATGCTTCGTTGTATGGAACATTGTACATTGATGCTGATGCTTATGAGAGGAATCTTTCAGATCAAATTGTGGTGGTCAATATTGAAAAGTCCGACCTCGATAGTAAAGATGCTTCCTTAAAACAATTTAGAGATAAGATCATTGCGTTTCTAAATACAGTAAATACCCACCGTGGCAATAATGAAAATCCAAAGGCCATTCTTTTGGATATTTCCTTTTCCAAAGATACCGTTCAACTGCAGGCTCTAAAAGAAGCTGTGCAACAATTAACAAGCAAGAATGAAAAGGTCTATGCGGTCTATAGTCTAAAGGATTATTTTGATAAATTACCGATATTTCAATCCAATGATGCTGGGCAGGCCAGAGTGTTGTATGACAGTGTCTTTACAGGAGGGCGCTTACACTCCGGATTTATAGCTCACGATAATTTGATTACCTATCCCTCTGATATTTATTTGCAAACCGGATTTAGAGACTCTGTCCAAATTGAATCCATCATCAAACGCGTCAGCTTAGATCGACAAGGGTCCAAAATAAACCCAGAATTTGAACAATTGGTCTCGCCCTTGGGTCCTATAGAAGCGATGCAGAAGCAAACCTACAACTTTGAGATTCCTGAAGGGAATTCTATGGAGGGTAGTTTTAGCCCTAAGCTGAATATCGATGATAAATTTATTTTATTGGGCGATCTCAAAAATGATTACCAAGAAGATATTGAAACCCCTCGAACCTATTTTATGGCCTGGGCACTCAATGAGAAACTGGTGGATCAAAAAATGGTGAAACAACCCATGAACAATCTGGCAATTATTATTGGACAGACCTTGTTCTTTAGTTTCTTTACTGTCCTTGTTTTTTCATTGCTGTTCAAATATATTACGCCGTTAAAAACCAAACCCAAAACATTGGCAGTGCTCGCCTTTGTCATAAGTCTGATCTTTTTTGTGCTGTATGGCATGCTCATTTATACATTTGATAGGATCATTCCCATTGGCTTAACCTTATTAGGGATGTTGATTGCGGTATTATTGACATGGCGTTTTGCCTATAAATTTCTGGTAACGGGCGTAGCAGAAGGTGCTGAAAAATACGATGTGTTTATCAGCTATTCCCATGGCAACAGTGCATGGGTCAAACAAAATGTATATGAACCCTTAAAAACCTTCAAAAAAGAAAATGGCGAAAGCCTCGACATTTTTTTTGATGAAAAAAGCATTGGTGTGGGTGAAGCGTTTACCTCCAAATACATGTGGGGCATTGTGGACTCCAAAGTGTTCATCCCGGTAATTTCTGAAGAATACTATGGAAAAAACCACTGCAAGAACGAAATGGATCTGGCCTATAAACGTTCCGTTGAAAAACTGCTAAAAATTTTACCGATTGCCTTCTCCTATAATTGTGTGCCACAAATCTACACGCACATCAATTTCCTGGATATTACGGTAAATCCTAAATTTATGGAAGCTATTAAGGAGAGTTTATTGAAATAGGAGGGGATGGTTAGGCCTGGAGACTTTTCCGCAATCATTTATAAGAGTCTAGTAATTAATACTTTTTATTGGAGTAAGGATATAAGATAACCCCATTTTTTTAATCCCTAAGTGTCTTATTGTAAATGACTTAAAGGTTTCTATTCCAATGTGTTCCAAAAAAAAACCGCCATTAAAAGGCGGTTTTTGTACAAAAAATATTTTTTAACTTACAATAAAGACATCGCCTATGGCAAGTACCTCGTCCATAGTTAATGGTTCGTCAAATGCTTCTGTAAGCGCATCGTCTCCGCCAAAATTACCAAACATTCCTGCTAAGTTAACGCCACCCTGAACTTTATTTGATTCTGGTGTCGCGCCTCCATAAATACCTGCAAAAGCTGCTGGTAATGTATTTTCAGATTGCGTTATCCATCCTTTTTCATCACGCATCCGTCTCACCTGAGCCGCATGTCTTGCCTCTACGGAATGAATTTGCAAAGCATACTGCAATAAGGTATTGTCATTGGCTAAAGCACCTGCTTGTCCTTTATAAGCTCTCACCCCTGTGTCTTCAAATCCTTGTGCTAAGGCTAGGAAAGTTGGATAATCGTTAAATGGATCTAGGTTTAAGCCTCCTGGAGCTCCAGAAAAATCGAACATTGGTTCTGCTATAGCATCAGCTCCCAAAGCTGTTTCTAAAAACGCGACGTGTACATCTTCGTGTTTTGATATGGTAGCAAAAACAGTCTTGTCAGCATCCGGGATTAAACCCATTGCGTCCAAACCTTGTCTATAATAACTGCGCTCTAAATATTCAAGAGTAAGGGCAAAATTAAGAACGTCTGTATTGCTGGCCATACCTAATCCACCGAACATTCTACTGTTGGCGGCTTTCGATTTTGAGCTCGTAGCGGCCAATCCAAACGGAATGGATGCCAAGGCAACACTAGTACCTAGTTTTTTAAATTGATCAAAAGAGGCTCTTCTTGTACCTGCTTTGTTTAAGAGGTCCTTATCGGAGAGCATATCTAAAATTTTTATGAAATTCATAATTGTATATTTTTAAGTTAATAAATTGATTAGGCAGTAGGCAAGTTATTCGCCGTAAATGGGGTCACAACAAATCCTGTTGCTCCTACTTCAGCCAAAACCTCTGCTGGTTCTGCAGCTTTATCGAAAGCTTTATCTGTTCCTGATATTCCTACTAAGATATCATCTCCTGCAAAATCTTGAGATCCTGGATTTAACAAGTCCCTAATAACGGAAGCGTGACGTGCTTCCACAGAAACTATTTTGCCAGCCAATAATAGATACGCCATACCAGCAGCATCACTGACGTCAATCAATTTTCCAGCGCCATTATAAGCTTTTACACCTGTGTCTTCTAAAACTTTTGACGTCCCCAGAACCGAAGCTCTGCTACCAAAGTCTACGCTTGAGAAATCAAACTCCAATGGTGGTACAATATCATTTGGTGCTACTGCGGTGATGGCAGTTTTAAAAAACTCTCTGTGTATCACCTCATGGTTATAAAGATCTTCAAGGATTCTTTTTTCATTTGCTGGTGCACCAGCCCAATATGCGCCATCCAATACTTTAGCATAGAAGGCTGCTTCTAATTGCTCTAAAGCATAAGCATAATTTAAAATTCCTAGGTTTCCCGATCCAAGATCAAAAATTTCTGGATCTACAAATCCATCGTCATCATTGTTACATGCCATCATTAAGCCAGAACCTATAACAACCATGCCACTCAATTTCAAAAATTGACGACGTTTGTTAAAACCGTTCTGCTCATCTTGCTCTTTTAAAAGTTCGTTTTTCATATTTAAAGTATTTAAGTTAATAAAATATGCTCTTGCTGTGTTTAGAAGTACTTACGGAAAAAAAGTGAAGATGGTTTTAAAAAAAATTAAAGTGAATTCAATTTGAGACCAACATCACTAAAAAAGTGACTAAAACACAAGGCTAAATGTAAGACGTTGATAATGAAAATCTTAGTCGGTATACGATTTGTTTTAACGTTGATGCGCAATAGCCTTTTAAATTATTTGCAGTAAATGAGCTTTAAAAACCAAGCCGACATTTAAAAGCAGCGACAATTATAATTGTTTTCAATTCTGGTTTTTGTCCCTTTTTTTGAGGTGCTTCAAATGATGGGGCATCTGTATGAAATCGCAAAAATTATACATTTGAAACCGCATGTTGGTTTTCAAACAACTTGTTTTTTTGAGGATTTCCAGTCAAACTAGTTGTGGGAGTCTGTCAGCAATATTTTTAAGGAAGAACTGCCATCCCTAAGGAGAAAAGTAGCGGATTAACCATAAATGGAGGAGAAATTTTATAGTCACATTTTCAAACTATCGTTATCCTGTAAATACTTTAAAGCCGTACATAAGGGGAAATTAAGGTCCTCAAGAAGCTTGAAAACTGTGCTTGTGCCAAAAGGAAGATTAAGTCAAGTCTTTTTTATTTATAACTATGAAGGCAACTCCTTTAGGGTTTTCAAAAATCATTTGGATTTGATCAACTTCTTTCAGAGTAAGGCTGAGTGTGATTTTACGTTTGGTACGGATGAGGAGCTCGATGGGTTTTTGGCTAACGTGAAAATTGCAGGATAAATTCGTACTCATACCAGAGTATTAAATCAAAAGTTACCCAACAGATAGTTTAGCAGCGTCTTTCCAAAGATAATGAGGCATAGGCTCATTAAGTGCCCAATTTATGCTCATTGGTTTAGAGCCATAATGATCTTTTAATTCTCCTTCACCAACAAATACATATCCCAAGGTGTTTCCAAATTCATTTTTAGCTTTTTCGCGAACAAAAAGAAGAATTCGTTTATCTTGCTTTTTATGGTTAACATAAGATAAACCTTTTCCAGTATCAGGACGTGCCGAGTTTTGCGTTTGCCAATGAAATAACAAGTCATTTACGGCATAGTCATCATACATAGTTGTGGGTGAAAAGTCTTCCTCTGATTTAATGAGATTTATAAATAACAGCTCGGTATTTAAGTCTTTGTTCTCAGCGGCTCCTTCTCTGTTTGACGATCTTTTTTCAAAACTACTAATTCTGAAAGCAGCTAGAATTTGGTCTCTAGTATAGCGACTATGTAATTTTAAAGGTTGTTCGTATGGTAGGTCAATAGCTAGTTCTTTAAAGTCTATTTTTTCGATTAACAACTCTAATACTTCTCTAATTTCTTTAACTAGTATGAGATTGTTTCCAATTTGATTTATACTTTTTTCTAATGAATCAAAGCCTCCTTCATTTTGCCACACATCATAATGTAACATCAAAAGCATGGTTTTTTCATTTTCATTAAATTGAGAAATATCGATGTTGAAATTCTGCTTGGCAATTTTTAAAATGAAACTAAAATAACTTAAAGAATTGGTGGAGAGCCATTTTTTTGCAATTGCAGATACAATTGCTTTTTCGTTTTTAGAATCAAAATCATCTATTTTTCCTGCAAGTTGACACAAACGTTTCCAGCTTTCTCTTTTATAAATGGACTCTAATGGAATATTATAGAATTTACTAAAATTTCCAATGGTTAAGGGCAATGTGGTGTCATGTTGAAACTGCTGAATTCTTTGAATGAGCTTATTTTTATTTAAAGAGGTAGCAGAAGTAATATTATTGAGAATGGTTTCTTTTGCTCTTTTTTCTAGAATTATAGAACATCCTAATGGTAGATGTGGAAAGTTATCTTCCAACTCTTTAACAACTGTTGTATTAGTTTTTCCTATAAGTGCTCTAAATTTACTTTCAAAATTATATTCAGAATGCGAATTTCCAACAAAATCTAAAACAGTTAAACAATCTTTGTCTTCATACAATCGTAACCCTCTTCCTAATTGTTGTAAAAATATAGTCAGACTTTCGGTCGGTCTTAAAAAGAGTAAGGTATCAATTTGTGGGATGTCGATTCCTTCATTAAAAATATCAACAACGAATAGGTAATTGATTTCTTTTTTTTCTAATTTCTGACGGATTTGAGCGCGATCTTTACTGTTGTCAGTTGTTAAGTAGTCTGCTTTTAATTCTGCCAGTGTGAATTTTTCGGCCATATACTTAGCATGTTCCATAGAAACACAGTATCCTAAAGCTCTAACATCATTAATATCTCTAGTGTATTTTTCTAAAGCGTCAATAATTTCTCTAACTCTTCTATCATTTTCCGTATAAATATTGGTTAATTCACTAGCTACATATCTTCCTCTTACCCATTTTACGAGAGATAAATCAATACTATCAGTAATTCCGAAGTATTGGAAAGGACAAAGCAGTTTTCTATTCATTGCTTCTGGCAATCTGATTTCTGCCGCGATTTTGTTATTAAAATCCTCTAAGATATCTCCACCATCCATTCTTTCTGGCGTTGCAGTAAGACCAAGAAGTACTTTTGGTTTAAAATAATTGATTATTTGTCTGTAGCTTTTTGCTTTTTGGTGATGGCATTCATCAATAATTATATAATCATAGTAATCAGGTGATAAATTCACACTTTGAAGTTGATTATTTACGGATTGAACGGAAGCAAAAACCACTTCAAAATTATCAGGAACCATTCCGTCAACCCATAGCTCTCCGATATTATTGTCGCGTAAAACACCTTGAAAAGTGGAAAGAGATTGCTGTATTATTTCTTTTCTATGTGCTAGAAATAGCAGTTTTGAAGACTTGTTATTTTGTTTGAAACGTTTATAATCAAATGCTGAAATAACCGTTTTTCCTGTTCCTGTTGCTGCAACTATAAGATTTCTGTATCTGTTATGAACTGTTCTTTCTACTTCCAGTTTTTCTAATACCTCATTTTGATAAGGAAATGGTTTTATATCGAAAAAAGCAGTATTGTTTTCATAAGCCTTACCAATTTTACTTTGCTTTAAAGCATCGATTAATTTTTCTTTATGAATAGATTCATCAAATAATTCGAAATCATCACTTTGCCAATAAGCATCAAATGTTTTCTGGAATTTACTAATAATATGGCTGACCTCTTTAGTTGTAACTTTTAAATTCCATTCTAAACCATCCGTTAATGCAGATCTAGAAAAGTTTGACGAGCCTATATAAGCCGTGTGAAATCCAGTGTTCCTATAAAACAAATAGGCCTTAGCGTGAAGTCTTTCATTACTCGTATTATAAGAAATTTTCACTTCCGTATTTTCAAGACATGCTAACAATTGGATGGCTTTGTAATCTGAAGCACCCATATAAGTGGTGGTTATTACTTTTAGTTTGCCACCACGTTCTGTAAACTCTTTTAATTCTTTTTCGAGAATTATTATTCCTTTAAATTTTATAAAAGAAACTAATAAGTTAATTTGATTTGAAGAGAGGATTTCTTTTTTGAGTTCACTTTCTAATGAGAGCCCACTATTTCCTCCAGTAAATAATTCGCTATGAGTAAGTCTTGTATAAGGTGTGATTTCTTTAAGATGCAAGTCTAAATTTGAAAAGTGAGCATCAGTTTTAGAAAACACAGCACTCAATATTTCGCCTTCCACAGTTATTAAATCGTCATTAAAATCTTGTTTATTAAGTTCTTCTTTTAAAAGTCTAATGACTTTGTTTGCGATTTCAATTTGCTGCGCTACTTTGTTTTTACCGGAGATGGTTTCAAAGGCGTATTTCAAGGTGCGCGATAAATGTTTGGAAAGAAAACTTGAAGCCTCTTCTTTGTCAATTGCCTTTTTTTTAACGAAGAATTTATCTTTATTGAGTTCTTTTAGTTTTTCGGAAATAAGTTGTGTTACTAACTCCTCATAAATACCTTGGTTCATAATGCAGTAAATTCTTTTAAAATAGGCAGGTCAGCTTCCGCCCAATTCAATTTGTATAATTCATTCTTATCCAATAAGACATGGGCAGAATGCTCTTTTAATTTTAACTCGCCAGAAATATATTCAGCAATAAAAGGTATCAAATTAATTCTGAAATCAGAATATTGATGATTTACTGAGGTAAGTTTTTGCTTTATTTTAATGTGAATGTTTAATTCTTCTAGTATTTCACGTTTTACACAGTCAATCTCAGACTCTCCCATTTCAATTTTACCACCTGGAAATTCCCATTTCAAAGGAAGTTTCATTGTCTCACTTCTTTGAACTGCCAAGATTTTATTTTCAAAGTAAATAATTGCACACGTGACAGAAATGGTCTTCAATGTTGTTTATATTATTTTATAGATACAATGTACTTCTTCAAACTTCTCAATTTCATCACTATGTTGCGTTAGGGATAGCCCCGAAGCGTCGGGGGGAAAGCCCACAGCGAGGCACGAGCGAGGACTTGTAACGGATAGCCCGACCCTTTTCGGGTAACCTGCCTGCCGGCAGGCAGGCGCCCAAATTCCAAATCTTAATCTTCTAACACTCCAATTTATTCTATCCTCAATGCGCCTCCAGCCAATCCGCTCCAACCCCCAAATCCACATCCAAAGGTACGGTCAGCGTATACGCACTTTCCATTTCTGTCTTTACCATTTTTTTGATGTCCTCCAATTCTGGTTTGTACACATCAAACACCAACTCATCATGCACCTGAAGCAGCATTTTGGTTTTGAATTGTCCGTCCTCCAGCTTTTTGTGGATGTTGATCATGGCCACTTTAATAATATCGGCCGCACTCCCTTGGATTGGGGCGTTGACGGCATTACGCTCAGCGGCACCTCTAACCACAGCGTTTCGGGAGTTGATGTCTTTTAAATAACGACGACGCCCTAAAACGGTTTGCACATAACCGTGCTCTCTGGCAAAATCCACTTGTTCCGCAATATAATCGCGCAGTTTAGGATAGGTGGCGTAATAGGTGTCAATTAATTCTTTGGCTTCACTTCGGGATAAATCGGTTTGATTGCTCAACCCAAATGCCGAGACGCCATAAATAATTCCGAAATTGACCGTTTTGGCATTGCTACGTTGCTCTCGGGTGACTTCTTCAAGCGGCACTCCAAACACTTTTGAGGCGGTTGAAGCGTGAATATCCTCACCATTCTTAAAGGCGTTGATCATGTTTTCTTCTTCGCTTAATGCGGCGATAATCCGGAGTTCGATTTGTGAATAATCGGCCGCCAATAAGGTGTAATTGTCGTCTCTTGGGATAAAAGCCTTTCGCACTTGACGGCCACGTTCTGTACGAATGGGAATGTTTTGGAGATTAGGGTTATTGCTGCTCAATCGACCGGTAGCAGCAACGGTTTGCATATAATCAGTATGGACACGGCCCGTTGAAGGTTCCACCTGATTTGGTAAGGCATCTACATAGGTGCTTTTCAGTTTGGCGAGCCCGCGGTACTCCAAAATATGCTGAATGATGTCATGGTCTTTTGCCAAGTAGGACAAAATATCTTCACCCGTGGCATATTGGCCCGTTTTGGTCTTTTTGGGTTTGGCCACCAATTTGAGTTTGTCAAAGAGAATTTCTCCCAACTGTTTTGGGGAGGCAATGTTGAATTCTTCGCCCGCTTCCTTATAAATATTGGCTTCTAAGGTCTTGATGTCATTGTCTAACTTTTCAGAAAGCGAATTCAGGAATTGTTCATCCAAATTAATGCCTTCCAATTCCATGTCAGCAAGTACGCGCAGCAACGGAATTTCAATCTCATCAAATAACTTTTGGGTATTGGCTTCTCCCAATTCCTTTTCAAAATGTTCTTTGAGTTGTAGGGTGATGTCAGCATCTTCAACGGCATATTCGGTCTGCTTATCTAAAGGCACATCGCGCATGGACAATTGGTTTTTGCCTTTTTTGCCAATCAATGTTTCTATAGAAATGGGGGTGTAATTCAGATAGGTTTCGGCCAGCACCTCCATATTATGGCGCATATCTGCATTGATCAGGTAATGTGCCAACATGGTGTCAAACAATTTACCCTTAACCTGAATGTTGTATTTATGAAGGACTTTGATGTCATATTTTAAGTTCTGACCTACTTTTTCAATCGTCTCACTTTCAAAAAACGGGCGCAGTTGCTCTATTAGTTCTTGTGCCTCATTTTTATCTTCTGGAAACGGGAGATAAAAGCCTTTGCCGACTTCCCATGAAAATGCAATGCCAACCAGTTCAGCAATGATGGGGTCTAGGCCAGTCGTTTCAGTGTCAAAACATACGCTGGATTGTTTCATCAAGTTTTGAAGGAACAGTTTTGTGGCCATGCCACTTGCGACACTTTGATAAAAATGAGAGGATGATGCTGAGGTGTGACGTGTAAATTCTGAAACCGTGGCGTTTTGGTCACTAGCTGCCGTGGCGTCTCCTCCAAACAATGAAAACTGACCTGAACCCGCTGAATTACTAGCTGTGTTGGACGCCACTGAAGCCGTTGTTGCAGCCGCAGGTGTTGTACCGTTGCTGGCTTCTGGGGCGAAAGTTTTTAGAAAATTATCGGTGAGGCGCCTAAATTCCAATTCCTGAAAAATATTTTTGACGGCTTCAATATCAGGCTCAGACATTTCAAAGTCCTTTTCGCAAAACGTGACCGGCACATCCAACATGATGGTGGCTAAGGTTTTGGAAAGCAAACCGAGTTCTTTATTGGCTTCAATATTTTCTTTCATCTTGCCTTTCAGCTCATGGGTATTTGCCAAAAGGTTTTCCATGCTGCCGTATTGTTTGATAAACTTTTTGGCTGTTTTTTCGCCTACGCCAGGCAACCCGGGAATGTTATCTGAAGAATCGCCCATCATGCCTAAAAAATCGATGACCTGTAGTGGCGTTTCGACCTCAAACCTTTTCTGAACTTCAGCAATGCCCCAAGTTTCATAACCGCCACCAAAAGATTTAGGTCGGTACATAAATGTATTTTCAGTTACCAATTGGGCAAAATCCTTATCGGGCGTCACCATATAGGTTTTATAACCTTGGGCTTCTGCCTGTCTTGAAAGCGTGCCGATCACATCATCAGCCTCAAAACCTTCTTTGACCATGATGGGGATTTGCATCGCTTCAAGGATCTTACAGATGTGCGGAATTGCGGTTCGGATGCCCTCAGGGGTTTCATCTCTATTGGCTTTGTAGGCTTCATACATTTCTACCCTATCAGCACTGCCGCCCTTATCAAAGCATACGGCCAAATGGTCAGGGCGTTCTCTTTTGATCACATCCAGTAACGAGTTCATAAACCCCATAATGGCTGAGGTATCTTCTCCTTTTGAATTGATTCTTGGGTTCTTTATAAAAGCGTAATACCCTCTGAAAATGAGGGCGTAGGCATCCACTAGAAATAGGCGTTTTTGTTCGGACATTGTTCGTTTTTTTGAAGTCTATAAAACTACGAAAAACTTATCAGACCTTTCAGAATTTTAAAACCCGAAAGCTTTCTATGTCGTGTTTTTTTGAAGTCAGTTTTAGAGAATGTTATTACAGATTTTACAAGGTCTAGAGTCCTGTATCCGTGCCAATCTGTGAAATCTGTGTCTGAAAATGGATTATGACGTATTATGTCTTCGCTCTGACGCCATAAATAAAAAATGTAGCCGTATTTTTGAAGCTTGACGATCTACAATAGAACATATAAATGAAGAATAAAAAATATAGTATTGCCATTCATGGCGGCGCAGGTACTCTGGTAAAAGGATTGATGACTCAAGAACTGGAGGCCAGCTATAAAGCAGCTTTAGAAACTGCGCTGACCGCAGGTTATAAAATTTTAGAGAATGGCGGAACTGCGATGGATGCCGTTGAAACAGCAGTAAGACTGTTGGAAGATACACCTTTGTTCAACGCTGGGAAAGGTTCCGTTTTTACCAATGAAGGTACCCACGAAATGGACGCTGCCATTATGGACGGGAAAACCCTGAAGGCGGGAGCCGTGACTTTAGTGACAGGAATCAAAAATCCGGTGGCTTTGGCACGAGACGTTATGGACAAAAGTTACCATGTGTTTTTGGCGGGAGACGGCGCCATGGCGTTTGCAAAAAGTAACGGACACGAGATTTTAAATCCTGAATATTTTTACGATGAGGTGCGTTACCAACAGTGGCAAGGCATTAAGGATACGGAAGGGTTTCAGTTAGACCATAGTGTCAAAAAAGAAGGCAAGTTTGGGACTGTGGGTGCCGTGGCTTGTGATCAAAATGGCAACACCGCAGCAGCCACATCAACCGGCGGGATGACCAATAAAAAATGGGGTCGCGTTGGCGATAGTCCCATGATTGGTGCAGGAACCTATGCCAATGACAACACCTGTGCGATAAGTTGTACCGGCAGTGGCGAATACTTTATCAGGGGAGTGGTAGCTTATGATGTGTCTTGTTTGATGGAATTTAAGGGACTTTCAGTAGCAGAGGCAGCCAATGAAGTCATTTATAAACGAATTCTCAAAATTGGTGGTGATGGCGGCTTGATTGCTGTTGATGCTCAAGGGAATATTGCCATGCCTTTTAATACGGAAGGGATGTATCGGGCTTTTAGGACTTCGGATGGAGAGGGAGAGATTTCTATCTATAAGTAGCCTATAGTATTAAGCACAACGAATTGAGAAAAAAGTATGGGGAAAGTTCGATTAAGAGTAAGCGCTTGAGAAGCTTGGCGTTTAGCTGTGTGTTGTATAGATGAAACTCTTTACAAAAGTATTCTCAGCGCATCTCCGTGAAACCTCTGCGTATCTCTGTGCAACAACAACTTTTAAACAAAAGGCGCCTCAATAGGGAGCACTTTCACTTCCCGTGTTTCAATATCAAATCGGTCGCCATTAGCCAAAATGTGCACAATCAGGTTGGTCATAGTCATTGGGGTGCCTTCTCTCAATACTTTTTCATTATTATGCCCAATATGTTGAGGATCAAAAACAATCGCCATTCCAGAACCAATCACTTTAATGTCCTTTCCGTTTTTGATTATTAGTCCGGTGTCTTCGGCCAAACCAATACCCAACAGCTTTGGGAATTTTGCCACAGCCTCGCTCTGACGACCAAAGCGTCCCCTTTGTATAAAATGGGTGTCAATAATCAACTCTGGTATCAACTCCAATCCTTGCGACATTTGAACGGCGCCTTTAATAAATGCCTCCTTACTGCTTCCGCCAGAAATCATTTCTTTGGCCATCGCCATCGCTCCAGCACTGGTACCCGCAATAACAAAAGCTTCATGTTGATATTTTTCCGTGAGAAGTTTATGAAATTCAGAACCATAGATCTTGGCGCTAATTTTCCGTTGGTCGCCACCAGAAAACATCACACAATCAGCTTGCTTCAGCGCCTCTAAAAACTCAGGCTTATCAGCATGCTTTCTTTTTTTAATGTGGAGCACTTTAACATTGTTGCAGCCTAACGTTTTAAACGCCTGTATATAGTTGTCTCCCACTTCTTCTGGAATGCTTGACGCTGCCGGAAGGACTAAAATATTAGCCTTGGTGCCGCCACTTTCTTTTACTACATGTGATAAGATCCCATCTGAAATAAAATCCATTTTATAAGATGGTTTAGCTACCAAACCCTTGTCTTCATTTCCACCGATGGGAATCAATATTCCTTTTACTGTCATTATCAATACGTATGATTATCAATTTGCAAAATTAAACTTATTTAATAAAAATTAATTCTATATTTATGAAATGTCGAAAAAAGGGAAATTTAGAAACCTCTAAAAGTCCAATTGGATCAGTGGTACCGAATGAAGCGAAGGTCAGACAGTTTAGCCTATTGTGAGCCCTACATCCATTGAGACAGTTTAATCATCAAACCAAAGATTTTATGAAAATACGCGAGATTAATGCAATGAGAGGTCCTAATTATTGGTCGGTACGCCGTCATAAATTGATAGTTATGGTATTGGATCTTGAAGAAATGGAAGAACGGCCATCTGATAAAATTGAAGGTTTTAAAGACCGTCTCGAAGCATTATTTCCAACAATGTATGAACACCGCTGCTCAGTTGGAACTGCGGGAGGATTTTTTGAACGTGTGGAAGAAGGCACCTGGATGGGGCACATTGTTGAGCATATTGCTTTAGAAATTCAAACCTTGGCAGGCATGGATGTTGGTTTTGGGCGCACGCGTGGTTATGGTGAAAAAGGCGTTTATAATGTGGTTTTTGCCTATATGGAAGAATCTGTTGGCAGATATGCCGCACAATTAGCCGTAGAGATTTGTGAAGCGCTCATTATAGGAAAAACATATGATTTGACTGACGCAATCCAAAAAATGCGTGAGCTTCGTGAAGTAGAACGTTTGGGCCCAAGTACTGGATCTATTGTGGAAGAAGCGGCGTCTAGAGGGATTCCTTGGATTCGTCTAAACAAATATTCCTTGTGCCAATTGGGTTATGGCGCCAATCAAAAACGTATTCAGGCCACGGTTACCAGTGAAACGAGTAGTATAGGTGTAGAATTGGCATGTGATAAGGAAGATACGAAATACCTTTTGGAGCAAGCCGAAGTTCAAACGCCACGTGGCACAATTATTAGAAAAGAAAGTAGCCTTGAAGAAGCTTGCCAGTACGTGGGTTTTCCCTTGGTTGTCAAACCGGTTGATGGCAATCATGGGCGCGGTATTACGGTCAATATATTAAATTATACTGACGCTTTGGTGGCGTTTAATAGCGCCAAGGAAAGTTCTAAAAGTGGGGCGATCATCATCGAAAAACACGTTGTTGGTCACGATTATCGTATACTGGTTATCAATAATGTGATGGTGGCGGCAGCCAAACGAACTCCCGCAAATGTGGTGGGCAATGGAAATTCTACCATACAAGAACTTATCAATGAGGTCAATAAAGATCCTCGTCGCGGTTATGGTCATGAAAATGTACTGACTCAAATTACAGTAAATGAGTTGACCCTAGGTATCATTAAGGCGAGTGGCTATACATTGGATTCCGTTCTAATTGAAAATGAGCGTCTCTTGTTGAAGGATACCGCTAATTTGAGCACTGGAGGTACTGCTGAAGATGTAACGGATATGGTGCATCCCGCAAATGTGTTTATGGCAGAGCGGATTTCTAAAATTATTGATTTGGATATTTGTGGTATTGATGTGATGACCACAGATATAAGCAAACCTCTTGAAGAAACTGGAGGTGCAGTTTTAGAAGTTAATGCAGGCCCTGGGTTCAGAATGCATTTAGCGCCTACCTCAGGACTGCCCCGCAATGTGGCTGCACATGTCATAGATAAATTATTCCCTAGTGGTGCGACTAGCAGAATTCCGATAGTGGCTGTAACGGGGACCAATGGCAAAACGACCACCACACGGCTTATTGCCCACATGGCAAAAATGAAAGGTCTGAAAGTAGGATATACCACTAGTGACGGCGTGTACATTCAAAATAGATTGCTGATGAAAGGCGATTGTACAGGACCTGCAAGTGCCGAGTTTGTATTGAAAGACCCGACCATCAATTTTGCCGTTCTGGAAAGCGCAAGAGGCGGACTCTTGAGAGCTGGATTGGGCTACCATAATTGTGATATTGGCATCGTAACCAATGTGGCTTCAGATCATTTGGGTCTCAAAGGGATCCATACCATCGAGCAATTGGCCAAAGTTAAAGGCGTCATTCCTGAAACCGTGGCACCCGATGGTTATGCTATTTTAAATGCAGATGATGATTTGGTCTATGAGATGCGACGCAGTTTAAAATGTAACGTGGCGCTTTTCTCGATGGATGAAAATAATCCACGGATCAGAGCCATGCAAAAATTGGGAGGCCTTACCGCAGTTTATGAGCACGGTTTCATTACGGTGTGCAGGGGCGAATGGAAAATGCGGATTATTAAAGCCGTCAACGTGCCGTTAACCTTTGGCGGACGGGCAAGTTTTATGATCCAAAACGTGTTGCCTGCAGTCCTGACAGCATACATCCAAAAGTTTACCATCGATGAGATGAAAGTGTCTTTGGAGACGTTTATTCCGTCTCCGGCACAAACACCTGGGCGATTAAATCTGTTCCAATTTAAAGATTTCCAAGTGTTGTTGGATTATGCTCACAACCCGGCAGGAATGCGTGCATTGCAAAAATTTATTGAAAACATTGATGCGAGTATCAAAGTGGGAATTATCGCAGGAGTAGGGGATAGACGTGAGCAAGACACCAATGAGATAGGCAGTATTGCTGCAGATATGTTTGATGAAATCATCATCCGCCAAGATAAAAATCTAAGGGGACGGACAGAATTTGAACTTATTAATATGCTGGAAGCAGGTATAAAAATGAGGGATCCCCATAAAAAAACAACCATCATTCCCAATGAAAAAGAGGCAGCCACATTCGCTATAAAAAACGCCCAAAAAGATGCCTTGATTGTGATTTGTAGTGATGTTGTTCCTGATGTTTTGCAACTTGTGCAACAGTTGAAGGAGGAAGAAGCCAATAGACTCTATGAATTTTCAACCCGGGACATTCCAAATAAGTAAAAAAAAAGAGACACTTCTTTTCAAAAGTGTCTCTTTGATTATATGGTATGAACCTTTGGAATTTCCTACTAACAGTTTATAACTTCTTTCACTCTAATTTGAAGACTTTTTCTGTAAGCTTTGATGCTGATCAATTCAATGCTTTTTTTATAGCTCAAATGGGTCACATCAGTTTTTGAATAGGTGCCAACCGCAATTTGGTTTTCTGTTTCTTGCGCCACTTTGAAAGCTTCAACAGTAATAACATCAGTTTGTTTTGGTGTATTCTGAGGCGCATCCTGACCAAAAGTTAAGATTGGAAAGGCGATAAATGATAGTATGATCAGTATATTTTTCATAGTTCAGGGAGGGATTCGGATTAATTATTAGTTAAAGAAACGAAACAAGCGTTTTCAAAAAGAATATATTAGACAAATAACATCGATAAACGGATAAGGTGAATTCCTTCTCAAAAAATACCGATGAACTACATAAAAGTGGGCTCAGCCCAATAAATACAAATGGCAAAATGGAAGAATTAGAAGACAATCCGTTTTACGGAATTTTCAATCGGCAAAAAGCGAACCAGTTAAACATAGGCAACACCACTTATAAAGAACGCCTCAAAAAACTGGAGGCTCTTAAAAACGCTTTGGAAGTTGATTACAAACAAAAGCTGCGGGAAGCCCTATATGCCGATTTTAAAAAGCCTTTTTTGGAGACAGATCTGACTGAAATTTATCCGGTGCTGACCGAAATAAAATTTGCCAAAAGCAATTTAAAATCGTGGATGAAGGATCAGAAGGTCGATACGCCGTTGGCATTACTCGGCGCTTCCTCCTATATTAAACATGAACCTAAAGGCGTGTGTTTGATTATCTCTCCATGGAACTTTCCGATCAACTTGACTTTTGGGCCCTTGGTGTCTGCCATTGCCGCCGGGAATACGGTAATTTTAAAACCTTCTGAAATGACCCCGAATGCCTCAAAAGTGATGTCAGAAATTATAACGGCTTTGTTTAACGAAGATGAAGTGGCACTTGTTGAAGGCCAAGTTGAGGTTGCTGAAAACCTCTTGAAGTTGCCTTTTAACCATATCTTTTTTACAGGTTCGCCGCAAGTGGGCAAAATAGTTATGAAAGCTGCCTCAAAACATTTGAGTTCTGTAACCTTAGAACTGGGCGGGAAGTCACCCACCATTATTGATGCCTCTGCCAACTTAGAAAAAGCGGTTGAAAAGATCATTTTTGGTAAGTTTACCAATGCGGGCCAAACCTGTATTGCTCCTGATTATGTGCTATTACATTCTAGTTTAAAGGAAAAATTCACCACGCTTTTCAAATCGAAAATTGCGGAGTTCTATTCAGATCAAGCAGAACAGTCAGAATCCTATTGCCGTATTGTCAACCAAAAACATTTTGAACGTTTGACTTCTTATATCGAAGAAGCGAAACATAACGGCAGCAACATTGCTTCGGGAGGCGCCTTTAATGCCAGTGATAATTATATTGAACCTACCTTGGTGTTTGAAGCTCCAGAAGATTCAAAATTGATGCAAGACGAAATTTTTGGGCCTATTCTTCCGGTGAAGCTCTATTCAAACCTACAAGAACCAGTGGATTATATCAATTCAAAAGAAAAACCTTTAGCACTTTATATTTATAGTAAAAACAAAAAGCATATCAACTATATCATGGACAATACCAGGGCAGGAAGTGGTTGCGTGAACCATAATCTGCTCCAATTTTTAAACCATAATCTGCCTTTTGGTGGCAGTAATAATAGTGGTATTGGAAAATCTCATGGATTTTTTGGATTTGAAGCATTTTCAAATAGACGTGCATTTATGAAGCAACACACTATTGGCGCAACAGATTTGTTAAGGCCACCTTATACCAATTTTAAGCAGAAATTGATTGATTTGACTTTGAAGTGGTTTTAAAAGGTCGAGCGCAATCAAGTTAGCATTGAATTTTAACTAACTTGAAATAATCTCCGCAGCACTCGACCTGATTTTTAATTATTTTTTAATCATTTGTTTTGATACAAATCCTTTAGGTGTATATATTTTTAGGATGTATACTCCTTCGGAAAGCTTACTCACATTTATTTCATTGGTGTTATATACTGTTTTTATTTGGTGTCCCAGAATATCATACATTTCAATTTTTTCGTAAGGAAAAGCGGATGAAATATTTATGGTTTCTATGGCTGGGTTGGGATATATTTTTATATCGTTTTGTGATTTGTCTGAGATGCCCAAAGCAGAATCAACACTAATGTTAAATGATTTGAAAAGAGGGTAATAGGCATTGGAGGAAAGCCTGTACATTCGCAGTTTATAAGTGCTGCCTGACGTTAAGTTTTGGAACAATCCATTTGTAATGGAGCAACCTATTTGTAAGCCGTTGCAAGCGTCATAGAGCGCAAAATTATTTATTGAAAAACCACTACTAATTTTTATATCCCCATTGATGGGCATGGTAAAATCGTACCAGACATCGGCATGGGTTTTAGGCGTGCTTCCTTCACATCCTACTTCATTGTTAATGTGGGCGCCTCCAATTTCAAAATTCACAGTAGTACTGTTGGTAGATACAGTAATGGTTTGGGCTGTACTACAATCGTCATTGGTTACTTCTTGAAACCCTTGTATGGTAAATGATTGATTTGCTGGATCTGATGCATTTGATGCAGTTCTAAAAAGACGCAGTAAATAAACGCTATTGGTCGTCAAATTTGGAAGCAATCCTCTTAAGTTAATGCATAAAATTTCATTTCCGCCACAAGCATCATATAAGGCAAAATTATTTATTCCATTACCACTATCAATATTTACATTGCCATTGTAAGGCATGGTAAATTTATACCATACATCTGCATAATTTGATGTTGAATTGCAAATGAGTTGATTACTTATCACAGCGGTATTAATATCAAAAGGCACGGTTATAATACTGTTGGAAATAGATAATACTTGTGCGTTTGCACAATCGTCATTTGCGGGTTGCGCAAATGATGCAAGGGGCATTAAAAGAATTGCGTGTAATAAATAGCATTTTTTCATGGCTAAATGTTTTTAATGGTGAGACATATGTTATAAAAATTTTATTGATTATCTGGACATATAATTTCCTTAAAGCAGTTTTTGGATTTTGACCTTTGTTTCATTTTTTGACTATTCTTTTTAATACAAATCCTTCAGGAGTGTATACTTTCAGGAAGTAAACTCCAGCAGAAAACTTCTCAACATTAACTACATTATTGTGATATGCTGTTGTTATTTGTTGTCCCAAAATATCATATATTTCAATTTTATCAAGAGGAAAAGCTGATGCAATATTTATGGTCTCTGTGGCTGGATTGGGATATATTTTTATGTCGTTCAGTAATTCATCTGAGATGCCTAAAGTGGGATCAATACTAATTCTAAATAATTCGTTAGGTATTTCATCGGAATAAGAAGAAGACCTGAACACTCGAAGTTTATATGTGCTGCCTGCTGTCAAATTTTGATATATACCACCCATTTCCACATTACAATATATAGGTGTGTCATTACAGGTATCATAGAGAGCAAAACTGTTGTCGCCACCAGAACCGATGAGTATATCTCCATCTATTGGCATAGTAAAAGCGTACCAGATGTCGATGATGTCTGCAAAAAGTCCTGAACAATATTCTTCGTAGTTCAGAAATGCACCTGCAATTACAAAAAATACGGGAGTGGAGTTGGTGGTCACCGTAATAGTTTCGGCTGTATCGCAGGTATCATTAATCGCTCTTTGAAAAGCCCGTATGGTAAATTGTGGATTACCGGTTAGAAAATTTTGCAATCTAAGAACGCGCAGTAGATAAACCGTATTTGCAGTTAAATTTGGAAACCACCCACCTTCAGCTGGACATATCATAGTTCCTCCACAAGCATCAAATAAATTGTAAAAATTTAAATTGGAGTATGTACTATTAATAATTATACTGCCATCAAAAGGCAGCTCGAATTGATACCATACATCGGCAGATGCATAGGTTGAAGAAGAACTGCAATAGATTTGGTTATCTTCTATATTAACTGAAGACAGGTTAAAATTTACGGTTACGTTGTCGTCGGTAGAAATAGTCAGAACTTCTGCGTTTGAGCAATCATCATTTGCGGGTTGTGCGAAGGATGTAAGGGTCATAAGAAGAATTGCGATTGATACATAAATTTTTTTCATGGCTTAATTTTTTTTTAAAATTGTTAAACATACATTTGATAGAATGAATACGTTTTTTGATGGTCTGCACATGTCACTTCTTTGAAGCGGAAGTTTACCTATGAACCTTTACTTTATTTTTTGATCATTTTTTTGGGTACCGATCCGTTTGGGGTATGTATTTTTATGAAGTAAACTCCAGCTTTTAATTTGCCAACATTAACTAAATTGGTGTTATATACTGTTATTATTTGTTGTCCCAAAATATCAAACATCTCTATTTTGTCCAAAGGGAAAACGGATGAAACATGGACTGTTTCTGTGGCTGGATTGGGATATAGTTTTACCACGTTCTGTGATTCATCTGAGACACCTAATTCAGATTCCAAAATAATACTGAACGAATTAATTCCTATCTCTGTTAAGTTTTCCAAGGTTCTAAATAGGCGAAGTTTAAAGTTACTGCCAGATGCTAAATTGGAAATTCTCGAAGTGTCATTAAAGCAAGCTATTTCTATGCCATCACATGCGTCATATAAAGCAAAATAGTTTCCGCTGAAAAAACCATCAATAGTGATTGCTCCATCTTCAGGCATTGTAAAATTGTACCAGATATCAGCATAATCTTGATTGGAATTTCCTTCACAACCTAATTGATTGGCAATGGAAGCACCACGAATTTCAAAATTTACCATCAATTCTGTTGTGGATACTGAAATGGGTCCTGCATTGCTACACGCATCGTTTGCTGGATGTTCAAAAGCTTGAATGGTAAATGACTTAAAAAGCGTATTTGCAGCATTGCCAGAAGTTCTGAACACCCGAAGTTTGTAATTGTTGCCTGATGTCAAATTTGAGAACAGCCCAAATTGAATGAAACAATCTATTTGTGTGCTGTTACAAGTGTCATATAGGGCAAAATTGTTCACGCCTAAACCGCCATCAATGTGTAGATTCCCATTTACTGGCATTGTAAAATCGTACCAAATATCAGCATAATTTTGAGCTGTACTACTTCCGCAACCGACCTCATTGTTGATGTTGGCACCTGCAATTTCAAAATCTATTGTTGTGCTATTAGTGGTTACAGCAATGGGCTGAGCGTTTTCGCAATTGTCATTGGTCACTTCTTGAAACGCTTGTATAGTAAAAGATTTAAAAAGGTTAGAGGCGGTATTGGTGGAAGTTCTGAACACACGAAGTTTATAAGTGCTGCCTGATGTTAAGTTTGTAAAAAGCCCACTTTGGATAAAACAACCCATTTGAGTGCCGTTACACATATCATAAAGGGCAAAGTTGTTTGTGGCCAATCCACCGCTGATGTATATATTCCCATCGACTGGCATGGTAAAGTCATACCAAATATCACTATAATTTTTGGGTGTACTGCTTCCGCAACCTGCTTCATAGTTGATGTGAGCTCCTGCAATTTCAAAATTTACGGTAGTGCTATTGGTTGTGACTGCAATGGTTTGGGCCGTATTACAATCGTCATTGGTTACTTCTTGAAACGCTTGTATGGAAAATAATTGATTGTTTGGATTTGTTGCATAGGTTGAAGTTCTATAAACCCGAAGCGTGTAAACTGTATTGGCCGTCAAATTTTGAAGCAGTCCACTATTGTTGATGCACATTATTTGGTTGCCGCCACAGGCATCATATAATGCAAAGTTGTTCCAACCTGTAAAACCATCAACATATACATTGCCATTAAACGGCATTGTAAATTGATACCATACATCTGCAAAATTTGTTGTTGTTGCACAAATGGTTTGATTGGTTAATGCAGCTGTGACAATATCAAAATTTACGGTAGATGCTACATTAGTTACAGTTATAACTTCAGCGCCTGTGCAATCATCGTTTTTGGGTTGAGCAAATGATGCAAGGGTAATTAAAAGAATTGCGAATAGAACATAATATTTTTTCATGTCTAAATGTTTTAAAAAGGTTAAATAATGTGTTAAAGCACTTGAGGGATTCGTAGATTATCAGGACATAATTTATGTAAAGCTGTCAGTAGTCTTGATGCTTTATAAAGGTGAAGTTTTCATTGTAAAACGATTTGGGTTAATAGCTCTACAAATCTAAATTAGCTATTAAAAAACGGCGTGGACTATTTATGCAAATACAGGGAGTATTTCGTCATACTAATAAAATCAAGGGTTTTGAGAGTTTTTTTAGGATAACTTCTAATCTCGATAGTCAGTAGGAGTCATCGCATAAGCTTCCTTAAATGCTTTACTGAACCAATTTGGGTCATTAAAACCTGTGGCATAGGCAATCTCTGAAACAGAAAGATGGGTAGTTTTTAAAAGCTCTTTTGATTTTTCCAAACGCACTTTTCTAATGAACAAAGAGGTGCTCAAATCTGAAATGGCTTTCAGTTTTCGGTAAAGTTGGGAATCGCTCATGGTTAACGCTTTTGCAAGTTCGTTGGAATTAAATTCGGAATCTTCAATCTGTTCCTGTATAACCTCGATGGCATGGTTTAAGAATGCAACATTTTTATCTGGTGCTTTTTGTTGGGTTTTTTCTGAAAGCTTTTCAAAAGTGTAGGAGCTTTGTAATTGTTGACGTTTACGAATCAACGTTTGCATTTGTATGAGTAATTCTTCCTTTTGAAAAGGTTTGGTCAAAAAGGCATCTGCACCACTTGAAATTCCTTCCAATCGATCTTCTTGCATGGCTTTTGAGGTCAGCATTATTATTGGAATGTGATTTGTTTTTGTAGCGCTCTGTAATTTTTGAGTAAGCTCAAAACCGTCCATCACAGGCATCATCACATCCGTAATGATAATATCTGGAATGTTTTCTTCGGCCTTTTTAAAACCTTCTTGTCCATCTTTTGCAAAAGACACTTTGTAGTGTGGTTGCAAACAGGAAGCAATATAGCGTGCCATGTCTTTATTGTCTTCAACAATAAGTACGGAATTTGTGTCTTCCGGAATGATTAGTTCATCTAATTCAGGGACGTAAGTTTGGCCAATAGTATGATGAAAAGGTTCAAATTCTATGCGTTTTGACTCACCAGTATTGGTAATTGGAAGATATATCGTAAACGTTGTCCCTTGGTTTACTTTTGATGCTACGTTGATGTTTCCTCTTAATAAAAGTACAAGTTCTTTGGTCAATGCTAACCCAATACCTGTACCTTGGGATATTTTAGAGGTGCTATTTTCAATTTGATAAAAGCGATCAAAGATGTAAGGTATATGGTCTTTAGCAATACCTAATCCTTCATCTTTTATTTTTACAATGGCTTCTTCATTTTGTCTTTCAACCGTTATTGTGACCATAGAATTTTCAGAGGAAAACTTGATGGCATTTGAGATGAGGTTGGTTACTATCTGTCGTATTTTTTCGGCGTCGAAATCCATGATAATTATATCTGGATTGGATTCAAATTTTAAAGCGATGTTTTTATCTTCAGCGATGCTCATAAAACTATCAACACTATGTTCTATATACGAAGCAATGTCATTTTGAACCAATTTCAAGCTTAATTTTCCCTGCTCTAATTTCGTCAAGTCGAGCATCTGATTCACCAAATTTAATAGATTATTACTATTTTGTTCGATGGTTTCGAGTGATGTGCTGACCTCGTCTTTATTAGAAAAACGCGATTTTAAATTGCCTAAATAACCTAAAATAATGGTCAAAGGCGTTCTAAATTCGTGGGTGATATTGGTGATAAAACGCGATTTCAGTTCGTCTAAATCTTGAAGACGTTTGGAATTTTGATACGCAATTTGGCGTTGTAAACTGATACGATAAAAAGCAAACACTACAGATAGAAACGTCAATAGATAAATTGAATAAGCCAAATTACTAGTGTACCAGGGGGGGGTCACTTCTATGATTAGTTCTAATGGTGGTTTCTGCCAAAGTTTATCTCTCGTTTTGCCTTGTATTTGTAGCGTGTATGTCCCTTTTGATAATCCAATGAGCTGCAAGTCTTGACCAGTGTTTAAGTCGTTCCAACTACTGTTTCCGGGAAGCAATTTATATACAAAAGAATTGTTTTTATTGCCCCTAAAATCCATTTCTGAAAACGTAAGATTTACGGGAAAATCATCGTGATTGAGTGTTATTGTTTTTACAGTCGTTATATTTTCAGAAATGATATTTGGATTTAATAATGGATTAATGGGCTCATTTTTAACTTTTAAAGTTGTGAATTTTAGAGATCCTTCTTTATCTAATTTTTCAACTTCCTCTGGATTAAAATAGTTGCAACCATCAACTCCACCAAAGTAAAGTGTATTGTTTGAAGCGTCTATAAAACTGGGCACCCAAATTAAATTCAGAACTTTGCAATCCATCTTTTACAGTATAGTTTGTAAAAACTTCATGTTCTGGATTAAAGCGAAAAAGACCGCCATTGGTCGATAACCATAAATTGTTTTGCTGATCTTCAAGAATGCTATATACAAAAGTGTTGCTTAAACCTTCATCCATGCCATAACGTTTGAATTTTTTATTTCCAAGATATTTGTTCAACCCATCTTGCGTAGCGACCCATAGTGTTCCTTTTGAGTCGTGAAATGTTTGTAAAATGCTGCTACTACTTAAGGTTTCTTCATTTTGAGTATCACTTAAGAAATTCTCAAAAATAGGTTGGGAATAATTGGCATTGAATTTTAGAGTGTTCAGTCCATTGTTAGTTGTGATCCAATATGTTTCGTTTTTGTCCTGAGTGATATTAAAAGCAATATCGGCGCTAATACTGTGAGGATTGGGAGAGCTAACATAACGTTCAAAAGTGAAATTATCATTTTTCAAATTGCCTGTGAATCTGTTAATGCCACCTCCATAAGTGGTCACCCAAACGCTATTGTGGTGGTCTAAATAAAGACCTCTTGTTTTATCATTACTCAATGATGTGGCGTCATTTGGGTCATGATACATGGATTTAATTTTAGGTTTTTTTGGATTGAAATCAGATAAGGAAATAACAGAAACACCTCTTGTAGTGGTAATCCACAAGTTGTTTTTATCATCAACAATAAGATATCTGATAACGTTATAAGCAAGTTGATTCTGACTGCTCTCTTGAGTAATTACCGTAACATTTCCATTAGTATCAATGCAATTTAGACCATTTATTGTACCTAAAAACAGGTAGTCTTTAGTTTTTAAAATTGAGAATACATGATCATTAAAAAGCGCAATTTTTGATTTGTTATTGATAAGATTAAAAACTGGTTTTTCCTTAGAGATCGCATCGAGTTTGTTGGTGCCAATCCAGATAAAATCAGGTTCTACCAAAATATCATTCACTCTATTTGATGTGATAACTGTATCGTCTTTTTGGTCGCCAAAATAGCTCGAAATAGTGCTAAAAGTTCCGCTTTGATAATTAAAATCAGAAAGTTCATAGTAGCCATTGTCAGTTCCTACATATAGAATGTTGTTTTTTTCTTTTATGACTTCGATGAATAAATTAGAGGGGCTGGAATCATCGGTATTTTTTACGCGACACTTTTTTGTAGTTTTAGTTTTTTGGTCATATGTATAAAGTCCCATGGCAGTTCCCAACCAAATGTAATTTTTCGTTATTATGAATTTATTGATACTCCCAAATTGGCTATTAAGTGGGACTTCTTCAACTTTTAGATTAGCATCATTGTTTGTGTATTTGAATTTGAACAATTTGCCATCAATTGTAGAAACATAAAGAGCATCATTTTGTTTGTCATAAAGGATGGATGTGAGTTGGAGATTCCGTTTTTTAAAATAGGTAATGATTTGATGTTTTACGGCTTTTGATGTCGATGAAATCACAGCAATTTCTCCATTTAAAAAAGTAGTAAAAACCCTGTTTTTGTTGTCTTCAGCAAAACCAGTACAATAACCATTATTGAGGCCAATTTTGTAAAAAGAGTCCGTTTTATTGTTGTAATATGAAATGCCGTGGGTAGCAGTTCCAATCCATAATTTACTATCCGAACTTTGGAAAATTTTATTGATGTAATTTTCATGAAGGCTTAAAGTGTCTTTCTTGTTATTTTTGTAAACGGTAAAAACATTCCCATCAAATCTATTGAGACCATCTTGTGTACCAATCCAAAGAAAACCTTTGTCGTCTTTGGTAAACGTTCTGATAGTTTCTTGAGACAAACCATTGTCAAGACCAAAATGAAAATGTGTGACGTTTTGAGATAATAGGAGAGCATTATTCAAAAGCAAAAAAACATAAATGAGGAGCACATTTTTTTTCAAGATCACAGCTTTTTTGAGACACACTAAAAGCAAGAAAAGTTGCTGATAACACCTTTAATGTGTAATAAAGGTAATTACTTTTAATATGATGCTGGTCTTATAATGTATGGATTAACCGTGTTTCTGTATGGTTGGTTTTTTCTGTTAGAAATCAAGTCGGAATTTGAAAGTATATTGGAATTTGAATGATTTTGAAGAGTTTTGTGTTTGACTATCCTTTACTAAAATAATCTGCCTGTAAATTTTCATTCTTCCCATTGTGACATATGGTTATACTAAAAAATTCATGAATGGCAGAGTTGTTAGTTAAGTTCTTTTTATTCACAGCAATATTATAACACATTTGAAAATCTTGTTTGTCGTTACCTTAAATCCATTGGAAATCAGGAGAGTTTCTTATTTTAACTATTCTTTAATTATTATGTGATGAACTCATTTCAAAAATCAGTTCACCACCTTTCATTATATCATGATGGGAAATTGAGGTGCTTTCTAATGTTTTGCCATAAATGGTCACTCTTTTCACATATACATTTTTTTCGCTCTGATTTTTTGCAGTTATGGTCAACGTTTTTCCATTATCCAAATGGATTTTGGCTTCCTTTATCAACGGACTTCCCAAAGCATAATCTGAGGAACCTGGAGTTACGGGATAAAACCCGAGACTGCTAAAAATATACCATGCACTCATTTGGCCAGCATCATCATTACCACACAAACCTTCAACGGTTGGCCCATACATTGTGCTCATAATCATTCGCACACGCGCCTGGGTTTTATAGGCATCATTCGTCCAATTGTACATATAGGGCACGTGATGCGAAGGTTCGTTGCCATGAACATAATTACCAATCAAACCATCTCTTGTGATGTCTTCATTTTTTTCGATGTATTTATCCTCTAACTTCATAGTGAACAGGGAATCTAAGTGCCGACTAAAACGGTCTTTTCCACCCATTAGCTCGATAAGGTGGTCAATATTTTGAGGGACATAAAAACCGTAATTCCAAGCATTTCCTTCTATAAATCCTTGTCCGTGCGTGTCCAAGGGATCAAATTCTTTTTTGAAGTTGCCATCAGAAAGTTTAGGTCGCATAAAGCCGATGGTAGCGTCAAAAACATTTTCATAATAGGTGGACCGATTCATGTATTCCTTTTCTGCGGTAGTATGACCAAGTTGTTTCGCCATTTGTGCAATACACCAGTCGTCATAGGCATATTCCAAAGTTTTTGATACTGAAGAGCCGTTTTTGTCTTCAGGAATATATCCGAATTCTTTATAGAGACCAATGCCATCAAAATAATCCACATTCGATGTATTTATAGAGGCTTGCAAAGCATGTTCCTTGTCAAAATCGCCCACACCTTTTGCCATGGCATCGGCAATAACAGAAGTGGCATGATACCCAATCATGCACCAGTTTTCATTGGCGTAATGGCTCCAAATGGGTAACATATTGTGTACACTTTGGTTGTGATGTGCCAACATGGATTTTATCATATCATTGTTGCGTTGCGGTTGTGTAATATTGAACAATGGATGCAACGCACGATAGGTGTCCCAAAGTGAAAAATGGTGTAATTGGTAAAGCCATCTGATGTATGGATATTTTGGTCGAGACCACGGTATTGTCCATCAACATCTTGGTAAATAATTGGTGAAAGGTTGGTATGGTACAAAGCAGTGTAGAATGTAATTTTATCTTCGGGCATCATGGTTTTGACCTCAATTTTGGAGAGTTCTTTGTTCCATTTGGCTTTGGTTTCTGCTTTGGTTTTCTCAAAATCCCAATGAGGAATTTCGGCTTCCAAATTTTTTAAAGCACCTTCTGTACTGACGGATGACAAAGCGAATTTTATTTTAATCTGTTCTCCTTCAGAAGTATCAAAATCAAAATAGGCACGAAGGTCCTTTCCTGCCATTTCAGGGAAATTCTCACTTTCATCAAACCTTCTATAAAAGCCATTATATTTAATGTCATCATACTTTTTATGCCCATAACCTTTGAAAGGTTTTGAAAACGTCATTGCAAAAAACACTGTTCTTGTGCGTGCCCAACCTGTGGTTTGCCGATAACCAGTTATTAACGAGTCATTTTCAACTCTAATAAAAGTCCAAACATTTTTATTGTCATAATGGTAAACGTTATAGACCATGTCTAGAATAATGTGTGCATTGTCCGATTTTGGAAAGGTATATTGATGAAACCCAACGCGATCACTTGCGGTTAATTCCGCTTTGATGTCATAACTGTCCAAATTGACTTTGTAATACCCTGGAGAGGCTTCTTCTTGATCATGTGAAAACTCAGAGTAGAATCCTTTTTCATCTTCATCGGTTTTTAGAGGCTCTAAAACTAAGTCGCCAGTTGTTGGCATCACTAAAAAATCGCCCAAATCAGAATGTCCCGTACCGCTAAAATTGGTATGTGCAAAACCAATAATTGTGGAGTCTTTATGTTGGTAGCCTGCACAATATTCATAAGTTTCTCTGTTGTAGCTGCCATCAGCTTTAAACATCACCTGAAAATTCGTCTGCGGACTCAATTGCACCATACCAAAAGGTGCCGTAGCTCCCGGAAACGTATGTCCCATTTTGCTGGTACCAATCATCGGATTGACGTATTGGGTATAATCAAGTTCAGAATTTTGAGAATGACCTATTATACTGCTGACTAAAAAAATGGCGGATAATAGGTGTGCTTTTTTCATTATATAGTGACTTGTTTTTTGCTATTTCTAAATCCGAAGTAGAGAATATAGGTATAACACACTATAACAAAAAACAATGCCGATTTAAATCCGATCTCATCGGATAGAAATCCAAATAACGGCGGAATAATAGCACCCCCAACAATAGCAGTACACAACATACCTGACGCCTTTGGTTTCAGTGTACCAATGCCATCAATGGCCAAGGTAAAGATGGTTGGGAACATAATGGAATTGAACAAGCCTACCGCCAAAATACTCCACATACTTACCAAACCTGTGGTGCCTATGGAAATCAGGATCAAGAGGATGGCAATGGCTGCAAACATGCCCAGTACTTTTCCTGGCTTGATGATCTTGGTCAGATAGGCGCCAGCAAATCTTCCTATCATTGCTCCGGACCAATAGAATGTTACAAACACGCCGACAATGGCTTTGCTGTCACTTTCCGTAATGCCCGTGCTTAAAATGCCTTCAACAATAGCTTTCATAAAATCATTTTGTTTGATGACTTCTACCATGTTCATTTCTAAAAAGTAATTGACCAGATAACTTCCAATGGCCACTTCAGCACCTACATAAAAGAAGATACCCAAAATGCCCATCACGAGATTCTTATGTTTTAGCGCATCTCTATAAGATCCAACCACGTTGTCATTGATCAATTTTGGAAGTTTTGCAAAAAAGAAAATGCCCGCAATGATAAAGATGAAAATGGCCAAGCCAACAAAGGGTTTTTGAACGGCCGAAGCTTCCGTTGCTAGATAGAACCCTTTTTCGGAATCAGTTAAAATAGCAATTTCATCAGTGGTTTTAATTTTATCACTTAAAATGAATAATGCTCCAATGATTGGCGCAATGGCCGTTCCTAAAGAGTTGAACGCTTGGGAAAGGTTTAGACGGCTTGAGGCGCCTTCTTCAGTTCCTAAAACAGCCACGTACGGATTGGCGGCTACTTGTAAAATGGTAATCCCTCCAGCCAATATAAAATAAGCCACCATAAAAATACTAAATTCCCGATACGATGCTGCAGGATAAAACAGTAAGCAACCCAATGCCATGGTGCATAACCCTAAAATGATCCCTTTTTTGTACCCTATTTTAGAAAGAATAAAACTGGCAGGTATCGACAATATAAAATAAGCTCCAAAAAAAGCGAACTGAACCATACCTGCCTGAAAATATGTCAAGGTAAATAACTCCTTAAGCCTTGGAATCAGCGAGTCTACCAACACCGTTATAAACCCCCAAAGGAAAAATAATATGGTCAATAAGATGAAAGACGATCGGTAGGATTTTTGTTGGTTCATAGATTTGGTTTCTGTGGTTTCTGTGGGGTTTTAGTGGTTTTTGTTGTTCTTGAATCTGTGGTTTCAAACTTTAAGCATCCGTAATTGGTCTTACAACTTCCGTCTTCGGTCATCTGTCCAAAAATCTCGTTGTTAACTGACAACGGACAACTGACAACTGAACTCGGAACACTGGCCACCACTCACTCAATACTAATCTCATCCACAAAAATAAAGCTTCTTCCATCTTCTGGGTAGCCCAAATGCCATGTAGGAAGTTTGCCCATTTTTTTTGCTATAAGCTTAATGTACTTTGCGTTTTTGTCTTTTAAATCGAACGTAATAGTTCTAATTTTAGTTTCATCCGATCGTTTGGCAGCATTCAAGCTTTGTTTTCCGATGAATTGGAAATTTTGATTATCGGTTGAGACGTAACAAAATACTTCTGTAGGATAAAAGATCCAAGAACGTTGGTCCTGAAGAAAGTTCAGGCTAACAGATTGAATGGGTTGCTCTTCACCCAAATCAACAATAGCCACCACATCTTGATCTTGATAGCCTTGCCATGAGCCCGTTCTATAATCTTTGGTGCCCTTCATGCCGTCGATGAGCGCGTTTGTGCCACCGGCGCTATATTGGTTGGTATAGTTGGTGTTGAGGGTAATGGTCCTGTTAGGATCAATCTTGTAAAAAGTAGTGGCGAGAGTCGCACTTTTCTCGCCATCTTTTTCTGAATAGACTTTTAAGGTTGCAGGTTCAGAAATTATAAAAGGAGTTTCATATTTGACAAAAACGGAATCATTCAGAGTGTAAAAAATATCGGTCTCTTTTTGGGCATTTCCTAAAGTCACTTCAGTGTCAACTTTAAAGGCCAGATCACCTTTTGCAATAAATGGAACAGGCACTATTTTAAAGTTATCGATAGATGTGGTTGGCACGTCATCATCATCAGTTCCCCAATCAGAAGGAGAATCAGTCATATAGAACTCTAAAATCCCACCTGATAAAATATCGTTTGAAGTAATATAAGTCTTGTCCAATCTACTGCCATTAAGTTCAGCATAATCGATGTATTTGTTTTCATCAGAAAGATCAAAGGCTTTAATGGTAAAGTTTTTGCCGTTTTCAAGATTGATGGTCGCTTTCTCAAATAAGGGCGTTCCGATAATATAGTCGTTGGAGCCTGGCGTTACCGGATAAAATCCCATTGCTGAGAAAATGTACCACGCGCTCATTTGACCGCAGTCTTCATTTCCCGCAATTCCATCAGGCTCATTTTTATAGAGCTCTGTCAAAATTTGATGGACTTTCTCCTGGGTTTTATAGGGTTTATTGACAAAATTATAAAGATAGGCCATATGGTGGCTCGGTTCATTGCCATGGGCATATTGACCGATGAGTCCGGTAATATCTACTTGGTCACGTCCGGAAGTCTTGCTAGTGGCGGTAAATAAGGTATCCAACTGTGCTTCCAAAACTTCTTTGCCTCCTAAGATGTCTATAAACCCAGAAACATCCTGAGGCACGTAAAAACTATACTGCCACGCATTGGCCTCTGTATAATTGAAATTGACTTCAAACGGATCGAACGGTGAGAACCACGTGTTTTTAAATCGGCCTCTCATAAATTTCGTTTCAGGATCAAAAACGTTCTTATAGTTTTGGGCACGTTTTAGGTAGGTTTCGTAGTCGTCATCTTTATCCAAGGCATAAGCCATTTTTGCAAGGGTCCAATCATCATAGGCATATTCCAGTGTTTTGGAAACTGATTCACTTTCTTCCTCCACAGGAATAAACCCAAACGCTTTATATGATTTCAGTCCCAAATGGTCTTGATTGGCAGAATGTTTCATCGCTTTAAAAGCCTTTTCAGCATCAAAGCCTTTGATGCCCTTTAAATAGGCATCGGCAATTACAGGAACCGCATGGTAACCAATCATGGTGCCGGTATAATTTGCGCTCAAATCCCACATGGGCAAGATGCCACCTTCGTCATATTTTGCGATCAGCGTATTGATAAAATCGCTCGTGCGCTTCCGTTCAATAATACTATATAAAGGATGCGCCGCACGATAGGTGTCCCAAAGCGAAAACACGGTGTAATACTTGAACTCTTTAGTCGAATGGATTTTTAGGTCCATGCCTCTATAGCGTCCGTCCACATCTTGATAGAGGTTAGGGGCAATCATGGTATGGTACAACGCCGTGTAAAACGTGATCTTGCGGTCTTGGTTATCACTTTCAATGACAATTTTTTCCAGCTGCTTTTCCCAGACATTTTGAGCGTTTGCTTTTATTTGGTCAAAGGTTTGATCGCCAATTTCTGTTTGTAGATTTTTCTTGGCTCCTTCTTCATCAACAGCGCTAATGCCAATTTTTACATATACAGGTTCATTTTTAGGATTATCAAATTGGAAGACCGCTTTTTTATGGGTCAGTTTTTGTTTTGAAGCGATTAAATCTACAGACAGTGGATGCGAGAACTTGATATAGTAAAACAATTTTTGATTGGTAGCCCAAGCTTTAGAATGGCGATAGCCCGTGATTTCAGTTCTGGAAATCTGCTTGATTTTTGAGGCCATTAGTTGATCTCGATGTACTAGGTCTAATACAATAATTTGGTTTTTAGAGGTAGGAAATTGGTATTTATGGATGCCACTGCGCTCAGACACCGTTAATTCAACATCAATGTCGGTATCTTCTAAATGGACTTTATAATACCCAGGTTCAGCTTTTTCAGTGTCATGTGAAAATTTTGAGCGGTAGCCTTTTTTGCCATTACTCCCGTTATTAAAAACCACTTCATTGGTTGGCATGAGCAGTACATCGCCATAATCAGTAATGCCAGTGCCGCTAAGATGCGTGTGCGTAAATCCGTAAATATGGGTATCCGTATAATGATAGCCAGAAGCGCCATCCCAACCCTCAAGTCGTGTATCAGGACTCAATTGCATCATCCCAAAAGGCATGGTCGCTCCCGGATACGTGTGCCCGTGACCCCCTGTGCCAATAAACGGATTGACCAATGACACTAATGAGGTGTCCTTTTTAGCTGGCGTTGTTTCAGGATGATCAGCGCATCCTATACATAGAAATAGCACCGAAATAGCTAGTAAAAATGACTTCATTTGTGAACCGGTTGGTATTGGGGTGGAAATATACTAAATCTTAAGGGATGGTTAATTATTAAGGCAACATTTTAATAACAGTTTAATTCATTTATCTTTGATAAAAACTGCTCTTATGTTGAGATGGCTCTTGTTTACCATATTTTATATTCTGATTACGTTATATGGGTTTCAGGCCATTAGGACACTTACAAAAAGCATCTGGATATACTATATATTTATTGCCATTGCGGTAATTATAGCCGGCAATCTCATCCTTCAATTTGCCATGGGTGCTGGAGGTCGCGTGCTGTCGCCATCAAAGAGTTATGCCTTCGGATTTATTTTGGCTTTTATGTTGTTCAATATTGTTTTGCTTGTGTTCCTGTTGGGCGAGGATACGGTACGATTTTTTACAGGCCTCTACTCTAAATTTTTCACAGCTCAAGAAGCCTTCCATTTACCATCAAGACGAAAGTTTGTTAGCGGGATTGCTTTGGGAGTGGCGGCTATTCCTTTTGTGTCCTTACTTTATGGTATGTATCAGGGTAAGTATAATTTTAGGGTGATCAAACACACCTTGCATTTTGACGATTTGCCTGAGGCTTTTGATGGGTATCGCATTACCCACATCAGCGATATCCATAGCGGAAGTTTTACTAACCGTCCAGAAATTGAGCACGCCGTTGCGATGGTTAAGGAGCAACAGTCAGATGTGATTATGTTTACCGGAGATCTTGTCAATAATAAGAGTACAGAATTAGTGCCATGGAAGGATTTGTTTGCGGAATTGAAAGCAGATGATGGCGTCTTTTCAGTATTGGGAAATCATGATTATGGCGATTATGTGGATTGGGATTCTTCCGCGGAGAAACAACAGAATTTGGAAGAATTAAAACAACTCCAAAAAGAAATGGGCTATGACCTTTTGCTCAATGAAAACAGATTTATTGAGCGCAACGGGCATCGTTTAGCATTGTTGGGCGTCGAAAATTGGGGAAAAGGGGGCTTTAAAAAAGCAGGCGATTTAAAGAAAGCTGCAGAAGGCGTTGAGCCTGACGATTTTAAAATATTGATGAGCCATGACCCAAGCCATTGGGAAGAGGTGGTGATTAATGATGATTACCACTACCATTTAACCTTGAGCGGGCATACCCACGGCATGCAGTTTGGGATTGAAATTCCGGGATGGATCAAATGGAGCCCAATAAAATACCGTTACAAACACTGGGCAGGCGTTTATAAAGAAATGGGCCAGTATATTAATGTCAACAGAGGCTTTGGCTATTTGGGCTATCCTGGTCGGGTTGGGATTTGGCCAGAAATTACAGTAATTGAGCTAAAAAGAGGGTCTAAAAACATCACGGCATAGCCTTAGGATTGAGCGTCAGTAAGCTATTTATGCATGCTTTAGGTTAATAAAAAAAAAATAAGTAGGTTTGTATTAACACATTTGATTTAAACATTAAAATGTATGTCAAAATTCGGGGAACTTATAGATGTCAATATTCCAGTTTTATTGGATTTTTTTACGGAATGGAACGAACAATCTACTGCAATGCATCCTGTGCTAAGAGATGTAGCTGCCGCACTTGGAGACAAGGCAAAAGTAATCAAAATAGATGTTGATAAAAATAAGGATTTGGCAGAAGCACTTCGCATCAAAGGTTTGCCTACGCTTATCATCTACAAAAGTGGTGAGATGAAATGGCGCCATAGTGGGGAGCAGGACGCTAATACCCTTATCAATATCCTTCAAGAATATATCTAATGAGTGCCTAAGAGGTAGGAATCAAAACTATTTCAAAGAGATTTTATCAAAGTTTCTAGATGATACTTTTAAAGACATACCCTTTTTTGCTAAAATGCTCCAATGTTTTGGTTAAGGCATACTTCATAAGTTGAGCAGCTTTTACGCTATCATGAAAGACTATAATACTTCCTGGTCCTGCATTAGAAATGACATTTTGTGCACATCCTTCTTCAGACAGGGAATCTTTCCAATCAAAAGGTAAAACATCCCACATAATAATTTTGTACCCTAAGTCTATCAAGCACTTGCCTTGTTTGGGCCTGATCTGGCCGTATGGTGGACGGAATAGCTTTGGTGATTTGGATATAGAATTTGGAATTTGAAGGTTTAAATTTTCAATTTGGCGGTTGATGAGTTCCTGCGTTTTTAACACCTGTTCCACATAAATAGCACTGTTGGTTTGCCAACCCTTAGGATGATCAAAGCTATGATTGCCAACAGCATGGCCGCTTTTTAAAATGTCCTGAACTGTCTGAGGATGTTTTTCAATGTTGTTGCCAATACAGAAAAAGGTGGCCTTTGCATGGTAAGATTCTAAGAGGTCAAGAGTCCAGTGGGTTATTTCTGGCGTTGGTCCATCATCAAATGTCAAGTAGATTATTTTTTGATCTTCAGGCATATTCCAAACGTATTTTGGGAATATGCCTTTGATCAATTGAGGTGTTTTTACAGGAATGAGGTTCACGAAAAATCAGTCAATTTGTAACAGTGTGTCAATGGTATCTATAGTCAAATCACGTTCCTCTCTAGGGGCGCGTTGTCTTGGCTCTTCGCCCATAAAGTGCTTGAACAACTGTAGATAATTATTAAACTTCTCCGTCTCTTTCATTGCAAATTCCTTGTCGTTGTAAAAAACGAGAATGTCTACTAAGCTTCTGTAGCGCTCAATATCCGTAACAATTTCATCTAAATAGCGGGTCTGGTTTTCTATAGACAGCTGGCTGTAATACGTCAAACTTTCTTGGTATTTTTTACTGACATCCTGATAAAGTGTTCTGCCTTTTTCGATTTTGCCAATTTCATAATAAGCACTAATATAGGGCTCCAATAGGGTGTAGAAGCCAAAGAAATCTACAGGCATTTGTGTCATGGCCAAATCTGCTATCTTTTCAGCTTTTTCAGGTTGGTCTTCATTAATCAACTGCTCTATTAGGCGCGCTAAGTTACCTCTATAAGTGATTGAATTTTTACGGGTTTCAACATCGTGATAAATGTTAGGACTCCCACTGTTGCCCCAATTCCATGCCATCACTTGGTCATACATGGCATCTGTATCTACACGGCCCATATCAAATGGGTTGGCTTTGTCAACAGGAGTTCTTATAGGCACAAGTTTATAACAAAGACCATCCAATTGAAGGTAATCCTTCATCCAGATATAATCATCATCACCAAAACTTCCTCCCGTAAAATAGATAGGACGTTCCCAATTATTATTGGCAATGATATCTAACATGAGCAACCGGTTCTTGTAAAGGGCGCCGCCAGTAATTTTGATGACAATATCATCGACAATTTGATCGGCGTTTTTTTCTTTTACAATCCCATGTTTTAAGACGTTAGCTTTGTCCACAGGGATTCTTACCATTTGAGTAGGATAGTAGTTAGCATTTAGCATATTTGATGGGTAGCCACTGATATCCCTGCCTTCTTGCTGTAAGGCATATTTGAGTTTTGTACGCGGATTATCACTGCTCACAAAATCCATGAAATCCTTAATGTCCAAAGTGTCTTTCGTGATCTCTTTTTCCACAATATAATCTCTTGTACCGTATCGGAACTGATCATGCGTCAATTGTGATGGGATAGGATCACTGGTGTAAGCTTTACGTTTCATTTGATCAATATACCAGTCGGTCTGAAAAAGACTGGTGTTGATCACTCTCACATCCCTGCGGATGCCTTCAATTTCTTGGGCATACCACAATGGGAAGGTGTCATTATCTCCAATGGTGAATAAAATGGCATTAGGTGCACAAGATTCCAGATATTTTATGGCCATAGCATGTGCCGTTTTTTTGCCAGAGCGATCATGGTCATCCCAATTGTTAGCGGCCAAGATGCCGGGAACTAAAATTAAACAAACCAACGTAATGGCATGTGGTAGATATTTAGACGCTGTGTATTTTCTGAGGGCGTCAAAAATAGCATACACCCCGAAACCTATCCATAAGGCAAACACATAGAAAGAACCGACTACTGAATAATCACGTTCCCGTGGCTCAAATGGGCGCACGTTCGTATAAAATTGAATGGCGAGACCTGTCATCAGGAAAAACACCAACAAGGTCCAAAATAATTTTTTATCCCTTCCAATTAAAAATAGAAAGCCGATGATTCCTAAAATGAGGGGCAGAAAATAATACGTATTCCGCGCTTTGTTATTTTTTACATCACTCGGTAAATTGTCTTGGGACATATTAAGGTGCCATGCATCAAAAGGGTTGATCCCACTGATCCAGTTGCCATTTAAATCGTCATACTTGCCTTGGATATCATTTTGGCGCCCTACAAAATTCCACATGAAATAGCGCCAGTACATATATCCAAATTGGTATTCAAACATGTAGCCAATGTTTTGAACCAATGATGGTTTTTCAATGGTTAAATATTGACCAAATTGTTTTAAGAATTTATTGTAATCACTGTAGTCGACATTACCTTCCCTCACGTTTTGTTTGAAATCAGCCACCATGTCCCTGATCTGGGCTTCCATCTGATATTCTGGTTTGATGTTAAAATCTAACAAACCGGTAAACATCATATAATTTTCAGCGTTTTCGGGGCTCCACATTCTAGGTAAAATGGACGCATGCTCAGCGTTGTAGTTTTGTTTGGCGTTTTTATAATCGTTGACAATAATGTACTTTCCTGCTGCTTTGTCCTTTTCATAATTGGGCTTATCATCAACATAAGGTTCATTTTCATCGAGTCCTGTATACTGTTCTGTAAATAAAGGGCCGTAAAACAAATGTGTTTCAGGATATTGCTCCAAGTTATAATATGCTAGTAATTCGCGTGCATTTGATGGGTCATTTTCATTGATGACCACTTTGGCATTTGCTCTTATTGGCAGCATCAACCAACATGAAAATCCGATAAAAATAAACAGTAAACACAACACTAAGGTATTAGCAACATATTTATGGTGTTTTCGGGTATATTTCAATCCAAAGTAGAAGGCGGCAACCACAATAATAAAGGCGATGATGGTGCCGGAATTGAAGGGCATCCCAAGGCTGTTCACAAAAAATATCTCAGAGGCACTGAAAATTTTCAACGCATTTGGAAGCAACAATTTAAAGATAAATAATAAGATGGCTGCCGAAACCACGTTGGCCACTATGAAATTTGTAACCGTGATGGTTTTGTAATTCTTAAAGTAGTAGATCAGCCCGATAGCAGGAATGGTCAAAAGACCCATAAAATGCACACCAAATGATAATCCAATAACAAAGGCAATGAGAATTAGCCAACGGTTTCCTCGCGGCTTGTCCATATCCTGTTCCCAACGTAAAGCTAACCAAAACATAGCAGCCATAATTAAGGTGGCCATGGCATAAACTTCCGTTTCAACGGCATTGAACCAAAAGGAATCCGTAAATGTAAATGCCAAACTTCCTACAAGACCGCTGCCAAGAATCGCTATTTTTTTTGAGGTTGTAAATTCCTCATCTGTTTTAACAAGTTTTTTGAGGAGCAGAGTAATGGTCCAAAACATAAATAAAATTGTAAAGGCGCTGGCGGCACCGCTCATCATATTCAACATGGCACCAATTTGGGAAGGCTCTAGGGCGAACATGGAGAAGAACGCACCTAACATTTGAAATAGTGGTGCTCCTGGTGGGTGTCCTACCTGAAGTTTTGCGGAAGTCAATATATATTCTCCTGCATCCCAAAAACTAACGGTTGGTTCAATGGTAAGCGCATAAACGATAAATGCAATGGCAAAGGCGAACCAACCTAAAATGGTATTCCATTTTTTAAAGTTGAAATGATTCATAGATTTTTTGTTGAATTAGAGTGGCGAATTTAAGAATAATTATATAAGAGGGGAAAGTTTTTAAGTAAACGTTAAGTGTTTCTGGATTGTTTTTTGTTTGATTGCTGATCTTTCATGCTGAAAAAGAAGCATGAGGAAAGTTAGGTTGTTTTAATTTGAGTTTTTTCTATCAAAATAGTTGCGCAAATAAAATTTTGTTTTAAATTTGCACTCTCGTTTGAGATATTGGCCTATGGTGTAATTGGTAACACGTTTGTTTTTGGTGCAAAAGAGTCTAGGTTCGAGACCTAGTGGGCCAACAAAAATTAAAATACCCGACTTAGAAATAAGTTGGGATTTTGTTTTGTATAGAACCACTTCTAGAGGCGAGTGGAAGCACTAAGGGGTAAGCGTTTTTTTTGGTTGTCCCCAACGTCAACCTTATACATGATATAAGTAAACTGAATGCTGACCCTAGATAAATTTTGAGTAAAAGGTTTTTTTTATTTTGAAATTCATTGTTTAGTCTCTAGTCTCTAGTCTCTAGTCTCTAGTCTCTAGTCTCTATTCGCTACCGCCTAGGCAGCGCATCACGTGTTTCAAATTTTAAAGGTAATGACCGGCCGGCTGGCATGATTTACCAAATCTTCACTGATGCTACCGTTAAGAAAGTGCGAAATGCCTTGTCTGCCGTGCGTACTAATCCCAATTAAATCGGCATCAATTTCTTTAGAAAAATTTAAGATTCCGGCTTCAACAGTTTCATCATTATAAATATGAGTGGTATATTCTTTAAAGTCCGAATCTTTTATAAAGTCTTGTATACGCTCGTTAGCTTCTACGGTAGGTATGAAATTATTGGCTGTGTTGACCATAACCAGAAACATTTTAGCGCCAAAAAGCTTAGCAAACGCTGTGGCTTGTTTGTAAGTTTCTTTGTTGTCTTTATTAAAGTCTGACGCAAACACGAATCGGTTAATTGTGAATTTGGTGTGATTATTTTTAATCACCAACACCGGCAGGTCTGAAGTGCGTACCACCTTTTCAGCATTAGAGCCAATAAACATTTCCTTTAGACCGCTAGCCCCGTGAGATCCCATAACAATCAAGTCAACGTTTAGTTCATGACAAGTATCAATAATACTGCTAAAGGAAGGATAGTTTTTAACAATGTCATGTACTTCAAGGCCTTTGAGGTAATCTTTGGCCATGAGGTGCTCAAATTTTTGATGGGCCAACTTCATAAAAAACATCGCCTCAGGCAAAGGACTGGGAGTGTTCATCATATCAACCTGTTGCAGAGGAAGTTCTAACATGTGCAATAAATAAATTTCCGAACCATGTTTTTTAGCCAATTGTGCGGCTACTTTCAGGGCATTTTCTGCTTGATCGGAGAAGTCTGTGGGCACAAGAATTTTTTTCATGGTGTGGAATAGGGTTAGTGAAACATAAATTTAATAATAAAAATCGACTTTATATCCTTTGGATAAATCAATAAATAATTTGTATATTTGCACCGCTGAATGGTAAAAGAAAACACGAGGGGACAAGAAAGTCCCCTCTTTTTATACTGACAAAATGCTGAGTGAAAAGACGGTTAAGACCTTAATAGAAAACGGATTGGAAGAAAGATCAGATCTTTTTTTAATCGATTTCAAGATGAACGCTGATAATAAAATCAGTGTAGTTATTGATGGAGATAATGGCGTGACTGTTGAAGACTGTATGTTTATGAGTCGTGCTATTGAGCATAATTTGGACAGGGAAGAAGCAGATTTTTCTTTGGATGTTGCCTCCGCTGGTGCAACGTCGCCATTGGTCAACAATAGGCAGTATAGAAAAAATGTTGGCAGAACTTTGGAAGTGAAGGCAACATCTGATTTGAAAGTTGAGGGCGTACTGATTGATGTTGATGATACTGGAGTGACCTTGGAGTGGAAAACAAAAGAACCTAAGCCAGTAGGCAAAGGAAAAGTAGTGGTAAATAAGCAGGCTAAAATTATGTATGATGATATTTTAGAGGCGAAAGTGGTTATAAAATTTTAATTCGATACAGTTATGGAAAATATTGCGTTAATTGATTCTTTTTCAGAATTTAAGGACGATAAATTAATCGATCGTGTAACGTTAATGGCGATTTTAGAAGATGTTCTGAGAAATGCATTGAAGAAAAAATACGGTGATGATGATAACTTTGATATCATTATAAATCCTGATAAAGGCGATTTAGAAATTTGGAGAAATAGAATTGTTGTTGCTGATGGTGAGGTTGAAGAACCCAACCATGAGATTGAACTGTCTGAAGCACGCAAAATAGAGCCAGATTTTGAAGTTGGTGAAGATGTGGCTGAGGCTGTAAAACTTATCGATTTAGGACGACGCTCAATTTTGGCATTGCGTCAAAATTTGATCTCCAAAATTCATGAGCACGATAATACCAATATCTACAAGCAATTTAAAGATTTAGTAGGCGAAATTTATACTGCCGAAGTTCATCATATTCGACACAGAGCTATTATCTTGTTAGATGACGATGGTAACGAAATCATCCTTCCTAAGGAAAAACAAATTCCTTCTGATTTTTTCCGTAAAGGTGAAAATGTAAAAGGTATCATTGAAAGTGTTGAGTTAAAAGGAAATAAGCCAACAATTATCATGTCAAGAACAGCCCCAATATTTTTGGAGAAATTGTTCGAACAGGAAATTCCGGAGGTTTTTGACGGTCTGATTACCGTTAAAAAAGTGGTAAGAATGCCAGGAGAAAAAGCAAAAGTGGCGGTTGATTCCTATGATGATAGAATTGACCCTGTGGGGGCTTGTGTAGGAATGAAAGGTTCAAGAATCCATGGCATTGTAAGAGAATTGGGCAATGAAAATATTGATGTCATCAACTACACCAATAACATCCAATTGTTTATCACCAGAGCATTAAGTCCAGCAAGGGTAACCTCTGTAAAGCTTAATGAAGAAACTAAGCGTGCTGAGGTTGTTCTCAAGCCAGAAGAGGTTAGTAAAGCCATTGGTAGAGGTGGTCATAACATCCGTTTGGCTGGACAGTTAACAGGATATGAAATTGATGTCTTTAGAGAGGGTGCTGAAGAAGATGTTGAGTTATCAGAGTTTACTGATGAAATTGAAGGCTGGATCATTGAAGAATTTAGCAAAGCAGGGTTAGATACTGCAAAGAGTATATTAGAACAAGATGTTCAGGATTTGGTTAAAAGAACCGATCTAGAAGAAGAAACCATTTTAGATGTTATCAGAATTCTTAAGGAAGAGTTTGAAGAATAACACATATTAAGTTATATTAGAAGCAATTTATGGCTGATACAATTAGATTAAATAAAGTATTAAGAGAGCTCAATATTTCCATTGATCGTGCAGTTGATTTTCTTGAATCAAAGGGCATCGGCGTGGAAAAGAGTCCCAATACGAAAATATCAGAGGAGGTTCATACCATTCTTTTCAATGAATTTCAAACAGATGCCAATAAAAAAATGGCCTCTCAGGAGGTTAGTGAGGCAAAGTTGAAAGAAAAGGAAGAATTGCGTGTGCAGCGTGAACGTGAAATTGAGGAAAAACTGAGGAAGGAAGAAGCCAGCAAACAAGTTGTGAAAGCCAGAGGTGCCCTAAGTGGAACCAAACAAGTTGGCAAAATTGATTTGGATGCTAAGACATCTGAAAAGACCGAAAAGGCTGAAAAACCTCAGGCTGAGGAGCCTAAAGTTGAGAAGCCAATTAAAGTTGAGAAGCCAATTGAGCTGCCAACGCAACCTAAAGTTGCTGAAAAAGTCGTCCCAACAGAAAAGGTGATACCAAACGTTGAAGCAAAAGTGGAAGCTAAGGAAGAACCTAAAAAAGCTGAGCAACCTAAAGAAGAGGCCAAAAAATCTGAAACGGTTGAAAAGCCAAAGGTTATAGAAACACCCCCATCACTTAAAGCAGTGGAGCCTGCTGAAACACCAAAAGAGCCAGTTCCTGGTGATGAGCAAATAAAGACACAATACCAAAAGCTATCCGGCCCAAAAATTGCCGGAGATAAAATAGATCTTTCGCAATTCAATAAGCCGAAAAAGAAAAAAGAGGAGAGAAAACCTGCTGCTGCTGGTGACGCCAACAAGAAAAAGAGACGTCGTATCAGTAAAGGACCCGCTGCTCCTGGCGAAACAAAAACCCCTTACGGGGCAAATAGAGGTACAAGCCCTAACTATAAAGGGAAACCTGCAGGCGCCCGTGCGAGCACTGTAAAAGAAGAGCCAAGCGAAGCAGATGTTCAAAAGCAGGTTAGAGAGACGCTTGAAAAACTTCAAGGTAAGTCTAACAAAGGTAAAGGAGCCAAATACAGAAGAGACAAAAGAGATCAACACCGTCAACAATCAGAAAAAGATATTGAACAGCAAGCAGCTGAAAGCAAGGTTCTGAAAGTAACTGAATTTGTTACGGCAAGTGAAGTGGCAACCATGATGGACGTTTCAGTAACGCAAATTATCTCTGCTTGTATGTCCTTGGGGATGATGGTGACCATGAACCAACGTTTGGATGCTGAGACTTTGTCTGTTGTAGCTGATGAGTTTGGTTACGATGTAGAGTTTGTAACTTCTGATCTTGAAGATAATATTACAGTTGTTAAAGACAATCCTGAAGATTTGGTGCCACGTGCTCCAATTGTGACTGTAATGGGTCACGTTGATCACGGTAAAACCTCACTTCTGGATTATATTCGTAAAGAGAATGTGATTGCAGGAGAGTCTGGTGGTATCACACAACATATTGGTGCCTACGGAGTGCAATTGGATGGCGGCCAAAAAATGGCATTCTTGGATACACCAGGTCACGAGGCCTTTACGGCAATGCGTGCCCGTGGTGCACAAGTAACAGATTTAGCAATTATTGTAATTGCTGCTGATGATGCCATCATGCCTCAAACCAAAGAGGCTATAGCCCATGCCCAAGCGGCAGGAGTGCCTATTATTTTTGCTATCAACAAAATAGATAAACAAGGTGCTAACCCTGAAAAAGTAAAAGAAGGTCTGGCGCAAATGAATTTATTGGTCGAAGATTGGGGGGGTAAAATCCAATCCCATGATATCTCTGCCAAAACAGGTGAAGGCGTTAAGGAATTATTGGAAAAAGTAATTCTTGAAGCAGAATTATTAGAGCTTCAGGCAAACCCAAATAAAAATGCTGTTGGTACTGTTGTAGAAGCATTCCTAGATAAAGGTAGAGGCTATATTTCTACCGTTCTGGTGCAGGCAGGAACTTTGAAAGTAGGAGATTATGTCCTTGCTGGAAAGAACAGTGGTAAAGTAAGAGCGATGCACGATGAACGTGGAAATAACGTTAAAACTGCTGGCCCTTCAACACCAGTTTCGATTTTAGGATTGGACGGTGCACCTCAGGCAGGTGATAAGTTTAATGTATTTGCTGATGAACGTGAAGCGAAGCAAATTGCTGCAAAACGTACACAATTACAACGTGAGCAGTCGGTTAGAACTCAACGTCATATAACGCTTGATGAAATTGGTCGTCGTATTGCCCTTGGAGATTTCCAAGAGTTGAACATCATCCTTAAAGGTGACGTAGATGGATCAGTGGAAGCTTTGACAGATTCATTCCAAAAATTATCTACTGAAGAAATCCAAGTTAATATAATCCATAAAGGTGTGGGTGCCATTACAGAAAGTGATGTGCTATTGGCCACCGCGTCTGATGCTATTATTATCGGGTTTAACGTACGCCCAATGGGTAATGCACGTCAAATTGCAGATAAGGAAGAAATTGACATCAGAATGTACTCAATTATCTATGATGCCATTAATGATCTTAAAGACGCCATGGAAGGCATGTTGTCCCCAGAGCTTAAAGAGGAAATTACTGGTACTGCTGAAATTAGAGAGATCTTTAAAGTTTCTAAAATCGGAACGATTGCTGGATGTATGGTAACTGCTGGAAAAATTTTCAGAAACTCAAGCATCCGCTTGATCAGAGAAGGCGTGGTGGTATACACAGGCGAACTATCATCTTTGAAACGATTTAAAGACGATGCGAAAGAAGTATCTAAGGGGTATGACTGTGGTATGCAAATTAAAAATTATAATGACATCAAAGAGAATGATGTTATTGAAGCATTCCACGAAGTTGAAGTGAAGAAGAAATTGAAATAAGTTTCAAATATTAATATAAAAAAAAGAA
>NZ_LZRN01000025.1 GCF_001678675.1 Gelidibacter algens
AATTAATTTTGTTAGGTTTTAAAGAATAAAAAAGGATATTCGCATAAAGTAAGTGATTTTAGAAAAGTAAAACTGATTTTTTTAAAATCACAATATTTATGAACTTAAATGAATTGTCTAAAAACTTCAAAGAATTAATTCAAAAGCCCAAGAAATCAAGGCAAGAATTAGAATTGCAAAATGAGATTGGAATTAAATTAGAAATAGCATTGAATGAGGAAGCTTCAACGTTAGTGGATGAACTCAATGGTATCGGTTTAAATATATCCTCAATATGGGACTTGGTTAACACGAGGAAAAAATACCCCAGAGCTATAAGTATTTTATTAAAACATTTAGTTAAAGATTATAGTGAAAAAAATAAAGAAGGCATAGTAAGAGCTCTGACGGTAAAAGAAGCAATTGGAAAAGCGACACCAACTTTAATCGATGAATATATGAAATTGTCGAAAGATCAAACAATATTGCGTTGGACCATAGGAAATGCCATATTTAAAACAATTACCAAACATGATGTCGATCGAATAATACCAATAATAAAAGATAAAGAGAATGGTATATCTAGGCAAATGTTTGTTGCAGCCTTAGGAAAAGTCAATTTGCAAAATGTCGAAAATGTATTAATTGATTTACTTGACGATGATGAAGTTGTAGTGCAAGCTATCAAAGCATTAGGTCAATTGAAGTCGTTAAAAGCAAGAGAGAAAATAGTGGTACTTAGCAAGCATTCTAACAAATTAATAAAAACAGAAGCTGAGAATGCATTAAAAGTTTTGTAAGGTATTTTTAAGTTAAGCGGATTTTTATTTCACATGGCACAAAAAATTCCTCTTAAGGTATGAATTAAAGTAAGAGATGGGAATAGCAAGAGGGTAACGGGCAGAGCCACGTTACGTATTCCCACACCAGTACAATTTATTGATTATCAATTAGTTGAAAATACACTGGTTTTTAAAATTTTATCGATTTGCGTCAAATGGCCTCAAACCGCCTGTCAACAGGTGAAAATTTGCGTCAATTGATGAATTATCGAGTCTTTATGGGGAAGTTTAAGAATGTCCAAAAGTGTTTAAGAATTTTTAGAAAACTATTCAATTCTCATATTTTAGTAAAGGCTATAATGCTCTTTTTTTTCTTTTCAATAGCAATTATGATTAAAGGAAAAAGTGGAAACTTGTAAAGTTTTCAGAAAGACAAGAATGATTTTAAAATAAAATCACTAAAAATTGAAAGAAATTTTTCAAAAACATAAAGCCAGTTAATAGCCGTTTGGCCAAAGCCGTTTGAATTGAAATTGAAACCTGAGCAGTACAAGTCTTTAAAACTAAAATTATGATTTTGAAATTTAGTTTTAGCTGAAATTTCCTTTCAAAACACTCCCGTAGCCTTATGAGGAGCGCATTGAAAGGAAATTCATTACCCTTAAAAAATTGTTTGTTTGGTTTGGGTCTTTGGTTTCAACTTTTTCGTTTCAAACCGTATCAGCAGATTGTCTATGTCCTCGCTTATCTTTGACTCCACGACCCTGGCATAAATCTGTGTTGTTGATAGCTTATTATGTCCCAACAGCTTTGATACGGTCTCAATGGGTACGCCATTGGAGAGCATGACGGTAGTTGCAAAGGTATGTCTGGCAACATGGAACGTTATATTCTTATGGATACCGCAGTCCAGTACAATTTCCTTCAGATATTTATTGGTCTTCTGGTTGGAGCTGAGCGGTAGGATGATTTTATTGTTCGTTTTTTCGGCTTCGTCCCTATATTTTTCTATAATTGCCAAGGCCTTGGGTAAAATAGGAATTTTGACCGTTTCATTTGTTTTTTCACGTTTGGTAAAGATCCAATAGTTGTTGTCGATGCCCAGTGTGATATGGTTCAGGGTTAGTTCCCTGACATCTATATATGACAGTCCCGTGTAACAGGAAAACATAAAACAGTCCTTGACACGTTCCAACCGCGCATTGGTATAATGTGTATTCTCAATCAGTTCGAGTTCGCGCTCAGTAAGAAACTGCCTGTCAAATTTATCGAACTTAAGCTGGAACTGGTTGAACGGATTTTTTGGAATCCATTCCAACTTAACAGCAAGGTTGACCATCTTTTTAAAGCGCTCCATATGTTTCATAACGCCGTTGTTGGACAGTACCAATTCTTTTTTTGGATTTCTGTAGGCTCTCAGGAACTGCTCAAAATCACAGATGAACCGATAGTTCAATTGTTTCAGGTAAATGTCATCCACTTTTGAAACTTTGCTCAGATACTTCAACAGATACCTTTCGGTAGTGTAATAATTCTTCATGGTGCCATATTTCAAGATGCTGACCATGTTGGTATTATGGTATGTCATGAGCTCAGTCAAAGTCTTATGGTTCTCGTCCAGACCCAAATAACGTGCTTTAACGGCGTTTGCGGTAATGATCTTTCCTTCTTCCAGTAATTGCTTATGGCAGTCCAATAAATGGCTGTATACTTGGTCTAGGTAGGTATTGAGGACTTTCGTTTTGAAGGAGCTCCCACGTGCCCTGTTCTTGTTGCTGTCCCAATCCCTTAAAAGTGTACACCTTTTTAAACTGATTTCTGAACGTTTCTGATTGCATGTGATACGGGCGAAGATGTTCAATTCATTCGCGTTGCTTCGGGATTTTCTGGTATAGAAAATCACGGCAAAGGTAGTGTTTGTCTGCATTGTAGATGTCTTTGGTTAAACAAAAATGTTTTAAAGACAAAAGTCAAATCGTTTTTAAAGTCCCTTAAATTTACGACAATTTTGGTAAGAAAGTGCACACCTGATTGTACACCTTTTAGTTGTTATGAAATGATATCAAGTGATATCACTAAAAATGAAAAACACTGAGAATCATACGATTAACAGTGTTTTAGTTTGTCCTATTGCTAGGTTTGTCGGGGTGGCAGGATTCGAACCTGCGACCTCCGCGTCCCAAACGCGGCGCGATAACCGGGCTACGCTACACCCCGAGGTGGTTATCAAAAAAATTGCGGAGAGACAGGGACTCGAACCCTGGCGACACTTACGCGTCGACAGATTAGCAATCTGCTCCATTACCACTCTGGCACCTCTCCTATTTTATAAAGAACTTCCCTTAATTTCGGTTGCAAATGTAGCCTTTCATTACAAAGAACGCAACTATTTTCAAGAATTTTTCTTGTGATTTTACTATTCTGGATATTCTATCCTGAGATGGAAGATGTTAGCCAATTTATTTTTCAATATTTTTTTGATGGATTCAATCTCTTTAAAGGTAATATCAGCATTTAAGAACTGTCCGTCTTCCATTTGTTTGTTGATAATATTTTCAACAAAATGATTGATTTTTGTGGAGGATGGATCCTTCAGACTTTTGGAAGCTGCTTCAACACTATCACACATCATCAGAATTGCAGTTTCCTTACTAAATGGTTTTGGTCCTGGATATCTAAAATCAGCATCATCTGTTGCAATATCAATTTCCTTTTCCTTCATATAAAAATAGTACACAACGCTGGTTCCGTGATGGGTTCTAATAAAATCAATTACACGATCTGGCAAATTGTTCTTTTTGGCTATTTCGATACCATCCAAAACATGGGCAAAAATAATGTTGGCACTTTCCTGAGCCGACAACTCATCATGGGGATTCAATCCTGTTGATTGGTTCTCTGTAAAATACGTTGGGTTCTTCATTTTACCGATATCATGATAAAGAGCTCCTACCCTAACCAACATGGCATTGGCTCCAATTTCATTGGCAGAAGCTTCCGCTAAATTGGCTACATTTAAACTGTGATGGAATGTGCCTGGTGCCTTATTGGACAATTCCTTTAAAAGTTTGCTATTGGTGTCTGAAAGCTCCAACAAGGACACATCAGAAACTAAACCGAAAAGCTTTTCATAAATATAAATGAGCGGTTGTACAAACAAGGTGGCCAATCCACATAAAATAAAAAGTCCGAAAGCCTCAAAATTGAGATTCGTGATACTGCCTTCATGAATAACGAAAAAAGCAAAGTAGGTAATGATATAAACAAGGGTGATCTGCCCTACTGAAATGAATAGATTGGCGCGTTTGTACAATTCAGAAACCGTTAGTATGGTCACTATTCCTGCAATAATCTGCAAAAACATATATTCATAACTATTAGGTACAATAAAGCCAAGCAACAAAACAGTCAAGACATGGGAAAAGAGTCCCAATCTGGCATCAAAAAAGGCCTTCAATACCAATGGTAATACACAAAGTGGTACAACGTATACATATTTGGAATTATAATTGACAATGAGGGTTGTCAATAGCACCATCAATAGAATATTAAAAAATATGAAGGTCACTTTTGTATTGTCTAAAAAGACTTCGATGCGGTATTTTCTCAAAAACAATAAAAGCATCAATAAAGTCAATGCCACCAATAATGAATAAGACACTACTACCCATGTGTAATTGGAGGAGTTCCAAACCTGTGATTGATATTCTGATTCCAAAGATCTTAAAACATCATATTTCTGACCTTCTACCAATTCGCCTTTAGAAATGATCAAGGTTTCCCGCTCTATATTGCCTCGCGTTTCTGATATCTTATCAAGTTCTTCTTTTAACGCATTTTGGGTGAGGGATCTGTTGACCTTCAAATTGGGTTCAACCAAATCAAAAAACAAAGACACAAAGACGGCACTAAAATTAGAGTTGCCCTTTTCTTCAAGTTGTTTTTCCAACAGTTTTCTAAAAGCATCAATTTTAGAGAGTTCAGAATACGTTGTAGAAGCTATTTGATTTTGCCCATCCAATAAAATGACATTCTTGTCATTAGGATAATTGTAATCTTCTTCTAAAACACCATTTTTATAGATCTCATCCAAAACTCGCTTGCCTACCCTAAAAAGTTCTGTCTTTTTTCTTCCTAAAGAATCATCAAAGGTGGTATTGAACTTCTTGTTGTAATCGTCATTCACAAAATCCTTGACCTCTTCAATAAGATCAAAGTAAATGGCGCTGTTTTCAACAATGGCCGATTTTTCCTTCTCTAGTTCTTCTGGTGATTTTTGAATGGCAAAATCGAATGGTGCGTAAAGATTTTCAGATTGCCATGGCTTATTCTTATCAAAATTGTATTTGAATTTACCGCTTTTGGGAAAGAGATAAACAATTAAAAAAGTAGTTCCTAATAAAAAGGAGTAATTTTGTAAATAAGTGCATGATTTTTATACCACTTGTTTATAATATTTTTCATCAAAGTCTTCTCAATTGTCTTTCAAAAGTAATAAATTATAAGAGGATTAGTTGGTTTAACCTGAGGTTTCATTCCAAAATCAATTAAAAAATGTTTAATTTTGCGTCACGTAAAATAAAACCCATTAAAAATGAGTAAAGAAGTCGTTATTGTATCAGCAGCAAGAACTCCCATAGGAAGTTTTTTAGGAGCCTTATCTACAGTTCCAGCTCCAAGATTAGGAGCCATTGCCATAAAAGGCGCGTTGGATAAGATCAAACTGAAGCCTGAATTGGTACAAGAAGTGATTATGGGTAATGTGGTACAAGCAGGAACAGGACAAGCACCTGCCCGTCAGGCGGCCATTTATGCTGGAATTCCTGATACGGTGCCATGTACTACAATTAATAAAGTGTGTGCTTCAGGTATGAAAGCAGTGATGCAAGCTGCCCAAGCCATTGCCTTGGGACATGCTGATATAATTGTTGCGGGGGGTATGGAGAATATGAGTTTGATTCCGCATTATTTATATGCCAGAACAGGAACAAAATTTGGTCCAGCTACCTTAATTGATGGGATGCAAAAAGACGGTTTGGTAGATGCGTATGATGAAAATGCCATGGGTGTTTGTGCAGACGCATGTGCTACCGAATATAAGTTTAGTAGAGAAGATCAGGATGCTTATGCCATTCAGTCATACAAAAGATCTTCAGCGGCTTGGGATGCAGGAAAATTTGATAATGAAGTGGTACCTGTGGAAGTCCCTCAACGTCGTGGAGACGCCATAGTCGTTTCAAAGGATGAAGAATACACCAATGTTAAGATGGATAAAATTCCATCTTTAAGACCCGCTTTTTCGAAAGATGGTACTGTTACGGCTGCCAACGCCTCCACCATTAATGATGGTGCTGGAGCAGTTGTTTTGATGAGCAAGGAAAAAGCCGAAGAACTTGGGCTTAAACCGTTAGCAACCATAAGAGGTTATGCTGATGCGGCACAAGAACCGAAATGGTTTACCACCTCTCCTGCCAAAGCGTTGCCAAAAGCACTTGATAAAGCAGGGATTTCAATAGATGATGTTGATTTCTTTGAGTTTAATGAAGCTTTCGCGGTAGTTGGATTGGCTAATATGAAGCTTCTGGGACTTAATGATAGCAACGTGAATGTTAATGGAGGAGCTGTTTCTTTAGGACATCCATTGGGATGTTCTGGGGTTCGAATTATCATAACCTTATTGAATGTGTTGGAGCAAAACAATGCTAAGCTTGGAGCAGCGGCCATTTGTAATGGTGGTGGAGGTGCATCGGCCATAGTTATTGAACGTCCTTAGGTAGTGATTACCTTCAATTTTCTTTTTATAGTGTCGGACTCACATGGGTTACTTAGTCCTAAAAAATAAATATATTCATCATAATGCCTCATCATTGATCTGTATGTTTCCACGAGGGTTTTACATCGAAATTTCTGATTTACCGCTTTTCTTGAGAGGGAAGAGTTGGCCTTTTCTTATCAATCCTGGGACATAAATCAAATATATAGTCAATAGACCATTTCATCTCTATGCAATACGGAATTGCCAATTTAAGCATCGTCCCTTTAAGAATTGAACCTGATGATACTACTGAGCTTGTATCTCAAGTATTATATGGTGAAATTTTTAAGGTGACTGAACGCCGGAAAAAATGGAGTAAAATCCGTTTGGCTTATGATCAGTTTGAAGGTTGGATTGATAATAACCAGTACCTTGAAATTTCTGAAACCGATTATGATTCCGTTATAGAATTATCAGGGAGACTTTCAGGCGATTTGCTGGAGTTTGTCCAGGATCATAATGACCAATTGATCACCATTCCGTTAGGATCTTCTTTGACCTGTCTCAATTTCTTAAATCATTCATTTGATGGCCATAGTATTGAGGGCCTACAGCCAAAATCACATGTAATTGACACCGCTTTTTTATATCGTAATGCGCCCTATTTGTGGGGAGGTAAAACACCTTTTGGTATTGATGCTTCAGGTTTAACACAAATGGTGTATAAACTGAATGGGTACAAATTACATCGTACCGTGGAGCAACAGGCAAAGCAAGGCGAGGCTTTAAGTTTTATTGAGGAAAGTGAGATTGGAGATTTGGCTTTTTTTGATAATAACGAAGGGCAGATTATACATGTTGGCATCATTATGCCTGACAATTACATTATCCATGCCTACGGAAAAGTCCGTATTGACCGATTGGATCATTCAGGTATTTATAATATTGACACCAAAATGCACACGCACAAGCTGAGGGTCATCAAAAAAATTATATAAAAAAAGCTACCTCATTGAGGTAGCTTTTGGTTTACTTACATATGTTGTCAACATTATTGACCTTTTTCCAAAGCTTCTAGTTTAGCTTTCATGTCTTTCATTTTTGCAGTTTCACCCAAAGCACTATAGATATTGACTAATGTTTTAGCTGCTTGTACATCTGTTGGTCTTAACTTAAGGGTAGTTTCCAAATAAGGAACAGCTTGCCCATAAAGTTTAGATCTCTCCGCTTTAAGCTCATCGTATTTCTTATTATCAGCCGCAGAACTCCCTAGAGCATTCATCTTTTCAATGATATCTTGCTCTTGGCTCAAGATTAAAACCGCCATGTTATTATGCACGTCTGTGTAGTCTGGTTTGATTTTCAAGGCTTGTTCGTAGTAGTCCTTGGCAGCCTCAATATTACCACCTTCAGCGGAAACAATACCTAAATTGAACAACAATTCCGGATTTTCTGGATCGGTAACTAAGGCTTCTTCAATTAGTTTTTTGAACTCATCTCTATTGCCCATTTTCAATTGCATATTAGCTTCAGAAATAATTAACGTAGCATCATCAGGATTTGCTGCTCTAGCATCTTTCATGGCTGCAATCGCCTTTTCATTATTGCCTTGACTCATGTAAATCAATGCCACATTCTTAACGATCTCAGCTTGCTTGGATTCTGACTTTTTTGTGGATGGTTTGATGTGTGTCCCAGCTTTTACTGAAATATCCATCAAGTTTTTAGAAGGAAAATTTTCTTCTTCCTCGGTTTCTTTACTGATAGCAACATACTCTGTTTCAATACCAACAAAACCTAAGTTTTTCAGTTCTTCATAATGTCTCAACGCATTGTCATAGTCTTCATCATTTACAGCAGTTGCAGCTGCATAGTAAAGATACAACGTGTCTTTAGTTGACATTCTGTAGGCTTTTTCAAACCCGCTTGAAGACGCAGCATAATCCTTTTTCTCTAAAGAGGCGTTTGCTTTAGTTAAGAAAGAAGTCAACATCAAATCTTTCAAATCTTGCACGTCTTTAGAATGCTTTCCGTTGCTTCCTTCTACTTTCTCAACCATATTGAGACTTTCAATGGCAGTATCCATGTCAGCACCTGAACCTGCACCATTTGCATAAAGTGCTTGACCTTTTAGTAAATAGAACTCCGCTTTCAATTTATCATCTGCATTTCCTATTAAGGATTCTGCAGCATTTATTGCAGTTTTGGCTTCTGCAAAATTACTTTTCTTTATTGCTTTTTCGGCATCTCTCAACTCGCTCTTCTGTGCGAAGGAGAAAGAACCTACTAAAAGTGCCAAAGCGATCATGACTTGTTTTTTCATTTTTAGTTAATTTAAATATTAAGTGTTAATTGTTATTTTCATCATCTGAATTATCAAGAGTTGTGCCATCTTCACTAGCATCCTGATTGTCAATTGATTCGTCTAATGCGTCCTCAATCAATGGATCTTCTTCTTCTGTCATGACCTTTGCTACTGCAGCAATAGAATCATTTCCTTTTAAATTGATCAATTTGACACCTTGGGTAGCCCTTCCCATCACACGAAGATCTTTAACTGCCATACGAATAGCAATACCAGATTTATTGATAATCATCAGGTCACTATCATCACTTACCGATTTGATAGCCACTAAACTTCCTGTTTTTTCAGTAATAGAAATGGTTTTTACACCTTTTCCGCCTCTATTTGTTATTCTATAAACAGCTTCTCCATCTTCGGGATCGTCAATATAAGTGCGCTTCCCGTAACCGTTTTCAGAAACAACCAATACTGATTCTTCCTGCGGATTCTCGATAGTTACCATGCCAATAACTTCATCCTTCGGATTTGCTAATGTGATTCCTCTTACTCCTGACGCGTTTCTTCCCATTGGACGCGTTTTTGCTTCTTCAAAACGTATGGCCTTACCAGATTTTAAGGCTAACATGACCTGACTGTTCCCAGTAGTTAGTTTTGCTTCCAGTAAAATATCGTCATCTTTAATAGTAATGGCGTTAATACCATTAGTTCTAGGACGTGAATATTGCTCCAAAGAGGTTTTCTTAACTTGGCCATTCTTGGTTGCCATAATGACATAGTGGCTATTAATGTACTCTTCATTTTTAAGATCCTGTGTACAAATAAAAGCTTTTACCTTATCATCTTGCTCAATGTTGATCAAGTTTTGAATGGCTCTACCTTTAGATGTTTTACTGCCTTCAGGAATTTCATAAACCCGCATCCAGAAACATTTTCCTTTTTGGGTAAAGAATAACATGTACTGGTGATTGGTTCCAACAAACAAATGCTCTAAGAAATCCTCATTACGTGTGGTAGATGCTTTTTGCCCTACCCCTCCTCTATGTTGGGTTTTGTACTCTGTTAACGATGTACGCTTTATGTACCCAGCATGAGAAATGGTGATCACCACTTGCTCATCAGGAATCATATCTTCAATGCTCAAATCGCCTCCTGAATATTCAATTGTAGAACGGCGTTCATCACCATACTTATCTTTTATAACAGCCAACTCATCCTTGATAATTTGCATACGACGTTCTTTCTTTTCCAGAATGTCTTTCAAATCTTCAATAGTTTTCATTAACTCGTCGTATTCAGAACGTAACTTATCTTGCTCCAGTCCTGTCAATTGACGCAAGCGCATCTCAACAATGGCCTTTGCCTGAATTTCAGAAAGCTCAAAACGGGCAATCAATTTTTCACGGGCTTCATCTGCATTAGAAGATGCTCGGATTAATGCAATAACTTCATCAATATTATCTGAAGCAATGATTAAACCTTCCAAAATATGGGCGCGTTCTTCGGCTTTGCGAAGTTCATAGGTAGTTCTCCTTACGACCACCTCATGCCTATGCTCCACAAAATGATAGATCATGTCCTTAAGATTCAATAATTGCGGACGACCTTTAACAAGGGCAATATTGTTGACACTAAAAGACGATTGTAAGGCCGTATGTTTATATAATGTATTGAGAACGATATTAGGAATGGCATCGCGCTTCAAAATATAAACGATACGCATACCGTTCCTATCTGATTCATCGCGAATCATTGAAATGCCCTCAATTTTCTTTTCATTGACCATGTCAGCCGTTTTCTTGATCATGTCGGCTTTATTGACTTGGTAAGGAATTTCAGTCACGATAATGGACTCTTTCCCCTGTACCTCTTCAATATTGGCTTTTCCTCTAACAACAATTCTACCACGACCGGTTTTAAAAGCTTCTATAACGCCGTCATAGCCATAAATTGTACCTCCAGTAGGAAAATCTGGTGCCTTTATATGGGTAATTAACTCATCGATATCAATGTCGTGATTATCAATATATGCAATGATACCGTCAACAACCTCACTTAAGTTATGTGGCGGCATATTAGTAGCCATCCCCACAGCAATACCAGAAGCACCATTTATTAATAGACCAGGGACACGTGTAGGTAAAACGGTTGGTTCTTGTAAAGTATCATCAAAATTGAGTTTATGATCTACAGTTTCTTTATCAATATCTGCCAACATGTCCTCAGAAATCTTGCGCATACGTGCTTCTGTATAACGCATGGCTGCCGGACTATCGCCATCAACAGAGCCAAAATTCCCTTGGCCATCCACTAACATATAACGTAAACTCCATTCTTGAGCCATACGTACCATCGCATCATAAACTGAAGTATCACCATGCGGGTGATATTTACCCAATACTTCACCAACAATTCTTGCTGATTTTTTATGAGCCGTATTAGACCTAACACCTAGTTCATGCATCCCAAAAAGCACACGCCTGTGAACAGGTTTTAGACCATCTCTAACATCTGGTAAGGCACGTGACACAATGACCGACATTGAATAATCAATGTAAGCCGATTTCATTTCATCTTCAATGTTGATAGGGATCAATTTTTCTCCTTCTGCCATAAATAAAATTAATTAGATTTTTTGTAGGTTTTCAAAACGTGCTAAGATAACCATTTTGTGAGTTGTAACGCCACTTTAATGACAAATTTTTGGTATTTGTTATTAACAATAACGCCGCTTTTTTATTTGATAAGTATCTCGTTAAATGTTTTGAAATTGTGAAGTTTTTTTTGTCACTTAGCAACTATAAAAATATTTAAGGTATAGTTTTTGCCCTAATACTATTGTTTTTATTTATTTTTAATGCAGAAAGGATTTTACTATGGATGATAATTTTTCCCCAAGAGTCAAAGATGTTATAGCCTACAGCAAGGAAGAAGCTTTAAGGTTAGGACACGATTTTATTGGTACAGAACATTTAATGCTGGGATTGCTAAGAGATGGCAACGGCAAAGCAATTGATATTTTAAGCGCACTTGAAATTGATTTAAACCACTTACGACGTAAAGTGGAAATTTTGAGTCCTGCAAACCTAAGCAATACCGAAATTTCAAATGAAAAGAAAAACCTGCACCTAACAAGGCAAGCAGAGCGTGCTTTAAAAACAACATTCTTAGAAGCAAAGTTGTTTCAGAGCACGTCTATCAATACCGCACACTTATTATTGTGCATCTTAAGAAATGAAAATGACCCCACCACAAAGCTTTTAAATAAGCTTAAAGTGGATTATGATAACGTTAAAGAACAATTCAAATCTATGATAACTAACAACGATGACTACACAGAATCTCCTAAGGCGGAGTCGTTTTCTGATGATGATATGAATGATGAAGATGACACAAAACAAAACCCGTTTAGCCAATCCACTTCAAAAGGTGCCAAGAAATCAAAAACCCCCGTTTTAGATAATTTTGGTCGTGATTTGACGGTTATGGCTGAAGAAGGAAAGCTCGATCCTGTAGTGGGGAGAGAAAAAGAAATACAACGTGTCTCACAAATTTTGAGCCGACGTAAAAAGAACAATCCATTACTAATTGGTGAACCTGGGGTTGGTAAATCGGCCATTGCGGAAGGTTTAGCACTCAGAATTATCAAGCGTAAAGTGTCAAGAATCCTTTTCAACAAAAGGGTTGTGACCTTAGATTTGGCGAGTTTAGTAGCTGGAACAAAGTATCGCGGACAGTTTGAAGAGCGCATGAAAGCGGTGATGAATGAATTGGAAAAGAATGATGATATTATTCTTTTTATTGATGAAATTCATACCATTGTTGGTGCCGGTGGTGCTACAGGTAGTTTAGACGCCTCCAATATGTTCAAACCTGCTTTGGCAAGAGGTGAAATTCAATGTATTGGTGCCACTACCTTGGATGAGTACAGACAGTATATTGAGAAAGACGGTGCCCTTGAGCGTCGTTTCCAAAAAGTGATTGTGGAACCTACGACTGTTGAGGAAACCATCCAGATTTTGGAAAATATTAAAGAAAAATACGAAGAACATCACAATGTACAATACACTCCAGAAGCTATTCAAGCTTGTGTAAAGTTGACCAATAGATACATGACAGAGCGTTTCTTGCCGGACAAAGCTATTGATGCATTGGATGAGGCGGGCTCAAGAGTCCACATCACCAATATTGATGTGCCTAAGCAAATTTTAGAGCTAGAAAAGCAATTGGAAGCGGTTAAGGAGACTAAAAACACGGTGGTTAAGAAGCAGAAATATGAAGAGGCTGCCAAGTTGCGTGATGATGAGAAACGTTTAGAGAAAGATTTGGCATTGGCCCAAGAAAAATGGGAAGAAGAAACCAAACTTCATAAAGAAATTGTTACTGAAGATAATGTGGCAGATGTAGTTTCTATGATGACTGGGATTCCGGTAAATCGAATTGCGCAAACTGAAAGCAACAAACTTGCAAAGTTGCCAGAACTGATCAAAGGAAAAGTTATAGGACAGGATGAAGCGGTAGCTAAGGTGGTGAAAGCCATTCAGCGTAACCGTGCGGGACTTAAAGATCCCAATAAGCCAATCGGGTCGTTTATCTTTTTGGGACAGACAGGTGTTGGTAAAACGCAGTTGGCTAAAGTATTGGCAAGTCAGCTATTTGATAGTGAAGATGCCCTGATCAGAATTGATATGAGCGAATACATGGAGAAATTTGCTATTTCAAGACTAGTAGGAGCACCTCCCGGATATGTAGGTTATGAAGAAGGTGGACAGTTGACAGAGAAAATAAGACGTAAGCCTTATGCCGTATTGTTGTTGGATGAGATTGAAAAAGCACATCCAGATGTGTTCAATATGTTGTTGCAGGTTTTAGATGATGGTTTCTTAACGGACAGTTTGGGACGCAAAATCGACTTTAGAAATACCATTATCATCATGACCTCTAACATTGGAGCCCGTAAATTGAAAGATTTTGGACAAGGTGTCGGTTTTGGAACGGCTGCAAAAGTTGCACAAGCAAGTGATAACTCCAGAAGCATTATTGAAAATGCCCTTAAAAAAGCATTTGCACCTGAATTCTTGAACCGTATTGATGATGTGATGGTGTTCAACACACTAGAAAAGGAGGATATCAATAAGATTATTGATATTGAATTGGATAAATTAATTCTTCGTATTAAAGATTTGGGATATGAACTTATATTGACTACTGAAGCTAAAGATTATATTGCTGAGAAAGGATTTGACAAACAATATGGTGCGCGACCTTTAAAACGTGCCATCCAAAAGTATGTTGAAGATACCTTGGCGGAAGAAATCATTACTGCTCATATCAATGAGGGTGATTCCATTACCATGGATTTAGATTCAAAAACAAATGAGCTGGTAATCACTATTGTGAAACCAGAAAAAGAGACGAAATCTTAAGTGATTTCGCTTAAGGGTAAAAGCATCTGTAAATTTACAGATGCTTTTTTATTATATTTTTGTTATTGACTAACTTTGCGCATGAAAGATTTATTGAAGTTCGACTTTTGTGAAATGCATATTTATGATTCTTACCTTATTGTAATTATAAATGAAGGTATTACAGTATCTCCCAAACACAATACTGTACTCATAAATGTGGTAGACACCTATTTTCATAATAAGGAATTTGTATACATTACCCATCGTATTAATTCTTATGCTGTAGATCCTGCCACCTATTTTGAAACGTCGAAGATTAGTAATCTTAAAGGTTTTGCTGTGGTTTCTAAAGATTTTAAGGCCAAATCCAATGCGGAGGTAGAAAAGTTATTCCTCAAAAAGATGTTTGAAATCTTTGATGATCTTCAAGATGCAGTTGCCTGGGCCGAATCAATTGTGAAGGCGTAAGCTGCTGCTATCACAATAATCAATCAACCTTTTATAAATATTATTTCTGCTTTTATTCAAAAAGAAGGTCATTGTCAATACTAAAATCATCGATAAAATTGACCGATTTTTTAATAAGCTCATGGAATATTTCATCCTGGGTCACAAATTTAACCTCACTTTGATAACTCTTTAGGAAGGATTCAATTAATGGGGATGACGTTGTTGGTTTTCTAAAGGCAATCGCCTGGGACGCATTGAGTAATTCAATGGCCAAAATACGCTCTACGTTATAGACTAAGGTATGAGCTTGGGTTGCTGAATTTGCGCCCATACTTACATGGTCTTCCTGTCCATTTGAAGACACAATGGAATCAACACTTGCTGGAGTGGCCAATTGCTTATTTGCACTTACAATACTAGCGGCTGTGTATTGCGGAATCATAAACCCCGAATTGAGCCCGGGATTATCGACCAAAAATGTAGGAAGCCCACGCGAACCAGAAATTAATTGATAAATACGTCTTTCAGAAATGTTCCCGAGTTCTGCCATGGCAATCTTCAAATAATCTAAAGCCAAAGCCAAAGGTTGTCCATGAAAGTTACCACCGGATATGATCTCGTTTTCGTTAATGAAAATATTGGGATTGTCCGTAACCGAGTTGATTTCAGTCTTTATGGTTTTATGAATAAACTCTAAAGTATCCTTAGTGGCGCCATGTACTTGTGGGATGCATCTAAAAGAATAGGGATCTTGAACATGTTGTTTTTGTTGTGAAATGAGGTGACTGCCTTCCAAAAATTCACGAATGCGTTTTGCAGTCTTCAACTGTCCGTTGTGAGGCCTTACCAAATGTACCAACTCATTAAAAGGCTCGATTCTGCCGTCAAAAGCATCTAAAGAAATACTGCCAATAAGGTCGGCCAAATAAGAGAGTTTATAAGATTTTAATAATAAATGAACGCCATAGGCACTCATAAACTGAGTTCCGTTTAAAAGCGCAAGCCCTTCTTTGGACAATAAAGTAATGGGTTGCCAATCAAATTGCTCCAATACTTCTGCAGCAGGCTTTATTTCTCCATCATAAAACACGTCCCCTTTGCCAATTAAAGGTAGCGCCAAATGCGCTAAAGGTGCAAGATCTCCAGAAGCTCCTAAAGAGCCTTGTGTATATATCACAGGTAAAATATCATGGTTGTAAAAATCAATCAAGCGCTGAACTGTATCTAACTGTACGCCACTATGGCCATAACTTAGAGATTGAATTTTTAGCAGCAACATCAGTTTTACAATGCTATTTGGCACTTGGTCTCCAATACCACAGGCGTGAGACATGACCAAGTTTTCTTGCAACTGTGTTAATTTGTCTTTAGAAATTTTTACATTATATAAGGAGCCAAACCCTGTATTGATGCCGTAAATGGGTTTTTCCTGTTCAAGCATTCTATTATCGAGATACGCTCTACATTTTTTTATTTTTGAAATTGATTCTTCTGAAAGTTCAATCGTTTTATTATAAAAAAGAATATCGCTTATCACAGATAATTCTAAGGTTTTTGAAGATATGGGATGTATTAGATTCATTCATGTCATTTCTATGTCCAAAAATGAACAATACCTTTGCCTTATCCAACAAATGTTAATAATTAATAAAAGATTCTACTATGTGTGTCCAAACTCTTACTTTTGAAAACTTAAAAATAAAAACAATGAAAAAAATATTTGTTTTCTTATGTGCCTTAGCTATTGTGTCATGTAAGGAAGAACCCAAAAATTATGTCACCCTTTCTGGAAAAATTACCAACAAAACAAGTGATTCCATTTTGTTGAGAAACAGAACCATCACCAAAACCATTCTATTGGCTGATGATGGCACTTTTTCTGATACCCTCAAAATCGATCAACCAGAAGTCTTCGGCATTTTCAATGGAAACATTGCTGCGCCTATTTTCTTGAAAAATGGCTTTGACATCAACATGACTGCAGATGTTGAGAACTTTGAAGAAACATTAGAGTTTTCAGGTCCTGGAGCTGAACACAATAACTTTTTGTCAGAACAAATTCAGTTAGAGAAAAAATTATTGGATCAAGATAAATTGAGCAGCTTGAGTTCTGAAGGTCTTAAAACGGAAATTGAGGATATTCGAAAAGAGTTAACCAGCTTCTATAACCAGGATAAGGGCATAGATAGTACGGTCACCAACATGGCGAAATCAAACCTGGAACCGATGCTGAACATGTTCCAAAATTATTTTGCAGAATCTATCGCCGTCAGAGAGCAGTTTCCTGTAGGCTCTCCTTCTCCAACGTTTGAAAATTATGAGAACTTTAAAGGAGGAACCACATCTCTTAAAGACTTGGAAGGAAAATACGTCTATATAGATGTTTGGGCAACTTGGTGCGGACCTTGTATTGCAGAGATTCCTGCATTGAAAAAACTTGAAGAAGAGTATGCTGATAAAAACATTCAGTTTGTAAGTATCTCTATTGATGATGCAATGAGAAGTGGTGGCGGAGACCCAGAGGTAGCCAAAACTAAATGGAGAACGATGATTGAAGAAGAAAATCTTGCAGGCATCCAATTGTTTTCTGATAAAAACTGGAAATCAGATTTTATACAAAACTATAAAATCAATGGCATCCCAAGATTTATCCTGATCGATCCAAATGGCAATGTTGTTGATGCGAATGCACCACGACCTTCCAGTAAAAAAATTGAGGAATTATTTGATGGGTTGAGTATCTAAATTTTCAAATATTATTAAAGTTAAAAACCCGCACCTGACTAAAGTGCGGGTTTTTTGTTAGGATATGTGTTCTTCAGCATCAGGATCATGGGGCATTTGAGGTTTTGCAAAAAGATCAAGATATGCTTTGCCCAAATACTCAATCACATGACTTGCCGTCAAACTTTGATACCCATAATCTTCTACGGCAATATCTGCAGATTTACCATGGAGATATACGCCAAATAAACTTGCCATTAAGGGCTCATATCCCTGACAAATAAGTCCTGTGATCATACCTGTAAGCACATCTCCGGTTCCGCCTGTAGAAAGTCCGGGGTTACCCGTTGAATTGATATACATTTTGTTTTCAAATACCGTAATGGTGTGCGCGCCTTTTATCACAAGAACACACTGGTGCTTCTTGGAGAAAGCCTTTGCTTTTTTTAACTTGTCAAAATCATTCTTCCATTTTCCAATAAGACGTTCCAGCTCTTTTGGATGCGGTGTCAAAACCGTTTGAGCTTTCAATAACTTGAGATCTTCTTTGTGCTTTGATAGCAAATTGATGGCATCAGCATCTATAACTAAAGATGCCGAATTGGATTCTAGAAACTTCTGAAATGCCACATGTGTTTTTACGTCTGTTCCCATTCCCATGCCAATTCCAATGGCAGTGGGTTCAATGTCAAAACTGATGTCTGTGAGTTTCTCTTCATCATGATCAGTGAGGGTCATAGCTTCAGGAAAAGAGGACTGCATCGGAATGTAACCGCACTTTGGTATAAACGTAGTCACCAAACCTGATCCGGAGGCTAACGCCGCCTTTCCTGAAAGCACCACTGCTCCTATTTTACCATAGCTACCGCCAATAATTAGTGCGTGTCCATAGGTGCCTTTATTGGAAAATTTTTCTCTTGGTTTATACATTGGAAAAATCTCATTCTTACCAATGAGCTCCACTTCCGTTTCTGTTTCTTTCAAAAACTCAGCATCAATACCAATATCCAGCGCTTCCCAGTTTACGGTATATTTTGAAGTATCTGGAAGAAAGAATACCAGTTTGGGAGCCTGAAAACTCAAGGTGTAATTTGCCCAAACTACGCCATTTTCATCTTCTGGAACATCATCTGGGTATAGTCCAGACGGCAAATCAACAGACAATGTAAATGCTTTCGACGCTCTAAAATGTTGAAACAGTCTTTTCACCCAATCATTGGGAGGCCTATTCAGTCCAATTCCAAAAACGGCATCTACAATAATATCATCAGGACCAATTGTGGGAAAATCTGCTTCACAATTCAGCATAATTGGCCATTTCTTAGTGGTCTGTTTGATACGGTCATAATTCACCAAAAAATCTTCAGTACGCTTCTCACTGCAATTCACAACATAGGTATGGACACTATAACCGTAAGTGATCAAGTGTCTAGCCACCACCAGTCCGTCACCTCCATTATTGCCAATCCCACAAAACACATGAATTGGCACTTGAGCACCTTGCATGCGCTCGTGTATCCAATTAAAGATTTGCATTCCTGCACGCTCCATCAATTCGGTAGAGCTTATCTTTTGTTTTTTGGCCGTTTGCTGATCCCCTTTATAGATTTGTTGCTTTGAGAATATCTTCATTTTAAGAGTCTTTTTTTAGGATATATTTAATAATGTGCTATTTACTTCCAAAACTCAGTTGTAAATTTTTTTATTAAAGTAAAAATAATACATTTGAAAGGTATAGACCAAGATATGTATACTTTACAACACATCAAAAATGTTTTCATGACCTTTATCTCTGCAGAAGGCACGATTTCTATTCACAGTATTACCCTTTGGGGTTAATGTTTATATTTTATCTCGTCGCATATTTTCCAATTCATTTTATTTTTAATATAGTTACTGTTAATTCATTATACCATCCGCTATGAACGTATTAAAATTTGGGGGAACATCAGTCGGTTCCGCAGAAAACATAAAAAAGGTTATTCAAATTCTAGATAAATATTCAAAAACTGAACCTGTTGTTTGCGTTGTTTCAGCGGTGGGTGGCATTACAGATAAACTGTTGAGAGCTGGCGAACTGGCACAGCAGAAAAACGAAAGCTATCTTTCTGAATTCAAAACTATTAAAGAGATCCATCTCAATCTTTTATTTGAACTCATCCCTGTACAGAATGACACCGTAAAAGAATATGTTGAGAGTAAATTAGCAAGTTTAAAAAGCTTGTTGGATGGCATTTATCTTATCAATGAACTGTCTCCTAAAACCTCAGATAAGTTAGTAAGTGTGGGAGAGCTCCTTTCCTCCTACATCATTGCAGAAACCATGAAAAGCTATGGTTTAGATGTGGTCAGAAAAAATAGTCAAGATCTTTTGGTGACCAACGCTAATTTCACCAAAGCTGAAGTGAACTACAACATCACAAACGCTAACATTCAACACTATTTTAAGAATGCCAATCAAAAAATCACGATCCTTCCTGGGTTTGTGTCCAAATCTGAATCGGGAGAAATTACAACCTTAGGCCGTGGTGGATCTGATTTTACGGCAGCTATTATTGCTGCAGCGTTACACGTCAACCGATTGGAAATCTGGACAGATGTCAGCGGCATGTTTACGGCAAATCCTAAACTCGTCAAACAGGCGTATCCTATTGAAAGACTATCTTATCAGGAAGCTATGGAACTTTCGCATTTTGGTGCAAAGGTTTTATATCCGCCTTCAGTGCAACCTGTTTTGGATTTAAATATTCCCATCCACATCAAAAACACGACAGAGCCCGAAGCCCAAGGCACCATCATTACTAACGACAAGAACAACGGATTTTCCAAGGCTGCAAAAGGGATCAGCAACATCAGTAATATTGCCTTATTGACTTTGCAAGGGCATGGTATGGTGGGCATTCCCGGGTTTTCTAAGCGATTGTTTGAAACCTTGGCGCAAGAAAAAATCAACGTCATCTTTATTACTCAAGCGTCTTCTGAACACTCGATTTGTTTTGGTATTGATGAAAAAGATGCCAATCTTGCAGCAATGAGTATTAACCTCACATTTGAAAATGAAATCTCATTAAAAAAAATAGATCCTATAATTGTAGAAAAAGATTTATCTATTGTCGCCCTTGTAGGTGATAATATGAAGAATCATCAAGGTATTAGCGGCAGAATGTTCAGTGCCTTAGGTAAAAATAACATTAATATTAGAGCCATTGCCCAAGGTGCTTCAGAAAAGAACATTTCTACAGTCATTGCACAAAAGGATGTAAAAAAGGCATTGAATACTATTCATGAACGCTTTTTTGAAGATCAGACCAAACAGCTGAATGTTTATATCACTGGGGTTGGAAATGTTGGGGAACGACTTGTAGAGCAAATCAAACAACAGAAAAAATATTTGAAAGAGCAACTGAAAATTAATATGAGAGTGATCGGCTTGTCCAATTCTAGAACCATGATTTTTGATGAATCTGGACTATCCCTAAGATCTTGGAAGGAACAATTGGCTTCAGGGGAAAAGGCCTCCTTGGAAGGGTTTTTAGAACGCAACAAAAGCTTCAACCTACGCAACAGTATTTTTGTGGATGTTACTGCTAATGAAGACGTTTCAAAAATTTATGCAGATTATTTAAAAGAGAGCATTGCTGTAGTGGCTTGCAATAAAATTGCCTGTTCAAGTGTGTTTGAAAACTATAGCAATCTCAAGAGACTTTCGGTAAAATACAATGCGCCATTTTTATTTGAAACTAATGTTGGTGCTGGTTTACCCATCCTTGATACCTTAAATCATTTGATTGCTTCTGGCGATAAAATAACGTCCATCAAAGCGGTGCTTTCTGGAAGTTTAAACTTTGTTTTCAATAATTTTGATGACCATACAAATTTTCACGATGTTGTAAAACAAGCACAAAAGGAAGGTTATACGGAGCCTGATCCGCGGATTGATTTAAGTGGTGTTGATGTGGCTCGAAAAATCCTGATCCTAGCTCGAGAAAGTGGTACTGAAATGAATTTGGAAGACATTGAAAACACGTCGTTTTTAACAAAAAACAATCTAAAAAGTGATTCTGTGGATGATTTTTATCAAACGTTAATAGCTGATGAAGGCCATTTCCAAAAATTATATGCCTCTGCAAAAAAGAACGACTGCCAGTTGAAATATGTGGCCGAATTTAACGAAGGGAAAGCTAAAGTTGGCCTGCAAGAAATTCCGTCGGATCATCCTTTTTATAATCTGAAAGGCAAGGATAATATCGTGATGTTTTTTACTCAGCGATATCCACAACAGCCAATGATCATTAAAGGTGCCGGTGCTGGAGCTGATGTAACGGCTTCAGGATTGTTTGCTGATATTATTAGAATTGGGAATTAGTTCTCAGTCTGCAGTTGGCAGTCGGCAGTCTGCGGTCGGCAGTTGGCGTATAAAACAAACAGTCGCGGATGGTTCTGTAAACAAAATTAATAAAAGTACTTGTGACAAAAAATGAAATCAAAATATTCTCCCCGGCAACGGTAGCTAATGTGTCCTGCGGATATGATGTCCTAGGATTTTGTTTAGACACTATTGGGGATGAGATGATTGTTAGAAAAACAGAAAAAAAAGGAATTTTTATCACTAAGATCGAAGGATATAAATTGCCATTTGAAGCTAAAAAAAATGTAGCAGGAGTTTCTGCATTGGCAATGCTTGCTGATGCGCAACCTAACTGCGGATTTGAAATTGAAATTTACAAAAAAATTAAACCCGGTAGTGGTATTGGCAGCAGTAGCGCCAGTGCATGTGGAAGTGTTTTTGCCATCAATGAACTTTTAGGAAGACCTTACAATAAAACCCAAGTGACTGATTTCGCAATGAAAGGTGAAGCTTTGGCAAGCGGTAGTGAGCATGCAGATAATTTAGCTCCAGGGATTTTCGGGGGATTTACGCTGGTAAAAAGCACATCGCCATTGGAAGTTCTACAATTACCGACGCCAAAAGATATGTATGCAACCATTATCCATCCACAAATAGAAATTAAAACTTCTGATGCTAGGGCCATTTTACCCAAGGAATTTCCGTTGACGGATGCCATTACACAATGGGCCAACGTGGGAAGTTTTGTCCATGCCCTGCACACTAATGATTACGACTTATTGAAAAGAGCACTTCATGACGTTATTGTTGAACCGCACCGTAGCAGATTAATTCCGCATTTTGCGGAAGTCAAGTCGGCCGCACTTATTCATGGAGCTTTGGGTGCTGGAATTTCTGGCGCTGGACCATCTATTTTTACGCTATCCAAAGGAATTGAAAATGCTAAAAGCGTTGAAAGAGCGATGCGGGATGTATATTCGAGTACGACCATTGCATTTGAAACTTATGTGTCGCGGATTAATACGGGAGGAATTAAAATCTTATGAGATAAGACTGATGACGGATGACGGATGACGGATGACGGATGACTGGTGGCAGAGCTGGTTTTAGCCAAAAAACATGACTTATGAATAAATTTAAATTTGAAAACCTGATAATCTGGCAAAAAGCAATGGATTTAGGTGAAGAAATTGATGTTCTGACAGCGTCTTTTCCTGATAAAGAAAAATATAATTTATCATCTCAAATAAGACGTGCGGCTGATTCTATTGCATCAAATATTTCAGAAGGTTCAATTGGACAAAGCAATCCTGAGCAAAAGAAATTTATAGGCTATGCAATCCGGTCATTGGCTGAAGTTGTGACATGTCTTTATAAATCAAGAAATAGAAATTATTTAACAATAGCTCAATTCGACAATTTATATGAAAAATCTTATGATGAATATGATGATCGCATTTAAAAATAAAATTAATTAAATAAAAATGACCTATCGACACTAACTTCGGTCACCCGTCATCCGTCACCCGTCAATTACCATGAAATACTACTCACTAAATAAAAAAGCCCCAAACTCCTCATTCAAAGAGGCCGTCATAAAAGGTATTGCTCCAGACAAAGGATTATATTTTCCAGAGCGTATCACGCCTTTACCAAGCTCTTTTTTTGAAAACATAGATGATCTTTCTTATGAAGACATTGCTTTTGAAGCCATAAAGCAATTCGTGAGTCCAGATATTCCTGAAGCTGTTTTAAAAACCATTATTTCAGAAACCTTATCCTTTGATTTTCCGATCGTGGAAATTAATGAAAAGATAGCTACACTAGAGTTGTTTCATGGGCCAACTATGGCATTTAAAGACGTTGGCGCTCGATTTATGGCGCGTTGCTTAGCGTACTTTAATCAAGATGACACTGGGGAAATCACCGTTTTGGTAGCCACATCAGGTGATACTGGAGGTGCTGTAGCCAATGGTTTTTTAGGCGTGAAGGGTGTCAATGTGGTGATAATGTATCCGAGTGGAAAAGTGAGTGATATTCAAGAAAAACAATTGACAACGCTCAAGCAAAACATTACAGCCTTAGAGGTGGATGGAGTTTTTGATGATTGTCAAGATATGGTGAAACGCGCATTTTTAGATGAAGAGTTGACCAGTAAAATGCAACTCACTTCAGCAAACTCAATTAATGTTGCACGTTGGTTGCCTCAAATGTTTTATTTCTTTTTCGCCTATAAACAGCTTCATAAAACCAATAAAAATGTTGTGTTTTCTGTACCAAGTGGTAACTTCGGGAATATTTGCGCAGGCATGATGGCACAGCAATTAGGGTTACCCATACAACATTTTATCGCTTCAAATAATGAAAATAATGTGGTGACTGAGTATCTTACCTCACAATTATACCAGCCAAAACCTTCGGTTCAAACCATAAGTAATGCCATGGATGTGGGCAACCCTAGTAATTTTATCAGGATTCAGGAAATTTACAAGAATAATTTTGAGGCGCTCAAATCAAACTTATCGTCCTATAGTTTTTCTGATAATGACACGAGGAAAGCGCTCAAAGAGCTTTATACTGATTTTTCATATGTTGCAGATCCGCATGGTGCCGTGGGTTATTTGGGCTGTAAAGCGTATTTAAAAAATCACGACAATGCACATTGTGTGTTTTTGGAAACCGCACATCCCACAAAATTCTTGGAAGTGGTGGAAGCTGTCATCCAAAAAAACATTGACTTGCCGCCACAAATTGAGGCCGTTATGGATAAGGAAAAAGTATCCATTCCAATAGCGCATTACAACGAATTAAAGACCGTTTTATTAAACAGCATTTCATAAAAAAAAAGAGGCAAATTGCCTCTTTTTCTAAATTATTTCTAAAACGCTTCCAGGCTTATTTACTAGCGAAATTTTCTAGAGCTTTTCCTATTAAGGTGTCTCCTTTCAAAATCTCGAAAGATACTTTATTGGCGGTGTCATCATTGAGCACGTGGACAAGTGTTTGTGCCACATCTGCCCTGCTGATTTCTCCGCGTTCTGATAATTTTTCTTTTAATTTAATATGATTGGTTGCATTGTCATTGTTCAAGCTTCCTGGTCTTACAATCGCATAATTTAATCCGCTGCTTTTCAAATATTCATCCGCATTGTGTTTTGCTTTCAAATAATCTTGTAATTCCTCTGCTTTTTCTGGGGCATCAGCACCCATAGAACTCAACATCACAAATTTCTTAACATTTGCATTTTTTGACGCATCAATCAAGCGTTTTGCGCCATCCTGATCGACGCCTATTACATTTTTCCCACCTGAACCTGCGGCAAATACTACTTTATCTATATTTTTTACGGCGTGTGACACATCATTTTCCAAATCTGCCAAGACCGCTTCAATGCCGTCGTTTTCAAACTGAGTCATCTCTTCTTTTTTTCTAACCATTGCCACAGGTTTAAAATACTGTGATTCTGTCAAAAGCTTTACGATCTGTTTTCCGGTGGTGCCATTTGCACCTGCTACTAATACATTTTCCATAGTAATAAGTTAGCAATAATTTACTTTTGAACACTATTTTAAAAGGTATTTAACTTAAGTTTATCAACTTTTGCTTTCCTCCTATTAATTCCGAAATTTATTTTAGTGCTGATTTTAATCTTAACGCTCTTTACCATTTTAACATTTTTTTAATCGAAGTCATTCATTTTTAAAACAGATAATTTTCGATACTTTTGTGCTGCAACTATGGAAACTTCCTCAAAATATTCAAAATTTTATAGGGTTTGCCTTAGCTCAGTTATAAATCAAAACATTTAAAACACATTCTGCCTTGCGGAAACGAAACACATAACTTATGAAAAGTACAGCCTTAACGTCCACACATGAAGCTCTGGGAGCAAAATTAGTATCTTATGCAGGTTTCAATATGCCTGTTCAATATGAAGGGGTAAGTATTGAGCATGAAACGGTACGACAAAGCGTAGGCGTGTTTGACGTGTCGCACATGGGTGAATTTTTAATTGAAGGCCCTCATGCTCTGGAATTGATCCAAAAAGTGTGCAGCAACGATGCTTCCAAATTAACTATCGGCAAGGCACAATACAGCTATATACCAAATGATAATGGCGGAATTGTAGATGACTTAATCATCTATAAAATTAAAGAAGAAACCTATCTGTTGGTCGTCAATGCTGGGAATATTGAAAAGGATTGGAATTGGATCAGTTCCAAGAATGATGTGGGTGCAACGCTAAGAGATCTTTCATCTGAATATTCTTTACTTGCTATTCAAGGGCCTAAGGCCGTTGGAGCAATGCAAAGCCTGTCAAGCCATGACCTTTCTGAAATCAAATTTTACAATTTTGTGGTGGGGGATTTTGCAGGTATTGAACACGTGATTATTTCGGCAACGGGTTATACAGGTAGCGGCGGATTTGAAATCTATTGTAAAAACTCAGAAGTAAAGCAAATTTGGGATAAGGTCTTCGAAGCTGGAGCATCTTTTGGTATCAAACCCGTCGGATTGGCCGCTCGTGACACCTTACGTTTAGAAATGGGCTATTGCCTTTACGGCAATGACATTGACGAAAACACCTCTCCTATTGCCGCTGGTTTGGGGTGGGTAACAAAATTCACCAAAGATTTTACCAATAGTGAAGCGCTTAAATCTGAAAAAGAAAACGGGCCAGAAAATAAATTGGTCGGTTTTGAGTTGGATGAACGCGGCATTCCACGTCATGGTTACGATATTGTGGATGGCCACGGTAAAACCATTGGGGTAGTTACTTCTGGCACCATGTCTCCTTCTCTAAATAAAGGGATCGGTTTAGGATACGTACCGGCTATCTATTCTGAAGTTGGCAGTAAAATTAATATTCAAATTCGAAAAAATGCAGTTCCAGCAACCGTTGTGAAGACTCCATTTTATAAAGCCTAATTCATGATCGATTACCAAAATGTCATTGATACTATTCACAGTAACTTAAAGGATGAAGTCAACAGAGGGTTGGTGGCTTCTTACATCCCTGAGTTAGCCAATATTGATGTTCAAAATTTTGGAATCCACCTGCGGCTCATTAACGGAGAAACCTTTGCCACTGGCGATTGGAACAAAAAATTATCCATTCAGAGTATCTCAAAAGTTTTGACACTTGCCATGGCTTTGCCAATGTATCCTAAAAATTTATGGCAACGTGTGGATGTTGAACCTTCAGGAAACCCTTTCAACCATTTATCGCTTTTAGAGCTAGAAAACGGCATTCCGAGAAATCCCCTTATAAATGCTGGAGCACTTGTTATTGCTGATATTTTGGTCACTCTACTTGAAAATCCGAAAGAGGATTTTTTAAATTACGTCAGATCTGTCGTTGATGATCCTACCATCGCGTTCAATGAGGATGTGGCAAATTCTGAACGTATGACAGGATATAATAATTATGCCGCTGCAAATTTATTAAAAGCCTATGGCAATTTGAGAAATGATGTGGATGATGTTTTAGACTTCTATTTTCACCAATGTGCCATTGAAATGACCTGTGAGCAACTGTCTAAGGCATTTTTTATGTTTGCCAATCATGGCTCTTGCTGTTTACAAAAGAGACATCTTTCTGAAAGTCAAGCCAAACGTATCAATGCCATTATGCTTACCTGCGGTTTTTATGACGAAGCAGGAGAATTTGCGTTTGAAGTGGGCTTACCAGGAAAAAGTGGTGTTGGTGGGGGCATTGTAGCGCTCTTACCCAATCACTATACAATTTCAGTCTGGTCTCCCGGTTTAAATATGCAAGGCAATTCCTTGCTAGGAATGAGAGCCTTGGAGCAGTTTACCTCCATGACTAGATTGTCTATTTTTTAAAAATTGCCCCAATACATGATGACACCAGACAACAAACATCGGATTCTTATCCTTGGCGCCAGTGGCTTTATAGGAAATTCTCTGTATAAAGAACTGTGTTCATATTTTAAGACCTTTGGCACCTACCACATTTCAAATAAAACTTTTGATGACAATAAGCACTTTTTCCAATACCGTGTGGAAGAAGATGATATTTTTGAAATTCTCGACGTCGTAAAACCATCAATCATCATTTCCTGCTTACGTGGCGATTTTCATGCCCAAGTTATTGCCCATCAGCATCTGGCGGAGTATGTGGTTTCTCATGATTGCAAAATTATATTCTTTTCATCTGCCAATGTGTTTGATGCCTATAGCAAATACCCAAGTTATGAGGATGATAAAACGCTAAGCGATAGTATTTATGGCCATTTCAAGATCAAAATTGAAAATATGTTACTGCGCTTGCCAAAAAGGAAAGTAGTGATTATCAGGTTGCCAATGATTTTTGGCACCCAGTCCCCTCGCCTCAAAGAAATTAAGCAACATATAGCAGAAAAAACGGCCATTGAAGTGTTTCCAAACCTCATCATGAATGTGACTACAGATTTTAAGATGACCCAACAAATCCATTACATCATTAATAGAAATGAGCATGGTGTGTTCCACTTGGGGAGTTCTGATTTGGTGCATCATGATGATTTTATTATGGAAATTGTGGCTTTGATCACATCAGAATCGGTGCGCTTCAAGCAGGTTTACACTACCAATGAAGACCGTTATTTAGCCGTGATGCCCAAACTGAACAAATTGCCAAAACACCTTCAATTAAGTAGTACTGAACTTCTTGAAGAATTGGACAATTACATTAATTATAACCCTTAGATTTAGAATTTGTCAATAATAATTTCTAATTTTAAGAAACTAAAAAAATCTAAATTATGTCTCCATTATCTGAAGAAACCATTGAAAAAAAATTATTGCATTTTCCTGATTGGGAATATTATGACAACGCGCTTCATGCGGAGTTTGAATTTGACAATTTCAAGGATTGTTTTAGTGCGATGAGCAGAATTGCCTTTGAATGTGAAGCGCAAAACCATCACCCAGAATGGAAAAATGTCTACAACATGCTCACCATTTCATTATCTACACATAGTGCCAAAGGCGTGACCGAAAAAGATTTTAAATTGGCTGAAGCTATTGAAGCTATCGTTGAAGTTCAAGAGTAGTCAATTACTCTTTTTCTAACCATGAGTTGTAGATGCTTTCTGATAGCTGTTCAATTGTACTTTAAGAAAACGAGATGTGCGACTCCGCTTATAGGATATTCGAAAAATCATAGAACTCTTGAAAGTATTCTGAAACAGATAGTTTTTAACATCGAATAGTTCCTTTGGATCAACTGTTCCACAAAGCGGTAATGGCATCACTATATAAAACAACCCAATAAATTCTAATGTTCAAGATCCTCTTTGCAACCTAAAATGAGCCTCACATTAATTCTGTCATTAACAATTTTAGCGATTGGCTTATTTACGATCTCAAGAAATTTTTTACACGCTTTTTTCACCTTTTGAATACCTATTGATGAATTGATTTTTTTAAATTTGTCATCAGTTTGTGATGGATGGTGGCAGTAAACTAATGGCACAGTCAGATTTAGAATTTTAAACTTATACTTAAAACTTAGAACATAAAATGGGAAGAGCTTTTGAATTTCGTAAAGCACGTAAAATGAAACGCTGGTCAGCAATGAGCAAAGCCTTTACGCGTATTGGTAAAGACATTGTAATGGCCGTAAAAGATGGCGGTCCTGATCCGGATACCAATGCAAGATTGAGAGCTGTTATGCAAAATGCGAAGGCTGTCAATATGCCTAAAGATACTGTGGAACGAGCTATTAAGCGGGCGTCAGATAAGAGCTTGGGCGATTTTAAAGAAGTACTTTTTGAAGGCTATGCGCCACATGGGATTGCTATATTAGTTGAAACAGCCACTGATAATAACACCAGAACAGTTGCCAACGTGCGTAGTTATTTCAATAAGTGTGATGGAAGCTTGGGGACGTCAGGCTCAGTCGTGTTTATGTTTGACCACACCTGTAATTTCAGAATCGATGCCGAAGGTTTGGATCCTGAGGAACTTGAATTGGAATTTATAGATTTTGGAGCCGAGGAAGTGTTTAGGGATGACGATGGCATTTTGATCTACGCCCCGTTTGAGAGTTTTGGCGCTATTCAGTCTGAATTAGAGAATCGTAAGATTGAAATTTTATCGTCAGGATTTGAACGCATTCCGCAAGTCACTAAAGAATTGACACCTGAAGAAGCACAAGATGTTGAAAAACTGTTAGAAAAATTGGAAGATGATGATGATATTCAGAACGTATATCATACCATGGAGGAAACTTCTGATGTTGAAGAATAATTAAAACACGCTTTCAATAAAAAGTATAAGGCCAACAAGAAATTGTTGGCCTTATACTTTTTCATAATAATAATAATAATAATTTCACAATTAAAAGATAGACACTTACTAATTATGTACGTCACTAATGTATATGCAAATTTGTGATTGAAATTTTATTTGAAATATAGATCAATAAAAAAAGCTATCTCCAAGAAGATAGCTTTTGTAACAAAAATTTACTGATGTTTCTCTTTAGGGACAAAAAGATTATGTTTACTTTATGTTTCACCAATTAATTCTATAGCTTCTTTTCAAATTGCATGCCAATCTATTTGCCCAGAAGTTTTGAAACTTAATTATGTGAGTTAGGAATGCTTTGGAACTTTCCCCTTAACACCATCAAAAAAAACTGCGCATGTACTTAAAATCTGCCACCAAATCTTCGGTAGGGTAAAAAGGTTCTGAAATCTTGTTTTGTTTATGCTCAAAATACGAAAGTAAAACAATGATGATAGGCACATTTGCTTTTTTTGCTATGTAGTAAAATCCTGTTTTCCACTCCTCAACTTTCTTTCTTGTGCCTTCTGGAGACAAAGCTAATCTGAATTCTGCCCTGTTCTCAAACAGTTTGGCAATGGCCTCTACTTTGTTTTGTCCAGGACGCCTGTCTAAAGGTGCGCCTCCAATCGCTCTAAAATAATATCCAAATGGCCATTTAAAAAGTTCTTTTTTGGCCACATAATTTGATTTTACACCAATTACCTGTCGCATCATAAGGGCAATGTAAAAATCCTGCCAGCTGGTGTGGGGCGCCGCGATTATTACTGCCTTTTTAATGGTGTCTTTTGACATCGTGACATTGCCAACAACCTTCCAGCCAAGAATCTTGGAGTATATAAATTTGGATAACCACTGCATACTACATTTTTTCGTATAAGGCCCTTAACTTTTCTCTTGTGATGGTTTGTTTCCAATTTTTACCCATGGCATTTTCCCACAGCGGTTCCATTGCCAAGGCAACATCAATCATGGTATTAAATTCATCCTCATCAAGTTTTGAGCAAAGGCCTTGTGGAAGTATAATGCCATGGATTTTTTTCATTCTTTTAAATAATGCGACACCTTCCGGATAAAATTCCTCCAAATGATCAAAAACGATACAGTTGCCCAGGCCATGTTTAGTGCCCAATAGGTATCCTAAGCCGTAACTCAAGGCATGTGCAACGCCCACTTGAGAGTATGCAATACTCATCCCACCATGCCAAGAGGCCATCATGAGTTTGTCTTGCAACTCTTCTTCAGAACCGTCACCATCAACAAATATTTCTTTACAAAGTTCAAGCGATTTCTCTCCATAGCTTTGACTAAAAGCATTCAAATAGGTGCCTTTTAATGATTCAACGCAGTGGATATAACAGTCCATGCCTGTGTAAAACCATTGGTCCTTAGGAACATCTTTAGTCAATTCAGGATCCAGAATAACTTGATCAAATGGGGTATAATCAGAATTGATACCCAGTTTCTTCTCAGGTCCTGTCAATACGGTAGTTCGGGAAACTTCGGCTCCTGTGCCTGAAATTGTAGGGACGCCAACGTGATATATGGCGGGTGTTTTTACCAAATCCCACCCTTGATAGTCTTTAGATTCTCCTTCATTGGTGAGCATTATGGCTACGGCTTTTGACAAATCTAATAGTGTCCCGCCTCCAATACCAATAATACCTGAAGGGCGATCTGTATGGTTCAAAATAATCTGTTCTACCAGTTCATCTACTTGTGATGTGGTTGGCTCTTCATCTGCTGAAATAAAAAGTAGTTGATCATCATAAGCCAGAGAAATTCTGGAGGTCAACCAAGCGTTTCCCTTAAAAACATCATCTACCAAAAATATAAATGGTGCTTTGGCATTTAATCGTTTTGGGGCTAATATATCGTTCAATTGATTAAAGCTACCGCGTCCAAAAACAACTCTGGACACCATTGGATAATTTTTATAATTCATTTTTTATTGTCTTAACTTAAGTTTTGGGGTTTTTGTTCAGCAATGGAAGAACATCCAATAAACTAGTCATGATTTTATATTTCTTAGAGTCATATGTATTGGTTACAATTTGCTCATGGATCCAGGTTGTGTGAAATGGGATATGGATGGCGTGCGCTTTTATGTTTACCAAAGGTAAAATATCTGATTTTAATGAATTGCCTATCATCAAAAACTCAGAAGGTTTAATATCTAAATGGTTCAATAATTTGGAATAATTTTTTTCCTGTTTATCGCTGAGTATTTCTATATGATGGAAATAATCCAGCAAGCCCGATTTTTCCAATTTACGTTCTTGGTCTAAAAGATCACCTTTGGTCACAACTATTAATCGGTAGTCTTTAGATAATTCGTATAAGACTTTCTCTACACCTTCTAAAAGATCAACTGGTTTATTGAGCATGTCCTTGCCTATATTGAGTATCGCTTCTACAGTAGTATTACTGATAGAGTTATTGGACAGTTCCAGTGCGATCTCTACCATAGAAAGGATAAACCCCTTAATGCCATAACCGTATAATGGCAAATTTTCAATTTGTCGTTTAAGCAGCTCCTGATCAATTTTATTGACCGTTTCATAGGGTGCCAAAAGTTTTGCAAACTCAAGTTCAGCATCCCTAAAATAGGTTTCATTGACCCAAAGCGTATCATCAGCATCAAAACCGATTACTTTTATGTTGGTATAGTCTATTTCCATAAACGTTTTGCGCGTTCTAGGTCTTCAGGTGTGTCAATTTCAACACCCTCCACATGGGTTTCTATCATTTTGATCCGTTTACCATATTCCAAGTAACGAATACATTCAATTTTCTCAGTAGCCTCAATGAATTGCATTGGTAATTTATAAAAATCAAGAAGCGCCTGTTTTCTAAACGCATAAATTCCCTTGTGCTTAAAATAGCGCGCGCCTGCGTCTTTATCTCGCGGATAAGGAATGGGACTTCTCGAAAAGTATAGAGCGAAGTTATTCTGGTCAACAATAACCTTTACCGTATTGGGGTTGCTTATTTCTTCCCAATCGTGAATCTCCACCATTAAGGAAGCCAAATCGATTTCTTTTTGATGGTCGTTTTTGAAAGCATTCAATACCTTTTCTAAACTTTCCCGTTCTGTAAAAGGTTCATCTCCCTGTACGTTTACTACAATATCAACATCTAAATGCTCTACTGCTTCTGCAATACGATCACTACCAGATTGGTGTTCTTTTTTACTCATGATGGCTTTCCCACCATTGTTGACAATTTCGTCGTAAATGATACTGCTATCCGTCACCACATACACATCATCAAACAAATTAGTGGCCACAGTAGCTTCATACGTTCTGAGAATAACGGTTTTGCCAGCCAAATCCTGCATCAATTTAGCTGGAAAACGTGTAGCGCTGTAACGCGCCGGAATCATTGAAATTATCTTCATAGTTGGCCAAAATTCCTTCCAAAAATAAAACTTTTTGGGGTATTTTAGGGTTTGGAGGGTCTAATCTTTTTATAAAGTTTGAAAATGACAAACAAAACAAAGATCACCAAGACAAAAGCAATAATAGGCAGGAAAATTGAAAAGATGGACATGATGATAGAAGTGCCTGTCTCTATGGTTGATACCAACGGATTACCAAATCCTGCAGTAGTGACAGTTGATGTTATTCGTGAAGATCCTGCAGCACTTTTAATGGTGGCTGCCGTTCCACCGCCTGCGATAATGGCCAACGCCCACGTAATTACAGGACTTAAATCAGACACAGTAGACATCATCACCGCGGTTCCTGCTACGGCGGCCAATGGAATGGCGATGGTGTCCAATAAATTATCGACCAGCGGGATGTAATACCCCAAGATTTCAATAATGGTAGCAACACCAAAGATGATAACTGCAGTGAGGCTTCCTACCCAAAGCCACGAGGAGTTCAGCTCCCAGACATTAAAATAAGAGGCCAAACTGAGTGCAAACAACGGCAAAAACACGCGGAAACCCACGGAGGCGGCCAATCCAATACCAAGACAAATGCTGATGATGGTTTCCATGTTTTATTGGTTTATTTTTTGTTGTCTGTTTTTTTTTGTTGAGTTGTTAAGGTGTGGATAATGAATTTGCGTTTGTTTATACTTCAAAAAAATCCTCCGGAAACCCTATCAAATATAACTTTTCTTTCGCTCTGGTAATAGCGGTATAAAGCCATCTCAAATAATCTTTATCGATACCGTTTGGCAAATAAGGCTGTTCCACAAAAACGGTATGCCATTGCCCACCTTGCGATTTATGACAGGTAATGGCATAAGAAAATTTGACTTGTAACGCGTTGAAATGTTTGTTATTTTTAATTTTCAGGAATTTTTTATAATTGGATGTTTCTTCTTCATAATCTTTTTGTACTTCCTGATATAACCTGTTGGATTCTTCGTAAGGTAATGAAGGCGATTCTGCCTCGATCGTATCTAAAAGTAAAACTGTTTCAAAGGGCGTCATTTTTGGATAGTCTACCATTTGGACTTTTACTTCTGCAAATCTAAACCCGTATAGATCTTGAATACTAAAGATTTCCAACACTTGAACGATATCACCGTTTGCAATAAATCCTGCCTCAGAGGTTGGTTTTACCCAGAAATAATTATTTTTTACCACCATTAAAAAATCGCCAACAGTAAGTTCATTTTCATTGTTTAAAATGCGTTCCCTAATTTGTTTGTTATACAAATTGGCCCGTTTATTACTGCGCACAATAATGGCAGTTTCCTCATGGCCTTGGTCTGAATACCCATCATTTATGGCATCCATGATTTCATAACCGTCTACAAGACGAACAATATCTGAATATCCTTTTAGATCAAATTTAAAAGACTCATAAAATTCGCCTTCCAAAACCTCACGAAGCTTGGTGGCATTCATCAAAATCCCTGAATCCTGACCTTGCCGTACCACTTCGTCCAGTTCCATGGTAATAACATTTTTATTATAGTTGAGATTGAGTTGTACACTGTCTAATGCCGGACTTAAATCTGATTTCACAGGCGGTAATTGTGCTTTATCGCCTATGAGCAATAATTTACAATTGTGGCCAGAATATACATATTGCATCAAATCATCTAGCAAAGATCCGTTTTCAAACAATTTTGAATCTGATGGCGCATCAGGAATCATTGAGGCCTCATCGACAATAAATATAGTATTGCGATGCTTGTTGGGCTGCATTACAAATTTAACACCGCCACCTTTATCTTTTTTAGGGAAGTAAATCTTTTTATGAATGGTAAACGCTTCCTTACCTGAGTAATTTGCGATAACCTTGGCGGCCCTTCCCGTGGGTGCCATCAATACCGCACTTACTTTAATATGCCATAAATTGGAAACCAAAGTCCCGATGATGCTTGTTTTTCCGGTACCAGCAAACCCTTTTAACAAATATAACTGATTGGTATTGGTGTCAAAAACAAAATTTGAAAGCTGATCGAGGACTATATTTTGCTTTAACGTAGGTTCAAATGGAAATTTTTGTATTAAATGTTTATAAAAATCGGAGGCATTCATATTTGAGAGAGTCATTTTTCTTAAAACGGAAAGGTAATGTTTATAAAGAATTGTTGTAACTTTATGACATCCTTTTTAAAAGCATATTGCGATATTTGACACATCAACTTTTTTAATTTTATCATTTTTATAAGGTTTGGTTTTCGTGAATAAAAAAAAATTGTAGATTTGCGATAGACCAATTATAAAAATAAACTCACAAACTATGCTAACAGTAATCCTTGCTATTGTAATTGTTATCGTCCTTACGATTGGAATCGTATGGTTGATTGACAAATTTGTTCCTAAAAACTTTAAGCCAATTTTGCATATCTTACTATGGGCGGCTATTGCTTTTCTTGGCTACAGCACCTTTATGTCAGTGTATGGAGAAATCCAATTCAATCAACTTAAAGACAAACGCTATGCTATTGTTATTGAAAAATTAAATGATATTAGAGATGCTGAAATGGCATACAAACAAGTGAATGGTAAATTTACCGATGACTTTGATGCTCTAGTCAACTTTATAGAAACTGGGAAATATACAATTACACAACGTAAGGACTCTACCATTGTTGACGAAGAGGCAACGCGACGTTTTGGTGGCGTTACTACTACAAAAGAAATTGTCATTATTGATACTTTAGGTTATGTTCCAGTAAAAGATTCTTTGTTTGGAGCTGATACCCGTTATAAAACGATGATGAATGTACCTGTAGGGAAACCTGGAGCAAAATTCACCTTGAAAGCAGGTAAATTAGATGATATCCCTGTGTTTGAAGCAAGTGTAGATAAAGCCATCATTCTGGATGGTGAGGATAAAAACTTGATTGCAAAAGAAAAACAAGTCATATCTGTTGATGGTGTAAATGGACCAAAATTAATGGTTGGTTCTATGACGGAAGTCAAAACCATTGGTAACTGGCCTAAAAACTATTCAACCACTGAATAAATTGGAATTGAAAATCTTAAAAAAACTGTCCATTCAAATTAGTTTGAGTGGACTTTCTTTTTGTATCCTAAATTGTACAAACTCGAAAGTAACGTATTTAAAGCGTCTTGACTTTAAAGGCAAAGTTACACCAGAAGTTGTTTTGGAACATCTTAGAAACGCCATCGCAGAGGAGCCGCTTTTAAATGGCACGTTTGATAGCATTTTAGTGTTTTTTCAAAATGAACTGTCCAATTTAGTTCCAGAGAAATTCTTTGACGAGCAAAATTCAGCAGACTATTTGAAGTTCAGTTCAAAAATCATTAAAACTGATTTTATTTCCCACGATAAAATAGAAGCCATTAAAAGCGTCAATGTGTTTGTACCTTATATGAATATTAACAATTATTTGTTTGAGGTCTATGGTGAATTTGAATACAAGCATGCATCCACCATTTTATTGGAACAGGCCCTAAAGCAAGATAAATATTCTAAGGATGACAGCATATATATCAACGTGGAGCCCTTTCATTTTGAAATGGTGGTCGTCAAAAAAGGACAGCTTCAGCTTTACAACACTTTTGAGTATGACAGCAAAGAAGATTTTATCTACTTTATACTTTTCACCATTGAACAACTCCAGTTAAACCCTGAAAACGTGGTTGTTAAATTAACGGGAGCTATTGAAAAAGGTGATGCGTTGTACAAAATTCTTTATACCTATATTCGTTATGTAACTTTCGGTAAGCCTTCTAAAAAGTATGCTTATGACACCAATGACAATAGTGCATCCAAACACCAACACACACTTATTTTAAATAGTTTCAACCCATGCGAATAATCTCAGGTAATTTTAAAGGAAGACGCATTACAGCGCCAAAAAAACTCCCCGTTCGTCCAACGACTGACATGGCAAAGGAAGCTATTTTTAATATCCTGAACAATAGCTTTTATTTTGATGAGATATCTGTGTTGGACCTTTTTGCAGGTACAGGAAGCATCAGTTATGAATTTGCATCCAGAGGCACGGAAAACATCACCTGTGTGGATGAAGATTTTGGCTGTATTAAATTTATCAATAAAACCGCTGAAGAATTTGAAATGGATATTCAAACTATAAAAAGTGATGTCTTTAAATTTTTAGAAAGCTCCAAGTTTCAATCTACAATCATTTTCGCTGATCCGCCTTATGCTTTTAGCTTAGAACAATTTTCAAGAATTCCGGAGTTGGTTTTTAAAAATGAACTTTTGGAAAATGATGGTGTCTTAATTGTTGAGCACGCCAAACAGACCGATCTATCTCATTTGCCCAACTTTAGGTATTCTAAAAATTATGGAAGTAGTGCGTTTAGTTTTTTTGAGAAATCAGAATAAATTTGTGAGTTACTGTTTCGCAGACATACAGTGAGAAAGCACTGAGATTTACCTAAACTATTTTTAAAAAACAAAGCCCTTTGAAAATTCAAAGAGCCTGTTAGTTTAAGTAAATCTATAAGCCGAATTCTGTACATTTTCTTTTTGGAAATGAATTCCAGAAATAAAAATGCCCTTATCATTTATCTGAGTGTACTGTTACCAGCACACTTTTGCTGTCTACCCTCCAACAATCGAGCGTGCCGCCCTCTCCCGACGGATCGGGACGTTGGTATACATGACATTGCACCACATAGAGTTTACCTGGTTTCACTACAGCATGACCTGTACATACTTTCTGTTGCACTTTTCCTGATCTCACGACCGATGGCCATTAACCATTATGTTGCACTACGGTGTTCGGACTTTCCTCCATCCATTTGCATGAACAGCGATAAGGCGAATTACTTGCGGCCAAAGTTACTTTAAAGTTTTAATTGACTAAAGATTTAATTGCCTAAAGTTGCCAATTTCAACATAAACACTCAATACAACACTCTAACGTAGTTTAGACTCTCGGAACCTATGCCTTTTTTGTTAATAACTAATGCTAAAATCACACCTTGTAATTCCTTTATTAGAACCGATTTTCTAACTTTGTTACTTCAAGTTTGGCATTATCAAATACCGGACTGTATGCAACACTATTGATGGAACATTTTATCGTATCGGCACGCAAGTATAGACCACAAACCTTCAAGGATGTTGTGGGCCAGCAGGCTATTACCAATACCTTATTAAATGCCATTGAACACAATCATTTGGCCCAAGCCCTACTCTTTACCGGTCCGCGTGGGGTAGGCAAAACCACTTGTGCACGTATCTTGGCCAAAATGATCAATAGTGATGGTACTGAGAAAGAAGATGAAGACTTTGCATTCAACATTTTTGAATTGGATGCAGCTTCTAACAACTCGGTGGATGATATCCGTAATTTGACAGATCAAGTTAGGATTCCGCCACAAGTTGGAAAATATAAGGTCTATATTATTGACGAGGTGCACATGCTCTCTCAAGCGGCGTTTAATGCCTTCTTGAAAACCTTGGAAGAGCCACCTAAGCACTGCATTTTTATTTTAGCGACCACTGAAAAGCACAAAATTATTCCAACGATTTTGTCACGTTGCCAAATTTTTGACTTTAAACGCATTACGGTTAAAGATGCTAAAAACTATTTAAAATACATTGCACAAGAACAAGGCATTGATGCCGAGGATGATGCACTTCATATTATTGCCCAAAAGGCTGATGGCGCTATGCGTGATGCACTGTCCATCTTTGACAGGGTAGTCAGTTTTTCTGGTAAAAATTTAACCAGACAAGCCGTTACTGAGAACTTAAATGTTCTTGATTACGAAACCTATTTTACGAGTACCGATTTAATTTTAGAGAATAAAATACCTGAACTGCTCATTCAGTTTAATGACACTTTATCTAAAGGTTTTGATGGGCACCATTATATTGCAGGTTTAGCGTCACACTTTAGGGATTTGATGGTTTGCAAAAATGAGCAGACCATAGAATTGCTTGAAGTTGGTGAGGATACCAAGCTGAAATACATGGAACAGTCCAGAAAAGCGTCCTACGAGTTTCTGATGAAGGGCATTGAATTGGCCAATGACTGTGATCTCAAATTTAAAAGCAGTAAGAATCAACGCTTACTCGTTGAACTGACCTTAATGCAGCTTGCCTCTATCACTTTTGATGGAAGAAAAAAAAAATAGCAAACACTACATAATCCCGGCCTCTTATTTTAAGGCCAAAGGGATAACCCCTATTTCTGTATCGCTTCCTAAAAAAGAAGTATCGGGTAGCACTCCTGTAACTGAATCGTTAGAAATCAAGCCTGAACCTGTTATCAAGGAAAAGCAAAGCGATTATTCCCAACAATCAGTTCCTAAAATTGATTTGAAATTTGATAGCAAACGCACTTCTGGTCTTTCTTTAAAAAGTATTAGGGCTAAAAAGGAACATCTGATTAAACAGATGGAGGTGGTTATTGATCCAAATGATTTACCTTCAGAAGCATTTACACCAGAAGCCTTCTTCAAAGCGTGGGACACCTATATTAGCTCTTTAAACACAAAAGGAGAAAAGATTATGGTGTCTATGTTGGAAATGAACAAGCCGGTTTTAAAAGGCACTGAAATCCATGTGGAATTCCCTCTTGAATCTCTCAAAATAGAATTGGAACGGGCCCAATTCCCGTTGATGGAACATCTCAGAAAATCACTTCGTAATTATAACTTATCTTTAGAGATTCATGTCAATGAAGAAATTGCAAAGCAATACGCCTTTACGCCCATTGAAAAATACGAGAAATTGAAAGAGAAAAACCCGAATATTGAGCTCTTGAAAAAAACATTTGGGCTGGATTTATAGTTAATTTTTATAACTTTTTATGATGCTTTAATATCTTGTCTTATGAAGAATTTATTAGTATTAGTCGCTTTAGTCTCCATAGTGTGTTTGAGCTGTGATAGCAGAAAAACAAAAAAGGAATCTTTAGAACAGGCTGTTTCTGCATTTAACTTAAAAACAACACCAGTTCAGAGTGCCACTTATCATCCTGAATCCTATGTGGAGATTGTTACCGATACCATTATCTCAAACAGTGTCCAAGTTCGGATCAAGAATTACTCACTTCTGGATGAGCAGATATTAATTTCAGATGCCACAAATGGTGTTACTAAAAAAGTGAATTATCAGCGTGTGTTTGAGTCAGACATAAGCGTTTTTACAGCAACCAAAGATATTTTGAACACTCATATTTCAGCCAAACAAATTAGCGCAATTGATGCTGACCCGTTTTGGGATAACGCGACGCTACAGCACGCCTGGGTAAATCAGGAACTATCAACTGCAGAAGACATTAAACTGGACATTACATTTATCAATCCTATAGACGATACACATAAGTTATATAGAATGTCGATCGATTCTAACGGACAACAAACCTTGAATTTAATAGAAGCACAAAGTTGAGTTACTATAAAATTTAAAAAAAATAAAAATCATGTGATTTCTCTTGGGTAGAAATGACACCAAAATCAGTAAATCATGCTCGGACTTAAATTACCTACAGATCCACGTTGGGTCAATATCGTCGAAAAAAATATTGAAGATATTTTGACAGATCATGCTTATTGCGAACAAAAAGCAACCAGCACTGCTATTTCTTTGATTGTCAGTTTTCCGGAATATACTGAATTGGTGCAAGAAATGGTGGCTTTGGTAAAGGAAGAGATCAGCCATTTTAAAATGGTGCATGATAAAATTCTTGAAAATGGATGGATTCTTGGTAGAGACCGGAAGGATGAGTATGTCATTCAATTGATTGGCTTTTTTCCTAAAGGCGGAAGCAGAACCACACAACTTGTCCACAGACTACTTTACGCGGCTTTGATTGAAGCCAGAAGCTGCGAGCGTTTTCGTTTGCTTTCGGAAGAATTGGAAGATAAGGAATTAGCTGAATTCTACAGAAAACTAATGGTTAGTGAGGCCAACCATTACACCATGTTTTTAGGATTTGCAAGACAATATGGCGAAAGAAAAGAAGTGGATCAAAAATGGAATGAACTGTTAGATTATGAAGCTCAAATCATGAAAAATTTGAGTAAAAGTGAAACGATCCATGGATAGACGCCTTTGTATTTATGGCTCATTTTAACACATCAGTAGAAGCATAAAAAAATAAAGCTCCAACAGTATTGGAGCTTTATTTGTAATATATTTTAGTAGATGTTATAGTCGATAAGTAAATCCAAATTGCATCACACCTTGCTTAGCTTCCAGGTCCAATTCATCATCAAACACATTTGAAATGCCATACAAATAACGGAAATCAATACCAATTTCATCAGTCACCATATACTCGGCAAACCCAACACCTGAAAACACTAAGTTTTTAAATCCGTCATTCTGTTTGTGGACTTTCAATCCTACCTGCGGACCGACACCAAGCTTAAATCCACCAAAAATATTATAGTTTAAGATTACTGGCAAGTTGAGATAATCTGTTTTGTAATATTGCAAATTTGCACCTTCGGGAGAATATTGCAATTCTGTCATTACTGCCAAGGTTTCGGTCAGTCCAAAATCTACAAAGGCTCCAAAAACAAACCCGTTTCTATGTGGATTTGATCTAATTCCATCAACTTCATAATCCATGTTGGACACGTTGGTAGCAAAGTGCACACCGTATTTAATATCTTGAGAAAATGAGTAGGTTGTAATACCTGCAAAAAGTAGAAGTGTAAAAATTTTTTTCATAATATAAGATTTGAGTGAGTGAATATAATTTGAAAAATAGTATTTCAATTATAAATTAGATATCTAACAATAAAAAGAAGACAAACGGCTTATTATATCAAATTTACACTTGCAACCGTACCAAAATATACACTTTTGATAATCCCATCAGAAAGCCCAATTTTAGGAACGTAGATGTATTTGGCGTCACTCCATTTCATGGCAGAAAGATAGATTCTGGTTGCCGGAATGATCACATCTGCCCTATCTTGGTTTAAGTCCAATTCAGTTATGCGCTCTTCATAACTATAGGTTTGGAGCATGTTGTAATAGGAGGTCAAATAGAAATACGTGAGCGGTTTTCCCATAGCCTTTCCTGATATCTTAAAGATTTTATTGATGTTTCCCCCTGAACCCAAAAGATCAATCTTCTCAAAACCGTTGGTGTGTTGCTTGATCCATGATTCCAACTCTAACCAGGCTTCTTTTTGGACAATGTCATTTAACAGTCTTACCGTCCCTATTTTAAAAGATTTTGAAGCTGTGGTTACACCTTGATCAATCACAGAAAACTCAGAACTCCCACCCCCAACATCAACATATAAGTAGGTTTTGCTTTTATCGATAAAGCTATTCAAATCAGTAGCAGCAATAATTGCGGCTTCCTCTTCGCCATCAATAACATCTATCTTTATCTGGCATTGTTTTTTTATAAGCTTCACAATGTCATCACCATTATCAGCCTCACGCATTGCTGAAGTAGCGCAAGCTTTGTAAGCAGTGACCTTATGTGATTTCATGAGCAGCCTAAACGCATTCATGGTATCTACCAAACGCAGTTCATTTTCTTTGGAAATTTGATGCTTTAAAAACACGTCTGCTCCCAAACGAATAGGAACACGCACCAAAGCGCTTTTTTTGAAAAGTGTTGGTTTTCCTTTTTGTTCAATAATATTTGAAATAAGCAAGCGTACCGCATTGGATCCAATGTCAATAGCAGCATATTTTTTAATAGTCAGCATAATCTAGTCTTGTAATTTGTTGAGATAATAATTATAGATGGCGAATTGCGCTCTTACTTTTGGATCATTATTATGTCTGTATTTATTTTCATGGGAGCCTCCTAACAAACGGGCCTTTACGTTATCATTCCATGAGATCTCAAAAACATCCAAAAGCTCGTTTTTAATATCCTTATCATATATTGGACACGTAATTTCTACTCTATTTTCAATATTTCTTGACATCCAATCTGCAGATGTGATAAACACTTTGGGATCATTATTGTTACAAAAAATCAATAACCTGGTATGTTCCAAAAACTTGTCAATAATACTGACCACTTCAATGTTTTCGCTCATGCCTTTGATGCCAGGAACCAAGCAACAGATACCTCTGACAATCATTTGAATTTTCACCCCTGCCCTACTGGCTTCATAAAGCTTATCTACCATCATATAACTGGAGATGCTGTTGAGCTTCAACTTTATAAACGCAGGTTTTCCGTTTTTGACATTTTCAATTTCAGTATCGATCAGTTTAAATAATTTAGTTTTAGTATAATGTGGCGAAACGATAATATGTTTATACCTAAAAATCTTATAGTTGGTTTCAAAGAAATCAAACACCTTGACCACGTCTTTCAAAATTCTTTGGTCTGAAGTGAACAAGGTAAAATCTGTATAAAGTTTGGCGGTAGATTCATTAAAGTTACCTGTACTTAAAAACCCGTAGCGCTTAATTTTTTGATTTTCTTCACGTTCAATCACGCACATTTTACTGTGTACTTTAAGACCCTTCACACCAAACAGAAGGTTTACACCATCAGTTTCCATTTGTTCAGCATAATCAATATTGGCCTGTTCATCAAAACGCGCCTGCAACTCGATGGCCACGGTTACTTTTTTACCGTTTTTTGCCGCATTGATCAACGAGCTGGCGACATGGGAAATTTGTGCCAATCTGTAAATCGTAATCTTAATGTTTTTAACCCTAGGATCTAATGCAGCTTCCCTTAAAAACTTGACGATGTATGAAAAAGTATGATAGGGCGTATGCAGCAGATAGTCTTTTTTTGCAATATTATTGAAGATGCTGGTTTCTAAACTCAATCCTTTTACGGGCAACGGTTTTATTTTATCGTACAATAAATCTGTTCTTCCCAAACTTGGAAAATCCATATAGTCCCGCCTGTTATGATAACGCCCTCCTGGTATCACGCTGTCTTTAGAATCAATACCCATAATGTTCATCAAAAACAGCAAGGTTTCCTGATCTATTGTTTTGTCATAAACAAATCGGACAGGTTCTCCCACTTGCCGATGTTTAACGCTGTCAGAAATTTTCTCGATAAAACTTTTGCTCAGGTCACTTTCAAAATTCAATTCGCCATCACGCGTAATTTTGATCATGTGTGCTGAAACAGATTCATATTCAAAAATATTGAAGATATCATGCATGCAATACCGCAACAAATCATCAAGCAGGATGATGTAATTGTCATGACCCTTTTTTGGCAGCACCACAAACCGATCCATAGATTTTGGGATCTCAATAAGTGCATATTGTTTTTGTTGATTGCCCAAGTCCATTTTAATGGCAAGATAGGCCGCACTGTCTTTTAAGGTTGGCAGTTTTACCAAATCGCTCAAAATAATGATCACCAAAGCAGGACTCACATTTTGAATAAAGTAATTTTTGATAAACCGATGTTGCCTGTCATCAATTTGGGTTTCATTGATGATATGGATATTTTCATCCTCCAGGCGTTCATGTATGGTTGCTAAGATGTCGAGGCTATCACTTTGTTGCTTGATGACGATTTGTGTGATGATCTCCAACAATTCACTTGCTGAAATACCCCCCAACTCACTCTTGCCAGTTTTTCCGGCTTCGTCAATCCGCTTGACGGTGGCATATCTGACCTTAAAAAATTCGTCTAGGTTATTTGAAAAAATACCCAAAAAACGAAGGCGTTCAATAAGCGGTACTGTTTCGTCTTCTGCTTCCTGCAAAACACGTTCATTAAACTGTAGCCAGCTCAATTCTCTATTAATATATGTATTGGAGTTTATATCTGTAACCATGAAGTATGTACTGTAATTTTAATCTATGACAAATATATTCTATTTAAAACTTAAAATAAAGCCACTTCACAGAGAATAGTTATTTGTCAATATTAAGTCCAGTCTACAAACTATAATTATACAACACTATAGTGTTTAATAGCTACTCACTTAAAATCTCTTGGTTTTAAAATCATTTTAGTTGTGCCTTGCGTCACCGCTTTCCAAGTTTCGACGTTAAAATGAATCATTACCAAACCAGAAGTAGGCAAATTGTCAATAGCCATATCTCCAAGGCTATTGGTCAATGCAGTAAAAGCATGGTTGTGGCCAAAAATCATCACCCTTTCAAAATCATTATCCAATGCCTTTATAAACTGTAGTACTCGGTTCCCTCCAAAGTCGTACACCTGCTCTTCAATGCTTAATAATTCTTCTGATAAACTCAAGTTTTCCATAAAAATATTACAAGTGGATAAGGCTCTTTTTGCGGGACTTGAATAGATGGCATCAGGTTTAAAATTATAGGCCATAAATGCTTTGGCAAGCAAACTGGCATCAGAAAGACCCCTCTCACTTAAAGGCCGTTTTAAATCATTGACATCATGATCCCAAGAGGATTTCGCATGTCTTATAAGTACGATTGTTTTCATATTGTTGTTCGATTAAATACATTTTTTTTCTACAAACTGATACAGGTTACCACCTACTTAGTTTTGGCTTTTCGCGTATAACTGAAAAAAGTAGCCAAATTCAACTGCTAAAAAATGACCCAAATTTATCTTTAGCCTTCAAAACGTGTGTTCTTAACGGTTTAGTGTGTCGTTTAACAACTTTATTCGACCGATAAAGTGTCTAGACGTCCCCACTTAACGATTATTTCAGTGATTTAACATTTATTTTTGATTCGAACATATAATCACTCTTTCTTTGTTTGAAGCTATTAATTTATATGATCCCAAATCAAAGTAATTTCTTAATCCATTCTGCACTGCTATTTCCAGGTGTTTTCCCTCTAGTAAAGTTAGTATTAAAAAATTGTTTGTAGTCATCTATCGTGTAGATGATGTATTGAGATTTTAATTCCAATCGTAACGTCATGAAAATAATTATCACTCCTATGGTACTAAAACTAAAATTAGTATTGGTTTTTATTCTGCTAGCAAATGTGTTAGACACAAATGGTCAAACCACATCAGAGCTCGCTCCCCAAAAAGAAAATATCGGGGTAAATGTTGAAAGTGCTTTCCAGCTTGATAATACTACATTGAGCGAAAGAAGCACTGCAAATTATCAGTCAGCTCCTAAATCTGGTAATTTGAGAGCCCCATATAATTGTGAAAGTGGATTAGTTTACATCCTTACTAATGATGGATCTTCTAACGGAAATGTTACCGGACTTTACACTTACAATTTGGCGACCAATACCCAAACGTTGATTAAAAATCCGTTAATTCCTAGTTCAAGTTCTTCTCAATTTATCAATGCCATTGGTTATAACATCTTGGACAACTATCTATACGGCATCCTTCAAGGCACCAACCAAGTTGTAAAAATGGATGACGCAGGGACTCTTGAGTTCTTAACCATTACAGGAGATTTTAAACTAGGAAGTTATGCTGCTGGTGATATAGACAAAAACGGCGTCCTTTTTGTTTATGGAGAAAACAAGTTCATATCAATAAATTTAAACCCGTCAGCTTCAAATTATTTAGTTGCTAATACATTATTGAGCTATTCCACGACAGTCAATGACATCGCATTTAGCCCTATAGATGATAATGTGTACATGATGACTAGTAATAGTAGCCGAAGATTATTGCGTTATAATGTTACGTCCAATACGGTTACGGATCTTGGTGCCATCAGCGGATTAGCATCTGAAGGCTCCAATTCATTTGGAACAGCTTTTATGGACAGTATGGGAAACATGTTTGTTTCCAATAATGCTTCCGGAAATATTTATAAAATAGCTTCTCCGCACACTGGAGGGCTTACAGCAACGGCATTTAATTCTTTAACCGGAACACCTGGCGATGGCGCCCGCTGCCCAAATCAGGCTGTCGCTCCAAACGCTGTAAAAGATCAAGCTTGTTTAAGTAATGGTCAAACAATTACTATTGATTTGCTCCAGAACGACGGTGCAGGAACTTACCCTATAAACCTGGCATCTGTTCAACTTATAGATCCTTCTACAAACGCGGCATCTTCTACAGTTACGGTTTCAGGACAAGGCACGTTTACCGTGAATGGTTCAGGTATTCTAACTTTTACACCTGCTGCAAGTTTTACAGAGGCTTCCATAAAATATTCTATTGCTGATACTACAGGTCTTATTTCAAACCAAGCTACAATATCTGTTTCAACAAACACAACCGCTGCTCCAACAGGTGCTAGCGTTCAAGAATTTTGCGCTTTAGAAAATCCTACTGTTGCTAACTTAAGTGCTTCAGGCAATGCCATTGCATGGTATAGTGATTTAGCGTCTACAACTCCGCTAGTTGCTTCCGCTTCTCTTTTAGATGGAACTACATATTATTCTACACAAACTTCTAGTTCAGGTTGTGAAAGTTTGAGTAGATTGGCAGTGACGGTCAACTTTATTGAAGGACTTGCCCTTGTCAACCCAGAATCTCTTTCTTGCACCAACAGCAAAACGGCCTATATAATTACAGCAACCTTTAAAGGCACAGCACCGTTTATTGCAAACGGTACTGGAGCACCTGGCCAATTTACTGATAACGGTGACCAGACCACCACTTGGATTTCTAGCCCTATTGGTTCCACAATAGCAACGTATAATGTTAAAATACAAGGCGATGATACTTGTGGCATTTTAGATTTATCGGGATCAGCTCCTTTAGACTGCCTAGCAGTTCCATTTGATTGTACTGATGGTTTAGCTTTTATAATAACGAATACTGGTACGAGTGAAAGTAATTATGTATCCGGTTTTCATACTTTAAATTTGACCACTAATGTTCAAACCTTAATAAAAGATCCTTTGGTAGAAGCTTCTTCTACATCACGTTTTATAAATGGTATTGGATACAATACTAAGGATAGTTTCTTATATGGCTTGTTACAAAGCACCAATAAGATCGTAAGAATAGATGCCAAAGGTGATGTTGAATACTTTGACATTAAAAGTCCTTTTACTACTGGATTTTATAGTTCTGGTGATATGAATAACAATGGAATCTTATACTTGCACAGTGGCAAAAAATTCGTGGCTGTAAATCTTGATCCGTTAAGTCCAAATTACTTGACATCCACTGACCTATTAGATTATACTATTGTTATAAATGATCTTGCATATAATGCTATAGACAATAGCTTGTATATGATGACAAGTACTGAAAATCCAAAGTTATTCCGTTATGACCTCGCTTCCAATACTGTAATTGACTTAGGTTTCGTATCTGGCCTGGAGGCTGAAACAACTAACTCTTATGGTACAGCATTTTTTGATAGTGTTGGTAACCTATTTGTGGCCAATAACAGTTCTGGTTTAACCTATAAAATTTCTTCTCCACATACCGGCGGTGTTACGGCATCTTTTTATAGTGCAGCTATGCAAGGTTTGCAACCTGGAGATGGCGCTCGTTGCCAAGATCAAATATCACTACCTGTTGCCAATGATGATACCGCTTGTGGACTATTAGAAACGGATACCGTTATTGATGTACTTGCAAATGATGGTGAAGGCTCTTATGCTTTGAATCTGTCTTCTGTACAACTCATTGATCCCATTACAGAAACCTATGCCAATACAGTAACCGTTGCTGGGCAAGGGACGTTTACAGTAGGTGCTAACGGAATGACAACTTTTACGCCTCTAGCCACATTTACTGAAGCATCGGTAACCTATACAATGAGAGACATAGTAGGGAACGTATCACAACCCGCAACAATTACTGTGAGCTTAGATATCTTTGAAATTGTATGTCCTACCTTCCCTAGTTTGGATGTAGCGTGTTATGATGAGTTACCATCTGCTACAACATATAGCATTCAAGAATTTGAAGCGTTGGGCAATGGAGATGGACGTATTGGAGAGTCGACATGTGGCGTTATCGAAATTACTGCATCTAACAGTAGTGATGAAGGTACTTGCTCACAAACCATAACACGTACGTATTCTATTACTAAATACCAGGACACAAATAACAACGGATTTCGTGATAATGGTGAAAACACCATTTTAAATACTGCTGAATGTGTTCAACTTATAAATATAGCAGATGTATCCGCCCCAACGTTAGTTGGTGATTACGAAACAGAGATTGCAATTACATGTGAAAGTATTCCTGAGGTGCCTGCACTTGAATTTGAAGATGGCTGCTCAAACAATATTAATGTTGTTTTTGAAGAAGTATCTACTGCTACAGATAACCTTACTAACTATCAAATTGTAAGAACTTGGACAGTATCTGACACCTGCGATAATGATGCTGTATTCAAACAAACAATAAATGTAAACATTGCGAGTACAGTTGTTGGAATTGATAGTGAACTTTGTAATAATGATGACATTGATTTTGACCTATTTAATTTACTTAGTGGAACTTTCACTAGAGATGGTCTATGGTCTGTAGAATCGGGAACCGCAACATTGGATGGTAGTATATTCAATCCTTACTTATTGCAATTAGGAACCTATACCTTTAAGTATACGACCACTGATAATTTATGTGCGACGGAAACACTGGTTAATATTTCTTTAAATGATGATTGTGTGGTATTACCATGCGGTTCAGAAGATGTTGTGATATCAAAAACAGTCACAGCTAATAATGATAACATTAATGAGTTCTTCGCCGTTACAGGGGTTGAAACTTGTGGCTTTACTGTAGAAATTCAAATCTACAACCGTTGGGGAGCTTTAATCTATGAGTCCAAAGACTATCAGAATGATTGGAATGGTACTGCATCTAGTGCATCAATTGGAAGCTCCAATTTCGTACCAACCGGCACATACTATTATATCGTTAATTTAAAAAATAGTGGATTAAAACCTTTTGCAGGTCCAATCTACGTAGCAACCAAATAAATTTTAACCTATGAAATTTGTAAAGTTTAATATCGTCGTTTTCATACTGTTCACGAGCTGGGTGGGAGTAGCACAACAACTACCGCAGTTTACACAGTATATGTACAACACCATTTCTATCAATCCTGCTTATGCAGGTAGCAGAGAAACATTAAGCGTAGTTGGTTTACATAGAAGCCAATGGGTTGGACTCGAAGGAGCCCCGACCACGCAAACACTATCAGTCCATGCGCCCTTGCGCAATGAAAAGATTGGCTTGGGTATGTCTTTTATCAATGATGAACTTGGATACCAAAACTTCCAATATCTCTATGCTGATTTTTCATATACTATTCAAACAAGTCAAAATACAAAATTGGCTCTGGGTTTAAAAGCTGGTTTCACTGGCTTTAGTTTAGATCCTGACTACCAGACTGCGGAAGCGTATGACCCTGTTATTTACGGCTATGAAAATCGATGGAAACCTAATATTGGCGCAGGTGCCTATTGGCATTCTGATAAATGGTATTTAGGATTGTCTGCTCCACGATTATTGAATACGGATTACAATGGGGAAGAGAATTTTGAAGCATTGGAAAGACTGAGTTACTATTTTACGGGGGGTTATGTATTTGAATTAGGTGGAACAACCAAATTTAAGCCGGCATTTTTGGTAAAAGCAACCAATGGTGCTCCCCTATCTTTAGATCTAACCGCAAACTTCTTGTTTAATGAGAAATTTTGGATAGGTGGTTCATACAGAATGAATGAAGGAACTTCAGCTTTAGGAGGTATTGCAGACTTCCAAGTTTCCAAACAATTGCGAATTGGTTATGCCTACGAATATCCTTTCTCTGATCTCAGACCTTATACAAGCGGTACTCATGAAGTTTTGCTGATGTTTGAAATCTTTAAAAGTAAACGTATTAAATCGCCTCGATACTTCTAAAACCTATGACTATGAAAACAAAATTATTTATATTTCTTTTTGCGCTTAGTAGCACGTTTATGGTTGCTCAAAAAAAGCTGGCTGATAAATTCTTTGAAAACTATTCTTATATTAAAGCTATTGAACTTTATGAAGAGGCTGTTAAAAAAGGAGACAGTAGTGAACATGTGTTAACTCGGTTAGGTGATGCTTACTACAACAACTCAAAATCAAAAGAAGCGGCGTTGTGGTATGGAAAAGCGGTCAACAAATACAATAATGTCAATCCTGAATATATCTTTAAATACATTCAAAGCTTGAGAAGTATTGGAAGTTACAGAGAAGCTGACGATTGGTTAGTAAAATTTAAGGCCATTCAAAATGACGACAGTCGTGTTAAAGATTTTGATGCGAATAATCTTGATATTTACCAAGACTTAGCATCTACTGAAAATGTTGTTGTTAAAATCGAGAATATGCCCTTCAATACTGAGTTTTCTGATTTTGGAGGTTACAGCGCTGAGGGTAAACTTTACTTCTCGTCCGCAAGAGATACAGATGTAAAAAAACGATACGGATGGAATGCCGAACCATTTTTGGATATGTACTACGTAACCGTAACTGATAAAGATGATAAAAAAGAATTTGGAGAGGCTGAGTTTATCAATTCATCAAAAATAAATACGGCGTATCATGAAGCCTCTATTGCAATCAGTAACGACGGACAAACCATGTATTTCACAAGAGATAATTTGAACCGAAGAAACAGATTGGATTATGACCGTAAAGGTACTTCACATCTCAAATTGTACAAAGCGACATTAGAGGATGGTAATTGGAAAAATATTGTTGAACTCCCGTTTAACGATGATTACTTTTCAAATGGACATCCTACGTTAAGTTCTGATAACACAAAATTATATTTTGTGTCAGATCGTGAAGGAGGTTTTGGACAGACAGATATTTATCAGGTCAATATTTTAGAGAATGGAAAATATAGTGAGCCACTAAATTTAGGTGAAAAAGTCAATACTGCAGGCCGTGAAATGTTTCCTTTTGTAGCTCAAGACAGTACGCTTTATTTCTCGTCTGATGGGTATTTGAATTTAGGTTTATTGGATATTTACAAATCGAATATCATTAAGGATGAAAATGCCGAACCTGAAAATATTGGTGCACCCTACAACAGTGGCTATGATGATTTTGCATTTTTCATGAATGACGGCAGTAAAACTGGATACTTCTCCTCTAACCGTCTAGGTGGAAACGGAAGTGATGATATCTACAGCTTCAATGCTGAACCTTGCAAGCAAAACATTGAAGGCATTGCGAGAAACAGCAAAACCAACGCACCATTGGCCAATGTTGAAGTCAAATTGATCAATACTTCTGGAAAGATCATTGCTACGGTAATCACGTCAGAAACAGGAGCCTTTGAGTTTGATGCAGATTGTGATAAGAACTATACCGTTTTAGGAAGCAAAGCAGATTACAAAGACGCCCTTAAAGAAGTAGCTACGAATGTTGAAAATGGTGTAGTCAATACTGCAGATCTTTACCTAACACCGTTAATTGACAATGACCAAATTGTAATCAATCCGATCTTCTTTGATTTCGACAAATCAAATATCAGAACAGATGCTGAGTATGAACTAGAACACATTGTGGATGTAATGAGAGCACATCCAAATATGGTGATCAAAATTGAATCGCACACAGATAGCAGAGGAAGTGACAATTACAACTTAAAACTATCTGACAGAAGAGCTAAAGCTACTAAAGATTACATACTATCCCGAGACATTGCCAAAGAGCGTATTGAAAGTGCTATTGGCTATGGAGAAACACAATTACTCAACGAGTGTTCAAACGGTGTTAAATGTAGTTCAGAAGAGCACCAGTTAAACAGAAGATCATACTTTTACATCTTAAAGGATTAATTTCGATAACTATTATATTTTAAAAGCAGACCATTGGTCTGCTTTTTTTTTATATGTTACTGAACATAACTTACTGATTTCTTACAGACCTTATAAGTGTCAAAGATGAATGAATTTAGAAATGGCGTCAATAACTAAGCAATAATTGGCAAATCATTAAAAATATGACTATAGTACTACTGGTTTGTGCGAGATATCTAATACTTGCTGTCTAGTTCATTTTTTATTTCAATGTACCTCACCCTTTTTTGAATTTTCTGTAACCCTTACTTCATTGGCAAATTATAAAGTCGACTCATAACTTTTGTGAAGGCTGTTTATGTTTTAATTGTAAAAAGGCTATACTTCTAATCATAACATAATTAAATATGAAATTAGCGGCCTCTATTACCTCTACTCGGTCAACAACCAAAATATATTCAAATGTAATCTGACGAGATCGGGAACGAAAACACCAGCACAGAGGAGAAATCCTGCATTCAGAAGTCTGTCTATGGACGACATCTTTTAAGGGAATAAGAGCAGCTAAGTTTTGAAAATAAAAATCGCATAATATCTGCACAAATAAAAAAACCGCTCATTGAGCGGCTTCTTTCAAAATAACTAACTAATCTTAAAATTCAATACGAAATTAACGCTTAATAAATATATTTGTAAAGTACCATTTACCTTCAGAATTCTTTTCTGCTGAGATATCAAAATCAGTGAAATCTCCCTCTATAGTTGCTTTATGTCCTGGGCTGTTTAACCACGCATTAACTACAGACTGTGCAGAACTATACGCATATGCTACATTCTCTGACACTTTAAGGGCAGCTACATTGTTAACCAAACTTGCTTTACGCTGATAGAAGTTATCATGGTTTACTTGGTTTAGCGTGACCATATAATCGGTATGTGTAAAAGCCACAGACTTAATAACGCTTAAATTGTTTAGAGGAGTTAAGTCCTTGCCTATTCTGTAATTATTGATGAGCTCTAAAATCTCAACTTCAATGACTTTGGTTGCCGGTGCATTTTTTAAAATACTTTGATCTATTGGTTGATCATCAAATTCCTCTGAGGAACATGAAAACGTGAACATGGCAATTAACGCCAACATTGGCAAGTATAATGTAGTTTTCATAAGTAGGTAAATTCGGTTTGGTTTAGCTAATTTAGAAGACTAATTGATAAAAAATGTTAAGGAAATGTTAAAATCGACGAAAAACATGTTGTTGGTCGGTTTTATATGTAAATCATCGATGAAATGCATTTTTATCCATACGATTTATGCTTTACAACGGTAAGAATTAACGCTTTATCGGTGTTGTTGTTGAAAAATAGATTTTGAAATTGCACTATGATTAGAATATGCCTTACAAATAGATTGCATATAAATTTAAGCACATGAAATTGAAAATTTATAGGTTTTAGCACATGGTAAGGCACATGCATCATTATTACACTACTGTTAAAGGAATTTGTTAAGAAAGTAGTCTTGAGATATGAGTTTAGTGAGCTCGCTTAAATCTCCGTTCAAATTTAGAGGGGCTTTGTCTAATAATTTTCTTCGAAATTGAAAATAGAAAAGGGCTCCTAGAACAGGAAAAAACAAAATGAGCATAAGTAAAAATGTACGCATGATTGGATTCTTAAATCCTGATTTAGTTATATCAACTAATGCCCACATAGACAGCAGTACCGATAGGCTTATCTATACAAGGATTAATGGTGTTTCCTAGCGTATTTTTTATTAAATCTTATAGATGCTATCCAAATAACTTTAAATCTGGAAAATGGCCTCTCATGGCGACAGACGCTCCATAACCCAATCAAATTTGTCATTTATGGTAAATCTGATCCTGTCGTGTAACCTATTTGGACGCCCTTGCCAAAATTCGATTGAAATAGGTTTTACGATAAATCCGCCCCAATAATCTGGTCTCGGAATTTCTTTTTCCTCAAATTTCTCTTCCAGCTGCCGTAGATCCTCCTCAAGAACTTTTCTATTTTCTACAACCTCACTTTGATGGGATACCAAGGCTCCTAATTGACTTCCGCGTGGGCGTGATTCAAAATAGCCGTCGCTCATATTTGGTGCTATTTTTTCGGCATTGCCTTTAATAATCACTTGGCGCTCTGCCTTAGGCCAGAAAAATGACAGACACACTTTAGGGTTGTTGAGGATTGCCTTACCTTTTTCACTTTCATAATTGGTATAAAAAATGAATCCCTCATGTGTATATTTTTTGAGCAGGACTACCCTACTCTTAGGAAAACCATCCAACCCAAGGGTAGAAATGGTCATGGCGTTGGTTTCACCTTCATCAAAATTAGTATCTACTTCATGAAACCATTTTTGGAAAACCTCCATGGGATTATCACTAATATTAGATTCTAACAGCTCTTGCTTCTCGTATGATTTTCTGTAATTTCCTAAGTCTGTATGCATTATAAATTTCTGTAGTGTTAAATAATCTTTTTTCTTTTTTGGATGATCAATTTCTTATAAATTTAAGCATTATTTGACTATAATGCGATTTGAAGAAAGTATATATTTTAGCTTACTACCACATAACAAATTAGAATTTTCATTTGGGAATTATTATTTGTTTGACAATTTTGTCATCTCTGAACTTCATGAAGGAATTCATTTTGATTGGGATAAAATATTAGAAGTAATTGGTGCGCTCATAGATTATTATGGTGAGCAGATAGAAATTGCGTATATCTCCAATAGAGTGGATTCCTACTCTCTTGAACCACAACTATGGCATAAGTTTCATGAGGAATTTGATTTTATAGTCGCCATTGCGACAGTGGCCTATAATGATTTTGGTTATTATACTGCATCCATTGAGAAGCAATTTGCTCAAATAAGCCTAAAACGATGTGAGGAGCTCCCTGAAGCGATGGATTGGGTCAAGAATCTGAAAGAATTCAGACGAAACTAAAAGATTATTTATACTATCGTCATAAATCGTAGATTCAATGCAGTTAATAACGAACGAAAAATTGGTTTTAATAATTAATCAAAATCAAAGAACTTGCCATCACTTGCCAATTCAACCGGTTTAAAGATAGTCTCCGCTTCGCGCTTAAATTCATTTAGATTGTCATAGCGCGTTGAAAAATGACCTAAAATAAGAGTTTTGACATTCGCCATTTTGGCAATTAATGCTGCTTCTTTAGCTGTCGAATGCTTTGTTTTTGGTGCTAAATTAGCATTCTTCTCCAAAAAAGTAGATTCGTGATAGAGTACATCTACATTTTTAATAATAGGCACTATATCTTCTTTATAGGCTGTATCACTACAAAACGCATAACTTTTTGGTGGATTTGGAGGTAGTGTGACTTTGAGATGATCAATGAGCACACCGTCCTTATTCAGTACATCACACCCTTGTTTCAACTTATTGTAATAGGCCATGTCAATATTGGCTTCTATAACTGATGGCATATGCAAATGGCGTTCACCTTCCTTCTCCTTAAACAAAAACCCATTGGTATATACACGATGGTCTAGTGGAATAGTCCATACCTCTACTTTCCCATCTTCAAAAATAAGTTCAGAATCACTGGAAGTGAGTTCATGAAAATAGAGCGGATAGTTGGTCCATGAATCCGCCAATTTCATTTGTAATGTTATGACTTCCTTCAACCCCTTTGGACAGTGTATGTGCAATTCCGTTTCTCTAGTCAATAATCTAAAGGTAGAAATCAATCCAACCAATCCAAAAAAATGATCCCCATGCAAATGGGAAATAAAAATATGCCTGATGCGGGCAAATTTAATTTTATTACGGCGTAATTCAACCTGAGTTCCCTCACCACAATCAATTAGGAAAAGATGGTTGTTGATTTCCAAAACCTGAGCAGTAGGATTTGCGTCCTTTCTCGGGGTTGCACTGAAGCAACCAAGTATAGTCAGTTTCATAACAATGTTTAGAAGCCCAAATCACGTTCCATCTCTTCCATCTCTATCACGTCATAAGCTTCTTTAAGGGTTGGCACAACAGCAATCTCATCTGGTATTTCATCCAAATTTATTTTATCTGTGACAATAACAAAAGAGTGCTTGGCATGACGGTGGGTATTTGAAATTTCCAAAAACTCAATAATATCCTGTAAGCTCACTTTGTTGATGACTGCCAAATTAATAATGACGTTGTCATTTTTAAATTTTGGATAGGTTGCCTGAAGTTTTTTCACCAGTTCAATTATGGTGCTCTTTTCTTGGGTTATAATGGTGGTATTATTGTCTTTATCAAAAATCATAACTTTTGGTTTTAATGTTTAATTTTAGATGCTAATAAGTAGATGACAGCCATCCTAATGGCGACACCATTTTGAACTTGATCCAAAATAATAGCTTGTTTGGAATCTGCTACATCACTTGTAATCTCCACCCCACGGTTGATTGGTCCTGGATGCATGATGGTTATTTCTTTATCTAACATATTGAGCAGAGCTCTATTAACACCATATTGCTGCGTATACTCTCTGGTTGATGGAAAATAGGTCATATCCATCCGTTCATTCTGAACACGAAGCATGTTGGCCACGTCACACCATTGGAGCGCTTTTTTAAGATTGGTCTCTACTTTAACACCAAGTTTATCAATATACTTTGGCAATAGGGTTTTTGGTCCGCAAACCATCACATTGGCGCCTTGTAGCTGTAAAGCAAAGATATTGGACAGTGCAACACGACTGTGTAAAATATCACCTACAATCACGACATTTTTACCCTCAACCTTACCCAAACGTTCTCTTATGGAGTAACTGTCCAATAAGGCTTGGGTTGGATGCTCATGGGCACCATCTCCAGCATTGATAATACTTGCATTGACATGTTGCGACAAGAATACGCTGGCGCCAGGATTTGGATGTCTCATGACCACCATATCCACTTTCATGGAGAGGATATTGTTTACGGTATCAATTAGAGTCTCTCCTTTTGTGACTGAAGATTGAGATGCCGAAAAATTGATGACATCAGCAGAGAGACGCTTCTCAGCCAATTCAAAAGAGAGCTTGGTACGTGTCGAGTTTTCGAAAAATAAGTTGGCAATGGTAATGTCTCTAAGCGAGGGTACTTTTTTGATGGGCCTGTTGATGACTTCCTTAAAATGATCGGCAGTCTCAAAAATAAGTTGGATATCTTTTGAATTCAGATATTTAATTCCCAATAAGTGATTGACACTTAATTCGCTCATACTTTTTAGTCTTCAGTGTTCAGGCTGCAGTTAGCAGTTTTAATTATCGTTTCAAACTTGATTCAATTTGAATTCAAGTTCGTTATGGGTTCCGTCTTCTTTATTGAAACGCAAATACACCATGGCTTTTTGTAAAAAATCAAATTGCAACAGCATTGGACGCATCAACTTAAATAATTCTTCGGCATTTCTTCCATATGCAAAAAGTCTTCCGTCGGTATCGTCCATATTCACTTCATGACCGTCATACCTCCCAATATCTTCAGGTATAGTATCAAACATCATAAGGTCAAAACGATGTATTTGATCCAAACCGTCAAATGGTCCAAAAGACACAATGACTTCATCCCTATTTTTAGAGATTTTTTTATCTATTAAAAACAACTCTTCACTGTTCATTATTAGCTCTTTATTAAATAAACCGCATCTTCCCCCTCATTCTCTACCCAATTTACTTTTACTTTTTCTTTGTCTATAGCGTCTACTTGTCGACCTCTATAATCTGGTTGGATGGGTAAATGTCTACTAAAGCGTCTGTCAATTAGCGTCAGTAATTCTATTTCATTAGGTCTACCAAAAGATTGAATGGCCGTTAATGCCGCACGGATACTTCTTCCGGTATAAAGTACATCATCTATAAAAACAATATTCTTGTCTTCAACAATAAAATTAATTTCTGTGGTGTTGGCTTCCAATGGTTTTTCACCACGACGGAAATCATCCCTAAAAAAAGTGATGTCTAAATGCCCTAATTGAATATGTTTGATCTTATAATCGCTCTTTAAAATTTGAGCGAGCCTATTGGCCAGAAACTTTCCCCTGGGCTGCATGCCTATAAGAACCGTATTAGAAAAGTCGTTGTGTTTTTCAATCAGTTGACAAGCCAATCGATGGAGAATGATATTTATCTCTTTTGCGTTAAGTAGAACTTTTTGGCTCATAGTTTTCCAAACGTATTTGGTTTACAAATTTAGAATAAATATTCTTGTCTGCAATGGTTTTCTCTTGCAAAGACGCAAGGCCGCAGAGAGGTACAAATTGGAAACAAAAAAAGCCTTCAACATGATGTTGAAGGCTTTGATTTATAAATGAATTGAAAGATTACTTCTTCCCGTCCATTTTGTCTTTAAGAGCTCGTAAAGCATCATTGGCATCACCAAGTGTTGGTTTTGACTCTGCAGCAGAAGCTTCAGCTTTAGCAACAGACGCTTTTACGTTTGCAATTTCTTCTTCCTTAAAGATAGCAGTATGAGAAGCAACAACACGTTTGAACTCTTTATTGAACTCAATAATCTTGAATTCAGCAGTGTCACCTTTTTTCAATTTCTTACCATCTTCCATTTCTAGATGACGTGAAGGAACGAAAGCAACGATATCTTCGTTAAACTCAACAGTTGCACCTTTATCTACAATTTCAGAAACTTCTGCTTTATGCGTAGTGCCTAAAGCAAATTCAGTTTCATATTTGTCCCAAGGATTGTTAGTTGTTTGTTTGTGACCTAAACTTAATTTACGTCCTTCAACATCCAATTCTAAAACAACAACATCTAAGTTATCACCTACGTTACAGAACTCACTTGGATGCTTGATTTTCTTAGTCCAAGATAGATCAGAGATGTAAATCAACCCGTCAATACCTTCTTCCAATTCAACAAACACACCAAAGTTTGTGAAGTTACGCACAATACCGGTGTGCTTAGAGCCTACTGGGTATTTGCTTGTAATATCAGTCCATGGGTCTGGAGTCAATTGTTTGATCCCTAATGACATTTTACGGTCTTCTCTATCAAGAGTTAAAATAACCGCATCAATTTCATCACCTACCTTTACAAAATCTTGAGCAGATCGTAAATGTGTTGACCAAGACATTTCACTTACGTGAACCAGTCCTTCTACACCTTCTTCTACTTCAATAAATGCACCGTAGTCAGCAATAACAACAACTTTTCCTTTCACTTGGTCTCCAACTTTTACGTTTTCGCCCAAAGCTTCCCAAGGATGTTTGCTCAATTGTTTCAGACCTAATTGGATTCTTGATTTATCTTCATCAAAATCAAGGATAACAACGTTAAGTTTTTGATCCAATTCAACAATTTCATTTGGATGGTTGATACGTGACCAAGAAAGGTCAGTAATATGAACCAAACCATCTACCCCACCTAAATCAATAAAGACACCGTATGAGGTGATGTTTTTAACAACACCCTCTAATACTTGTCCTTTTTCTAATTGACCGATGATTTCTTTTTTCTGTTCTTCAATATCAGCTTCGATAAGCGCTTTATGAGAAACCACAATGTTTTTGAATTCGTGGTTGATTTTCACAACTTTAAATTCCATTGTTTTATTCACATACTGATCGTAATCTCTAATAGGTTTCACGTCAATTTGAGAACCTGGCAAGAATGCTTCAATACCAAATACGTCAACGATCATACCACCTTTAGTACGACATTTTACAAAACCATTTACGATTTCGCCAGTGTCATGGGCATTGTTTACACGATCCCAAGCTTTGATTACTCTAGCCTTACGGTGAGATAACACTAACTGACCGTTAGAGTCTTCACGTACATCAATTAACACTTCAACTTTGTCACCAACTTTTAAGTTTGGATTATAGCGGAACTCGTTAAGAGAAATTACACCTTCAGATTTTGCGTTGATATCAATTATAGCATCACGATCGCTAATATGGATTACCTCACCTTCAACAACTTCATCATCAAGGGTGTCCACAAAATTCTCTGATACTAATTTCTCAAATTCCTGAAGTTTTTTGTCATCAACCTGCTCAATACCTTCTTCGTAATTGTGCCAATTGAATTCTTCTAAAAACTTTTCAGGGTTTGCTTGCGCCTCTGATACTTTAGGAGCTGCTTTTTCAGTAGTTTGAGTTTCTACTGCTGTTTCTGTTGCTTCAGTAGTTTCTACCTCGGCTTGATTTGTTTCTTTTTCAGACATGTGCTGAATACTAGTTTGTATTCTGGGTGTTCTTGGAAGTTTTATGCGATCAACACACAGAAGTGTTATTTGCTTTTATGTTTTATTCCTCTTATCTTCCAATGGGTATCGCTAAAAGGAGTGCAAAAATACAATATAATTCTCTCATTTACAAATTATTTAAACAACACGAATCTCCAAAGTAACATTCCCAATTGAATTGGTTAATAATCTCTTGTATTTGCGTTATCATATTGGGTATTAAATTGATACATTTACGTCTACATTAATTTAAATAACTCAATTATCATGGTAAAATCTAAGTATCAAAGTGTTTTAGATCTGGGTCAGGAACTAAACATTCAAAATGGTGACGTTTCAGAAGAGAACGGCGTCTTAAAAATGAAAGGAACAGCGAAAAATCAATACGAGAAGAATTTGTTGTGGGATAAGATCAAGGCTATTGGTGGCGAAAACCCTTCTGATATTAATGCAGACATAAAGGTGGCTGATACTTCTGTTTTTGCGAGGCACACTGTAAAGTCAGGAGAAACTCTTGGTAAAATAGCTAAGCAGTATTATGGCGATCCGTCAAAATATCAAAAGATTTTTGCGGCGAATTCTGATATTCTTAAAAACCCTGATATGATTCATCCAGATCAAGAATTGATTATCCCCAATGTATAATAATCCTTATATGATGAAATAAAAAAAACGAAGTACTTTTCGGTTAGTACGTTTTTTTTTT
>NZ_LZRN01000026.1 GCF_001678675.1 Gelidibacter algens
TTTTATATGCGATTACATTTGAAATTGAATTAACTATTCTCATTTAGATATGTTTTAATAAATAATTTCATCAAACCATTCTGTTTTCATTTTCAGATATTCCTCGACTGTATAGTCAGTAAAATCAAAACCTTTTGATTCTCCATACTTTTTAAACTTATCCACAATCTTAGTTTCCTTAAACCAGCTTTGTTTACTCCATGCATCTATAACTTTTTTTATTGAAGCTTCTTTATTTACACCATCCACCAAACCAGGGTTTAGAAATACTTTATAATCTTCAATATTAGAAACGGTCATAAGAGAATTACCACTTTGAGTCATGAAATTGGATTCATCAATACCTTTAAAAAAATTTACCCCTGCCTTAGTTTCTACCTCTAGCTTTCTACCCTGCCAGACAATGTGAATATCTGATACACTATTTCCTATACCAAATGCTGAAACTGAAATTTCACTTTCAAAGATAACTTCATCAGCTTTACTTAAAATTTCTTTATTTTCAAGCAATCGCTGTAATTGAAGATAGGAATGGCGTTGTGTATAACTTGCTGCATTAGTAAAACCCTCACTTCCTAAATAGCTTTTTAAATTTTTAGTGTTAACGGGTAATATATTTATCAAATCATTCAGTTCGTCGCAAAATATATTAAATGCTGGTATTTCAGGTGGCCCACCCCAGCCTTTTTTCAACATACCTGCTAAGTCCCCTTTGCTAACTCCAAGTTTAATCAATTTTTCATTTTTTTGTAATTTCGTGAAGGCTTGTAAAGCTTCTACACTTGTTCTTAACTCAGTTCTTCCTGCTTTGGCAAGTTGCAGATATGAATACATACCGTCATCATTTCCTTTTATATAGTTTTTAAAAGCTTGCTTTGTTTTTGGATTAGCAAGATCTTTTGTAAGCTCAACTAACATTTCGCATTGTGCGCTAGTCGACTGTATTATAGAAAATGTAATGAGTCCTATTAAAAATCGTAACATAATATTTTTTTGTTTACTTAATCACACAATATTTCATCAAAATATTTCTTCCTGAAATTTTTCCATCCAGAAAATAATTCTGAATCGGCTTTATTCATTTCTTTTAATATATCATCACCTGCATTGGCAAAATCTTCCATAAATTTAGATTCTAGTGTGCCTAGTTTTTTTACTTTACCATTCAAAACTGGCAGGCTTTTTAATTTTTCCAATAATGAACTTGCTGAAGGTTTATATTTAAAAATATTTTTTATATAATCTGAATAACTAAATTTATCATTTAAACTAGCTTCTTTTTCTAATTTAGCAAGTAGCCTTTCAGCTTGAATTTCAGCATTTGGCATTTTTGTTAATAATCTAGGAATGTTCATCGCTAAACTTGCCATTTGTAAACTAAAACGGAAATCATCTGAGATATAATCGTTATTTAATAACTGGGCTGTAGCACTTGTAGCATTCCCGGCTATTTCTAATAAGGCAATCGTCTTATGAACACCGTTTCCTACTTTATATATGTATTTAAATTCTCCAATCCCAATAACCAAAAGCACACCATCTAGAGCAGCCCATGCAGATTTTTCAAATACTACATTAGTATTGTCATTTGACATTGCTATAAACTGAATTAATGGCATATAGGCTACCGTGCCTTTTTTGAATTCATCCTCATCAAGATATTTAAAACTTCCTGCAATGTAAACAGGAACCATTTCATTATATCCTAGTTCGCCAAAACCAGTTACTATAAAAGTTGTTTTTGAATTTGTTTTAAAACTAGTGTTTTTAAATTGGAGCACATCTTGTTCCAATTGGATCAATTCATTAGTATTTGTAATTAAATCATTATTTTTTAAAAATAGCTTTTCGGATTGAGCTGTACTGAAATGGGCACTGCTTGTAATTTGAGAAGCTGTCCAGAAGCAGAATTTTTTTAATCTCAATCCTGAGAAATTTTTATAAATATTATTGAACCCTATTTTCTCCAACTCTTTAAGAATATTACTATCATCTTCATCAAAACTTCTCAGAACTTTGAATAAAGCCTCTTCAGTGTTTTCAACGTTAACAGCTTCACGGGCTTGACATGTTATGATGTTTTCAATAATACTTACACGGGTTGCGAAATTTACTTTTTGCAGAGATGTTTTACTTTCATTTAAACGAATACGATCTAAGATATCGGTAATGTTATCACAGGTAACTGTTGTAACCCCATTCCAATAATCTTTATCGTCAGCAATTTTTTTGTCAGTATAGAGCAGAAGCTGTTCTTCGAATTTAATTAAGACAGTTTTTAAATCTTCGGGATTTTTGCTGTTAAGTAATTTTAAAACACTTTGACCTTGACTTGAATATAAAAACGTTACCCATTCAAAAAAACCAACAAGTTCTTTTTGATTGAAAATTTTACTTCCAATAAATGATCCATTTGACTGTAGACTATTAGTCATTGATTTTGGAGAAAACCAATCTGGATCACCATTTACTTCTACAGCAGTAAAGGTAATAGGTGTCGTTTTAGAAGTTTTCTCAACGCGTTTTATAGTTTGAGTGAACTGGTTAAATATAGTTTCATTTTTACTTCTAGTTTTAGCTAATAGATATATACTCTTATAATCCAATATGTTAATCAGGTTCGGACTAAATTTAAGCATCTCTATAAAAAAACTTACCTCATTTGGATTCTCTAATTTATCTTGTTTTAGATTTTTTAATAATATCGAAATTGATTCTTGTTCTCTTACATCTATTTTTGAGTATCGCTGATTAATTAGTAGATTCATGTATTTCCACTTAAATTCATCAGAAAGAGGTTTTACCATTTCTGTAACTGCTCCTATAAAATTTGAATAGTTTTTCTTATCAGTAAAAAAATAGATGGAAGCATCATCTATTTCTGAAACCAACTTTTTAAGGATTTTATTATCCTCTTTCTCCAGATATTCATAAAAGTAGATATAATCATCACTTTTAATGGCGTTCATCAAACGAAGAATGGCTACTTCAGAATATTCCTTTATTTCAGATTGTTGCGCTATAGTATTTAATAATATTTCTATCTCCGTATAAACTAAATTCCTTATGGCAGATAAGCAGGTATTGTTTACAGCTGCGGTTACTTTTTGGCCATCAGAAACTTGTAAGTTCATTCTGAGTTCTTCTGCACCATTTTTTAATTCTGCATCACTGCAATCTCTTTGGTCTCTTGCCAATAACTCTTTTATAAAGGCATTGTTACAAGAAGCGTCTCTAACATTAAGTGGCGTTAGTTTCCAATCGTTTTCTTTAAAGTTTTTGATTTTCTCTTCAATCCTTTCGTTTACATGGGTTGTTTTTTCGTCATCGCTACCCCAATTTATCAAGACATAATCATAGGTACAACCGTCACCACGAGATCTAAAAAGATTAACTTTATCTATCGTTTTTGAAGCTTTTTTAACAGTAATTTCTTTTTCACCATTTATAAACGCTTCCTTTGAAGTGACCCATGAATATATTAAACCTTCATACTTTATTTCTTCTATAGTATAGTTATTGGTGGCGATTAAAACAGATACCTTTATTTGTTTTCCGTCTAAATAAAACTCATCTATAATTTTACCACTCTTTGTTAGTGCCAAATGTGCGTTTTTATTATGTTCGGCCTCATGATCCCCATCAAACAGCCCAATCCGTAGTTTAGGATTATGTATTTCTTTCCAATGCTCATACGGTATGTGTTCCCCATTAGCATAATCCATAAGCCAATCGGTACTCACTTCTTTAAAACCATAACTATGTGTAGAAAATGGGTGTTTTAGTTGGAACGCACCATGCCCAAGTTCGTGGGCAGAAATCCCCCCAGCCCCCGAAGGGGTAGCATTGCCAGTATAAATATATCCAAACTGCTTGCCTAGTGGCATCAAACCTTTCTGACCTGTAGTGGACGGTTTTTTATCGGTGAGTATTAAATAATACGCCGTTGTATTATAATCTGATCTGGATTTAATTTTACTGTTTATGGCTTGCTGTTGTGGCGTATAATTTGCTAAAAAACCACTTTCGCCGCTGTCAATAGTACCAGTAGATGCCAGCTCATTTAAGTCTTTCTCGAAATCGTTAATTTCGGTAATGCTCAGGTTTACCATGGCCCGCTTATAAATGGTTATAAGCTTATTTTTTACCTCTTGGATATTTACATTCTTAGCCGTGTTTACCAATACAACATTTACATCTTTAGATGTGGCTTGGTACTGTATAAAGGCGCCCGCTATTTTATAGGTATTGCCCTGCTTTATTACAGCTTGCGTTTCCACATTGGCATCCGTGGCCAAGCCTGTAAGTTTTAGGGTGTAGCTGGTAATTTTGTTGGTTCCCGTGCTATCCACTTTTGCAATCGCAACACCATCTTTAGTTTTAAAAACAATATCCTGAGGCCGTATGCTATCATTACTAATATTTAAGTTGGCAACAATATAATCGGTCTGCCCTTGTGCTACAGATTTGTATGGGATGTAATAATTGCTTCCCAGTTTTTTGTACAAACTTTTAGTTTCAGGATAGCTCGGGTTATAGGCGTCAAAACCGTACACAGAGTTCGGTGCTTGAGTAAAGGTTACCTCTAGGCCTTGAGCACTTATGGTTGTGGCTTCCCCTTTTTTATTTACACCATTGGTGTTTTGGACTGTTGAAGAGCCACCTGCTGCTTGTTCCCCGATTGGAGTTATAGTTCCTTTTTCATCAACATGATACTTTTTAGGAGGGCTGGCAGCTATTGGTGGTGTACCGTTAGGATCTCCGGGATGCCCGCTATCAGTTATTATATAATCTTCACCCCCTGCATATTCAACAATAGGTGATCCGCCTACGCCTACCACTAAAATATCCCCATTGGGATCGATAATAATTTCTCCTATTGGAAAATTAACCGCTCTTGTGTTTTGTTGCCCGGGATTACCATTAAATAGATCGTCAACATCGGCTACACCACCCCAGGCACGATCATAAGTCGTTTTAATAATCCCATCAAAAAGCTGGTAATCTGTATTTATTCTTATCCCACTAAAGGTTACTGCTATTTTAGTGTCTGCTAAATAAGGTACTACGATATAGCCTTTACCACTAAAAATACCGTTGCCACCTTCAATTTCTTTTACGGTTACAGGAAAGTCCCCCGCTGTAAAGGTTTCGTTAACGCCAATGTTTACTAAAGGCTTGGAATTCGTTATTTTCATCTCTGGTACAATGCCACAACTATAGCTTACAGACTCATCGGCCGTAGGTGTTGTAAACTGATTGATGCTGCTATAACTATAGACTTGGTCAAAATCAATGAGCGCATTGCACGTACCACCCACCCTGAAATTATAGGTGACCCCTGCTTGTAAGTTTGATATTTGTGCTTGGTTTCCGTAGGAGTAGACTTCAAACCACTCAGCATTGGATACATCAGCACGTTTATACTGGATGTGGTATTTTTTGTGGTCGGGATTTGTTTGCCAGTTTATTTTTACAATGCCTTTATTCAATGGCTCGGCTAAAACAAAGCTTGGTGGATAGCAGGTATTGGTATAGGTAAAATGAAATATTTCGCTATAGCCATTGTTTTTAAATACAGAATTCTCACTAATTCCTGTAGTGGATTTTGCTCGTACACGCCAAGCATAGGTATGGCCTGGCAAAAGTGTAGGCTTGCTTATTGTATATAATAAAGTAGTGGCATAAGTGGTTTCCGTATAATAATTGGGTGAGGCCATAAAACCTGCCTGTGGATTTATTTGACGGTCCCAAAGCTCTCTCAGCTCAAATTCATAGCTGACATTAGTCGCGTTGGCATGTCGCGGTGTCCACTGAAAGATAATGTTTGTTGGTTGTATATCGGTAAGCTGATCGCCCCGATTGGGCAGATTAAGAAATGGTGGGTCATTGAGCAATAAAAAAATGGTATCACAACCCATATTTGGGCTAGAAATCAGTTGTCCTGTTAAAAAATCATAGACTTCCCAACAAAACTTATAGGTACCATCGGGCAGCGGCCGGTTGTATTGTTGCGGACTGATCCCTAAGAAATTGTTCAGCTCAAAATAGGGCGCCAGATCAATATTGGTAAGCTGTTGCTGCATCCCTCCATTTAGAAAAATCTGTGGAGCACCTTGTACAAAATCGGTAGATTGGATGTTAAGACCATGCCCTTTGATTTTTAGTTTTAAACGCACCTGACGGTTGTTGATATTTACGTCCGTCATGGTTAGATAAAGACGCAGCTTTACACTTGATGCTGTTGCGTAACTGTTGAGTTGCGTGTTATAAGGTGGAATGATGGATTGGTTGACCTGAACTGGGTATAGTTGGGCATGCGCGACTGGTACACTAGCTGTGAGCAACATGAACAAAATTATAAGTCTCGAGGTGTTAGCTTGACCCCTTTTGCTACCAAATGTAATCAGTTGATTAGCAACAGTACGCTGTAACTTAAACATTATATGTTGAAAAAATTGTTTCATCTTGTGTATTTTCTAAATGTAATCGCCAACTCATTTTAAAGTTTGCCGACATATCGTTACTCTTTCTGTACTTTTATATCGCAAATAATATAGGAACTTGCACCTTCATTGACATAAGTTTTTATTTTAATAGCCCCTTTACGCCCATCATGCGTTTCAAAAAGAACGATTCTAGGCACAACGCTATTATCAAATGGAAGTAACCCATTAGAGGTTTCTGTAATAGTTAAAGCCTTTAAAAGCCCATCAGAAGTCATACCATCAAACTGAGCAGCGCTTAAACTAGCTGAACAACCACATATTTCCTGTGAGTTGATAAACTTGGTATGCGTAGCATTTGGAATCGCGATAAACCCATTGGAATCTACGGCATCGGGTGCTATAAATTTGTTAAAATCAAAACTGCTGTTCAATCCAAAAAAGCAAATATCGATCTCTTCACCATTCGCATCAGTAACCTCATCGGCAGTAAGTACCTTTCTTAATTTGGTAGAAAAAAAAGCCCCTCTCGCATTTGTGTTATGCGAATTATTAATGGCCAGTTCAATATCTTTAAACATTCTGATATTTGTATTAGGATGAATGGTAATTTTCTTAGTCGCGGTATGCGTGCGCTTCCCATTATCCGCCTTTAAAGTAACCATATAGGTTCCTGGATCATTGAAAGTAGTCTTGGGGGTTTCATTAGTAGCGCTTGCCGATGTTCCTCCCTCAAACGTCCACTGATAAGAGGTCGCGTTTATCGAACTATTTATCAACGTAATAGTTACAGGTGCTTGATAGTCATCGTCAAAAGGATCAACTTCCCAATCGAAGATGGCTTCAATATCTGGTGTAACGGTAATTGTTTTATGATCTGAAAACGACTCAAAACCATTAGATACTTTCAACGTAATTATATGATCTCCTGGTGTTACAAAGATTATATTTCCAGGATGCTGATCTGTTGAAGTGGCAGGAATACCGCCTTCAAATGTCCAGAGATAAGATAAATCTTCACCCTCTGTATTATTTGTTAATACAACTTCAACAGGCGGATAACTACTCGCTATAATTTGCGTAGAAAAATTAATGGAAATGCCATCAACTATGGTGATTGTTTTTTCAAAAGTGTCGGTGCTGCCATCCCTGTTTGATGCTGTTAATTGGAGGGTATACGTGCCCGCAACATTGTACACCACTGAACCTGGGTTCTCACTAGTAGCGCTAGAAGGCTGTGCACCTTCAAATGTCCATGCATAGCTATCTGCACCTATACTTTGATTGGTAATAGCAATTTGAACGGGAACAGATTCATCTGAATTCACAAAAGCAGTGCTGAAATTGGCCGTAACAGGTAGCGCTGTTTCTTTATAGCATCCCGTAAGCAAGATCACTAAAAGTAAGATCACACTACTTATTTTATATAATGATTTAGTCATCGATACACGTTATCCTATTGAACAATTAAACGTTTTATTTGGGTCTCTTTTGCGGTTTCTAAAACCACAAAATACATTCCCGAGGACAAATTTAACTTTACTGGTATGTTATATTCTTTTGCTGTTTGAAGACTCGGTTGTTCGAAAACAAAACCACCTTGAACATCAAAGACGCGTACCCCTATTGGGCTTGAATCAGCAAGGATAATATGCATTTCAAATTGGCCTGCATTGGGATTAGGTGTTATTGTAAACGCTTCTATAAAAGGATTTTTTGAATCACCGGGGTTCGGTAAACCACGATTCTCTTCAACTACAATATTTTTATAGAGTTCTTGAATACAGTCCCCTTGAGTAGAAATCAACCCAATTTTATAGGTTTTAGCTTCGGGAAAACTTAAGATGATGGATGTATGCGCCGTATCTATTATGGTCACCCCCTCTGGAATAATCCATTCTGAAGTATTGCCTAAAGGGCTGCTAACATTTAACATTATGACTTCTTGCTGTACATAAGCTTGTGAAGACAACAAAAACTCCGAATCAATTTCTGTATCACTATAAGCAATAACAATAGTATCAGTCGCTGTACAACCTAAGGACGACGTTGCCGTTACTTGATAGCTGCCTGGCTGCGTCACCGTAACGTTTGGTGTTGTTGCACTAAATCCATTATCTGACGTCCATAGATACAAGGCATCAGGGTCTGAAACACGTCCATCTAACTCATGGCTTTGGTTTTTGCAAAGTGTCCAGTCTTCACCTAAATTGATGCTCATTTTTTCGGGATCCTGTAGCAAAATCTCTTTAAAAGCTCGACAACCGTTGCTGTCTGTTAATGAAAAAACATAACGTCCCTCAGTCAGATTTTGAATAGTGGTCGTGTTTGCTCCTGTATCCCATGAATAGGTATATGGCGCTACGCCTCCTGATAATGCCAGTTTAATTTTGCCATCATCGCCTTGAAAACATGTTGGAAGTATTTTTTCAATAACATCAATAACTATTCCTCCTGGTTGATTTATAGTGATATTTCCTGAGAACATGCACCCACGAGCGTCCGTCACATATACCACATGGTTTCCTGCGATTAAGTTAGTTGCAGTTGCTGTAATATTACCATTGGACCAGGCAATATCAAAAGGTGGAACTCCTCCTGATATTGATACGGTGGCCGTTGCGTCGTTACCTGCGCCACAAGAAATTTCAGTGGTTGTTAAAGCGACTTCTAAGAGTTCTGGTTCTTGGAAATAGAAAACTTCATCAGTAGGCTGCAAAAGGTTTAAACTTTCATATACACCAATGACTACCCCACGACTGTCTTCAACATTCAAAGCATAAGTTCCATCAGATAAGTTTTGGGCATTATCTGAGTTTTGGTTTAGATCATCAAATATTCCGCTGCTGTTTTCTTTTTTCCAATAATAAATATAAGGTTGCCCTGTGCTAAATGGCAAACCGCCAGTAACCACAACATGCAATGCACCATCAGAAAAAGCGTTATTAAATGTATTATTTCCATGGCAAGAGATCGGCGTAAGCACACTAATAATCGCTTCAATAGGATCATACATAATAAATTCATCGTCTAAAGATGTACAATTATCACCTGTAGTGGCCAGCGGAAAATTCGCATCTTCAATAGTGAGATAATAACTACCTTTTGATAGATTATTTAAACGTATTTGAAAAACACCATTTTTAAAACTGGTTGTTGTTTGTACATTTGAAATAGTTCCATTTGCATCTTGCCAATAGTAAGTATAACTCCCATCAGATAAAGCGGTGCCTCCATTGATTTGAGCTTCTATCCATCCGTCAGATGCTCCTTTTATACTTGGTGTAGAAAAGGCGGTGTAGGCAATACTTACGGGGGCAGTAGGTTGATCAATACTTACGCTGCCTTCAACTTGACACCCCCCGACTATCCATAATGGTTACATTATAAACACCTTGGTTTAAGTATGAGATTCTTTCAGAAGTTTCTTCACTACTCCATACAATATTATAAGGAGGTGTACCGCCTGTAATGATCGTTTTTGCCCATCCATCACTTCCATTGTAACAATATACATCTTGCTTTTCGATGGTAAGTTCTAATAACGGTGGCTCTTCAAAAACGTAGGTCGTATCGGTTGGTGTGATCAACACATTGTTATGATAAATCCCTAAAACAATACCATTGGCATCTTTTATGTTTACCGCATAATTTCCTGCATCTAAATTAGTGGCTATATCAGTTATTTGACCGGTTAATTCGGTCCAAACACCTGGAGTCATTTCTTTTTTCCAAGTATAATAGTATGGCATTCCTTTATTGTCAGTAGGTTGTAACTTCACACCGCCATCTGCAATGATCCTCAAAGCACCATCACTGGACTGAGTACCGTAAGCATTCGTGCTATGACATGAAATAGGTTTATGTTCTTGTATCTCGACGGTCAATGGCTTAGGATCATGTAATGTGTAAGGACTATTAGAAATTGTACACTTCGGAGAATCAATAGCCAGTGGATAATTGCCGTCTTCAATAGTGAGATCATATACACCCGCTGCTAAACCATTCAATTTTATGACATAACTGTTTGAGTAAATCGTTTGGGTCACTTGTGCATTTAAATTATTACCATTGGCATCTTTCCAAATATAAGTGTAAGTCCCACTGTTTAATGGCGTACCACCCGTAACTGTCGCTTCTATCCAACCATTAGTTGCTCCTGTATAAGTAGGTGCAAAAAATGCGGTATAATTAATCACTAAAGGAAAGGCTGGTTGATCGATAGTAATGCTTGCCTGAGCTCTACAGTCGTTTTTATCAGTCACGATAATGGTATAAGTTCCTGCAACCAACGTATCAATAGCTTCTGTCTGTGCTCCTGTATTCCATTTTATCGTATATCCTCCAGAATCAAACGGGGTACCCCCAATTATGGTGGCGTGGATACTACCATCCTTTCCTCCGTGACAGAAAACATCCACTTTGTTAAAGGTAATTTGTAATAAATCTGGTTGTGTGAGTGTCATTAAGACATCAACTGGTGTTACCACATTATTGATTGCGGTTCCTACGGTAATCCCATTGGCATCTATAATATTTACAGCATAATCTCCCGCATCTCGGTTAGACAGCACATTGCTGTCTGCGCCAATTATTTCTTGATAAACACCATTGGCATCCTTCTTTTTCCATTTGTAATAATAAGGCAAACCTTTATTATCTGTAGGTTTTAAAGGAACTCCTCCGGTGCCTATTGCTGTTAATTCACCATCGCTTGAATCGTCACCAAAAATATTGGTGTTATTACACGAAATAGCATTGGTTTCGCTAATTGAAACGCTAAGTTGAGGTGGTTGACCTAAAGTAAAAGGCTGATTTGTAACGGTACAACCATACTTGTCTGTAACTGTTAATTTATAATTCCCGCCTTTGGCATTTTGTAAAATGATATACCAATCATCTGGAGCATCATAAGCATAATTAAAGTCTGTCCAATTTACCCAAGAAGCTGTTAAGTCATCAAAATATTCCCATGTAAAGTTATAAGTGTCATTTGGTAACTTTGTCCCTCCGTTAATTTTGGCCGTAATCGTTCCATTTGAGAAACCGTAGGCTGTAGGTTCTTTAATACCTCCATCTTCCAATGTGGAAAATTCTACACTCAAGGCGGCATCGGGTTGTGTAATTTCTCTAGATTCTTCTAATGTCCCCTCTGGACCTATAATCTTCCCATTACCGTCTCTGAGAATTTTCTGGGCAAGACAGCCGTTGGTATCTTTTATATTTATGGTGTACCATCCCTGCGGTAAACCTGTTTCTATATGAGTTTTACCATTTGTAAAGGCTTGAGGAGTGCTATCGTTAATTTGATAGGTGTAACTCCCATTGCCTCCAGTTGCGCTAATTGTAATTGTACCGTCGCTCCCTCCATTACAATTAACATTTGTGGTTTCAACTGTGAATTCTACGGGTGGTTGGTCTTCTATTGTGAAAGACGTTTTGTGCGATGATGATTCAATATATGTGTTAAAGCCATTAAAAAAACCAGCAACTGCAACTGGATAAATCCCTGGCTTAAGATTTTCAATTAATATAGATTGGTTTGAGTCAAAATCAGAAGCAACTAGATTTACGAATTTACCAGATGGAAAATTATTATTTGAACTTGTTATACTCAGTACTTCTCCCTGTTTTAAAACCCGACTAAAAGAAAGTCTCACTGAGCCATCTCCCTTATCGTAACATGATGTAGGGTTCGGATTTGGCGATAAAAAATGAGGTGCAGAGATTAAAAACCTGTAAGGCACGGAATTGGAATAATTACATCCTGTATTAACTCTAAAATAAATTATTTTACCATGATAAGACTTATCTAAGAATTGACCACCAAGAATTTCGACGTTGCGACGGTTTTGATTTACACTTGGAATTGGACGATAGTTTGCACCATTATTAATGGAATATTCCCAATTATAAACCGAAGAAAGAAATCCGCTGGATGCAGTTAGCGTTAGAACCTCATCTTCAGGAAAATTATTGTCCGCACCTGGCTCAGGTATTTTGATAATGGGGCGTGAAGAATAATCAAAATTTATACGATCATTTTGAAAACCGCTATGGCGATAAGTATAGCGTTGCTCAGTAATACATCCACTATTCAAAGGTAGAGTGTGATTCCAATCAGCATCACCAACATCTGAAAAATTAACAAATCCCGTTACTTTAAAATTAATTGGTCTTTTATTTCTTGACAAGTTTAAATTTACAGGACCTTGGTATGTGTCATCTCCTATTGACTTGGAATAAATTTCCTCCGAAGTGTTATCTGAATAATACAAACGAATGGTCATGTTAGAGCTTGATTTGTTTTTTACATTTCTATCAACTTTATACCAAAAATTTAATTTTATCTCATAAGTTTGACTGTATAAAATTTGTGCAAAAAATAACATTACTATGAGCAGGGTCTTATTTTTCATAACTTAACTTAAAATTTAATTTCTACTTCTTTAACCATTGAAAACTTTCCATTGGTTAATGTCGAACGCAGGTAATACGTGTAGGTCTGATTAGGGTGGATATCCTTATCAATAAACCGCTTAACAGTAGCGGGAACAATTCGCCAAGTGGTGGGATCAGCATCGTTAATTTGTTTATAAATGGTATACTCCATTATGTTACGATCATCTGCTCGCCAAAAGAGTTCTATATAATTATCCTGTCTGTAAACATTGAAATTTAATTCTTTGATAAGCTTAGGCGGTGTTAAGTCAATGACATTCACTGTCAATGGCATAGATGGTAAAGATTCTAAACCACTTTTATCAATTGCTTTTATAGCATATTTATAGGTTTTATCCGCTTCAATCTTTTTGTCGACAAAGTGTTGTATGGTATCGGTAACTTTATAGATTTCTTGCCATTCCTTATGATCAGTCATATTTTTTCTACTCAGAATATGTGTCGCATTTTCTTCAGAAGAATTTATCCAAAATAACCTCACCTCCCCCTTTTCAACTTTATACTTTGAGAATACAGGCGCTGTTGGTGGAATAACATCAGGTTTTTCAAGGATAAGTACTTCTGACTTTTCAGAATGGTTAAAACGTCTATCGACAGCAACTACTTGGTAATACACTTTTGAATTTAAATTTTTAACTTCAACGGTATCCGTAAATTTATTAGTTTCAAGAGGTGAAACGGTTAATTGTGAGGGTTCTTCATTTTTTGTAAATCCTCTAAAAATACGATAGCCAAGCATGTCCTTTTCAACATTGGCTTTCCATTTAATATTAACAATACCCAAGCTGTCAATGCTGCCCTTTAACTCTAGAGGAACTGCAGGAGGTAGAGAATCTATAGGTTGAATGAGTTTGCTAAAAGATGTTTTCTTCTGTCCAGGAGTTTTTCCTACTGCAGTGATAGTAAAATAATTTGACGGTGCTAATTCCGAAAACGTAACGTGACGTTGATTTGCAGGAATATCGACGACAACCACTTTATAAGGTCCTGAATCTTTTTCGGCATGATTGAGTTGGAACTTCTCAGTAAGGACTTCAGCTTCTTTAGGAAATTCCCAAATAATTTCTGCTTCATATTCATTTTTGGTGAACTTAAAATCGATAATATGCGGGGTAAAAGGCAATATAGGTTGTCCTTGTCCTGAAACGACAACGGAATAGGCTCCTTTTTCTCCAAAAGGAGAGATTCCATTGACCCTGTAGTAGTAGGTTTTATTATTTTGAGCTAACGAATCTATATAATACATACGCTTTGCAGGGGCTTCGGGCCTGTCGTTCAAATTAATAAGAGCTTCATTGCTTAATGAGGTAAAGGTTTTATTGTCTTCTGAGCGTTCAAGATTATAGGAAGTATAAATACTTTTAAAGAGTTGGTACTCCCATGTGATCATGACGCTTTTATCGCTAAAAATACCTTGTAAATCAATAGGTGCTGGTAAGATTTCATAATCACTTAAGCCCACTAGAGTTGTAGAACTTTTTAAAGCCAATTGTTCTTGTGGTAGTGCCGATTTTATTTTATACGCATATTTCTCATTCGGTTTAATATCATTATCGGTATAACCCCATCCTGCCTTTGTGGCGGCTTCAAAATTCATATCAGCAGCTAATAGGGCAAACGAAAAGCGTTGTTCGTTTTCTTGAACTAAGTTCACAATATCCGCCAATTGTCCTTCACTACCTTCTATTAAAAAGCTTTCACCATAGATAGCTTGAGCAATAATGGCCGCATAATTGTCTTTTTCCACAATGTCTTGCCAAGTCTCCAAGGCATCTGCTTTAATGGGTTTAGACCACACTATTTGAGGTTCTGGCAGACGATTTCCATCTGTTGAAAATAAATATTTTTCTAATATGAAGCCACTCACATTAGTTTTTTGCCAAGCAACAGCATCAGTTACAGCCCAACGTAAAAGGATCTTATTTTCCTGTACCCGAGAAAGAATCTTTATACTTGCCAAGCTGTCCTGAATGTTGTTTTGAGACCAGCATACGGAGTACACAAGCAAAAAAGACAAAAGGGTGACATAGCGTCTGTTTGTTTTCAAATGAATTAAAATTTTTGAATACAGGCGCGTTTCAACACGCCTGTGTTTTTATTATTGCCTTTTGTACATAACAGTTAGTAGATATCTATTTGTTTCATCCTCCTCGGTATATTCAAGGATTAGTTCATTTTCATTTAACGTAGACCCAACCTCTTCAACTTCAGTTTCTCCTTCATGAGAAATAAAAATAGTTTTGCCTTTTACTGTGTAAGTTGCCAATTCTGATAAGGATTCATTTTTACTCTCTTCAAAAATGGTTAAATTTCCATTAGACGTAAAGGTCAGTATTTCAAAATTTTTGTCATCAACAGTAATCTCTTTCATACTTTCGCGCACATTGCCCACAAAAGTTTCTTCTATTGCTGAAATACTTTTCCATGCCCCAACTATAGATGCTTCTTGATTGTCGTCATCGTTACTGCAAGATGTAAGTAAGCCTCCGACCACTACAAATGCGGCTAGAATGATTGTTTTTGTTGTTTTGATTTTGTTCATTTCTTAAAATTTAAATTTGTTTTTATTGTGAGATTTGTTTTTCATACCCTAAAAGCTCTCACGTTTACTTTTAAGGTAAATTATCTAAATTTATTTGGGTTTTTAAATTTATAGGTTGTACTCGTCCCATTAATATCGCCCGGAAGATTATAGCTCAACGTGGTTTTATAAAAGCCATAACGCATAAATACATAATCGGCATCTAAGAAATTAAGTATCGCACTTCCGCGAGGTAGGAGACCATCTATTTGGTCGTTTACGATTTGCGAATGCATATCTACCCAATCTTCCTTATAGACTAATCCTAAGTTATAATGGAAAGGAAATGTAGTTCTAAGCATCTGCTCATTAACCCCGTACTCCAGATTGGTTAAATATTCAGATACTATGGGCAATGCATATTTAGGAGGGGTCCCAAGCGTTTGGCCATCTCTATTATCAAACTGATATTTACCGCCTAATGGATATTTTGAATATAAAGGTGGATTCATGTCTGATATAAAATAGGCATCATCTAAAGTAGCCTCAACACTTATTAGAGGCACATTATTTGTGTAGCCAGAACCTAAAAGCTCCGCTGAATCAAAAGGTTCATGATCCGTAATTGTATTGGTTAAATAAATCACATCAGAATAAATAACTCCCCAATTATAATTTTGGGTGCTGATAGAGTTTATTTTCTGTTTTAAGGTTTTATATTTTGAAGACCCGAATTTGTAGGCTAAACGCTCAATTTCTCCATTTTTACTGATGTGGTCAGCTTTGTTTTGTTTGATATTGACTTCTTCTTTTTCTATTCCTCGTGCATAAGAACCTCCACCGTCATTATTTTTTTCTTTTTTATTTTTAGATGAATTAGCATGTGTTGATGTAGAAGCCCCTTTCGGTTTACTTGCTATTAACATGGTGTAACTTGATTGTTGGGATACATTAGGAATGGCATAGGTTAACCTATTTTCTGTAGTGTTGTATTTGAAATCAATAGGTTCAGAAGATGTATCATTCATTTTAGAATATCTAATAAAACTCTCCCATGCTTTATCATCAAACAAATAATCCTGTCCACGCTTTAATTGGATATAACCTGTATTAGATTCATCTTCCATAAAATACTTTTGATCAACCACTGGGTAAGCATACGTTATATTATGCAACGGAATGTAGTCTGGTGCACCGCCTGTGGTAAAGGTGCGTTCTTCTGTTTCTTTTGCAGGTTTGCCATCAACCATAATTGGTTGAAAAACACCATTCACTTTTTCCTTGAAACTCACTTCCACCCTAACTGTTAATTTTTCATTAGGGGACAAAATGTCTGAGGACACTAAATTAACGCGATCATTGCTGGCTGACCATTCTAGTTTGCCCGGTATTTCCTTTCCGTTATGTAAAAGCACAAATTTATCCAAATCGATACGGTAAGTTTTGTCACCATCATCTTCAGGAATAATAAGTGCTTGACCAACTTTCATGTTAAAAGTGGCTTGTGGGATGGTAAACACATCAATAGTATCGCTACCATTGCTAGGGGTTAAATCAGCAATCATTTTTAAACCACCTAAAGGCGATGCGTTTTCAAATTCACACTCTTCTCCAATGGTAATTTTAAATCTAAACTTACCTTTAACTAAACCTCCTAAGACATTAAAATTACCACCAACATAACCTCGCATCCAAATAGGATTGGGTGCTTTTGCCTGTAACAAGACGGCTGCACCTCCCTTAATAATCGGGATTTTCTTTTTAATAAAAAATAGCTTGACCTGAATCCCTAACTCCCCTTGCAAATAAGCATATGCTTGCCCATTGGCATACCAACCATTAATACCAACTTGGTCTCCAGTATTAGAACATTGAACATCACCATAATCCCTTAGCATAATGTCAAAACCTGCACCTGCTTTAAAGTTTGCGTAAAAAATAAGGAAACGCAGATCTCCCGTATCAACTTTGAAGTCGGTTCCAAAAGCAAAACCTCTACCACTTTTTAAAGCGTTTTGATCACGCATATAGTTCAATTCATTGGCATCAACTCCTAAAATATCAGCAACTTCTATGGGCGGAGGTGGAGAATCAGGCAATACTGAACCTATCATAAAGTAGCCACCTGTTTCAACTTTTAATGGGCCGACCCCAATTTTTAAATTCATTCTATGCTCAGGAGTGCCTATATAAAAATACCATTTTTCTGGAGCGATGTGGATAACTGCTTTCCCACCGCCGTGCACAAAACCGCCTGGAACAGAAACGGAAACATCCAATTCTCCATGCAGTTCATCATTTTGGAAGTCCATTGTAATTCCCAGCATCCCACTAATAGTCATAAGTTCGGGATCTACCTTTGGAAACTCGTTTTTAGATTTATCTAATAAATTCCTGCCCGCCCAAGACTGTTCTTCTTCAGATTTTGTTTTGCCTAAAAAATTTTGTGCTTTGTCGGTTTCATTTTTTATTTTTTCATACAAGTCAGAGATTTTACCCATGCCAGGAACTTTAACATTCATTATCGCTCCTTGTCCGTACAATGACAATTGATTAAGACCTCCTTTCGTGTTAAAGAGTATTTCAAAACCAGCACCACCTTTTAAAACAGCGTCATCAACTGCGTTGAGTAAAACCATTGCTTTGACTCCCAATCCAGAATTTTTATCAGGCGCATATGTGAACGCCCCCCCATTTATAGCAGATCCAAAATCCTGTCTTCTCATTTTATAGGATGCGCCCCCCGCAAAACCTGATAGGTTAATGCCACTTCCTGTACCGGGAGGAAAATCTACAAGTCCATCTACCATCCAATATCTGAAATCCGATTTTCCAAAAATAGCATTCACTTCAAGCTTTCCTATCTTTTTAAATTCTGCACCAAGTGTTGCTTGAAAACCATTCCCATAAACGGGATCATTATTCATTAGGAGAAGACTTCCCCATATTTGAAATCCTCCTAAATCAGCATTAATAGCTATTGCGTCAAGTTCAATCCCGTCGAGCTTGAATTTTTGTCTATAGTTTTCTTCTTCAAACTTACCTATAATCGCTAAACTAGTTTTAGCGGCAAACCCATTGTTCTCTCCCATTAAATTAATAGCAAGATCAAAATACAAGTTGGCATTGGTTTCGTTTGAAGTAATTCCTATTCTGGAAATAGATACAGGGAATCCACCTAGAGTTGCTTCATCTTCATAACCCATATAACCGACTTTGAAAATAGGGGATTCCGTTTGTAATACTAAGTTTTGAAACTCAATCCCTTTAAAGTCTATAAACTGTTTTTTAGGATTGCCGTTTTCATCAATTTCTGTTATTTCAATTTCCTCGTCTTCATCTTCGAGGCTTTTTATCTGGTTAGCAGTAATTGCCAAGCGTCCGTGGAGCGTGGCCTTCGGCTTAAATTCCCCTTCTCTAACAGCCAACTCAATCGAACTATTGGGAAACAACTGGCCTTTTCCTTTCCAGAGATTAAAATCAATGATGGAATCAGTGCTCACATGCAGCAAATACTCATCAGGTAAGATAAGTCCTGAATACCGTAAGCCAATTCTCTCTGGACTGCTATTTGTAGTTTTTTTATTTTCTGAAACAGGAAGTAATATGCGCCCATCAATCCTCGCACCAATCAAATTATTAGCAGCTAAAGTCACTTCAATATGATCAAGGGAATACATCCAGGCTTTATTGTCATTTGTTCTACCTTGTTCAAGAGTAAAAACATTGTCCCCATAAAAAGTACCTGAAACCCCATAATTATCAATAATTAAATGGTGAGCACCAAAGGCAACCCGTTCATTAGAGCCTTTACTTATAGTTTCAGAAGTCTTGAACTCTGTTGGCATTTTCACCTCTACAGTGTTTACATACACACCGCGCCACGAACGCTCATTCGGTAGCAGCAACCCATTTTCATGGTAATAAACAGGAAACACTGCAGCCGGATCATTGCGTATGTCACTAAAATCCAAAACCGCATGGTTGACAAAAAACTGAAAATTACCATAATAGTCCTTATTATTTCTCTTTTTGGCCAAAACAAAAGGTTGCAAGTCAATATCAACCAACAGATCATTCCAACTAGAAGCGACTACATAAAATTCACCTTTGACCCTATAAGGGACTTGTATCGTTTGCGAGCCACTCTCTGTTTCAATGATTTCATTGACCAATGTTTTAGATTCATTAACCTCACCGTTGGATTCTATGGGTATAATAAGTTCTCGTGAAAACTCAACAATCCCGTTGACGCCCAACTCCTTAACTCCATCACAATTAATAGTTACATAAGTCCTGTTTTGAACATTTCCTGTTTTATAATCAAAACCACCTTTTAGAGATAACATCCATTTTCCTGCGTTGAAAGGAATATGCACGTCTCCTAGCAGCACTAAATTAGCGTCACCAACAATACCGCCTTGATGGGACAGTTTAACGTTGTTAGCACCGAAAAATAACTCTATAAGAGTGCCGTTGTTATCGGTTTGAGGCAAACGTACTCTGGCAAAAACAGTAAGCTCTGTATAATCCTTATTGAAGGTTGCATTTGTTATCCCTATGGCATACTCTACATTGTCATTATTACCGCCTTTGTTTGTATGTTTTATGCCAATAGGAAGTTCTTGAATGTCCTCATTGGTAAATTTGTCAATCCACGAATCACTCGCCTCTATAGCTTTAAAAGAACTAGCTGCTAAGTCGCGATTTTTTACAACAGAATCAGAAACGGGATATGTTGTCTCTAAAATTTCCCATGAAAACCCTGACGAGTTATTTTGCAAATAGGGAACCGCAGAAATGTATGAACTGTTTAAACTGGGATTATGTGCTTTGTATCCTTTGTTGAGTTCGTTTGTGCCCTCTTCATATGTTAAAGCCTTTTTATTTGAAGTGTGATAAAAAAACTTGGGTGAATTCGTTTTTACAATACTGGAGAAAGACGATCCTTTTTCAAGTGCATCCTTATAGTTTATAGTGGACGATGCTGTTAGCAAAAGTGTATATACAGACAACACACAAAAAACCGTAGTTTTTTTTATTCATAACATTTTATTAAGTAGTAGAAAATGGGGTTTTCTTAACACAAATTAACAATTAAAACCTTACATAGCCTAATTATACTTTTGGACTTATTTAATTCACCACTGCAACAATCGTTTTTAATTTAAAAAAAAAACACGAAATAACATAAATTCTATTTTTCGCGGCTCAAGCTATCCTATGGGTTAAGCTATGTCTTTGAAAATAACACGAACAAGGATGTAGCAGGTCTAAAGTTGGCACATTGGTATGATAAGATAGAAAAATCTGAATTTAAGTCCTTCAATACCATCGCAAGGTCCATACAAATGCATTACAACTCTATCTTGAACTATTTTGACAACAGGAGCACGAACGCTTCCGCGGAATCTTTCAACGCCAAAATCAAAGAGTTCAGGGCGATGTTTAGAGGCGTAAGAGATGTCAAATTCTTCCTCTACAGACTGACTAAATTATATGCGTAATCTATGCTCCTCCCCAAGAATATTCCTTGATCCGAATATTCCTTGATCCATAAATAAGCCTAGGACGAAGCGATGGCTCTATGCCGTAGTCTTTTAATGGAAGTATTTTACGAGTTAAAATTGCGATTATATTGTATGATAATCAACTTCACTTCCTGAGAAAAAAGAGTTGTGATTTGGCAGAATATATTATCCTAACAGGTAATTCATAAAGTCAAATGGCAAATGAAACCAATTGATATCAATAAAAAAATTGTCTTCAAAATGTCAAAATGTTGTACCTATGTTGTACCTGACTTTTTTTAAAAAGATTTTAAATGGAAAAAGCCGAAGATTTCTCTTCAGCTTTTGTACGGGCGGGGAGACTCGAACTCCCACACCTCGCGGCACCAGATCCTAAGTCTGGCGTGTCTACCAATTCCACCACGCCCGCATTTTAAAAATAATTAGACTTTTATTAGGATAACTCCTAAGTCTAGCGTGTCTACCAATTCCACCACACCTGCATAGGCTCCGATTATTATCGGGATGCAAATATAAACATTCCTTTGAATATACAAATAACTTTGACCAAGAAAATTCGCTTCAATTTTTGTACTTTTGAATAACTTGAAAATCAATTTCCAATACATTGGAATTCACTAAAAATCAGAACATGCAAAACATAGACAGCTACGTAGAAAAAAATAAAGACCGATTTATCAATGAACTTATTGAACTTCTCAAAATCCCATCCGTAAGTGCAGATTCCGCTTACAAGAAAGATGTCCTTAAAACCGCTGATATCATCAAAAAAAGCTTAGAAAAAGCGGGCTGTGACCATGTTGAAATTTGCGAGACTGACGGTTACCCAATTGTATATGGCGAAAAGATAATTGACAAAAACCTGCCTACGGTTTTGGTGTATGGCCATTATGATGTACAACCTGCTGACCCTATTGGTCTCTGGACTTCGCCACCATTTGAACCGGTTATCAAAAAAACAGAACTGCATCCAGAAGGCGCCATTTATGCTAGAGGTGCTTGTGATGATAAAGGACAAATGTACATGCATGTCAAAGCCATGGAATTTATGACTGAAACCAACCAACTGCCCTGCAATGTGAAATTTATGATTGAGGGCGAAGAAGAAGTGGGCAGTGTCAACCTTTCAAAATTTGTAAAAAACAATCAGGAAAAACTAAAAAATGATGTGATTTTAATTTCTGATACAGGCATGATCTCAAAAGACACGCCATCTATCACAACCGGCCTGCGCGGATTGAGCTATGTGGAAGTTGAAGTGACGGGTCCAAATAGAGATTTACATTCTGGATTGTATGGCGGCGCTGTGGCCAACCCAATCAATGTCTTGACAAAAATGATTGCGTCGTTGCATGATGAAAATAACCATATTACCATTCCTGGATTTTATGATAAGGTAGAAAATCTATCTGATGAAGAGCGTGCACAAATGGCAAAAGCACCGTTTTCATTGGACAATTATAAAAAAGCAATTGACATTGACGATGTTTATGGCGAAAAAGGCTATACCACCAACGAGCGTAATTCCATCAGACCAACCTTAGATGTGAACGGTATTTGGGGAGGCTATACTGGTGAAGGAGCCAAAACAGTCATTGCGAGTAAAGCGTATGCTAAAATCTCTATGCGATTGGTACCACATCAAGATTGGGAAGACATCACCAAATTGTTCAAAAACCACTTTGAAAGCATCGCTCCAAAGGGTGTAAAGGTATTGGTAAAACCACATCATGGCGGACAAGGTTATGTCACACCAATTGATAGTATTGGGTATCAAGCAGCATCAAAAGCTTATGAAGATACTTTTGGGAAAACACCAATTCCACAACGTAGTGGTGGTAGCATTCCTATAGTAGCTCTTTTTGAGCAGGAACTGAAAAGTAAAACCATTTTAATGGGCTTCGGGTTAGACAGTGATGCCATCCACTCACCTAACGAACATTTTGGAGTTTGGAATTATCTGAAAGGAATTTCAACAATTCCGTTGTTTTATAAGTATTTTACGGAGCTTTCTAAGTAAGAAGTACACTTTTAGTCTCGCAAAGACGCGGAGGCGCAAAGTTAAGAAACCACGAATTCAAGAATATATGTAGAACTATATTCTTAAATTCGTGGCTTTTTTTTGTCCCACAATCGATTAGCTAATCCAAAAAATCAGACATTGACAAATAAAAATACACTTTTTTTTGGCCATGTTATTTTTTGTTCTACATTTGTAGAACACATTCTAAACATGTAGAGCAATGGAACTGACAAAAACCGAAGAAGATTTAATGAACCACCTCTGGAAGATGGAAAAAGCCTTTATGAAAGACATTCTTGAAGCCTATCCTGATCCAAAACCCGCACCAACCACTGTGGCTACTTTGTTAAAGCGGATGCATGATAAACAATTTGTGGGTTATACACTCTACGGAAAATCGAGACAGTATTTCCCGTTGGTAAAGAAAAAAGACTATTTCAGCAAGCACGTCAATGGCTTGATCAAAAGTTTTTTCAATGACAGCGCCTCTCAGTTTGCCTCTTTTTTCACGAAAGAAACCAATCTTACAAAAGAAGAATTGGAAGATTTAAAACTACTCATCGACAGCGAAATTAAAAAGAAACCGCAATAGCCCATAATTTGCAATAGAACTAAAATAGTCGTTGTGGCTCACCGAGACCTTTGAAAAACAAATAATAACCACGAAACAAGTCATATGCTCATCTATCTCCTAAAATCCGGCGCGTGTTTGGCCATTTTTATGGCATTCTACAAATTCTTTTTAGAAAGAGAAAACATGCATGTATTTAAACGTTACTATTTGTTGGGCGCACTCATCATTGCGTTCGTTATTCCGTTGGTTACGTTTACACACTATATTGAGGTTACGACATTGCCAACAGTAAATGAGCCTACAGAAGCACTGGTTTATTACACTGAGGATCTTCCGCAACCTCAAGAAACGAATTATTTACCAATGCTTTTATGGAGTATCTATGGTTTGGGCGTTTTAGTGTTTGGAGCAAAATTCTTAATTAATCTTCTACAGATTATTTTCAAGATTAACCGCAATCCGAAGCAAAAATCGAAACATATTATTCATGTGCTTTTATCAGATTTGATAACGCCGCATACCTTTTTCAAATACATCTTTTTAAACAAACAGAAATTTGATAATCACGAAATTCCGCAAGCCGTATTTTGGCATGAAGAAACCCACGCCATGCAAAAACACAGTATTGATGTGTTGTTTGTCGAATTGCTTCAGGTCATCTTTTGGTTTAATCCGCTGATTTATTTTGCCAAACGATCGATAAAAATGAACCATGAATTTTTAGCAGATCAAGCCGTTCTAAACAAAGGCATCATGGCATCAAATTACCAACATATTTTATTGGCATTCTCATCAAATGCTACAGAACCTCAATTGGCAAACGCCATCAATTATTCATCAATCCGCCTTAAGGTGTTTGGAAAGCAGATCACGCTTTTTAATGCATTCGGACAGGTCAAAAAACGATTTACAGTTATGAAAACACAAACATCAAAACGAAACATGTGGCTCAAAAGCATCTTGCTTTTGCCATTACTTGCACTGACGCTTTATGGGTTTAGTGAAACAGAAATTGTCGAACAAGAAATAGATACTAAAGCGATCTTTTCGGAATCCATTGATTTATTTCTAAATGAAAAAGGAGAATTATTGCTCGGTGAAGACGTCATTAATCTTGAACAAATTGAAGAAATGTTTAAGCGAAACAATGACTTATATGTCTCCATTACAGCATTCGCAAATATCGATGCTGAAATTGTAAAGAAGGCCGTAAAGAATATAAGAGAAATAGGTGTCAAAAAAATGACTTATTGCACTTCGGGAGATACTGCGCAACCGAGTTTAGATGAGGTCAGAAAGGAAATGATGGAATCGCTAATAAAATCTCAAAAGCAACAAAAAGCCACTCCTGCAGAAGTAGAAGAATACAACAAACTGTCCAAACACTATAACTCCCAAACTCCTGGCAAAACCATTATTAAACAGAAAGACATGAGACGACTAAGAGAACTTCATGATAAAATGACCAGCGAGCAAAAAACAAATGCTGAACCAATGCCCAATTTTCCGCCACCGCCCCCGCCTACGACAATAGATGGTCTGAAAAATGCAACCTTGGTTAACCAAACTATATCACCACCTCCACCACCACCGCCAGCAAACGCTTCTGAAAAACAAACCAAGGCCTATGAAAAAGCTATTGAAGCGTATAAAATTCAGAGAGAATCCTACACTTACAAACATACCAACGCCAAAGGAGAAGTTTTAGACATCATCGTTATTCCTGAAAATGACGGCACGATACCGCCGCCACCGCCACCAATTTCGCCGCCAGCTCCAAAAGACAAAACCCAAACTCAAATCAAAACCGGATTTGTGGATACAAATGGAGAAAAACTATATTATGTTGAAAATTCTAATGGCAAAACCTATTACAACAGAGGGGGAAATAAAGTAGACAAAAACGGTAAAAAACTCAATGGAAATGTACAGGTGAATGCTTCAGATGTGATTCCCGGACAATTCATTACAAAAATCTACAGTGATGATGAAATAGTCGTAGAATTCAAAAATAACCAAAACAAAAGAGATGGTACGCTAGAAATCCCAGCGCCACCTCCGCCGCCAGTTTCACCATTGGATCACGTGATTGAAATGGCCAAGAAAAATGCAGTGTTTTTCTATGAAGGAAAATCGATTTCTTCTGACGAGGCCGTGAGAGTTTTGAAGGTAAACGGAGAACTCAATATTAATACTAAACAATTGCATTCAAAACAACCTCAAGTCTATATAACAAAGGAACCCATTAATACCGATAATTAGACTTAAATAACTTTAAAACTATAAGACCTGTCGAGTTTACAACTTTACAGGTCTTTTTTTATAAAAGAATGTAACAAATCACCACGCCTAACGTTCTAATAGTCAATCAATCAAAAATCAATCACATCATGTTAAAAAAATTCTTCATCCTTTGCTCAGGCTCAGATACTGACATTTTAGAGCACTGTAGCAACGGCGAACAAAACAAATATGCAGGCATTGGCGCTACCGTTTTCTTTACGGCTGTCATGGCTACTATTGCTGCGAGTTATGCACTCTTTACAGTTTTTGATAATCCATTTATAGCCGTAAGCTTTGGAGTGGTTTGGGGATTACTTATTTTCAATTTGGATCGGTTTATCGTTTCTACCATCAAAAAACGGGATCGTTTTATGGATGAAGTGATCCAGGCCACACCACGGATTGTTTTGGCAATCATCATCGCTGTAGTTATTTCAAAACCATTGGAACTAAAAATATTCGAAAAGGAAATCAATCAAGTGCTCTTGGAACAGAAGAATGATTTGACATTGGCCAATCAAGATCAAATTGCACAACAGTTCACCCCAGCTGTAGCTGCTTTAGAAAACGATATCACGACTTTAGAAACACAAACTATCGCAAAAGAAGCGGAAGTCAATGCGCTGTACAACACTTATATTACAGAAGCGGAAGGAACCTCAGGAACCCAACGTCTGGGCAAAGGCCCTGTTTACAAAGAAAAACGCGACAAACATGATGCCGCTTTAGCTGAATTACAACAATTAAAAAATAGCAATAAGGAAAAAATTGCAGGTATTGAAAGTCAGATTGCTCAGTTACAAACCGATTATAGTAAAAAAGTAGAAAGCTCACAACCTGTTATTGACGGTTTTGATGGCTTGATGGCGCGTATTACTGCACTGAACACCCTGCCTTGGTTACCCTCCTTCTTTATTTTTCTATTATTTTTAGCCATAGAAACCTCACCTATTTTTGCCAAACTAGTGTCGCCAAAGGGCTCTTATGATTACAAATTGGAAGATGCAGAAACAGCGGTTAAAACCTGGGTGGACCAAAAAGTGAATGAGCGCAAGATCCTTCTCCAAACGGACATGGCCTTGAACAATAGAATTTACAGTGACATTGCCGAAGAAGATGAACTCTACCAATACAAACGTAAAAAAGCACGAGAGCTCATGCAGCTGCAAGCCGATGCATTTTTTGAACATCAGAAAAATGCGCTTTGAAAATTAGGCCCTACATTTAAGGACTATTAAAAAGTTGACCATGAGACTTATTTTTCTATTTGTAGCGTTGGCGCTGCTGTCGTGCAACTCAAATTCGAGCAAAGAAATTGATCACACATTTTCTGAAAGCGATGTTAAAAGTGCTATCAAGAACGTTATGGCTGATCAAGAAACTGCTTGGAACCATCAGAACCTAGAAGGTTACATGGACGGTTACTGGAAAAATGATTCCCTAAAATTTTATAGTAGCAAAGGCCTCACATACGGCTGGGATAAAACACTATCAAACTACAAGAAAGCTTATCCCACAAAAGCTGACAGTGGGACATTAAAATTTGTCATCCATGACATTTCAAAGATTGAAAACAGTGCTTATATGGTCTTTGGAGAATACTACCTAGAAAGAAACGCAGGCAATACCAATGGCATATTTACACTGATCTTTAAATACCGTGATGGACAATGGAAAATTATCGCAGACATGTCCTGTTGAATCAGGCAGCAGTTTCCTCAGATTTGAAATGCTCATAAAGATCGTCACATCCCATCCCTATAATAGAAAGCTTTTTCCCTTTTGTAATTGATTCATTATGTAATTGCGCCAAAGCGTTCACACCATAATGATCAATACTTGTCAGATTCTCTATATTTAGAATGACCGCATTTTGGGTCTCAAAAATATTCGAAAGTTCTCTTTTAAATTGGTGAATATTACCTCTTTGAAGAATGCCTTTTAATTGAAAAAAATTATTGGTTTTGGTAATTTCTAAATCCATAATAGCTTATTTTAAATGAGTTAAAAAAAAATAAATGTTGCGCTATTAATCAATTGGGGTGTGTTAAATATCCGAAAAGTAATAAGAACATGGCAATATTTTCGACCAACTACCAATTGATTGGATTAGTGAATTATTCGTCCCATTTTATGCGATGAAACTACACGAATAGCTATTTTTAAAACCTTCGGTCTGGGCTGAACACATGGATATCGAGACTCAGTTTCTTGTCCGAAATCAGTTCTGATACTAATTTTCCTGTTCCTGTACCCATACTCCAACCCATCATGGCATGGCCTGTGGCAATAATTAAATTTGAACATTTTGAAGACTTACCAATATACGCGAGTCCGTCTGGAGTCACTGGCCTTAAACCAGAGGCGGCATCTTCTTTTTCAGTTTCAGTTAAAGTGATCTCGGGATAGTATTTTGTCACGGCATTAGCTATAGCATCTATCCTATTTTTATTGATCTTACTATTAATACCAGCAATTTCCATAGTACCACCAAAACGTGTAAATCCGTTCATGGGTGTCACTGCCACCTTAGACTCTGTTAAAATTGCCGGCAACTTGATTCCTGTAGAACTCGTGGTATTTATTCGGTAGCCTTTTCCTGCCTGTAGCAATAAATGGATCCCTAGCTTTTTACTCAATAATGCGCTCCAAGAGCCAGCTGCTAGGACAAATTCATCTGCAGTAAATGTATGCGTCTTGGTAATAAGCGCCGAAATTTTATGGTTCTTGACCTCTATATCTTCAACCTTCTCATTGGCATAAAAAACGACCCCTTTTAGTTTTAGATACGCTTTCATTTCAGACATGAATTCGTTTGGCGTGGTATGCGCATCACATTTATAATGGGTGCCTCCTATAACATTCAAATTCACATTTGGCTCCAATCGCTTCAAGTCGGCAAGAGTAACTTCATTCACCTCCAACCCTTCCTCAGAAGCTAGTCCCGCAGTTTTCAGTGCTTCTTTAAGTGCCTTTTCAGTTTGACATAACATCAATATACCATCCTTTCTATATTGCGATGTAAAATGCTCCTGTTCTCTGATATCCTTATATAATTCTTGGCTCAAGACCGCCAAATCTTTAATGGCAGGAATTGCCTTTTTCACATGATTGGAACTGCAGGATTTATTGAAGGCATAGGTCCATTTTAGGAAATCGGCCTCCATTCTTGGTTTGATATAGAGCGGACTTGCAGAATTAAACATCCATTTCAAACCTTTGATCATGACACCAGGTGCCGATAGGGGGATGATGTGACTTGGGGATAAATATCCAGCGTTCACATAAGAAGCACCAGCGTCCATATTGGATTGATCAATAACAGTCACCTGGTGCCCGTCCTTTTGAAGGTAATAAGCAGAACACAAACCAATAATGCCGCCGCCAATGATGATTACTTTTTTGCTCATTTTTATCATTTTAAGATCTCACAGGTTTGCATCTTGGACCTTTCGCGACTGAAAGGTCTTTGTAAAATCATTCAAATCACCTGAAATCCAAATGCATAAGGATCATCTTCAGGATCTATGGTAATCGTATTATATCCATAAATTTTTGCCCATCCTTTAATGCTTGGAATGATTGCTAATGTACCATCTAAAGTTGTTTCTTTTTCAACACGACCTATAAATTTGCTTCCTATAAAACTTTCATGAATGAAATCTTCACCTACTTTGAGTTTTCCTTTGGCATACAATTGTGCCATTCTTGCCGATGTTCCGGTGCCGCATGGACTTCTATCAATCGCTTTATCTCCATAAAATACGGCGTTTCTGCCCGATGAGGTTGGATCGATGGGTGTTCCTGTCCACAATAAATGCGTCACCTCTCTGATGGTTTCATTTTCTGGATGCACAAAGCGATTTGGATATTTTTCATTGATTCTTTGTCGAATGACTTGCGAATATTGTATGATCTTCGAAGCCGAAAAATCCTGTACACCAGAAAAATTATCTTGCATATCGATAATGCCGTAATAATTACCCCCATACGCGACATCAAAATAAATCTCACCTAACTCCGGACAATCCACCGTCATACCTTCAGCAGCCAAAAAACTTTTAACATTGATCAACTTCACCCCGTCCACTTTTTGCCCAGTTTGCTGATATTCAATTTCTATAAAACCAGCAGGTGCTTCCATCCTTATTTTTCCGGGGACTTTAGGACTTATCAAGCCCTCTTCAATGGCAATGGTTACGGTTCCGATGGTTCCGTGGCCACACATTGGCAAACAGCCAGAGGTTTCAATAAACAAAATGGCAAAATCGTTTTCTGGATGGTGAGGTGGATACAAAATAGAACCACTCATCATGTCATGTCCACGAGGTTCGAACATCAATCCTTTGCGGATCCAATCATATTCCTCCAAAAAATGCTGACGTTTTTCGCTTATTGTGTTTCCAATAAGATCTGGACCACCTTCTTTGATGACTCTTACTGGATTTCCACAAGTGTGCGCATCGATGCAAACGAACCTATGTTTACTCATTTTTTTTGCTGAATGTAGTTATTGACCCGTTCTTCCATAATGGCCAAGGTAACAGTGCCTTGTTCTAAAATGATTTCATGAAACTCTCGAATATCAAATTCTGAACCTAGTTCCTTTTCAGCCTTTTGGCGCAGCTCCCTAATTTTCAATTCGCCTATTTTATAGGATAAGGCTTGACCAGGCCATGAAATATATCGATCTGTTTCGGTATTGATTTCATGAAGAGACAAAGCCGTATTTGACGACATATAGTCAACCACTTGCTCACGTGTCCAACCCTTAGCATGAATCCCTGTGTCAACCACCAGGCGGCATGCACGCCACATTTCATAAGTTAACTTTCCAAATTGCTCATAAGGCGTCGTGTACATTCCCATGTCGTCTGCTAAAAACTCACAATACAAACCCCAGCCCTCTCCATAAGCCGAGAGGTATAAATTTTTTCTAAAACCCGGAATACTGTCGCCTAACTCATTGTTTAAACTGTTTTGTAAATGATGTCCAGGGACGGCCTCGTGGACTGTTAGCGCTGGCAAGGTGTACAAAGTCCTACTTGGCAAATTATACGTGTTTACCCAATAGTATCCTGGCTCAGTACTTTCTTTAGACGTCCCAATATAGCGTCCCGTAGTATATTTTGGCGCAATAGCATCGGGTACCGCGGCCACTCCATAAGGTTTACGTGGTAGTGTTTTAAAGTATCTTGGCAATTGCGCATCTGCACGTTTTGCCATGTCACGCGCAATCATCAACAGCTGTTCAGGAGTTTCAGCATAAAATTGCTTGTCTGTTCTCAAAAATTGAAAGAAATCGGCAAAGCTTCCTTTAAACTGTAAATCTTTGATGATGTGTTCCATTTCAGACTTGATCCGAGCCACTTCCTTCAAGCCTATTTGATGGATATCGTCTGCAGTATATTGCGTACTTGTCGTATAAAAATTGATTCTGTTTTGATAGAATTCCTTTCCGTTGGGGGTTTCTGAAACTCCTAAAGTGGTTCTTGTTTTCGGAAAATATTCCGTTTCAAAAAAGTTTTTGATCCGTTTGAATTCTGGGGTGACTTTAGTTTCAATAGTTAGTTTAGCAGCGGTCAGCACCGAATCTTTTTGGGCTTTGGTTAAGGTGGTCGGCAAATTTTTAAACGGCGAATAATAGTAACTGTCTTCAAAATTAGCCTCGATATGGTCATTATATGTAGATTCATACCCTTTAAAAATCACCAAAGGTTGGGACACACCTTTTTCCAATCCTTCTCTTAGGTTTATGAGGTTTTGACTTACAAATTGCGGAATGGCATTTAAAATTGCTAGATAATCTTTTACTTGACCATAATTGGTTAAAGGTCTTACCTGATAGGTCAAATTGGTATGAAAACCTGTATCTGATAATAGTGGATTTAAATACTGCTCGAATTTGTAATAGTCGATTTTGTCCTGTAATACGAATGCCAATAGCTTAGCAGAAATTTTTTCGGTTTCGGGCAGTGCTGTGGTATTGATTTCAGATAAGTCATTCAATACTTTTTGGGCAAATTCGGCCTCAACCTTAACGTAATCTTTGGTAAATAAACCTAATGGATAGGCGTTCCTGTCATAGCCGTCATGTTGTTCATATTTTTTAATCAGACTATCCAAGGCCATTTCTGCAGTTTGAGAATTAGCATTAAGAATTCCAAATAGAAAAAGGACGAAAATGAATGATATCGTTTTCAATAAATTCATATCTTATTTTTGGTTAGTTAGTTAATATCCTTAACGATAATCCTATAATTTGAATGGTCTCAACCAACATTGGCTGGCATCAACAGGCCTAACCCCGATACTTATTATGTTAGTTCTGTGTTAAGGGTTCCGACCACGCCCTAACAGACAAATTTAATCAAATCACCTGAAAACTCATCACATATCTTGTTCAACATCACTGAGAATCAAATATCTAAATCATGGTTTTTTCATAGAATTTCTTACAGAGCAATCTTAATAAAATTGCTCCTTATTTGGTAGTATATTATCCAACCAAAAAAAATCTTCATTATTTTTATAGGGAAGGTACGCTGATTGTTGGCGATACGATAACCTTTTATCGGCAAGGCTATATTTTAGTTATTGGTAGCCATATTCTGCATGTGCTTAAAAGTGATTACAAAGTTTCTAAGTTGCGGAGGCTGACTTTACTTTTTACAAAAAATATTCGAAAAATGAAAGCAAACGAATGCGAAATGTTTTTGAATATATTAGGAATCACTTTAATGAAGAGGTCTCTGTACAAGCCATTTCAGAAGTGGCCGAAATGACCAAGAATAGGTTTTGCAAATATTTAAAAAGCGAACCAACAAAACCTATATCCAATTTTTGAACGAATTGCGTATTGAGCACGCTGGCAAATTGCTGCAACATAAAAATGAACACTCCATTTCTGAAATTGCAGAAGCCTTAGGATTTTCTAATAGTTCAAATTTCAACCGACAGTTTAAGGCTACTTTAGGAATGACGCCGCTCATCTACAGAAAAAAAAACAGTTAAAATGAAAACAAAATATGTTTGGATTTTATTGACCATTGCAGCGGCACTCACAATTTATGGCGTTATTTCAGGGAAGTTCTTTTTCCTTTTTTTCATGTTACCACTCGGATTTGGATTCTTTAAAAGGAAAAACAAGGATGATGACAATTAGGACTTCTTCACGTATTTAGTGATGATCACGATATTTTGGCCATCCACTCTACCTTCAATATATTCAGCATTCTCATGATCAAGACGAATATTTCTAACCGGCGTACCTTGTTTGGCAACCATACTGGATCCTTTAACTTTTAAGTCTTTAATCAAAACAACAGAATCGCCATGTTCCAAGATCACACCGTTCACATCACGATGGATAATTTTATTGGCTTCATCTTCATGCTCGCCGGTGGCTCTTGCCAATGCCAAAGCCTCATCATCAAGATACATCATGTCCAATAAATCTTTGGGCCAACCTTCAGCGCGCAACCTTTGCAACATGCGCCATGACATAATTTGAACGGCTACATGCTCACTCCACATGCTGTCATTCAAACATCGCCAATGGTTGGCATCCATAGCAACGTTTTCTTCAATTTGTTCCAGACAGGTTTTGCAGACCAACACATCATTAGCCACATTTTCATTTAGTGATGGTGGAATGGTGTATTGCGATAAATTTTCTTTGGAACCACATAGTTCGCAGGTGTTGTTGCTTCTGTCTTGAAGCATTTGAAGAACGCTCATAATAATTAACGATTGATGATTAACGATTTTTGATTGCTGAAGTCTTAATTCGCGTTGCAAACATAGCACTTTATTGAAGAGCGTCTCGCATCTTTTTGGTCATTCCTTTAACCACCATATCATAAGAATGATCAATCAGTTGAGAGAGGAATTTTGGAGAAATTTCATCCAATGTTAAATCAATGGTGTTCCAATGTTTTTTGCTCATATGGAACCCAGGATAGATAGCAGCATATTCAGCCCGCAGCTCTTCAGCGTAATCAGGATCGCACTTTAGGTTGATGGCTTTTTGACCTGCTTCCCAATTTTCAAGACTTACCAATGCAAATATTTTTCCTAAAACTTTAAAGACTAAAGTGTCAGAGTCGAAGGGAAATTCTTCTGTAGTCCCCTTTTTTGAAATGCAATAGTTTTGAAGTTGTTCTATATTCATCACAGAAACACGCCCTATTTAAATCTTGGAGGTGTTTAAAATTAAGGTTTTTTTGATTCCTTTTAAAAATATAGGACTAACAATTTAAAATTTCAATAGTTTGCCGCTGCTCTAAAGTAATACGTAGCATCACTTGGCATTGCATTGACCATGGTGTGTTTATGTTTTTTATAACGCGACCTATCTTCTTCAGGAGCGTTTGGAAAATGGTACGTCCCAATAACTTCAGTTTTCACAAGATTCCATCCGGCTTTGAAATTTAAGTCATACACCACATTGGTCTCAACTAGTAATGGCGTCCCAGTATTGCTCAAATCTCCTTTCCAATTTTCAGTGGCTTTTATTGCACAATCATTTTCTACATACACCCAAGATAAGATGTAGCCTTCATCACCAAAATATAAATCGCCTGGCGTCAATAGATTTCGGGTTACTTTGACAGAATTCCCGATGGTTAGGATGCCGATTTTCTGCTCATTTTGATACACCATTAAATAGGAATTGAGCTTAAATCCTGTGGTTTCATTTGTGTATTGATAAGCATCTGGATTGTGAATATCAAAAAAGAGATTGCTATTTTTAAAATTATTTAAGGGTTTTAAATCAGGAACTTTAGTTGTTGGATGCAACTCAATAGTTCCATCTGCTTTAATAATGCCCACTTTCACATTATTCAGTTTATCATTTCTGGAGTCGTAAGCGTAGTTGAAAACCAGATCGGCCGCTTTGTTATTCCAATTTGTCAATTTGTTAGTGTTATTGCTGGATAGTGTGTTATCCCAATATTTATCTTCGCGCTTTATGGCTTTAGGGATTGGGCTAACTTTCTCACTTGTTTTCTGTTTTTTCTTCATCTCATCAGCTTGCTTCATTATAGCTTTCATTTCTGGAGTATTCATAATGCTGTCGCGCATATGCTCTGCTTTAGCTATCAATTTCTGTTGCTCTGGGGTTTGGCCAAACGTGGAAAACCCTATAAGTATCAGCAGCATTGGTAACGTTGTTTTCAATAGTTTCATAATTTCCTGTTTTAAAAATATTTGACAAACCATTTCGTATTTGGGAGTGCTGTTTGCGACGAAGAAACAGATACTTTTATGGGTTTGTCAATCATTTCAGATTCATTTTCTCCATAAGGAGTTGGCATCTCGTGCTTCTCTAAAGTTTCGATTTTGTATTCAATAAAATTAAATCCAGCTTTTAACTTCAAATCGTAGGTATATTGGGTGACAATGCTATCCGTTTCTGATACCGTGAGGGTGGACGTACATTCACCTTTAAAATTGAAATCTGATGCCATATACACGACTTCAAAATACGATCCCAGAACAGCATCTATATTACCATAAGCTTCCAACCACGGCACTAAATTTTCGTCCGTAACCATAAATAATAAACCACTATAGCCATTTTCTTTTGTGCTTAATGACACATAACCTGCTTTAGCCGCTTTCATATTTTCGTCTTCGGAAAGCATCTCTTCACCACCGCCACAGTTTGAAAATAAAGTGTAATCGGCGTCATTCATACTATTCTCTTTTGCTTCATCAGAAATTTGATTTATGTCTTCAGGTAATTTTATATTCAGTTCTCCAGACTTTGAGAGCGTTCCAATAGAAATTGGTTGGTCCATGCCAAAAGTAAACAACACCACATCCATAGCTTGTGAACGGTGATTTTCTACTTTTGCCACCGATTGTGCCGTAAGAAATTCAATTGACAGCAACATTAAAATAAAAAGTGATTTTTTCATGATAATTAGGTTTTACGAGTTCATGCATACTTTGAAAATATTTTTTGATTTTTCATATTACAGAAAGAAAATCCCACCATTAATGCTATACAATTTTAAGACATAAATCATTTATTAAAAGCCTTAAAACGGCTCAAGTCATCAATACTTATGGCCTCCCAAAGCTCATCTACATTCATCCCTTTTCCTTCTAGTGTGACATAAAATCGATTGTCGTAGAGAAACCTGATATCGGCTTCATAATCTGCACCAACAGCTTCATCACGATCAGTTCCAAATGTTAATAGTTCGTTACGCTCTTTTTTTGAATAGCGAATGGTATTGTTATACTCTGAGGTGACTTTGTTTAAATGCAGCATTTTTAACGGGATGATAGCTGAATAAGCATTTTCACCGGCAGCATCTAAAATCTCCATTCTCACCTTGTTATCTCCAAAACTTCCTACTACAGTTTTACTTGAAGTAATTCTAGGTTCATTGTTCCCATTTTCCTTTGAATCTAAACTCAACTTGCCTAATTTTTCAGGGAAAGCTTCCAATAATTGCTCACTGGACAGTACCGTTTTTGTGCCTAAATCTTTTAGTAGAAGATCATATTTTTGGTTGACATCTTCATTTTTTCCAGTTACTTCGTTCATAACGCCCTCCAAGGCCTTGGAATCATTCGCATCTTTGCAAGAAACCAAAAGCAGTAAGACAAATGTTATTTTTAGTATGATTTTCATTTCAATCTGGTTTAGTTTTATTTCATTTTTTCTTCTATAATTTGTTTTGCCAAAGCGATGGTTTTTTCTTTATCGAGGCTTTCATCATTAGAAATATCGACTTGAAGCGAAAAGGAAATGCCATTATAATAGACCTCTAAATGGTTCTTTTTCGGATTCCAATACGCACTTTCGCCAACGCCGTTTACTTCTGTCAGTTCTGGATATTTCTCAAGGTCTATAAAATCTGAAAAGGATTCCATATCGGCTTCACCATCTACCCATTTGATCTGGACAAGATCTGTTCGTGGATAAGCCACTCTTTCGCGTTTAGAAGCAGATTTCTTTATGACTTCTTCCCTTCCATTTTCCCAAAAATAACGAAGCGTTTCGGCAATCATTCCTTTCATTGTATGCAGCTTAGTTGCTTTTGAAGCTTCAAAACCAGTTATTTGCGATGCCATTTCCAAGGTTAATAAATCGTTGTAATCACCACTGAACACAAAATTGCTTTCTGGATTGGGCCGGTCATTTTTTGACGAAGCGTTAGTGTTTTGCCCATTACCCTTACAGGAAAAAAGAAGACAAACAAACACCGACACATAGAAATAATTTTTCATGAGTATTAGTTTTTAATGAATTTGATGGTTTGAGAATTCCCATCTTCAGAACTAAGATTTAAAAAATACATCCCTTTGGATAGATTTGATACATCTAATGATTTTAAAGATGCATTTTGGGTCCGTTTTAAAACTAGTTGCCCTAATTGATTTACGACCTTTAATTGAAGATTACTTGCAAAAGGGTTTTCAATAGTGAGGCTATTAGAAACAGGATTTGGATGGATCTTAAAAAGAAATGCCGTGACAGAATCGACAGTTAGTGAATTACAACTTACTTGCCCATAGGTGTTTCTATTGGTTTTGGTACCATCGCCCAGGTTCCCAGATTGATTGTCCCCTGTGGTCCATAATGTTCCATCAGCTTTTAGAGCTGCTGAAAAATTAGACCCAGCCGCAATTCCAACCCAATCAGTGTCCGTACCAATAGCTAATGGAGAAAGTGTAGGAGTATTGTTTCCTGTACCTAATTGCCCTAACGAATTATAGCCCCAAGCATATAATGTACCATCCGTTTTTAGAGCTTGTACATGGGAAAATCGAATTACCACTTCGCTCCAATTGGTTTGCGTGCCCACTTGGGTTGGTACTAAATGATCTATTCTAGACCCATTTCCCATTTCACCATCACCGTTATCACCCCAGGACCACAAAGTGCCGTTGGTTTTTATTGCTAAACTGGAATAGTGGGTAGCTGTAATGGATTTCCAATCTGTATCTGTCCCTACTTGAGCAGGTACATTTTTTGAAATGTCAGTACCATCACCCAATGTTCCAAAAATATTTCTGCCCCAAGTCCATAAGGTGCCATTTGATTTAATGGCTACAGAATGATCATAAGCACCCGCGTTCACTTCTTTCCAATCTGTATCAGTACCTACTTGAATGGGGACTTTGGTTTGCGTTGTTGTTCCAGTGCCCAACTGCGAATAATTATTTTTGCCCCAAGCCCACAAGGTGCCGTCCGTTTTTATTGCCAAAGAATGACTCACACCAGCAGATGTCTTTAACCAATTGGTGTCTGTACCAATTTGAGTGGGCACAAAAAGACTGTTGGTAGTGCCATCTCCAACTTGTCCGTAAAAACTTCTGCCCCATGCCCACAAGGTGCCATTGGTTTTTACTGCCAAATTATATTCGTTCCCTACAGAAATGTATGCCCAATCAGTATCTGCACTTACTCGAATAGGCTCTGTTCTATCTATATTGGTACCATCGCCCAACATGCCAGCGCCATTTTCGCCCCATCCCCACAAAGTGCCATCGCTTTTAAAGGCTAAGGTATAATTGCCACCTGTATAAACAGATTGCCAACATTGGGAAAATGAACTTTCAGCAACAAATAGAAACATTGTATATATTAAAAGCTTAAGTGGTAATTGTGTTTTCATGAGTAAGATATTTAAATGTTAATTAAATAATTTGAAAATATGATCCAAAAAGTTGTAAGAAAAACCCTGGGTCAAACACCGCAAGACAACCAAATACAAACAAAATACTTAATATGATAATGGCTAATAGAAGTCCATCTTTTCTGCCGGGTTCCAAAACAGCTATTTTTGGGTTTCGGGGTTTGTAATACACATCGACAATTTGGTTTTGCGCATATTTTTTTTCGAACACGCTAGCGCTTTGGTTTTTGGCAGAATTGGAGTTTGTAAAACATATTTTATGGCTTTTGTATGTGTTTCTGTTGACTGTGTACTCATACAACAGTCTGTTTTTTAAACCAAATCCAGAAGTCTCCTTTATGGTACCACTTACTTTTGTCCAATGTTTTGAGGCGCTAGTTAAATACAAATTGCGCACTGACTTTATTAAAAAAGGCGTCGAAACCACTAAGGCCACCAATCCGGAAATTTGAATTTGAGTTAAGCTCGTAAGCATCTTCAGTATTCTTTGTATGGTTCTAACACACTTATATCAAAAGCCTCCCAAAGTTCATCCGGATTTAACTTGACACGATTATCGTTATTGCTCAACGAGATGTAAAATCGCTTATTGAACAAGAACGACATCTCACTTTTTCCGCTGTATTTGTAATATTCGGCATGGGTTTCAATACCGTCACGCTCTTGATTAACGATTTTAAAATTTTCGGTTTCTTGAGGTTTATCAAATGCGTAACTATCTATAAGTTGCGCTGCTATTTGATTGTTAGGGCCCGCTGCATCAACTATGGAAAGTGTAATTGTTCTATCTCCAAAACCTCCTATGACTTGTTGACCAATAACCATGATGTCTTCATCCACCGGCAACGCTTTCAGTTGTTTTGGAAAGGCCTTTCGCAACGCTTCTTCTGATAATGGCGCTATTTCAGAAAGCCGTATTGCCACTTTTTCACCTTCAGTAGGTTCATTGCTTTCTTGAACATTTTCAATTTCGTTGGGCAATTCCGTAAGTATTTTTTGGGCTTCTTGGTTGCAGGACAGTAAACACCCCAAAATCACTATATAAATTAGTTTTCTCATGATCTTTCGCTTTATTAAGTTTTAAATCATTATCTATTTATTTTTTTGTTGAAAATTTCATTTTTTTCAATTCACAGCATTTGCTAAGCCCATCCTACATATCAATAACTACATGCCTACACCATTGATAGCAGCGTTATACTTAAAATTTCAATTGGTCACCAAGAGCCACTCTGCATCATCGGGAATGCTGTCTATTCTCGTCACCTCAGTTTTTGACGGTGTTATTTTTCCGGCTTGGGATGTAAAAGTCTCTGTAATTGCATATTTGATGATATTCCATCCCTTTTGTAGGTCTAAATCATAAACAGTGGCATCCATATAATTTTCATCATCATTTCCGGTATATGTCGGCATATTGCAGGAGCCTTTTACTGAGGCATTGTTTTCTGCAAAAAACCATCTCAAGTAATAGCCTTTTGCTATATTTCCTTCTCCATAATTGTTAAACCAAGTGGAAAGTTCGCGGCTATTGCTACAATAGAGATACCCGTACGTAGTTGCTCCATCTGCGCCTACAGCCTCTAAATCAGGAAGACCCGGAAAAATAACACCGGCATTTTCATAAGACAAATTATCTTCATCACTGCAACCAAAGGTGGATGCAACGGTATTGAACTTCATTTCCCAACCTGATGGGGCTTTCTCTTTTGCTTTTTTTGATGCTTCTTTCATGGTCTCAATAAAATTAGCGTCAAGCTGAACTGTGAGTGCACCTTGAGATGAGATAGTGCCCATCGTGAACTGTTCTTTAGCTATATAATCATTGAAGACTAAAGGCACTTCGCCATTGGACCAATCGGCTATAGTTCCTTCAAGGGAATTTTGCGCATAGAAAGCTGGATTGATCAAAAGAAATAGAATGGCAATTTGAATACTATTTTTTAAGGTTTTCATAAGTTTATTTTTTATAAATTCTTAAACCATTCCATGTACTTGTCTCCTAAAATGGGCACCGGTTTTTCTTGACCATTTAATGCATTTACCAAACCCATAATCCACATAAAAAGCAGTATAAAAATGCCGATGATGTTAATGATCCATCCTAAAATGGGGATCATTCCAATAAGTCCCAAAGCGAGGCCCGTGAGCGCCAATCCTAAGGATTGCTTAATATGGTATGCTGCAAAAGCGTTTTTCTTATCATTGTTCATCACAAAAGCAATGATCAACCCTATAAGTGTGAGGTAGGCAACGGCAGCGATTGTTTTTCCTTCGCTTACCTGGGTGGTGTTGTTTTCAATAGATTCCATAGTTTTTGTTTTAATAGTTGTCTAATTTTTGTAAATCTTCTTTTTGGATATAGGACCATAAGGTTTGAACATCTGCCGTTCCTTCTAAACTAATTCGAAATCGATTGTTATAAACAAACCTGATCTCGTTTCGTTTGATGTCGGGTTGTAAAAAAGCGATGGTTTTATAGCCCTCTCTTACCTTATAAATGTATTCTGTTCCCACCGGACCTTTTCCTTCCAGAGCAAAGGCGTCTTCAAAATTTCTAATTACTGCTGAATTTTTTCTGTTGCCATCTTCTAAACTATAGGTCATGCTTGTGCTGTAATCATTATCCTGTATATAAAGCCCACTGGCAAGCGTACTTGACATGAATACTGAAACACCTTTAAGCTTGTAATTGTCGATTTCCTTCGGAAAAAAATCGATGAACTCTTCCTTAGATAGCGTTGTTTTAGATTGTGTATCACTAGAAAAATTAGTGCCCATATCACTAGACTTAGTTTCGCTTTCCAAAGGAGAAGTAAATCCAGCTTGCACCTTTTTATTCTCTTGACACGAGACCATTATCAAAAACAAAAATATTTTCAAATAAATTTTCATACGAGTTTCTTTTAGCTTTTAATGAATTTGATGGTTGAGAAGTTCTTCTTCAGAACTAGTAGTGTTGAAGAAGAGAGCTTTTGGATGGCACTGAAAATGTTAATGCTCTAGTACGCGCATTCGTCTTTTAGATTGACTGGTCCCTAAAGTGCTCACTGCTTTTATCACATGAATTTGTAATCAGATTTTTGGATGGTTTTACTCACTTTTTCAAGGCCTACACATTCCATTTTGGCGCTTTGTTTTGGTTTTTTCAAATCGGTCATGTCCATGGAAATCATGAGCACCTTATCATCAGGATTGAAGTAATCTTTAAGCTGCACAGGGATTTTGGTTTTGCTATTCTTATAGATGTCGTCAAAACTTACTTCGGCTTCATTGGTAAAATACATGACCATTTCATAGTCTTCACTTGTCGCTTTGACGCCTTTGCAGCGGTATCCATTTATTGTTTTTTCAGGTAAGGCTTCGAACGTAAATTTTGCCGACTCATCCTTAGCTTCCTCAAGATCAGAAATATCTGGCATTTTGGTGACCATACCTACATTATTCTTTTCTGACTTCATAAACATGGCCATTATTTGAGAATCGTTATCCATTACTGTAAACATATTTTCCATAGCTGCGGACGTAAATCCGAAGTAGGACGCCTCTGGTTTTAAGTAATAATCGAATACAATCTCGCCATCTTTTGTGCTCATCTTTAGAGAATATTTCCAAGTGAAGTCATAGGTGTCTCCCACCAAAGACGGATCGGCCTTTTCCTTTCCACCACCGAAAGGACTCACATCAAACATTTTGTCCATCGAATTGGTAGCCTTTTCTGCCGCTTTATTGGCCGTTTTTTCAATGACTGCATTTTCGACTTTTTGTTCGACTCGTTTTTTGAGTTTTTTTAGAAATTGGGCATTTGCATTTGGCATCAAAAAGACGGCAAACAATAATGCAGTTAGAAACCGAAAAGAAGGTGATTGTGTTTTTAGATTTTTCATTATTTATTGTGTTTTAAAAATTAATTTGGATGAATTGAATTCCTCCACTTTGAATGTTGATTTATCAAGAGTGAAAGTGTCTCCTGGCAAGAAAGTGTCTCCTGGCAAGAAAGTATCTCCTGGAAGAAAAGTGTCTCCCGGGAGAAAAGTATCTCCTGGTAACTCCTTTTTATTTGTATACATTGTTAGAACAGTACCTTTGCTCGGACTTATACGATTATTCTCCACTTTATAATCGCCATTCAATAAACCTAAAAAGAATTTGCTCCTCGGATATTTTTCAGTGAGTAACTTAGATTTCTCTTGCTCAAATAGCTCTAAAGCATCTATCGTATTCGATTCTTCGTTGACAACAAAAACTACTTTTGTTGATTCAGAAATTCGTCTTTGCGAAAAAGACTGCTGAAATACAAAACCCATTACAAATAGGCTTAAAATTAATTTAGTTTTCATATCATATTTTGTTTTAGAGTCAATGCTTCTTTGAAAATCAACGCATTACTGAAACAAAATTATATATGAAACTTGAAAAGGGATATTAGATATGTAACAACATATAGAACAATTGTAACATTAGCCTTAAAATGAAGATGATAAGCTACTTATTTGTGTACTCAAAAGGTGTTTGCCCGTACATTTCCTTAAAACATTTTATAAAGTAAGATGGCGTACTGAACCCTACCATATAAGCGACTTCGTTAATAGTATATTGTGAAGATTTTAAAATGGACGTCGCTTGCTTTAAGCGTTGTGACCTTATAAAATTTGAAGTAGAAAGCCCCGTGTATGCCAACATTTTTCTATGCAATTGCATTCTGCTCATGGCAACATGTTTGCTAAAAACTTCGGAAGTAAATTCTGGATTTGATAACTGTTGGTCTAATATGTTTTGAACTTTTTCTAAAAAGATTTTATCTGCAGAGGTAACAGCAATTTCCTTTGGACTGAAAAGATTGTCTTGCTTGTAACGTTGGTGTAGTGTGTTTCTGCTTTGAATGATATTGCTGATTTTAATTTGAAGTGTTTTAGGGTTAAATGGCTTGGTAATATAATCATCAGCGCCTGTGTTTAATCCTGCAATCTCATCGTTTTCATCGGACTTTCCTGTGAGTATGATGATAGGGATGTGCGATGTTTTCTGGTCATGCTTTAAAATTTGACACAGTTCAATCCCTGTTTTTAAAGGCATCACCAGATCAGAAATGATAATATCAGGAATGGTTTTGAATGCTTTTTCAACACCTTCAAAGCCGTTTTTTGCTTCTATAACTCTAAAATCAGCTATCAATAAAGATTTAATAAATTCTCTAATATCTTCATTGTCATCCACAACCAAAGCAATTGGTTTTTTAGTGTTATCACCCGCAGCGCTGGTTGCCATTTCAGTTTGTGATGTCGTCTTTTGTAAGGTTGTAGTTGTATCAATTTCATTTGCTAAAAAAGCACTTTTTGTAATGGGCAAATTGACCACAAACTTCATTTTTGAAGTCTCTACATAAGACGCTTCAATAGTGCCATGACACAAGGAAGTGAGCTCCTTAACCAAGGAAAGTCCGATGCCCGAGCCTTCTGAATCCTCGTTGATTTGATAGTAGCGATTGAAGATTTTATATATGTCCTTTTCTATAATACCATCTATGTCGTTTAGAAAAGTCATCCTTATGTCATTGTCATCGGTTTTTTTTACGTCAAAAGCAATTGTACCACCCTTGGAAGTGTATTTTATGGCATTGGAAAACAGATTATTCACAATCCGTTCAATACTGTCGGCATCAAACCAAGCCTCTCCAATATCTGGAATTGTTGCGGTTAGTTTTAGCCCATTCTGCTCCGCTAAAAACTGGAAGGATTCTGTAAGTACTTTTAAATACAAGCCTAAATCGTTTTGTTTGACTTTCAATGTCATTTTGCCCGATTCCAATTTTGACAACTCCAATAACTGGTCCACCAAACTCAGCATTTGGTCTATGTTGCGCTCTACCAATTGCAAATCATTTTTTGAATCTGGTTTCAAATCGCTCGTTAACAATTGCTTTTTTATGGGGCCAGAAATGAGCGTTAAAGGCGTTCTAAATTCATGTGATAAATTGGTATACAATTTTGTTTTGTATTCATCTAAACGCTTTAATCGTTCTGACTCCTGCTTTTCTTGCTTTAAGCTGAAGGTCATTCTCCATTTCCATTTAAAATAGTAATAGGTTAAAGCAGCAAGCATCACAGTAAGTAGGACATAAACAAAAAACATCCAATTGCTCAAATACCAAGGTTTTAATATGGCAAATGAAAAACTAACAGGATTATCATTCCACACCCCATCATAATTACTGGATTTCACCAAAAACGTGTATGACCCATAAGGCAGATTGGTAAATCTTACGGAGTTTAAATTTTTTAATTCTATCCAATTTTCATCGTGATTTTCCAATTTGTACCTGTATATATTCTTCTTTGGAAGTGAAAATTGCAAACTTGAAAAGGTAAACGCTACGGTGTTTTGTTTGTATTTCAATTCCGTATTGTCAACCAATGGAAAACTAGTATTGAACACTTCAAAATCTGTTATAACTGTTTTTGGAAGCACTTGATTTTTTTGTATGTCCGTGGGATTAAACCAATAGTAGCCTTCCAAACCTCCAAAATAAAACGTGTCATTTTTTGTTTTGAAATAAGCCCCCGTATTAAACTCGGTAGCCAAACCGTCATAATTATCATAGTTGACAATTAGGGGCTTGTCTTCCAAATCCTTAGGTGGGGTAATCATTGTGATGCCTCTATTTGAACTTAACCATAAGTTGTTATTTGCATCGGGCAGAATTGCATAAATAACATTGTTTGGCAACCCATCATCTATGGTGTAATTGTGAAAAGTTTTGTTTTTCAAATTGAATACACTTAAGCCATGGCCATTGGTACCAACCCATAACAATCCCTTTATATCATAATAAAGCGATTTTACTTTTTTCACGTAATTTTCATCTTTTATATTGAAATCGGATTGAAAATCTATAAAGGTTTCTGCTGCAGGGTCTAATAAAAGGACGCCATTTTCTTCTGTTCCAATCCAAAGTTTCTGGTCTTCCCCCTGAATAATAACACGGATATTATTACTTGGCAATCCATTTGATTTGTCAAACGTGTTTAATACCCCCTTATTTTTATCAAATTGAATGATGCCTTGATCTCTGGTGGCTAGCCAAACAGTATTGGAGCTGTCTTCAAAAATATCCCAAATGGTCTCAGTTGGCAATACAATCGTGGTGCTTTTATTATAATACGCTGTTTCTCCATTGGATTGCAGGATATTTAACCCACCCCCTTGCGTGCCAATCCACAAGTCTTGATCGTGATCAATAAGCAGACTGACAACTCTATCAGAGCTTAGGGTTCCTGCTTTTTCGGTATAAGTTTTCCATAAGTTTGTTTTTGGTGTATATCTTGAAAGTCCTTTGCCACTGGTGCCAATCCAAACATCATCATTTTTATCAACTTGTATGGCCCTCACTAAGTCAATATTGACTTCTTCAGGGATTTGGCTGTTGTTGATGACGTTGAATTTTTCAAGATACTCATCATAAAAACTAACGCCAGCGCCATCCGTTCCAAACCATAAGGTGCCTGTATAATCTTCATAAATGCAAAGAATATCGTTGTAATGTATGGCTCGTGGGTTGTGTTTTTTAACTTCAAAATGAGATCTTTTAAAAGTATTGAGGTCCAATTTATAGAGTCCGTCCCCAAAGGTGCCAATCCATAATCTGTTTTTTTTATCAATATGCATTGATAAAATATTCAAGTTATCTGGAAGCTCATTTTCCTCTTGCAATAAAGTATTAACCCTTTTAAAAAGTGATGATTTGGAATCTTTAAACCACAACCCTTTTCCATATGAACCTACCCAAATAGTCCCAGAAGCCTCAAACAAAATAGAACCGTAATTTGTAACGGAATTCTTATTGCCATCAGGAAAATGGGGTGTTATCGCATTGTCTTCACCATTCAAGCTCACTATTTTACCTTGGCTTGCGAGCCAAAGAGTACCATTGTCATCTTCTGAAATTGAGTAAATGGATCCTATTTTTTCCGGCGGAATAACTAATGTTTCTTTTTGGGTAACAGCATCCATACTAAACAATCCAGCAGTATAGGTGCCAAACCAATAATTTTTTTTACGGTCTTGATATACCGCGCTGACATCTTTTAAGGTTGAAAAGGGGCTGAAGTTATCGTCCTTTTTATTATAAATTTGAGGTTTTTTAGAAATAGGAATGCTAATGATATGGCCGTCACGATCTGTGTAAATCTTTCCCAAATGGCTGTAAGTGGGCTTGGTCACATCAACAAAAAACGCGTTGTAGATTTGAAATTTGTTGCCGTCAAACTTATTGAGCCCATCTTGTGTTGCAAGCCATAAATAGCCGATACTATCTTGTGTAACCGAAACTACGCTGTTTTGAGAAAGTCCGTCGTTTACAGATAACTGCCTAAAGGATACTTGCGATTGCCCGTAAGTTTTGATTACAAATAAAGCGCAACTGATAAAAAAGGCTATCTTCATAAGTACTAATTCCGTTTTTTATAGCGTTATCCTTTTCAGTATTTTTTCTGCTTATCGACTGCTTATCATAGAAGAACTTCTTGACCGTTCCTTGATTAAGCGCTTCCAGACAGCATAGGCCTGTTTATACTCATTATGTTGATCAGCGAACCTCTAAAAATGTTCAAGGCAGCTTTATATTCTATGCTTTGGCCATATTCAAAATTTACCTCAAAAACAGCCACAACTATGAACACCTGATCTGTCATAGCATCATTTAAATCTTTTTAAATTTAAACAATTTCCTACAATAAAGCACCTATACCGTTTATTTTTAGAGGATTATAGAAATCTATTCGAAGATCTTATATAAAACGGGCTTGCTGGGTGAAGCATCATTTTCAAAAGGGGCAATTTGGAGATTGAGCATATAGCTGCCATCTATGATCTTGTTGTTGACGTAAATAAATTCAGTAATTGTGCAGTGCATGCGTCGGTCACCATCAAAATCCCAAAAGGCTTTGTGAGACAACAATTTTCCGCCATCATGTTCTCTGTCTACACTTGGTAAATCAATTAAGAAATGCTGAATCCCTTTTTCTCTGAGGAACACCATCGCTTCTTCCGTTACATAGGTCCAATTGGTTTCAGAATACTGTCGACTTTTTTTGTCCTTTGTATTTGGCATGGTTCGGATTACTAAGGCCTCAGGAGTTTTGTCTTTTAACAGCAACTCTATTTGATGTTTAGAAATGACCGTGTCTTTCATGAATTTTTCTGGGGCTACGGATATCAATTCCGCAGTAAAGAAAAACTGGGTCAAATTTTTGTTGATAGAATGGAATTCTTCTGTAATATGCCCAATACATTCGGTATGTGTGCCGTGAGCATGCGGATTGAATTGAATGTTATTAAAATTGACATCGGCACCAGCTTTAACGCTTCCGGTCCAGTCTTTAGTTTTGACAGGCTCAATTACCGGTGCACCAATATACCAAGCATTCACGTTACTTTTAGAAGCGCGCAACGGGATAGAAATATCAAGAGGTTTTAATAAGTCTATTTTTATAAATTTATGATTGTGTTCAATTATTGCTTTCAAGATAGATTAATTTTAAAGAGATCAGAAGCAATGCCATCACTCAAAAATTTACCTTTTTTAGTGACCAGCAATTTGCCATCATCAAGATACAATAAATGTTCAATAATATGTTTTTGTGAGTGTTGCAACAGATAGGCTTTATAATTAGGACCAAAATCGTCTTCAACCTTTTTTAAAGACACCCCCCAAATGGTGCGCAATCCTGTCATTATATATTCATTGTATTGATCAGTAGTGGAAAGGGTTTCGGTTTCTATAGGAATGGTGTTTTCTTCCAAAGATTTGATGTATTTTGTATTGTTGCGCACATTCCAGCCCCTGTGTTTCCCATCAAAAGAATGTGCCGAAGGGCCGATGCCCAAATACGGTTTCCCTTGCCAATACGCCGAATTGTTTCTACTGAAATACTCTGGCTTTCCAAAATTGGAGAGTTCATAATGAATGAAACCATTATCTTCCAATTTTTCAATTAGGATATGGAATTGTTCTTGCGCCAGATCATCATCGACATTCTCGATAATCCCTTTTTTGATAAACGTATCCAGAGCAGTTTTTGGCTCGACCGTCAAAGCATAACTCGAAATATGCGGGATATTGAAACTTAATGCGGTTTCTATATTTTGAATCCAGCGCTCGTTGCTCATTCCAGGGATACCATAAATCAAGTCGATGGAAATATTATCGAAGTATTTGGTGGCCTCTTCTAAACAATTTTGAGCTTCTTTGGCATTATGTGCGCGGTTCATCAATTTTAAATCTTCTTCAAAAAAAGATTGGATGCCTATGGAAAGACGGTTGATGCCGATGGATTTATAGGCTTTGAAGATTGATTGAGTCGTCGCTTCGACTGCGCTCAGCGTGACATCCATATTGGTAACCGTGATTAAATCGTCTGGATTGGCTTCAATAGTAATTTCAGGATGTTCTGCAACTTCGTAATGCTTATAAACTTCAGCAATCAAAAATCGTAATTCGTCAATCGACAATAATGACGGGGTACCACCTCCAAAATAGATGGTTTCAACATTACTGTTTTTGAATTCATCTTTGCGCAGCACTAACTCTTTCGCCAAAGCATTGATCAACTCATCTTTCTTCTTTAATGAGGTTGAAAAATGGAAGTCGCAGTAATGACAAGCTTGTTTGCAGAATGGGATGTGGATGTAGATACCGAAGGCCCCACCCGACCTTCCCGAAGGGGAGGAGTTTTTACTCGGACAATTGTCAGAACCGCTATAATTATAATTGCTTGAAAAACTCATTTCTTTTTACGCAAGTCCACAATTGGATTGTTCTTTATTCCCCCGTTGGGGGTTAGGGGCCTTTTAACTCCCCCTTTGGGGGCTGCAGGGCTCGTACTATTTTCCTTTACAAACGCACTCCACCCCGAATAACTTTTGCCGATTTCAATCTTACCGTCATTGTAATAATGACATACTGCTGCTGCAAGTCCATCCATAGAGTCCAAGTTTTTAGGCAAAGTTTTCAATCCCAATAAACTTTGAAGCATTTTAGCCACTTGTTCTTTGCTGGCGTTTCCGTTGCCAGTAATCGCCATTTTGATTTTTTTTGGAGCATATTCGGTAATGGGCACTTCTCTACTAAGTCCTGCGGCCATGGCGACACCTTGTGCACGACCAAGTTTCAACATACTTTGCACGTTTTTTCCAAAAAAAGGAGCTTCAATAGCAATCTCGTCTGGATGATGGGTATCAATCAACTCAATAGTACGCTCAAAAATGAGTTTGAGTTTTAGGTAATGGTCGTCATATTTTTTGAGATCAAGTTCATTCAATTGCAAGAATGACATCGTTTTACCAACCACTTTGATGAGTCCAAAACCCATGATGGTGGTTCCTGGATCAATTCCTAAAATAATTTTTTCTTTTATCATGTATCAACAATAATGGCATCCGCTCAAAGATATGGATACCCCAAGCGCAACGTATGCTAAATCGCCATTAAATGAATATCCATCGGTAGCCAACACATATTTATCTTTCCCTGAAAGTGATAAGGCATAAGATCCATCAACATAAACGGATACCGATTCAGACAATCTATAATGCACTTCCAATCCGCCTAAAACATTCAGATATGTATAAGTGTTATTAACAAAATTAGCCAAGGGCTTGGTCATAGTTACTCCTGGACCTGCGTGACCCACAACGCCAATTGGTGCTGGCAAAAAGGGCAATAACTTATTAAAATCATACACCACTTGCGCATTAATACGTGTATAGTTCAATTTATAAGGCAGAGAACCTTCAGCGTTAGAAGCTCTGTTATATCCAAAATCCAATTTTGCGCCCCAGCTCTCAGAAAACATATGCTGCACACCTAAATTTATAGATGGAAAATTGATGTATTTGGAATAATAACCAACATTTTCGCCATTATCAATAGGGTTATTAATACCCAAAGCAACCTGTAATTTCCATTTTTCGACATCCCTTTGCGCAACACTTAAAGACGTGGTCATAAGTGTTAAAAACAGGAGCCAACTTACCTTTTGTAATTTAAAATATGGTCTCATACGCTAATTATGGTTTAATTTGTGACTATGTTAAAGGCTATCTCCTACAAAACTAAACAATTCTTGCTTGTACTTTTAAAATTAGGCCTCGTTGTTGCCGCTTTTTATTTTATCTACCACAAATTGTTTGAGAAGGGCAACTTCCAATTTGAAAACTTTCTTCATATTGTGACAAATTTTAGCTCAATATCATCATTTGCGGTCATTTTTTTACTGCTTTTAAGTTTTTTGAATTGGTATTTTGAAATTATGAAATGGCAAACGTTGGTGGAATGCATTTCAAAAGTAACTTTTAGCCAAGCCACAGCACAAACTTTGGGAGCGCTTACCGCCTCTTTAATGACACCAAACCGCATTGGAGATTACGGCGCCAAAGCCATGTATTACCAACCCCATCTTCGTAAAAAAATAATGTTTCTGAATTTGATAGGGAATAGCGCACAAATGGGCATCACAACAATTTTAGGAGTTATTGGATTTGTGTGTTTTACACTGCATTTTCAGCCGACGTTAAACTACACTGGTATCTTCATTTGGGCTACCGCGGCGATTATAACGATTTCAGGCCTCATTTGGGCTTTTAGAGCAAATTGGTTCGGTAAAAAAAGAAAATCATTTAAAAAGCTGATCCACTTTATAAATACCATCTCTAAAAAAACCATCATAAAAACAGTGCTGTTTTCTTCTTTTACGCTATCTCATTTTTTCGTTTCAGTTCTACTATTTACTGTCTCTTTTTGATGTCAATCTTTCTTATAATGCTATGGTCGCCATCTCAACCATGTACCTTTTATCTTCCATTATCCCTTCTATTTTTATTTTTGATGTGATCATTAAAGGTGGCGTCGCGGTCTATATATTTGGGTTACTCGGCGTTCCAGAACCTCTTATTTTATCTGTCGTCACGTTTATGTGGATCTTAAATTTTGTGCTCCCGAGTGTGATTGGCAGTTACCATGTGCTTCAATTTAAACTTCCAAAAACCGTTTCATGATTAGCATTATCATCGCCGTCACCTTAGTGTATCTTTTACTGATTGGAAGTTTCTGTTTAGGATTTGATCGCGTGAAAACTTTTGAATTGAGCGACATGAAGCCGAAAACACGTTTCAGCGTTATTATCCCTTTTCGGAATGAAGCGAAGGAGCTTCCCGCACTTTTGGAATCCATTTCACGTTTGAATTACCCCAAAGAACGTTTTGAACTCATTTTTGTGGATGATGACTCTGATGACGACTCGCGTAATATTGTCGAGACATTCCTGGCATCTAAAGGAGTTGGTGGCGCCAACATTACCGTGATCCACAATGTAAGAAGCACCAATTCGCCCAAAAAAGATGCGATTACCCTAGCTATTTCAAAGGCCAACTATGATTGGATTGTGACGACCGATGCCGATTGCGTGCTTCCAAAATATTGGCTCGATAGTTTTGATGAGCTGATCCAAAAGCAACACCCTGATTTGGTTGTGGCACCTATCACTTACCATTACGTGACAGGATTTTTACAAAATTTTCAACTTCTGGATGTTCTGAGTTTGCAAGGCGCCACTATTGGAGGCTTCGGCACAAAGACCCCATTTTTATGCAATGGTGCCAATTTAGCCTATACAAAACAACTGTTTAATGCGGTCAACGGATTTCAAGGCAACGCGGAAGTAGCCAGTGGTGACGATGTTTTTCTGCTGGAAAAGGCAACACGCAACAACGCCAGCAATGTGCACTATTTAAAATGTAAACACGCGGTTGTTGCTACAAAAGCGTTGACCTCAACGGCTGACCTTTTGGAACAGCGGGTGCGTTGGGCCGCCAAGTCAAGCGCTTATAAAAATTTATTCGGGAAGTTTGCGGGACTTATCATTTTAACGCAAAATGGACTTTTGATTGCCAGTCTGTTTCTGGTTGGCATCGGGGTCTTAAAACCTAAAGAACTTCTTTATATTTTTATCATAAAGTTTAGCATTGATTTTCTGTTGATCTATAAATCGGCTCTGTTCTTTGATCAGAAAAGCCATTTAAAACATTATTTGCTCGCATCGTTATGCTATCCCTTTTTTAGTGTCTACGTAGCGTTTATTGCCGTATTTAAAGGATATCAGTGGAAAGGTCGCAGCTACAGACAATAGGAGTTTCATCAGTATTTTTGTCTGTCAAATTTAGTGCAGACAAACGCTGACCCCTCACGCAATCTAAGCGTAACTAATTGATATTAACAATGACGGGCAAACTGAATTCGGTAGCTACCTGCTGACTGCGTTTAATGGCGGGATAAATTTTTGGAAGCGAATCAAAACTGTGCCTCAAAATACTGTCCAATTGCGGAATCTGATCTCTTGTCACATCGTCCATGTCAATAGTTTTAATAGAAAACTGACCGGTTTTGTCGATATGGATTTTTAAGACAACGGTGTCTGAAACATCATCAGTCACTACGATATGTTGTTCTTCTAAGTGTGACGTGAGCAAGGTGTACAGGTAATTTTCAAAACATGCCTTCTTTTCGGCATTGGTAGTTGCCCCATCGCAATCAGAAAATGTTGGATAGTCATCCACATGATTCCAATTGATGGCCTGCATTTCTTCTTCCAGAAGTTGTTCGGTAGAAACTTTTTTAGATTGAAAATAGTCGCAGGACGTCAGTAAGATTAAGAGAACAAATAAAAATCGCTTCATTTTAAAATATAACTGAAGCTGAAAAGTACAATATTTTTAGTGAATACATTCACTTGAAGTAATTCTGTTAACTAATTTATTTTGGGAGTCTCAAAAGCTTATTCAGCTTTCATGAACTTTTCCTCCTTCAGTTCCTGCAAACGCCTATTGGCATAAGGAAAATAGACACTTTTAGGAAACTTTTCAATGAACCCCTCGTATACCTTTATTTTGGAATCCCGATCGGCATAAAACTCATCTTTGGTGCGGACCAAAAAGAATTGAGCCGTTTCATCCTGCGGATTTTCCTTGACCGCATTTTGAAGGGCTGCAATGGCTTCTTTGTATTTTTTTTGCTGATTTAAAACGGTTGCCAATTTGGTATATTCCGCGTTTAGGGGGCGATCCATAATCTCCAGAGATTTGGTGATCCATTCTTCCGCGGAAGCGTAAGCCTTAACCTTCTCATACAACTGGCCTAAAATATATAGGTTAGTTGCATCTTTCGGATCAAAATTCACAGCGCGATTGGCCTGAACAATCGCCTTTTCATACTGTACCTGTTCTGCGTAACAAAAGCTTAATTTCTCATGGATAAACTGAGAGCTTTCACCCAAAGCCAATAATGTTTCAAACCATGTGGCCGCTTCCTTATAATCTTCCATCCAGTAATAATTGAGTGCTTTTAAACTGATGAGCTCAACATTGTTGGCATAACTGTCCAAACCCGTGTTGATATAGCTAAGAGATTGGTCATGTTTGCGCTTTACCAACAACTGTTTGGCTATTTTATGAATGGCTTTTTGGTGGGTTTTGTCGAGTTGAAAGGCCGTATGAAATCTGTTCATGGCGGTAGAATCTCCTTGCTGCTCCATGACCAGACCCAGTTCATAATGGTAATTTGGATTTTTATAATCCAGATACACCAATTCATTCAACAATACCTCAGCGTCATTAAGCTTTTTGTTTCGCGCAAGGAGCTTGGCGAAATCATACTTAATGAGCGCATCCTCAGGAAAAGCGTTGAGTGCACTGTCATAGTTTTTTAATGCGGCATCGTAATTCCCGAGTGCTAGGTAGGCTTTCGCCATTTTTTCATAGACCGCATCTTGCTGTGGATAGGTTTTAAATGCTTCAATAGCTTGCGAGTAATTGCCATAAGCATAGAGGCTATCCCCTGTTTTTAAAGAGGAATCCTGAGCCTGGATGGAAGATGCAAGCAATGCAAGAAGAAAAAAATTATAGAATTTAATCATGGATTAGGTTAGTTGTTATTGGGCATAATAATTTTACTGGTTTGGCCATCAGTAATATTTAAATGTGAAAAATAGGGGTCTTTATTGAGCAAGATGATCAAACCATCATAGCGTTTTTGTTCCTCTTCAGTGTATTGTTCATGATGATCGACTACCAATTTTAAAATGCCATCATGGGTACTGTTTTCCCAGGACTCTCTGGCTGCATCGGTTTTTTTATGATTGACATAGTCTTGATAAGTCCGTTGGCTTTTAAACTTTTTAGCCAATTCAAAATCACTGGGCGTTTCAGTCCGATTTTGCATTTTTACTTCCAAGAGTTTATCGGCCATGTATGCCATATGCACCACAAAGCGGTAATACGCTTCCCGAGATTGGATATAAACCTCAAGCTCCACCACAAATTTATCCATTATCAAATCTGGTGTGGCACCTCGAGCTTCCATGTCTTGGAGCTCTTTTTGAAGTACTGATTGAAGCTTCTCATCAGACAGACTTTCATAATCTATGTGTTGGGCAAATGCAAAAAAAGGAAACAGTACAAACAGAAAAACTTTTATCATTGCTGAAGTTTATTATTGAACTTGAAATAGTATTGGAAGGCTATAGGGTACTACCACTGGTTTCCCTCTTTGCATCCCAGGTTGCATTTTTGGTAAGGCCTTAATCACACGAATCGCTTCTTTCTCCAATTCTGGATGTGGTGCTCTTGATTTTATTTCAGAAATGCTGCCATCTTTCTGAATTTTAAAAATAACCATGATGCGTTGTTTCCCTTTTAAGCCTAGTTCTTTAGCTAATTTCGTGTTGAAGTTTTTATTGACAAAAGAGGTGATTTCATCTGCAGTACATTGTTTACGCTTTTTATTTGAAGTCAAGGTTTGACAAGACGGAAAAAAAGGTGCCTCATCAACAACGGCAAAGGGAACTTCCCCTGCCCACATTATTTTGTCTTGCTCTTTAGATTCTATAGCCTTAAGATACTCCTGCTCAGAACTTACTGTTCTTTTCGTCTCTGTTTCTGGAGCATCATCCTGAACCTGAAACAAAATCGGCAGACTATAAGGCACCGTAACCGCTTTTCCTTTTTGTTTCCCCGGTGTAAAATCGGGCAATAATTTAATAACCCTTACGGCTTCTGCCTCGAGGCCAGGGTGTGATGCTCTTGCCATCACATCTCTTATTTTCCCATCCTTACCTATTTTAAAAATGACACTGATGCGTTGTTTTCCAGTTAATCCTAGCTGCGTCGCTAAATTTACATTGAAATTTTTATTAACGAACATTGCTATTTTATCAGAAGTACATTGTTTGGTTTCAGTATTAGACTCAAGATCTTCGCAACCTTGGAAGATTGGAACTTCTTCAATTACCGCGTAGGGGACTTCAATGTCATAAAGTTCTAGATTTTCTTTAGTTCCTTGGGCATCCTTTTTACCAAAATCCGTGATAATAGTGGTTTTACCATCAGTCATATTTAGTTTAGAGTAAAATTCATCTGTATCAATCAAAGCTAATAATTCTTCTTTCCGCTGCTGCTCAGTATCGGTTAATTTATCCATATCATCAACCACTAAACGTAGTTCACCATCTCTTGCGTTATTTTCCCAGCTCATTTTGGCTTCATCTGTTTTTTTATAGGCAAGATATTCATCATAGGTTTTGTATGGATCCGTTATTATCCCGTTAATTTCTTTCGCTGAGCCCCACTTATTTATCAAATATTTGCTAAAAGCTTGTCTTCTCGCGACTTGATCCATGGGTTCTATATATATGTCCTCAGGTCTTACAATATCCTGTGTTTCTGTAGAGTCCCCTAGAGAATCAATTATGGTGATCAATTCCTTATAATATTTATCCACTAATTCCTGAAAGGTCAATTGCTGAGTAACGGTTTCTTGTTGGAGAAATGGAAATGGATCTTTAATTTCTCTCGCATAAGACGAGGTGTACATCAACATTCCTATAACCATCGGAATTAGTAGGGCGTACTTAATGAGATGGATCTGTTTTGATTTTGATTTGCTTAACATAACGATTCGTTTTTTGATTGATGATTGATTGAAAAATGGATTGATGAAAGAAATGTGCCGCGTCTCAAAAACCTGAGACAGCAGACTTTGATAATATTCTGATTTGCCTTTGTATTTAACAGCGTGGGCATCTGCAATAAACTCATGCAAGATGGCGAGCCTATTTTGGTACATATAGATTAACGGATTGAACCAAAACACAATCCTTAGAATTTCAAAACCCAATAAATCGAGACTGTGTTTTTCTTTGATGTGCACCATTTCATGCTGTACAATGTGCTCTTTTTTATCCGCCTCAATAGCATCACCCAAAAAGATAGTGTTGAAAAATGAAAATGCCGAATGGCTATTCATTAAGTAAACCATGAGGATATTGCCTTTCCAACGTTTCGGATTTTTGCGCAATAATGTTCGGATCTTGATGAGTTTGTAGGCCAGAATAAACGCTGCCAAAACCATTCCCACCATCCAAATATGGTCCCAAGAAAAACTCATGGCCTGTTCTGAAATCTGTTGTGATTGGATCATTGAAGCCTCGTCGATAATTGTTGGCGAAACCTCCCCAATAATAACTTCCGGCAACCTAATAACCATAGGTTCTGGAACAATGGCCTTGATGCTCTCAAATTTTAAAAACGGCAACGTTAATGACAAGAACGCGGTACCGATTAAATAGGTGCGATTCCAATTAAAAAAGGTTTCCTTTTTCTAAAAACAGGTCGTAAATGATCAAAAAGAACACCTGAAAGGCCACGGTCTGTAGAATATAATGTAACATGCTAGTCTTCTTTTTTATTAATTTCCTTTAAAACCGCTTCGAGATCTTTTAAGTTCAGGTCATTTTTCTTAACGAAAAAGGAAACCATACTTTTAAAGGAACCCTGAAAATAATTATCTACCAGCATGTTGATGCTCTGGTTGCTGTAGTCGGTTTTGGCCAACAGCGAAAAATACACATGGCCCTTGCCCTGCTTTTCATAATCCACAAAACCTTTACTTTCTAAAATCCGCACTATGGTGGATACGGTATTATAGGCAGGTTTTGGTTCAGGCAACTCGTCGATCAGTTGTTTGACGCTGGCTTTTTCCAAGTGCCAAAGGACCTGCATAATCTCTTCTTCGGCTTTTGTTAGTTGTTTCATATGGATCACCTACCTGGGCAGGACGTGTTTAATTAAACTTGACATGTGCTAGAGCTATTCTGAATATCAATTCATAATCTGCTCACATCATGATGCTAATATAACTAAAATATTAGTTCAAACTAAAATTTTAGTTAATAAATTTAAAAAAACAGAAGTCAGGAAGTAGAAATGGTATGAAAAAGTAAAACCTAATAACTTTCCGGATGGTCAATTACTAGGTTTATTCTTCTTTGCTATTAACTCAACAAATTACTTAGAGGGATTAATTAATTAGTGTTGACAGTCAAATATAACTAATGATTATGACTTTGAGTTACGGGAAAACCGTAACCCAGTTACGGAGAAACCGTAGTATTGAGGCATACCGCTTGCTGTGCAAATTTCAAAAACAGTAAAAAGATGAAAATTTAACAATTTTATTTAAAGAAAGCCTTTTTTCCGTGCTTCTTCAATCAATGTTTCGTCTTTTCCGTCTTCTACAGACAACAATAACTTGAGTTGTTTTTTACGCTTTTCAATAGCGCTCATTGATAAATTGATGTGTTCTCTCAACGTAATTGTTCTAATGCCCTGAGATAGCAGGTGTAGAATTTTCCGGTTGATGTCATCCACATAAATATCAGTATCTATTGATTTTTTGAGAAAATTACTCACCGTGCTGCTATAATATGGCGGCGTGGTCAAAATGTGCTGAAAAGCCTCAGCAAGCTCACTGGACGTCATATCACTTTTAATCAAAAATCCATCGGGATTAATTTCTTTGATAATATTGTGTACTCTATAAGACTCATTGAACATGGTTAAAATAACCACTTTAGCATTGGGCATGATATCCCTTGTCATTTTTGCCAAATCTTCTCCTGAGGTCAATTTGCCATCTGAAGAACTGGGCAAACTGATATCAAAAAAACAAATGTCATAAGGTTTTTCTTTTGATGCGCGCTGCAACAGCTCATTAGCCGTGTCACAATCATTTGCAGTTTCTATTTGTAAAATTTGATCTTCTTTTTTGGTTGCCATCAAGGTATTTTCATAACCTTCAATAATAATAGGATGATCATCTACCATTAAAATATGAATGTGTTGCATAGGTATTTAGGTTGTATAGGGGATTTTTACTTCAATTGTTGTGCCTTGATCAGGTTCTGAATGGAATGCCACCGTTCCGTTAAGCTCCTTCACTCTTGATTTGATATTTTTTAGGCCGATGCCTTTTTTGCTTTTGTTAGGATCAAAGCCAATACCATCATCATTGATGGACAAGCAAATTACAGCTTTTTTAAGTGCGATGCTAATTTTTACACGCTTCGCTTTGGCATGTTTATAAATATTTTGGAGCGACTCTTGGACCATCCTGTAGATATTTATTTTGCTTTTGTTGGACAGCGATTCCCAATTGATATCGTCAGTAAAATCAAACTTATAAGCCAATTGATAGGCTTGGGTTTGCTTGTCGATCAACTCGGTCAAAATATCCATAAATCCGGAGCCAGACACAAAATCAGTATTCAGATCATGAGAGATTTTACGGATGTCTTCTTCTATAATCTTGAGTTCAGAAATATACTTGGATCTTACCTGAACCGCTTCATTTCCTTGATTAAAATTATAACTGTCCAAGCTCAACCGCGTTCCAAAAAGTCGGCCCAAAACACCATCATGTAAATCCTGAGAAATGCGTTTTTTCTCTTCTGCCCTGGCGCCATCCACTTTATCCTGCTGTGACAGCATGAGGTTATAAATCTCTTCATTGGCTTCCTGCTGGTCTTGTTTGAATTTCAATTCTTTGTTTTTGTTGCGCTGGGTGATGATGATATACACCAACAACGAAGTCACCAACAACACAATGGAACTAATGGTCCACCACATTTTTTCAGCAGCAATGCGTTCATTTTCCAGTTCTACCTGATCGGTTTCAAACTGAACCCGCGCAAACTTATTGCGAATGCCACGTTCATGCGCCAGAAGACTATCACTCAACCTGATGTGCTCATGAAGATACGCCTTACCTTCTTCGCCAGGATTGAGTTCAGATAGCATCATCATCGACTCCAAAAAAATATCATTGGAAGAAATTTCTTTGGCCAATTTATAAGATTCTCGAGCATACTTCAAAGCCTCTGCTTTCTTTTCGTTACCCTTATAAAATTTTGCGAGGTCAATGGTAACTGCCAGCTTTGTTATAGGATCCTGCAAACTATCACTAATACGGTAGGCTTTTTTGAACATTGTTTCAATACCATCATAATCTGTGTCATTGGCCTTATATTTTGTAAACGCGATATTTTCAAGAATCAAGGGATAAAAACTAGGATCGTTAACAAATAAGTCCTTTTCACCCAATATCTCATTGTAGAGTTTAAGAGCCTCCGTATAATTGCCCATTTTTCTTAACACAAATGCCTTGTTGTGGATAGAGGTATAATAATCTGAACGTCCATTTTTCATCTTGTTACTAATGGCGATGGATTTTTCGTGGTACTCTAAAGATTGGTCATAATGCCCCAAATCCAAAGAGATATTTCCCAACCTATTATAGAAAATCCAAAGCATCGAAAAATTACGTTCATCAGCGCTGGATGCTTCTAATAAACGCAACGCTCTAATGCATAATTCTTCACTTCCAAAATAATCCCGTTCAATATATTGGATCAATGACAGATTGGCCATGACCTCTATTTTCCTGGAAACTTCCCCGATTTTTTCGTAGCTCTCAATCGCGTTGGTATAGTAATAGTACGCACTGTCATTTTGAGTTTTGGTAGAATGGTAGAAACCCAAATTATGATTGGCAATACCTAGCGCCAACGTATCTTTGATTTTTTTTGAAATCACCAAGTTCTCATGGTTGGCCTTTTCGAAAGCCTCATAATCTCCCGTGTAGAGATATGCGGTAGATAAGATTCTGTTGCTTCTTAAGATGAGACTGTCAACATCTAAATCTTGTGAAAGTGCAACGGCATCTTTGGAATATTTTAAACGCTCCTCAAGAGACAAGGTTTTGTCCTCTCCTAGTTGTCTGAGTTTCAAAACACGTTCATAGTCTGTAGATTGGAGCACATCTTGCGCAAGCATTGGGAAATAAGAGAAAATAAATAGCAGCAGGAAGGCTAGGAGTCTTGACACTTGAATGATTGATTAAGTTTTAAATGTAGAATAATTATTTTAAAACCATAGAATCTATCCAAAATTAAATAGCGTTTTGATTTAAAAGTCTTTAATTAACAAAAAAAGCCCTTACTAGTTTAAGTAAAGGCTTTCATGAAATTTAAAAGTAGCAATTATCCTTGTGTAGGCACCACAATTTTATCTTTTGAGTGTGCCAACAAATCATAATAAGGTTTTGTAGCATCTTGGGTGTTCACTTCTTTTTGGGTGTTGGAATTGGAAGGGGTTTTGTCAGTTTGACTTGATACAGATAAGAATAATGCCAATAATAAAGTAATTTTAAGGGTCTTCATTTTAATCAATTTTAGGGGTTATTTACAGTTTAGCTAATCAATAATTGGGCATAAATGCCACTCGAGGGAAGAATGGATTATTAATTGTTGAGCATACACTCATGCATTGCAAATTACGGTCGAGGGAAAGTAAAGACCTGCAATAACGCCTTGTATAAAATGGATTAAAAAATTTCTGAATAAGTTGGTTAGTTGCTTATAGAGAATAACAAATATATTATAAAAAAGTTATGAACACGGATTTTGCTAGTTAAAATGTTTATTAAACCCGACGAAATACAAAATAAGTCTAAATTCCTGTTAAAAATATGATTTTGTAAGAAAATTATACTAGCTAAGCTCCATCTCAAATGGGTGCAAAAAAAACTCCAAATTTCTTGGAGGAGTAAGTAAAAACAACTCTTTTATGATATTATATTAAAATGTCGAGTAAATAA
>NZ_LZRN01000027.1 GCF_001678675.1 Gelidibacter algens
ATCTAATTTTCTTGAATAGTTTCTCGCAACGTTAATGATAACAAACTAAGACCCATTACTCATACTAAATTTTTTTATGGATAAATTTGTTCTTAAAATTAGTTAAGCGGGCATAAAAGATGATACCTTACATAGATTGGATTTACTATACCTCGCTAATCAAATTGGAATAAAATGCACAACCCTAACAACGTTTACCTACTTTTTGAAAAGGCAGCAAGGTCTTATCCTGATGGTCTTTGCATCCTAACCGAAACAGACCAACTAACCTATAGACAGACCGAAGAGGAAATTTTAAAAGTTTATAATACTATTTTAGGTCATGCCAGGAATGAAGAAATTATTGGCGTCCCAACATCCCGATGTATTGATCAAATAATCTTTGTATTATCTGTATTAAAAGCGGGTAAAGCATATCTTCCCATTGATTTTGGTTACCCTGAAAAAAGGCTGGAAAGCATCATTGGCAATTCGAAACTATCATTTTGCTTAACTACACATAAAGACGAGACTAATGTCCTATCAATTGGCCTTAAGCCATTAATTGTTAGTAACATCGATCAACCTGTCGATCATGCAATCATAGAATCAAACACCAAAAATTTAAGCACTTACATATTATATACGTCAGGTTCAACAGGCGAACCTAAAGGCGTTTGTATGGGTGAGAAAGCAATGGTTAATCTCATTACTTGGCAAAATAACAACTCAACAAGTAAAATCGGCTCACGCACTCTACAATTTGCGCCTCTGACCTTTGATGTTTCTTTTCAAGAAATCATGGCAACCTTAAGCAATGGCGGCACATTGGTACTTATTAACGACGCTTTAAGACTTGATATGGTTGCGCTTTTAAATTATATAGACAAGCAACAGGTGAATAGATTGTTTTTACCTTTTGTAGCATTACAGGCACTGGCTGAAGCCGCTTCGAGTATTGGGCTATTTCCAATGTCTCTTAAAGAAGTAATGACTGCTGGAGAACAACTTAAAATCACACCCCAAGTAAGTAACTTTTTTAGCAAAATAAGTGATTGCGTACTCTACAATCAATATGGACCAACGGAATGTCATGTAGTCACGGAACTAAAATTAGATGGTAATCCTGCCAATTGGCCAACACTGCCAACCATTGGCAAGCCTATTAGCAATACTTCGATATTGATTCTCAATAAAAATCAAGAATTAGTACCTGATGGAACGATTGGAGAACTTTATATCGCTGGAGATTGTATGGCAGAAGGCTATTTGAACAATAAAGAATTAACCGACGAGAAATTTATCAATTGGAATTCCCCTGATGGGAAAAACACACGTATTTATCGTACGGGAGATATCGCACAGTATTTACCAGATGGCAATATAGAATTTCTTGGGCGTGAAGATGATCAAGTTAAAATCAGCGGTCACAGAATAGAACTCGCAGAAATAGAATTGGCAATTAATTCGGTATCTGGTATCGAGCAAACAGTGGTGATTGCTTCCAATCATTTGGCAGGCCAAACGCGATTGGTCGCCTATATTCAGCCGAGTGAAAAAACTCTGGATGTCGCTGAAATTCGCCAAAAGGTTTCAAATATATTACCAGAGTATATGATGCCTTCCTATTTTACATTAATTGAAGAGTTTCCTCGGACGTCGAGCGGTAAAATCGACAAAAAGAAATTGCCCGCGCCTCAATACAGTAGACCGAGTTCTGCGCCTCCTTATAAAGCAGCAACGACCGAAATTCAGAAACATATCGCCAAAGTCTGGGCTGATTTATTGAGCATCCCTAAAATCGGTATTGATGATAACTTTTTTGAATTAGGTGGAACCTCATTATTAGCCCAAAAAGTAGTTGCCATTCTCTTAAAGGATTACAACTATTCATTACCTGTAACTAAACTCTATCAATTCCCAAGAATTGCGGAAATTTCCAAATACCTAGACCCTAACAAAAGTACCAAGACTAAAAAAACTATTAAAAAAGGCCCTGTTGACGGTACTTCTAAAGACGTAGCTGTTATTGGCATGGCAGGGAGATTTCCTGGAGCCAATACCATTCAAGAATTATGGGACGTTCTCAAAGAGGGACGAGAAACGATATCCTTTTTCACTAAAGAAGAATTGGATAAAACGATTCCTGATGGGTTGCGAAATGACCCTCTTTATGTGAGAGCTCGTGGCATCATTCCATCAGCACAACAATTTGACGCTGGGTTTTTTGGTTTAAATCCGAAGGTGGCATCAGTAATGGATCCTCAACAACGTTTATTTTTAGAATCAGCATGGGAAGTCCTTGAACAAACAGGATATCTTCCTAAACATTATGATGGCAGCATCGGTGTGTATGCTGGTACTGGGATGAATACCTATTATCTAAATAATGTCATTCCCAATAGAGAACTATTAAATCAAGTTGGTGATTTACAGGCAAGTTCGCTTAACGAAAAAGATTATATTGCTACCAGAACGGCTTATCATTTAAATTTAAAAGGACCAGCCGTCAGCGTTCATTCTGCATGTTCTACGTCTCTACTTGCAATTGCACAGGCAGTTGAAGCTATAAGAAATGGACAATGTGATGTAGCAATCGCTGGCGCATCTAGCGTAACTGCCCCAATATACAGTGGTCACCTATATCAAGAAGGCTCCATCATGAGTCCCGATGGACATTGTCGCTCATTTGATGCGGAAGCAAAAGGAACTGTCTTTAGTGATGGATGTGGTGTCGTACTTCTGAAAAGCTTGGAAGCCGCAAAAAAAGATGGCGATTATATTTACGGTACTATAAAAGGCATTGGAATAAATAACGATGGTGGCGAGAAAGGAAGTTTCACAGCTCCAAGTGTCGAAGGACAATCTGAAGCCATATTTCGAGCATTAAACGATGCGAATATATCTCCTTCTGATATTAGTTACATTGAAACACATGGCACAGCAACTCCAATAGGAGATCCTATAGAAATTGAAGGTCTGCAAGAAGCGTTTGGTGAGCAGAGTCAGAAAGGCTATTGCGCGATTGGTTCCATAAAAAGTAATATGGGTCATTTGACTGCAGCGGCTGGTGTGGCTGGTTTTATAAAGACTATATTGGCTCTAAACCATCGTCAGTTACCTCCTTCTTTGGGCTTTTCAGAACCTAATCCTGCCATTGATTTTGCTAACAGTCCTTTCTTTGTCAATACTATTTTACGTGATTGGGAATCTAAAAATGTGCGACGTGCAGGCATCAGTTCTTTCGGAGTTGGTGGTACGAATGTTCATATTGTCGTTGAAGAGGCTGAAACTAAACAAATAACTTCTGGAGATAGTAAGCCTTTACAGATTTTGACATGGTCTGCAAAAACAGACAACAGCCTTGAAGGCTACAAAATAGCTTTGGGCAATTATATAAAGTCGTCAACTGAATTAAATTTAGCTGACGTTGCATATTCGTTAAGTGCGACAAGAGACACGTTTAATAAACGTAGTTTCGTTTTAGCAACTGATTCAGAAAACGCCATAGATCAATTATTGCTTGATGGTTCAACGTCTGTAAAGAATTCTGATTTGAAAGCTGTACCAAGCAATTTGGCATTCCTTTTTCCAGGACAAGGTGCACAATATTTACAAATGGGAAAAGCACTTTATGAGCATGAAGAAGTGTTTCAAAAAGCAGTAAATCAATGTGCCGAATTATTACAGGAAGCCTATAATTATGACATCCGAACAATTATTTATCCTGAAAGCAATTCACAAGAAGCTGAAGACCGATTAAAGGATACCCAATACACGCAACCAGCATTATTCGTTGTAGAATATGCTTTATCTCAACTTTGGATGAGCTGGGGAATTCAACCTACAATGCTCTGCGGACATAGTATTGGTGAATTTGTTGCCGCTCATTTGGCTGGCATATTTACATTGAAAGATGCCTTATTATTGGTTGCCGTTCGTGGGAAATTGGTTAGTGATCTTCCTGGTGGCAGTATGTTATCCGTTAGAACGACGTTTGAGAATCTGTCTGAAATATTACCAGAAACGCTCTGTGTTGCTGCTGTAAATTCCGATCAATTATGTGTGGTTTCAGGTGAAGACAAAGACATAGAAGAATTCGCCAAACTATTAGAGGAAAAGGAAATTCCCAATCGATTACTTTTAACGAGTCATGCCTTTCATTCTACGATGATGGATCCTGTTCTCGAAGAATTTGAATCCGAAGTCAGTAAACTGTCCTTAAGCATTCCCAGAATACCAATTGTTTCAACAGTCACTGGAACATGGTTAAGCGATTCAGAAGCCACCAATCCTAAATATTGGTCTGACCATTTACGCGCCACTGTTCGTTTTTCCGACGCTATGGAAACAGCGCTTGGACTAGAAGATATTGTGTTATTGGAAATTGGTCCAGGTCGTGCCCTAACGACCTTATCACAACAAAAAAAGAAAACGAAATCCGCAAGTTCAATTGCAACATTGGTTGTTCCTGACGAAAATGAAAATTCATATCATACTGTTTTATCTGCTTTAGGCCAACTATGGTTAAAAGGAATAGAACCTGACTGGTCAGCATTTTACGAAGGTCAATCTCGACAAAAGGTTTTACTGCCATCATACGTGTTTGACCGCAAGCATTGTTGGGTAGATCCACCATTAACAGAAACATCTACTATTAATTTTAATACGCAAACAGAATCGAACCTCAATCAACCGATACAAACTCAAATGAATACCGCATTACAACCTAACAGAAAAGCAATACTTCTTGAAAAAATTTCGGATATCGTCATGAATACTTCAGGAATGGAATTAGAATCTTCTGAACACGACCAAAACTTTCTTGAACTTGGTCTCGATTCACTTGTTCTGACGCAAATGGCAATAACCTGTAAAAATGAATTTAAAATTCCAATAACATTCCGTCAGCTAAATGGAGAATTTAGCACACCGAATCTTTTGGCCACTTACTTGGATGATAATTTACCTAAAGAGATTTTTGCTCCAGAGCCTCTACAGATTCCTGTACAACAAACTGTTCATCATAACAATCCCAGCCTTGTTTCGCAACCGAATGTAACTTCCAATAATAATAATAATAATAACAACAATATCGATAATTCTGCCATAGGCCTTATCGCACAACAGCTGCAATTATTAGGGAAACAATTGGATTTATTACAAGGCAATGTATCATCTCAACCTTTTCAAGTTCAAAGCCAAAATGCTAATCCAATACCGTTCAGTCTTGATCAGATGAATGGAACTTACAAAACACCTTTAACAAACAGTGATGATACGTCTGAAGATTCTTTAACAGAAGAAGAAAAAAAGGAACTCAAGAAACCATTCGGAGCTTCTCCTCGAATTGAAAAGTCCTCTACTGGACTCAACAAGCAGCAAAAATCATTTATTGATAAATTAACGTTTTCCTACAATAAAAAAACGGCTGGTAGTAAAGCGTATACCCAAAAACATCGTCCGCATATGTCCGATCCGCGAGTGGTATCTGGCTTTAAACCATTTACAAAAGAATTGGTATATCCTATTGTAGTCGAGAAATCATCCGGTAATAGGCTGTGGGATATTGATGGCAATGAGTACATCGATACTCTAAATGGCTTTGGTTCGAGTTTATTTGGTCACCAACCAGAATTTATAACCAAGGTGCTACATGAACAAATAGAAAGCGGTTATGAGGTAGGTCCGCAGCATCCATTAGCGGGTGAAGTATGCGAACTACTTTGTGAATTTACGGGTCTTGAACGTGCTGCACTTTGCAATACAGGATCAGAAGCCGTTTTAGGTGCGATGCGAATTGCTCGAACGGTTACAGGACGTTCCCTAATTGTTGCCTTCTCTGGTGCATACCATGGAATCAATGATGAAGGTTTGGTAAGAGGATCCAAAAAATTGAAAACCTTTCCAGCTTCTGCTGGTATTCTCGGCAATTCGGTACAAAATGTATTGATTTTAGAATATGGTACCGACGAAAGTTTAGAAATTATCCGTAACCGTTCGCATGAACTCGCTGCGGTTATTGTTGAACCTGTGCAAAGCCGTAGACCTGAATTTCAGCCGGTTGAATTCCTTAAAGAAATACGAAAAATTACAAAAGCAACAGATACCGCATTTATATTTGATGAAGTTATTACGGGTTTCAGAATTCATCCAGGTGGTGCGCAAGCGTTGTTCGGCATTAAAGCAGATTTAGCTACTTATGGAAAGGTCATAGGTGGTGGTATTTCCATTGGTGCCATTGTAGGAAGTAAAACGTATATGGATGCACTTGACGGTGGATTTTGGCAATACGGAGATGATTCCTATCCAGAAATTGGTGTCACCTACTTTGCTGGTACTTTTGTGCGTCATCCATTGGCACTTGCTGCTTCAAAAGCTTCTTTATTACACATGAAAGAAAAAGGAGAATCCCTTCAAAGAGATCTTAATCTTTTAACCGAAAATTATGCAAAAGATTTAAACAGAGAGTTTGCGAAGCGCAGCCTACCTATGGAGATAAACTATTTTGGTTCTTTATGGCGACTCAAAATATTGGAAGATATTCCTTATGCTGAATTGCTTTTTGTTATGATGCGGGAAAAAGGCATTCACGTTTGGGATGGTTTTCCTTGTTTTATGACGACTGCCTATAAAATGGAAGATATACATACCCTTAAAAATACATTTATATCTTGTGTTGATGAACTTATATCTGCTGGTATTTTAAATTCCCATCAAAATGATACGGTAATAAATCATACTGAATCTCCGATCGAAGCTTTAAACAAACCACCAGTGCCTGGCGCACGTTTAGGCATGGATCAGTTAGGCAATCCAGCGTGGTTTGTGGAAGATTCGAAAGAAAAAGGTAATTTTGTAAAAATTGAGTTATAAAAATTTGAAAAAAATTTGCTGTGCTTACATTGAGTAAACAATTAGTTCAAAATGCCAAATTTTCAATTTAGAAAAAACCTATTTTTTTGATAAAATTACCATTAATATCTATTTGGAAACTTTTCTATCTTTATCGATAACTTATAAAAGCGTTTTAAATTCTTGAATTCAAATTGATGAACCAATCCACTTCTTTGAACACTATTGATAATTTCAATCCTTTTGCAGGACCAGAAATTGAAAAAGTAATTTATACGACGCAATCACAGGCGGAAATATGGATTGCCTGCAAATTAGGAGATGAGGATGCCAGCAGAGCCTATAACGAATCCATATCTTTAATCTTAAAGGGCAGTTTGAATGAAACTGCAATTCAAAAAGCTTTAGAAGATTTGGTAAAACGCCATGAGGCGTTACGATCGGTTTTCAGTACCGACGGGCGATTTATGACTGTTTTTAAAGAACTTCCCATTCAATCACATCAACACGATGCCTCAAGTTTAAGCGATTCTGAAAAAATTAAAGTTGTAAAAGGCTATCTATCCGCAGATGCCAATTACGTTTTTGACTTATTAAAAGGACCCCTTTTAAAAGTGGGATTAATTAAACTGTCTGAAACTGAACATCACTTGGTACTCACAGGACACCATATCGTTTGCGATGGTTGGTCTTTGGGAATTATGCTTCAGGAGTTGGGAAGTCTCTATTCTGCGACTATTCAAAACACAAATCACAATTTACCAAAGCCTGAAAGTTTTTCTGCCTATGCCATCGAGCAACAGGCGTATTTAGAAAGTGAGGCACATTCAATCAATGAAACCTTTTGGCTCAATCAATTTAAAGGTGAGGTTCCGCAATTGACATTGCCTACTGATTTTCCAAGACCACAGTTCAGAACCTTCAAAAGTGAGCGTATTGATCTACCGATGGACATGGATTTGGTAGACTCACTGAAAAAAACGGGACTAAAGCAAGGATCAAGTTTTGTAACCACACTCCTATCCGCTTTTGAGATTTTTCTATACACACAAACCGGTCAAAACAGCATTGTCTTGGGATTGCCATCGGCAGATCAAGCTGCCAGCGGAAAAACCCAAATGATTGGACATTGTGTCAACCTGTTGCCTTTACGAAGTGAAATTGATGCGAATATCAGTTTTAACGATTATCTTAAACTACGAAAGCCTCAACTTTTTGATGCTTACGAACATCAAAAATTTAGTTTTGGGGAATTGCTCCAAAAGCTTTCTATCGCGAGAGATCCATCGCGAGTCCCTTTAGTTCCTGTCGTTTTTAATATTGATATGGGCATGGACGACGCAGTGTCGTTTTCAGGATTGAATTACGAACTAAAAAGTAATCCAAGAGCCTACGAAACCTTCGAAATTTTCCTAAATGCATCTGGATCGGCAAAAGATCTCATTTTAGAATGGTCTTATAATTCAAGTCTCTTCAAACCAGAAACCATACAAAAGATGATGGCTTCTTTTGAAGACATCATCACTACTGTAGTTGCTAATCCCAATATTAAAATTGGTGATATTCTTAAGGTAGATGATTCGGCGTATTTAGAGCTGAACAATACTTCCGCTGCTTATCCGCAGCTGCCATTGCATGAATTAATTTTAAAACAAGCGCTTTTCAATCCCTCAAAAATAGCATTGAAATTTAAGAAAGAAGAAATTTCCTATGGCGATTTAGAGAAAAAAGTGCACCAAATGTCGCATTATTTGAAAGATAATGGTGTGGAAAATGGTGATTGTGTAGGAGTTTCATTACCAAGATCCATTGATTTGCTAATCACATTGATTGCTATTATGGAATGTGGTGCGACTTACCTCCCATTAGATCCCAGCTATCCTATCCAACGCTTGGAATTTATGTTGGAAGACTCGGAAGCCAAATTCATTATTTCTACAAAATCCGCGTCGTCAGCTCTACTGTCTAACGCGACATTATTTCTTTTAGAGGATATTTTACCTGAATTATACAAATATCCGCATACGCCATTAACTGAAAAGGTAGATATTCATCAAGCCGTTTATATACTTTATACTTCAGGCTCGACAGGAAGGCCCAAGGGAGTCCCAATTTCGCACAGGAATTTGGTAAATCTTCTCTACAGTTTTTTGGAAAAACCAGGTATAATAGAAACAGATATTCTAATTTCAATAACAACAATTTCTTTTGACATTGCTATGGCGGAATTATTTGCGCCACTTTTAAAAGGCGCCAAATTGGTTCTAACCGACGAAGAAACTGCCAAGGATACGCGTTTACTTCTAAATCTTATGAAAGATGAAGGGATCACAATGATGCAGGCGACTCCAGCAACTTGGCAAATGCTGCTCTATTCTGGATGGGAAGAACCGTTGCCGATTAGAGCCATATCCACAGGAGAAGCGTTACCTATGATTTTGGCAAAAAGCATCATGGCGAGGGTAACTGAACTTTGGAATATGTATGGTCCGACGGAAACTACGATATGGTCTGCAATGAAGCAAGTTTTGAAGACTGATGATGTCATTACCATAGGTCGTCCTATGGCCAACACCCAACTTTATATTGTAGATGAACAGAATAGATTGGTAGCACCAGGTAAAACTGGCGAGCTTTGTATTGCTGGAGATGGCGTTTCAAAAGGCTATTGGAAGCGAGAGGATTTGACTATTGAAAAGTTTGTAGAGAATCCATTTAAAACGGAGATAGGCGCTGTTTTATATCGCACAGGAGATTTAGCCAAACTACTTCCAAATGGAGATGTCCATTGTTTGGGTCGTATAGATGATCAAGTTAAAATTAGAGGACAACGAATAGAATTAGGAGAAATAGAGCAGGCTTTGGATGCGTTGGATGGAGTACATTCTTCCGTAGTATTGGTCAATGAAGATCTTTTAATAGCCTTTGTGATTTCAACTGAAAAGACCATTGATGAAACAAATAAGGTGAATGTCTGGAAAGCAACGCTGAAAAAAGAGCTTCCGGCGCACATGTTGCCACAACAATTTATTTTAGTTAAAGAATTTCCTAAAACCTTAAGTGGCAAATTAGATCGGAAAGCCTTGCTTCAGCTTGTAGCGAATACATCTGAAAAGATCGGTTTTACGGAACCTACTACGCCATCAGAAAAGATTATTGCGACCATTTGGCAAGACTGTCTAAAAATAGATAAGATAGATGCCAACAGCGATTTTTTCGAGATTGGTGGACATTCCATTGTTGGTGTTCAGGTGATGGCTCGAATTGAAAAGGAAACTGAAAATAGATTGCCGTTGGTTGCATTGCTCAAACACCCTACAATTAAACAATTGGCTGCCTATATGGACAAAGAGTTCATTACTTGGGATTCATTGGTCCCCTTAAAAACGGGAGGAACCAAACCAGCGTTATATGTAGTTCACGGAGCTAATCACAATGTTTTAATGTTCAATGCGTTGGCTCATAGACTAGATAAAGACCAGCCTGTGTATGGCCTTCAGTCTAGAGGATTAAGTGGTGTAGACGAACCTCATGATTCCATTGATCAAATGGCAGCAGATTATATTGCTGAAATTGTTGCCTCCAATCCAGACGGACCTTATGCTTTGGGTGGCTTTTCTTATGGCGGCATTGTCGCTTATGAAATGGCAAGGCAATTGCTGGCACAAGGGAAAAAAGTAACCATTTTAGCACAATTTGACACTTATGTATATCCATCTTACTATTACACAAGTCCTTTTAAGAAAAAACTACTAATGAACTTATTCCAGATGGGAAAAGTAGTGTACTTAAGTTTCAACATGTTTGCCAGCAAAAAGCATTTTATACGAAGAAAGGCACTATTGAAAATCCAAATTTCGGGCTTGTTTTTAAAGTTAAAACATGGAACAGAGAAGCAATACGAAATGCAGTTTAACGTGCCTTATAAAATGGAACACAATCATAGCATAGCCACCAACGCCTATACCATAACGCCACAGGATATTGTGATTGATTTATTTAGAGCACAGGAAGAAATTAATTTTGTCCACGATCACGATTTATTGGGATGGAAAAAAATGGGTGGTAGAGGCATTCGAAAACACATGGTACCTGGTAATCACGTTGATATGTTTGATGAGCCCTATGTAGAAGCCTTAGCAAAAAGCCTTCAAAATGTACTGGACACCAAGAACTTAAAAAGTGTATAGTCAATTATTTTGTGGGACGTTAGAAACTTCCATACCTGATTTAAATCGCAAGAAGGGTGATGATTTCTTGATAAAGATTTATAAAATTGAGCTATCAAAATACCAAGAGTTAGCTTCGAGCACCATAACCGTTTTGTCGGACTCTGAACGCAGTCGCGCGGATAGATATCACTTCGTAAAAGATAAAAATAGATTTATAATATGTAGAACGCTATTAAAATTCCTTTTGGCGGAACATATTGGTTTAGATGTCAATAAAATTATTATTGACATTGACTCTAACAAAAAACCCTATTTATCATCTCATCCATCAGTTTTTTTTAATGTTAGCCATTCTGGAGATTATGCCGTTATTGCGATAGCGAAATGTCCCGTAGGCGTTGATGTCGAATATGTGAATAAGGATTTTGAATATGAGGAGATTTTACCAACGGTATTTAATCAACTTGAAATAGATAAGATTCAGAATAGTATAAATAAACATCATACTTTTTATACATATTGGACACGCAAGGAAGCAATTGTCAAAGCCATAGGCAAAGGTATTGATGATGATTTAATAAAACTATCTGTCACTGAAGGGCTGCATTCTGTACCACGAGCTTTAGTTGGTAATTTTGAAAAGATTAATGTGTTCAGCTTCAATATTAATCAAGATTATGTCGGAGCTTTAGCAATTACAGAAGACATACATGATTTTGAGAAAATTATTTTTTATCCTTTACCCACTTCTGATAAATTGAAGTCCTTATTATTAAAACGCTAGCTTGGTATACTTAGTTCGACCCACTTAAAAGTTTATCCACTTTAAACTACCCTATTTTTGTTTTGCAATTCTCTGTTATAGCCTCAACTTTTGAAACAAAGGTTACATCCATTCTGCTCATTGTCTATTATCTTCATATTCATTTAAAAATTAACCTTTCAAGAGAAGAGTTATTGTTATTAATCATTTACTCACAATAATATTTGACTAGTGATTTGACTTAAACTGCACAAAAGCCCTTCGAGATGAATCGTTTTTGAAATAATACATTTTAAGGATCCGATCAAAAATTCATACAAATGGATACAAAAGAACATTGGGAAAAAGTTTATAAACACAAAAGTCCATACCAAGTTAGCTGGACGCAAGAAAAACCAGAAATCTCCTTAAAATTAATTCAGGAAAGTGGTATATCAAAATCTGCTAAAATAATAGACATAGGCGGTGGTGATAGTAAATTGGTCGATTGCTTACTTGAAGGTGGATATAAAAATATTACTGTGCTGGATATTTCTGCCATAGCAATTGAAAAAGCAAAAAAACGTTTGGGCAATAATGCTGCCAAGGTACAATGGATTGTTAGTGATATAACTTCGTTTCAACCTCCCAATATGTACGATTTATGGCATGATCGGGCTGCTTTTCATTTTTTAACCTCAAAACAGCAAATTGAGAGTTATGTAGCAATTGTTAGTAAATCTGTAACGCAAAACTTAATTATTGGCACTTTCTCAAAAGAAGGTCCTGAAAAATGCAGTGGTTTGGAAATTTCCCAATATGATGACATTGGATTGACAAAAGTATTTGAACACAACTTTGAAAAGGTCAAATGTCTTACCGCAGATCATATCACGCCTTTCGACACCGTACAAAACTTTCAATTTTGCAGTTTTAAGAAATCCAATGAACCTAAAATTAGAGCTATACATAAGCAAACCTAATTTCAAAATATTGACTTCGGTGCAATTAATACAAAACACTGTAACTTGTGTTACTGGCTAACACATTATTATAGCTTAACTTTAATAAAAAGTTATACTAATAAAAAAATTTAATAGTGATGGAAACAAATTTAGAAATGCAACAAGTAAATTCGATGCCGAGGATTGGCGATACTGCTCCAGATTTTGAAGCAGTCACAACAAAGGGAAAAATTAAATTTTCAGATTTTGCCAAAGATAAATGGATTGTCATGTTTTCTCATCCAGCCGATTTTACGCCTGTATGTACCACAGAATTAAGTGGCTTTGCAAAAAGAAAGGGTGAGTTTGACGCGCTCAACACGCAACTTTTAGGTTTAAGTATCGATAGTATCCACGCCCATTTAGGTTGGGTTCAAAATGTGAGAGAAAACACTGGCGTTTATTTTGATTTTCCTATCATCGCAGATATTGATATGAAAGTTGCAAAACTATATGGAATGTTGCAACCTAACGAAAGTGAAACCGCTGCCGTGCGTGCCGTATTTTTCATTGACCCAAGTAAAAAAATACGATTGGTGATGTATTATCCATTGAACGTAGGTAGAAATATGAACGAGATTTTACGCGTTTTAGAAGCACTTCAAATTTCAGATGAGTATCAAGTAGCCATGCCTTTAGATTGGAAAAAAGGTGATAAAGTAATTGTGGGTCCACCAAAAACATTGGATGAACTTAACGCTCGATTAGCAGACGATTCTCTCGAGAAAGTAGATTGGTATTTGGCAAAGAAAAATATTTAATTTCTGACTATCAGTCTCGGTTTCTAAAAGCCAAGACTGATTTTTCATGAATTTTTGTAGAATTTAAAACTATAGCATATGGACATTAAACAATTTGAATACAAACCCCTCGCCCATTATTCCTACGCTCTTGTTAGTGATGGTAAGATGGCAGTTATTGATCCTGAACGTGATCCACAACAATACTACACTTTTGCGAAAGCAAATAACGCTAAAATTGTTGCCATAATCGAGACGCATCCACACGCTGATTTTGTGAGTTCCCATCTTGAGATCCACAAAGAAACCGGAGCAACTATTTATAACAGTGAAAAGTTGGGTGCTGATTATCCACATCAGGGTTTTGATGAAGGTGATCATATCACGTTGGGGACTATTACCCTTAAAGCCATCAATACACCAGGTCACTCCCCAGATAGTATTACAATTGTTGCCACAGAAGGTGATGAAACTGCTATTTTTACAGGTGATACTCTTTTTATAGGAGATGTTGGACGTCCCGATCTTCGTGAAAAAGTTGGCAATATGAAAGCAAAACGCGAAGAATTGGCTGAAATGATGTACCACACCATGACCTCAAAGTTTAATAAACTACCAGATGATGCTGTGGTTTACCCTGCTCATGGCGCTGGATCACTTTGCGGAAAAAATCTGAGCGAGGCTGCCAGCAGTACCTTAAGTGAGGAACGGAAAAACAATTGGGCTTTTAAAGAACAATCCAAGGAAAAATTTATCCAGACTTTGCTCGATGGTCAACCCTTTATTCCATCCTATTTTGGATTTAATGTGGACATCAATAAAACAGGTGCCAAAGATGTAGCGGCTGCCATCTCTAAAATTCCATTCAAAGAAAATACCACTGCCACAGGACTTATTATTGACATGAGAAATGAAGTAGACTTTAAAAAAGGACATTTGGAGGGAAGTATTAACATACAAGCAAAAACAGATACTGAAAAATTCGAAACCTGGTTGGGCGCCATCGTGACTCCAAAAGAAGCCTTTACCTTAGTCATCGACAGTAAAGAAAACAAGGACAAAATTTTGAACCGGTTAGCGAAAATAGGTTACGAAAAACAGGTTGCACAGGTTATTACACTTTCTGAAGAAAACCTCGTGAATACGCCGAAATTGGATTTGAAAGATTTCAAAAAGAATCCTGACCATTATACTATTGTAGATATTCGTAATCAAAGTGAAATCAATGAAGGCAAGTTTTTTGAAAAAGCACTCGCACATCCTTTGAATACCTTGCGGGATACCGCAGAAAACATTCCGACAAACAAGCCTATTGTGGTGCATTGCGCCGGAGGCTACCGGAGTGCTGCCGGAAGCAGCATTCTTGAAAACGAATTGCATGGGATAACCGTTTATGATTTAAGTGATGATATAGAACAATTTAAAGATTGAACCTAAAAAACCCAATCAAGGACTATGTATTTGTAATGCTACAACTGCTGCTTTTTGTGGCATACGTTGTACCCTTAAAACTGTCCAACATATACTTACCCGAATGGTTAAACTATTCGGGTTTAATAATTTTAGGACTTTCTGTGATTTTCGGAATGGTAGCCCTTTTGCAATTAAACACAAAACTCTCTCCTTTTCCATCTCCGGTTAGTTCTGGCAGGTTGATCACCACAGGAGCATTCCGGTTATCGAGACATCCCATTTACACCGCTTTAATCTTTTCAGGGTTTGGATATGCTATTTTTCAGACATCGCTCTATAAGACAGTGATCACACTGATGCTTTTAATCCTCTTTTATTATAAATCCGTTTATGAAGAAAAGCTCTTGTGTAACAAATTTTCAGAGTATCATGATTATAAGAAAAGGACACGACGGTTTCTTTAGAAAACTATAAACGTACATTTTGATGAGACCTAAGCCGTCTTCAATTTGACTAGGTCTATAAACATAGAAAAACCGCATCAGCTTTTAATTCCGATGCGGTTTTTTAATTCATTTGGTAACTTATTATTTCAAACTTTTCAGGAATTTTTTAAATTCCTCATCGCTGTAATCGGCCATTCCCTTATGTGTTAAAGCGAGATTTCCATCGGCATCAATAATATACGTGGTAGGAATTGCAGAAGATTGATACATACTTGGGAGATTGCTTGCTGGTGCATAAATAGGTAGGTTGTAACCTTTTCGTTTGTCAAACGCTTTGGCCAGTTCAAAATCCTGATCCAGTGAGAGCATTACAAAAGCCACTTCGTCTCCCATTTCTTCGTGTAATTTATCGATGCTCGGCATTTCGGCAATGCAAGGTGGACACCAAGTGGCCCAAAAGTTCATAAAGATCACTTTACCTTTCAATGCTTCCAAAGAAGATATATTTCCATCTTTATCAATCAACTTCAGATTGAAGTCTGCTTTGGTTGACGCTGGTAAATCGGCAGAGGTGCTTTCATTATGTCGCACCTCTGTAATTTCCTTCACATCCGGATTCATCAAACCTGTTGCTAATAATCCGCGTTGCGCAAAACCAATGACTTCGGTATGCAATCCTGTGGCGTATAACACCACTGCTACTACGGCGAAAACCCCATATTGAATCCAGGTTTTCTTTGTGTCTTTGCTTTTTTTATTCTTGTCCATATATTTAATTTTTACTGAAATTTATAATCTGTTCCTGGTACGGTTGAAAAGGAATAAACACCGAGGTAATCACAATAAGCTCTTCCTTCTAAAACTGGTGATACGGGAGAATTTTTTTGGAGATATTCCTCAACCACTTCATGAATGGTATAGTCTTTAATCTCAACGTCTTTCACATTAGGCATTCTACAGAGATTATCGATGGGATCCCCTGGGCGCACACAAGCAGACACCGTATAGTATTGATCATCATTCATCGGTTCACCGTTGACTGTAATCTCCGAAATACGCTGCCCTCTATCATTTTGACTATTAAAATTGACTTTCATTCCTGAGAATCGGACCAACCAACCACCAAAGCGCTCGGTTGGGTTTTGGGCAAAAGCATTGTGCATTTCTTTTTCCAACCAGTTTATTATCTGTTTACCTGTAGCTTTTCCAGTTTTAACTTTTTCGTTAACAGGAAGCAAGTTCCATAGGTTTGCTCTTGTAATGGGCGCAAGTTTTCCATCTTCAGGAACAATGGGGTTACCAAAACGAAAACCATTTGAAATTGAGATATCTGCTCCAGTTTTCCAACGTGCCGCATCAGTAATCATATTATCCATAGGGTTTTCTACAGTCAAGTATCGGTAGATGGGTGTTTCTGTGTATCCCACAACGGTTTCTAAATAATCTTTATAAGGCGCTTTTTCCTTATCCACAAGAGTTTGTATAGCTTCATTTGCGGGAAAAACTTTTGGATCCACATCAATGAGCTCATAATCATCGCCTACTAATTTGCCCTCTACAAAATGGAGTGTCAGTTTACCAACGAAAGAACCAAACGCGCCTGGTTCAGTAACCTTGGCATATTTACCTTGTATGAGTTCGCGGACTCTTTCATGGGTATCATTACCAAGCACATAATCTGCATTTTCGGCTATTGGATTATTGGCAAGTTCTAATTGCTTAAAAATGCCAATATGTGTGACCAGAAAAAGCACATCTATTTTCTCATTGATTTTAATGTCATCTACTATTTTTTTTAATTTATCATCAAGTCCGCTAAAACCAATGCCCTTGCTGAAAATGGGGTTTTGCCGGATTGGAACATCAGGATCGTTAAGTCCCACAAAACCAATACGAATGCCCTCAATTTCCTTAACCCAAAACGGTGGAAACAATGATTCCTCATTATTTTCATGATACATGTTCTGGGCAATTATTTGAGTGTCATATCCCTGCATCACATTCATCATGATCTCCTTGCCATAAACTACTTCCCAGTTTCCAGGAATAATGACGTCATAACCCATGTTCTTAACTACATCTTGCATCACCTTACCTTCAGATAAAGCGGCATAACCACTACCTTGTATGAGGTCTCCCCCATCAACAATGATGGTTTTATCGGGATTTTTTTGGCGTTCTTGATCAAAAAGTGTTTTAATGTTTGCAAGACCACCCCGCTCTTTAAAGACGATTTTTTCATCTTCCCAAAACAGTTCTGGATGCGGGTCCAACTGTCCATGAATATCCGCAGTTTGTAAAATGGTAATACTCAAGGTATCCTTTAAAGTAGCGTCTTTTGCCATGGCGTCCGATTTTTCAGTTTTACAGGCAACTGATAGTAGCAAGATCCCTAAAATGGATACAGTTGGCAAAATTTTTCTATTAATTGTTTTCATAGTTACAGGCTCAAGCTTTTATATCCTTTTTTCTGAAGTTGGAAATTGTAAAGAATGCCATTTTCAACCGTTATCATTTCCTTGGGTATTTTCGTCTTATCTACTTTGAATTTATTGAGAGAAAAACCACAAGCCACTAATTGTACCCCTGCTTTTTCGGCCTTTTTTATAAACTCTCCCATTTTTTCGGAATCGGTAATATCTCCAATCTCCTTACCACAGATGATGATCTGGAAGTCACCAAATGCATCACCTTCTTCAGTCTTAAGTGCTTCTGCAGTGAGGATTATAGGTTGTAATTGTGCTACTTTTTTGGTAAGCACCACATAATTGTTTTTGCTGCTGTCCATTTGTTGTGCCTCAAGATTAGTGGCACTAAACAAGGTGAGCATTAAAAATAGTGAACTAAAAAGATATGTTTTCATTTTGATTTATTTTAAAAGGTTATTGGTATCATTCAGTATAAAAAAAAGAAGTCCACCTAAAATTGCAATGTTTTTAAATAGTGGTCCAAGGGTTGTAATCTGTCCTACTTGAACCGTTAAAGTGATGGGAATTAACACCGCCATCAATATTATTGCCGCCCATTTGGTCTTATATCCAATAAGAAATAGAAAACCCGCTACCAACATTACGATACCAGATAGGATGATGAGCCATTGCGGCTCGCCAAAAAAATTGGCGAAACCCGCAAAGTTGGCCTGCTCTATCCGTTGTGCGGTTTTTTCTACATTGAGCAAATGATTAAAGCCGGCTACTAAAAATATACCGCTTACCAAGATGCGCAATAGCTGTATGGAACGGCGACTGATTAAAATTTTTGTCGTCATTATTGAGATGTAAAAGAGATTGTTTGATGTTTTTAGAAGCTTACCCGAGCCTATTAGCTATAATTTTAGAGCTAAAGAACACTCGCGAGCTCTCAAATTGAGTCCGTTAATAGAGGTTAGACTAAACGAGGCGGTGGAGAAACGCTTTCTAAGTAGCGATAATTTAAGCGTGATGGTACATGATCATCCAAAACTGCAATAGGATCAGAATAATTGATTTCCCAAGTAAAGAGCTCTAAATGAAACGGCGTAGTACATTGACCGCTTAATATTATAAGCTGTTCTTGATGATGATCTTGTTGAGAAAAGTTTTGTGATGTCTCTGTGGCATCCACAGTAGCTTGCTTCTTACAATAGGGATTCACAAAAACGGTATCAGTTGCACTGAAGAGCGTTTTTAAGCCATGGGCATCTATAGCAACAAATTTTGCCAAAAAGATAAATGTCAATACGACTGCTATGTAAGTTCTAGTTTTCAAGAATGTTGCAAACATAAGTGAAAGAATTCGGCCGCTGTGTAACCTTTGTTACCTAGCTGTGTTAAATTCATATTAAAAAGCAGCCCATAGTTACTATCGCTTCAATTACAGCAAATTAAAAATGTCATTTACCTATAGGATTGCACTGAGTCCTATCACTAAATTACTGCGGATAAATAACCATTTTACTTAATTTTGGAAAATATTTTTCAAGTTTGACGGGTATTCTATCCAATTGTCCAAAGTGCGAAATATAGCCTCTTCGGGCCGATACCAAAACGATACAATCAGTGTCACCAAACATATTGGAAAGCGCAAGGAAATTGTCCCAATCATTAAAATAAAAATAATTTACAGTCAAGGTCACCTTATTATCTTTTGCAAACTTCAATATGGCTTGATGCGTTTCTTCGACACAATTTAAATGGACAGGTATGGAAAGTTCCAATGATAATTTTGCGATTTTGTTTAACCAGATCGCAAAGCCTTCTTCAAACTCAGCGTTTGGAGGCACGATCAACACTAACTTTTTATGATTCACAAGGGGTATCTCAAAATCACAAATAAACAGCGTTTTCTCTGTATTTTGTAAAATACCTTCCATTTTATCACCGATTAATTTATCCAAAAACCCAGTCTTTTGAGGCCACCCCAACAAAATAATATCGGCCATAATCTCTTTTGCGGTTCTTGAAATGCCACTAGCAGCATTATAGTCAATAGTCGCCATAATGGTAGCGTTGGTGTCAGAAGCTGTCGTTTCTTTGAGATAACTTTCCAGCCCTTCTTTAGCTTTGACAATGGTTTTTTCTGCTTCATCTGTATTAGGAACTACAGTCAAAATGGAAAGTGGATTATTCGATTTTTTCTCTTTGATCAAGACTGCAAAGTCCAAAACTTTTTCAATATTTATCAAATTGGCAATTGGGATAAGAATGGTTTCGTTGTTAGTTTTGGAAGTAAGCTGTAGATGGTCATCCTCGTTAGAATTACGGATGATCTCTTTCGCTGCACTTTCAGTAGCAAAAGAAGCGATGATACAGGTTACAAGAATAAGCACTACAGTTCCATTTAGAATATTGGCGTCCAAAATTCCCGCTTTATAACCCACTAATATGACTGCCAAAGTTGCGGCAGCATGTGCACTACTTAAACCAAAAATTAATTTTCGTTGACCTTTAGAAAACTTGAAAATTATCTGTGTAAAAAATGCTGCGGTCCACTTACTAAAAACAGCTACAAGCGTTAATGTCCCCGCAATAATAAGAGCCATTGGTCCGCTCAAAATTACACTGACATCGACAATCATGCCCACACTGATAAGAAAAAAGGGAATGAATAATGAATTGCCAATAAATTCAATCCGGTTCATCAGCGCCGACGAATGTGGAATAAGTTTATTAAGCGCCAAGCCAGCAACGAAGGCACCAATAATCGATTCCAAACCTGCCAATTCCGCTAAAAACGCAGAGAAAAACACTACAGAGAGCACAAAAATATAGTGCGAATGCTTCTCACTTTCCTAGTTTTTTAGAAAAACCATTTTGCGATTTTAGGAATTACCAAAAACATAAAGGCAGAAAATAGTACCAAAGATATTCCCAAATGGACCCAAAACTCAGTGGTAAGCCCGCCATCATGAGAGCCCAATATAATTGCCAATAAAATAAGTACTGCAGTATCTGTTAAAATGGTACCCCCAACTGTTACAGCCACTGCTACGTTTTTTGAAACCCCCAATTTGCTCACTATTGGATATGTTACCAAGGTGTGCGTTGCGAACATACTTGACGTTAGCAGACTTGCATTAAATTCAAACCCCAACACATAATAACACACTGGAAACCCTATACTAATTGGAATAGCAAAGGTTAAAAACCCAAACATGAGGCTTTTATTTCTTGTCGCCTTAAATTCGTTTAAATCCAACTCTAAGCCTGCTATAAACATGATATATAGCAGTCCGATGGTAGAAAAAACATCCACAAACAAACTTTTTTCCAAAATATTCAAACCCGCCGGGCCTATTATAATTCCGGACACAATCAATCCAATAATTCCTGGAATCCGTATTCTGTGCAGCACTATAGGCGCCAATAATATAATGAAGAGAATCAATGAAAAAATTAAAACGGGATTGTGTAGTGGGAGCTGAAATTCTTCTATAAGGTGATTTATAATGTTATCCATGGTTGACGATACGTATAAAAGATAAAAATACAGCATTTGAGAACACCTTGTTGAAGTGGTCGCTGATGACGAGCAAAAATAATAAAAAGAACCGCATCTTATTCCAAGATTATTTGTTATCGGCCTTACTTTTTGGAATTGCATTAGCAACCATGTTGAGAGGCATTAATTGAGGAATGGTCATCGATGGTGGTAAGCAAACGAACCTCCATATTTATTTTTGACTTTATGGAACCCAAGCTTTAGTAAGAAACACCGTTGCAGGAATTTTTGGAAGACTGGGTTTTGATGCCATGTCGATACTGAAAACAGGAAATGTAAACGGTGTTTTGTTTTGCGATAAATATCTTGGTTTCCGCTCTAATTGATTGATCGCTGTCAAACTGATAAGAGATGAATGAAATGATCGTATAATTTAAAATACGAGTTTAAAAACTACTCAAATAGGACACTTGTTCGAGTATTTTTTGTACATTTGTTAACCAAATGGTTAAACTATACAGTTAACAATGGCGAAAACGAAGGACGAAAATACAGAAGAACAAATATTGGTTGCAGCAAAAACCGTATTTCAAACCAAAGGTATGGATGGCGCCCGCATGCAGCATATAGCCGATGAAGCGGGCATCAATAAAGCCATGCTTCACTATTATTTCAGAAGCAAACAACTGCTGTTTGAAGCCGTGTTCAATCAGGCTTTTTCGTTGTTGGCGCCTCAATTGAATATCATTTTGAATGATGAATCTTCAATTGAAGATAAGATCAAAAACTTTACGGTTGACTATACCACTTTTATGATGAAGCATCCGTATTTACCAAATTTTATTATTCAAGAGCTAAACAGAAACGAAGATTTCATTGTGAAACTAAAAGAGAATACGGGTTTCCCCAATCTCGATAAATTCAAAGCACAAGTGGATGCTGAAATCAACGACGGACTTCTAAACCCCATTGATGCTGATCAATTGTTCGTCAACATCATTGCACTCAACATTTTTCCTTTTTTAGGGAAACCATTGATCAAAGCGTTTACCAATAAAGATGAACAGGATTATAAAACATTCGTAGAAAGCCGAAAAACAGAAGTCGCCAATTTTATCATTAATTCCATAAAACCGCACTAAGATGAAACGATTTACCTTCATTTTAATAGTATTTGCTAGCGTTCCAATGTTAGGACAGCAGAATATAAGCTTGGAGGAATGCTATGAACTGGCCACCACTAATTACCCATTAGCAAAACAATCGCAACTTTTTGAAGCACAGAGCAAGTTAGATAAAGCCATTATTTCAAATTCTAAATTGCCACAGTTCAGTGTGGATGCACAAGCCACTTATCAGTCTGATGTGATTGAAATTCCTATTCCCAACACCAACATAGAAGCTTTAAACAACGACCAATATCGCGCAACCCTATCAGTCAATCAACTTATTTATAATGCTGGGGCGACAGATGCATCAATAATGGTAAGAGCTGCCCAATTGAAAACACAGCAAAAACAAGTAGAGGTCAATCTCTATCAGTTAAAACAAAACATCAACCAACTGTATTTTTCAATATTATTATCGCAGGAAACGCAACTATTATTAGCGGCGAAAAAGGAGCTACTACAAGTAAAATTAGGTGAGGTACAATCAGGTATCAAATATGGTGTGCTTTTACCAACATCGGATAAGGTTTTAGAAGCTGAATTGTTGAAACTCCATCAGCAATTTAGCGAAGTTGAGAGCAATAAGGCTTCCTTGATAGAAACGCTATCGAGCATCATCGGAAAATCTTTGGGCGATTACACGAGCTTTGAAAATCCGTTGTTAGAAAATCAGTTAAACACCAACTTAAACCGACCTGAACTCCAATTATTTCAACTTAAAAAAAACGAAATTGAAAGCAATGAAGCTTTAATCGCCAAACAAAATGCACCCAAGTTATTGGGATTTGCGACCGGTGGCTATGGCAATCCAGGGTTGAATATGTTGGATAATTCCTTTCAACCCTTTTATACAGTCGGCATCAAATTGAATTGGAATGTTTTCGACTGGAATTCCAACAAAAAACAACGTGAATCTTTGTCCATTACTAAAGATATCGTCGATACAGAAACCGAATTATTCAAACTGAATACCGGTATTGAGCTGAATCAGCAACAACAGGAAATCGCTAAAATTGAAAGCTTTATTACTTCAGATTTGGAGATTATTGACTTGCGAAAAGAAGTCCTAAAATCAGCTGATTCGCAATTGAAAAACGGCGTCATCACCGCATCGGCCTACATTACGGAACTCACAAATTTATATGAGGATGAAAATACCTTGGTCACACATAAAACACAGCTACAGCTGGCAAAAGCAAATTATAATGTCATTAAAGGACAATAAAAAGTTTCCCGCAGATGACGCAGATAGACGCAGATAAATGCAGAATGAATTAAAAATAGTCTGCGTGAATCTGCGAGATCTGCGGGACACAAAAAGAGAATTTCCCGCGGCTTACGCAGATCGACGCAGAAATAATTCAAAATAGAATCTGCGAAAATCTGCGAGATCTGCGGGACAAAAACAAGAAAGATAATCATGACAAACCACAACTATATATTAGGAATAAGCATTCTAGCTTTGAGCTTGTTATCCTGCGGGAACGGCAACGATAAAGCAGATGGCTACGGAAATTTTGAAGCTACAGAAGTAACCGTTTCTGCCGAGAATAACGGAAAATTGATCCAATTTGATGTCAATGAGGGCGATCAACTAGAAAAAAATCAAATCATAGGGTATATCGACACCATTCCCTTAGGGCTAAAGCGTGAGCAATTAGAAGTTTCAAAGTCAGTCATCAGTTCTAAATCCAAAGGTGTATTGTCTCAAATTAATGTGCTGGAAGCCAAATTAAAAACAGCCAACACCAATAAAACGCGGACTGAAAACCTCATAAAAGACAACGCAGGAACACAACAGCAATTGGACAATGTGCAAGGCGAAATTGATGTCATTAAAAACCAAATCCGCAGTGTTGAAATCCAGAATGCGCCTGTAGTTAACGAATTGAAGAGTATTGATGCTCAGTTAAAACAAATCGATGATCAAATCCAAAAAAGCAAAATCATTAATCCAGTAACCGGAACTGTTTTGACTAAATATTCAGAACCAACCGAAATCACTGCCTTTGGAAAACCACTTTATAAAATTGCCAATCTCAATACCATGCAATTGCGGGTTTACATCAGTGAAACACAATTGGCCAACATTAAAATAGGTCAAGACGTAAGCGTTAAAATTGATGATGCCGATGCTATGAAATCGTACAAAGGCACAATTAGCTGGATCGCTTCGGAAGCCGAATTCACCCCAAAAATAATTCAAACCAAAGAAGAACGTGTCGCGTTAGTATATGCCGTAAAAGTGGACGTCACTAACGACGGAAGTCTAAAAATTGGCATGCCGGCAGAATTATGGATAACCAATTTAAATAATAATAATAATAATAATAATAATAATAATAATAACTAAAATCAGAAACAATGAAACATGTAATTATCACACTGGGCCTATTGGCTTTAGTAGGCTGCAAAGACGGCAAAAATGAAGAAACAAACACAACAACAGAAGCCGCCAAACCATCTGTAGAAGCTACAAATGAACAGAACAACGATCATAGCGACGAAGTTTCCAACGTGTATCAAAATGCTTGGACGAACGAAATCGTAATGAACAACGGTAACAAATGGCAAGCCGATGCACCAACAAATGAAGGTGTGCAAAAAATGCAAAACACCATCCAATCACAAATAACAAACACATTGGATGCCTATCACAAATTAGCAGAACAGCTAAATGATGACAAGAATAATGTGGTAAAAAACTGCACGATGCAAGGTGCTTCACATGATAATTTGCACATCTGGCTCTTGCCTTTAATGGATAAAATTGAAGCGCTATCTGAAACAAAAACGGTTGAAGATGCTGCAAAAATCAAACAAAGCATTAAAGAAAACATCAATGGGTACAACACCTATTTCAAATAATATTTAAAACAAATCACCATGGATAAACATAGTTATAACGTTGATATCAGTTGGACCGAAGCCCGAAAAGGGATGATGTGCTCCCCAGAATTAGAACATAAAGACACCCAGGAGACCAACTGCATAGAAGTGGCAACACCGCCAGAATTTCCAGGAGGAATGCCACATATTTGGTCTCCAGAACATTTATTTACGGCTGCAGTTGCCAGTTGTTTAATGACCACGTTTTTGGCAATCGCCGAAAATTCAAAAATCGAATTCGTCAGTTTCAAATGCGGTTCTAAAGGCATTTTGGAGAAAGTAGATGGCAAGTTCGTCATCAGTGAAGTGTTGTTGTTTCCTGAAGTCGTCATCACAGACGAGTCACAACGGGAACGTGTAGAACGCGTCATAGAAAAGTCAGAAAAGGCATGTTTGATTTCAAACTCCATTACTTCAAAAATCACTATGGACATAAAAGTGAGTATCCAAAATTAACATGATATGAGCATCTCCATCAGCCATATCAGTAAATCCTATAAAAAAGTAAACGCTTTAAAGGATATTTCCTTTGAAGTAGAGGCAGGAGAACTCTTTGGACTTATTGGTCCTGATGGTGCAGGCAAAACGACGCTTTTTAGGATTTTGACCACTTTATTGATTGCCAATGAGGGTACAGCAACGGTGGCTGGTTTTGATGTGGTTGTCGAATATAAAAACATCAGAAAAAGTGTGGGTTATATGCCTGGGAAATTTTCATTGTATCAGGATTTAACAGTGGCCGAAAATTTGAATTTTTTCGCCACTATTTTTGGAACCACGGTTGAAGAAAATTATGACTTGATCAAGGACATCTATGTTCAGATTGAACCTTTTAAAGACCGTAGAGCTGGTAAACTTTCTGGCGGAATGAAGCAAAAACTAGCGCTATGCTGTGCTTTAATCCATAAACCAAAGGTGTTGTTTTTAGATGAACCAACCACTGGTGTTGATCCAGTTTCGAGAAAGGAATTCTGGGAAATGCTAAAACGTCTCCAACTAAAAGGCATTACCATTTTGGTGTCCACACCTTATATGGATGAAGCTGCTTTGTGTGATCGTATCGCATTGATTCAAGATGGCAAAATACTGGAAATCGATACGCCTGAAGCTATTGTAAGGCATTATCCAAAGGCAATTTACAATGTTAAGGCCAATAATATGTATCAGCTCATTAAAAGTTTAAATGACTATGAACATAACCACAGCGTGTATCCTTTTGGAGAATATGTGCATTACACTGACCGTAGAACAGATTTCAACCCCAAAGAATTGCTTCAGTATTTAGAATCGAACAATCTTTCGGCCATTGAAATTGAACCAACGGTAGCTACTATTGAAGACACCTTTATGGAATTGGCAAAATAACCTGCAAGGTTTTAAAAACCGTGTAGGTTTAACTAAAGATGATAAACAACAACGTCATACACGTAGAAGGATTAACCAAAATGTTTGGGGATTTTACAGCCGTAGATGCCATCACTTTTGATGTTAAAAAAGGCGAAATCTTCGGGTTTTTAGGAGCTAACGGCGCAGGAAAAACCACAGCGATGAAAATGTTGATTGGCATTTCCAAACCAACGTCTGGAAAGGCCAATGTCGCAGGATTTGATGTGTTTACACATGCAGAAGACATCAAAAAAAACAATTGGGTACATGAGTCAGAAGTTTGCCTTGTACGATGACTTAACCGTTAAAGAGAACATCACTTTTTTTGGTGGCATTTACGGATTGACGAGAAAACGCATCAAAGAAAAATCGGAGGCGCTGATTGAAGAGTTGGGTTTGGAGAACGTCGCTACCAAATTAGTAGGCTCCTTACCTCTAGGCTGGAAACAGAAACTATCCTTTTCGGTGGCGTTGTTGCACGACCCAAAAATCGTGTTTTTAGATGAGCCCACAGGTGGTGTGGATTCAATTACCAGGCGTCAATTCTGGGAAATGATTTACAAAGCATCGCATCAGGGCACTACCGTTTTTGTAACCACACATTATATGGATGAAGCCGAATATTGTGATCGGGTTTCCATTATGGTCAACGGGAAAATTGAAGCATTGGATACGCCTAAAAAATTAAAAGAGCAGTTTAAAGTTACAAATATGAATGATGTGTTTTTGAAATTGGCGAGAGGATGAAAAGGTTTCCCGCAGATGGCGCAGATTTACGCGGAAGAACACCCAATAAAATCTGCGGTTATCCGCGAGATCTGCGGGAAAAAAAGCGAGATCTGCGGGAAAAAAATAAAATCTAAAATTATGGAACAAAAAACAGAAAACGATATTTCATATTTAATTAGAGGTGCGATTTTTAAGATTTACAACGAATTGGGTCCAGGTTTACTGGAATCAGTTTATGAAACGGTCTTGAGTTTCGAATTACGAAAACAAGGATTGGAGGTAAAAAACCAAGTGCCATTGCCTGTATTTTATGAAGGCACTAAATTAGAATTAGGATTTAGATTGGATTTACTAGTAAATGAAAAAGTAGTTGTTGAGATAAAATCGGTTGAAAATTTAGCGGAAGTGCATCACAAACAAGTTTTGACATATTTAAAACTATCTAATTTGAAATTAGGAATTCTCGTGAATTTCAATGTAGATAATATCGAAAAAGGCATTTTCAGGAAAGTGAATGGATTGTAAAAATGTCTGGGGAAAAAAGTCCCGCAGATTCCGCAGATACACGCAGAAAGAAGAATACGAAAATCAACAGTAACCATAGGAAAAAAAAATCTGCGCCAATCTGCGAGATCTGCGGGAAAGAAAAAAAATGTCCCGCAGATTTCGCAGATGCAAGCAGAAAAAAGAATACGAAAATCAACAGTAATCATGGGGAAAAAATTTGAGCCAATCTCCTGATCAGCGGGAAATGAAAAAAAATGTCCCGCAGATTTCGCAGATACACGCAGAAAAAAGATTACAAAAATAAACAGTAATCATCGGAAAAAAATCTGCGAAAATCCGCGTGATCTGCGGGAAAAAAAGCGTGATCTGCGGGAAAGAAATCGAGATCTGCAGGAAACAGAAAATTTTAACAATTAAAAACAGAGCTCCCTGCCTTCGCAGGGACTTAGGATAGAAAAGATTCATAGGTTTTAATAAAAAAAGAATTCTACCACATTTTTAGGGATAAGCGCTCCTTGTTTATTCTCTTCGGAATGCCCATTGCCCAAATTTTACTGTTCGGTTTTGCCATTACCAATGAAATCAATAATGTGGACATCGCCATTTTAGACCATTCAAAAGATGCTACCACCAAAGAAATCATCAATAAAATAGCAGCTTCAAAATATTTCAGCATCAAGCAAATGATTGAACGTGAAGCAGACATCGCTTCTGTGTTTCAAAAAGGGCATGTGAAAGCCGTTTTGAATTTTGAAAAGGATTTCAGTAAAAACCTGATCAAAGACCGCAAAGCAACCATTCAAATAATCACAGATGCCACAGACCCAAATACGGCAAACACCATTAGCAATTATGTCAACGCCATCCTTCAGCAGTACCAAAAACAACTGAATAAGGACATCACAATTGCTTATCAAATCGTGCCGCAAACACGCATGGTATATAATCCGGAATTAAAAAGCGTGTATATGTTTGTTCCAGGGGTCATGACCATTATTTTGATGTTGGTTTCTGCAATGATGACCTCCATTTCCATCACAAGAGAAAAAGAATTGGGCACCATGGAAATTTTATTGGTATCGCCTTTAAAACCGTTTCAGGTCATTATAGGAAAAGTGTTTCCCTATATTTTTCTGTCCATTATCAATGCTGTAGTGATTGTACTGTTAAGCATTTTTGTATTCAAAATGCCAATTCAAGGCAGCTTGTTTTTATTGGCTTTAGAAAGCATTCTGTTCATCATAAGCGCTTTGGCATTGGGCATATTGATCTCAACCATTTCAGCAACACAACAAACGGCCATGATGATTTCACTTATGGGGCTCATGCTACCCGTTATATTATTGTCTGGATTTATTTTCCCGATTTCGAGCATGCCAATGCCACTCCAAATTATTAGCCATATCATTCCGGCAAAATGGTTTATCATCATCATCAAAGGAATAATGCTCAAAGGTGTTGGATTGGAATATCTATGGAAAGAAACAGTGATATTATTGGGAATGACGGTGTTCTTCATTGCATTGAGTGTGAAGAAATATAAAATTAGGTTGGAGTAAAAAACGGAAAAGAGAAAAGAGAAAATAGACAATAGAGAATAGAAAAAAGACAAAAGATCAACATCGTTATAGAGCATCTTTATTCTCTACTCTATATTCTTTATTCCTTTAAAAATATGAAAATAATCGGCTATATCATCCAAAAAGAGTTCAAGCAAATCTTTAGAAATAAAGGCATGCTTCCCATCATTTTTGTGCTGCCACTACTCCAACTTATTATTTTATCAAACGCAGCCACTTTCGAAGTTAAGAATATCAAATTTGCCTATATTGATCATGATCATACCTCGACATCTAGAGCATTGGTTGAAAAATTCAGTGCCTTCACTTATTTTGATGTGCTTACCCATTTTCCTTCGGAAGGCTTGGCAAGTTCAGCAATGCTGAGGGGCGAAGTTGATGTGGTTTTAGAGATTCCGCGTTACTTTGAGCGCGATTTACAAAATGAGAAACACAACCCTTTAGGGGTTACCATCAATGCGATTGATGGGGCAGCAGCAGGAGTGGAAAATGTTTACGTTAATCAGATTATTCAGGGTTTTAACCAACATTTGAAGGTTGATTTGTTACAGCCTTCTGACCAGGTTATTCAGCCCCTAAGTATTGACACGATTCCCCTATTCTGGTACAACGAAACCTTAAATTATAAAACCTTTATGGTGCCCGGGATTTTGGTGTTGCTGGTTACAATGATCACGCTGTTTCTTTCAGGAATGAATATTGTACGTGAGAAAGAAATTGGCACCCTCGAGCAAATCAATGTGACACCTATAAAGAAAAGCCAGTTCATCATTGGAAAGCTCTTTCCTTTTTGGGTCATTGGGATGGCGCTATTGACTATCGGGTTGATCATAGCGAAACTCGTTTTCAACGTCCCCATGATTGGCAGCTTACCGCTCATGTATTTCTACACCTCCATATATATTTTAGTGGTTTTGGGGATTGGTTTGTTTATCTCAAATTTTACGGACACACAGCAACAGGCCATGTTTATCGCTTGGTTTTTTACGGTTATTTTCATTTTAATGAGTGGCTTATTCACGCCTATTGAGAGTATGCCACAATGGGCGCAAATTGTCACTGAGTTCAATCCCATCAAATACTTTGTAGAAGTCATGCGCATGGTCATGCTCAAAGGCTCTGGATTTATGGATATTCTTCCGCAGGTCTTAAAAACATTACTTTATGCATTGGTCATGAATGGTTTAGCGGTATGGAGCTATAAAAAAACAAGTTAACCCTTATGTAACTCATGTTACGCTCCACTATAAAAAACAGACTTACCTTCATTAAAAAATAAAGTCATGGCTAAAATAGTTGTCTTAGGCGCAGGAATATCAGGTCACGTAGCAGCATCTCATTTACGCAGAAAGCTGCCTAAAGAACATGAAGTTGTAGTAGTGTCGCCTAATAGTAATTACCAATGGATTCCATCGAATATCTGGGTTGGCATTGGCAGAATGAAATCTGAAAAAATTCTATTCCCATTAGCACCTTTATACAAAAGGAAGCACATTGGTTATAAACAGGCTAAAGCAGTTTCGTTTTATCCTGAAGGCGATCAAAATGAACAAAAACCTTATGTTTTAGCTGAATATGTATTTGGCGAACAGAAGGGCCAACAAGAAAAAATCACCTACGATTATTTAATTAACGCCACAGGACCCAAACTTAATTTTGAGGCTACTGAAGGTTTAATTCCCGGTAAAAACAAAACCTACTCAGTGTGCACCTATACCCATGCAGATCACGCTTGGGAAGGTTTAAAGGCATTGATTGAGCAGATGAAACAGGGCAAAAAAGCGAGAATTCTGATTGGCACAGGCCATGCCAAAGCTACCTGTCAAGGGGCTGCTTTTGAGTACATTTTAAATGTGGAAGAAGAACTGCGCAAACATAAGGTGCGTGACATGGCTGAAGTGACTTGGATTTCCAACGAATACCAATTAGGTGATTTCGGAATGGATGGCATGTTGCTGAGTTACGGCAGCATGACCATGAAATCTCACGAAATGATTGAAATGATTTTTGAAGATCGCGATATCAAATGGATCCTGGGTGCTGGTGTCAATAAAATTGAAGATGGTGTAGCGCATTATGAGAATTTAGAAGGCGAACAGAAATCAGAACTCTATGATTTTGCCATGCTTATCCCCTCGTTTTCTGGTCATGGTTTTAAAGCCTTTAATAAAAACGAAAACGACATTACAGAAAAGCTCTTCAAAGGATTTATGATTGTCGATGCCAATTATACACCAAAACCATACGAAGAATGGTCTGTGCAAGATTGGCCAGAAACCTATCAAAATCCGACTTACAAAAACATTTTCGCACCCGGAATAGCGTTCGCTCCTCCCCACAGTATTTCCAAACCAAGAAAAAGCAAAAACGGAACAGAGATTTTCCCTGCACCACCGCGTACTGGAATGCCTTCAGGTATTACCGCAAAACTTGTGGCCGAAAACATTATAGACACCATCAAAAACGGTCAAGAATCTTTAAGCCATAAAGGATCTATGGGAAATATGGGCGCAGCATGCATTGCTTCTGCAGGCTTCGGCATGACCACAGGAAGTGGTGTTAGCATCACCACATATCCAATTGTACCTGACTACGAAAAATATCCAGAAACACAAGGCCGAAAATTAGGCAAAACCTTTGGAGAAATTGGGCTAGCGGGCCATTGGTTAAAATTGGCTTTACACCATGCCTTTATCTATAAAGCAAAAATGCGCCCTTTTTGGTGGTTGATTCCTGAATAAAATAAGTTTTCAGTCGCAGTATTCAGTATGCTTTAAAGCAAAATTATCAGTTTAAATATTTTTAAAAAGAACACTATGACACAACGTATCTCAAAATATCAAAGATTTAAAATGATGAATCCTATCATCCAATTTTTTAAGTTCATTTATTTAAGTATTAAAATAATGGTCATTGTGGCTGGAGGACATGGAGGCACGAGAAAAATAAACTGATGTGATTGTCAGTAGTTTGGTTGTTAATGTTGAAAACACTCTTTCTTAAGAGTGTTTTTTTTTAGTGTAACATTGGTTACTGACCAAGACTTTTATCCAAAGTACTTTTGTCTCATAAATGATTATAAAAATGAAAAACAACTTTATAATATTAATTCTGGGTTTTCTTGGTTTGGTTGGAAGCATCCAAGCACAAGAACTAGTCCCTATTACAAAGTCTGAAGTTTTAAACAGGGTAAGCCAAGATAATACCTCACTAAAAATATCTGAACAGGAATTTATTGCCGCCAGAGCTGATTACAGACAAACCAATGCTGTTTTTTTACCAAATATCACAGCAAGTCATACTGGTATTGCCACTACCAATCCGTTAATGGCTTTTGGCTCAAAACTGAACCAAGAAATATTAACGCAGAATGATTTCAATCCGGCGCTATTAAACAACCCGTCGCAAATTGAGAATTACGCGACCAAATTTGAAATTCAGCAACCCTTAATCAATGTAGATGGGATTTTCCAGCGCAAAGCAGCCAAATCAAAAATGGATGCTATGGCTTTGAAAACGGAAAGAACAACCGACTATCTAGCGTTTGAAGTAGAAAAAGCTTACATGCAATTACAATTGGCTTACAAAGGCGTGGATGTATTAGAGCAAGCATTAAAAGCATCTAACGCTAACAAAAGATTAGCTGACAATAGTTTTAAGCAAGGCTATTTGCAACGTGCCGATGTGCTAAATGTAGAAGTGCGCGTCACCGAAGTGCAAAATCAATTGCAAATGGCAAAAAGCAATGTCCAGAATGCGTCTAACTATCTTTCCTTTTTAATGAGTGATGATACTTATGTGGCTTATATGCCAACAGACAGCTTAACAATTTCTACTATAACTATGGAGGATAAGACTATTTCTGAAAACCGATCAGATATCAGAGCAATGCAATTGGCTACAAACGCATACGAAGCAATGAACAAAGCTGATAAAATGGCATTTCTACCACGTCTCAACGCTTTTGGAAGTTATGAGTTATATGACGATAAAATGTTCCAAGGAGATGCAAATGGCTATTTGTTTGGAGCACAATTGAGCTGGGATATTTTTCAAGGTTCCAAACGATTCGGAAAAGCGCAAAAAAGTAGAGCGGAATTTGAAAAATCAAAATTGGAATACAAGCAATATGTCTCGCAAAGTACTTTAGATTTGAATAAAGCGAAACGCTCTTTTCTTGACGCAGAAAACAAGTTGAAACTTACTTCTCTAGCGCTCGAACAATCTGAAGAATCTTTGAGAATTAGAACCAACAGATTTCAAGAAGGTCTCGAAAAAACATCCGATTTATTAACAGCCGAAACCCAATACTCTCAAAAGCAATTGGAATATTATCAAACCATTTTCGAGTATAACTATGCGCAGGCTTATTTACAATTTTTAGCCCCCTGACCCCCGAAGGGGGAATTAGCAAGTTTGCGGATAAGCTGGCTTATCCCTCAAGGTCTAAACTAAAGTTTAACATAAAAAAACATCTTATTAATCTTTCCTAAAGGGAAAAAACAAGAACCCTAAACATAACAGTGCCTTTTCCTTTGGAAAGGGTTAGGGATAGGAACCAAAAAGCAATTAAAATGAAAAAATATATCTACTTATTCACCTTAACCACCGCCTCTTTATTTTTAGCAAGTTGTGGCAACGAAGACAAAAAAATGGCCGCAGATAATTCGCCAGCAATTTCTGTAAAAGTCAATGCTTTAGAATCAAATAGCAACAGTCCGTTTTTAAGTGTAAGCGGTAAAATTCAAGCCTCAAACAGTGCTGAGTTAAGCACCAGAATGATGGGATATGTGAATAGCGTCAACGTGAATGTTGGGGATAAAGTCACCAAAGGACAACTCTTGGTATCTATCAATAACGCTGACTTACAAGCTAAAAGAGCGCAGGTAAACGCCGGGATTACAGAGGCCACTGCGGCTTTCAATAATGCAAAAAAAGATTACAATCGCTTCCAAAGCTTGTTTGCAGACAACAGTGCGTCTCAAAAGGAATTGGATGATATGACCGCTAATTTTGAAATGGCCAAAGCCCGTTTGGAATCTGCCAATCAAATGAAAAACGAAATTAATGCCCAATTTGCCTATAGCAATATCACCGCACCTTTTAGCGGAATTGTGACCAGTAAAAACATTCAATCTGGCGCTATGGCAAATCCAGGGGTGCCATTGATCAGCATAGAAAGTCCAGGTAATTTTGAAGTCATGGCCATGGTACCTGAAACAGAAATTTCGCAAATCAAAAAGAATTCGGAAGTTGACGTTTTGGTGAAGTCCATAAACAAAACCTTAAAAGGAAAAGTTTCAGAAGTCAGCACCTCTGCCAAAAATACAGGCGGACAATATTTAGTAAAGATCAATTTAGATCAAACAGAAGCTGATATTCTTTCAGGAATGTTCGTTACTGTTCAATTTCCAGTGGAAAGACAATCGAACACCGAAATCATTTTAATACCAACCGAAGCGCTGGTAACTAATGGCCAACTCTCTGGTGTTTATACAGTAAGCCAGACAAACACCGCCTTATTGCGTTGGTTGCGATTGGGAAGAATCTATGGCAATCAAGTAGAAGTATTATCTGGTTTAAATTCAGACGAAGCGTATATCGTTTCGGCGGAAGGGAAGCTTTATAATGGGGTGAAAATCATCCCATCCCCTCCCGAAGCTTCGGGACTTCCCGAAGGGAAGGGAGCCGACACGGAAACAAACTAATAAAAGTAAGTTATTAACTAAAAAATATCCCGTAATCGTTCTCCCCTTCCGGGGAGTTAGAGGGGATCTTATTATGAAAGAAGGTATCGCAGGTAAAATTGCCAAAGTCTTTATGCAATCCAAGTTAACCATATTGTTAATGATTGTATTTATGGTTGTTGGTGTGTATAGTTCGTTTTTGATTCCGCGCGAGGAAGAACCGCAGATTGACGTGCCTATGGCCGACATCTTTGTGGGGTATCCCGGCGCGAGTCCTACAGAAGTAGAATCACGGGTCATCAAACCTTTGGAGCAATTGATTTCCAATATCAAAGGTGTCGAATATGTGTATTCTACCTCCATGAAAGAACAAGGCATGGTCATCGTCCAGTTTTATGTGGGTGAAGATATTGAGCGCTCGTTTGTAAAACTCTACAACGAAATCAATAAGCACATGGACCAAATGCCGGAAGGCGTCACGTTTCCGTTAGTAAAAACACGTGCCATTGATGATGTGCCCATGCTGGGATTAACGCTTTGGAGCGAAAACTACGATGATTATCAATTGAGCCAAATGGCGCAAGAGCTGGAGGCTGAGATCAAAAAAGTAAATGATGTGGCCATTACCCATAAAATTGGTGGGAGAAGTCGTCAATTACGTGTGGTTTTAGACAAAGATAAATTGGCTGCCAGCGGATTGGATTTCCTCTCGGTATCTGAAATGATCAAGGCCAACAACAGCCAATTGAGTTCTGGAAGTTTTGATAAAAATGACACTGAATTCCTTGTCACTACAGGAAAATTTTTAGAATCGGTTACCGATGTTGAGAATTTGGTAGTCGGAGTGCAACAGGATCGGCCTATTTATTTAAAACAAGTTGCTACCATTATCGACGGCCCTGAAGTACCGCTAAACTATGTGAGTTTAGGATTTGGACAAGGCAGCGTCAAATCAGCAGATTATAAATCAGAATATCCTGCTGTTACAATATCTGTCGCCAAAAGAAAAGGCGCTGATGCGATGAAAATTTCAGAAGTCATTATTGATAAGGTTGAGCATTTACGAAGCACCTTGATTCCTGATGATGTGCATGTGGAAATTACCAGAAACTATGGCGAAACGGCTTCAGACAAAGTTTCTGAACTCTTATGGCACTTGGTAGGATCAATCTTTGCAGTGACACTTGTAGTCATGCTAGCCATGGGCTGGAGAGGAGGATTGGTCGTGTTTTTATCCGTCCCAATTACCTTTGCATTGACCTTGTTGAGCTATTATATGATGGATTACACGCTCAACAGGATTACGCTGTTTGCGTTGGTATTTGTAACCGGAATTGTGGTAGATGATTCTATCATTATTGCCGAAAATATGCACAGGCATTTTAAAATGAAACGCCTGCCCTTTAAACAAGCAGCATTATACGCAATTAACGAAGTTGGAAACCCTACCATTTTAGCAACATTTACAGTTATTGCATCCGTTTTACCAATGGCTTTTGTTTCGGGATTAATGGGACCTTATATGGCACCAATGCCAATAGGCGCATCTATTGCGATGATTCTATCCCTATTTGTCGCTTTAACCATAACACCATATTTGGGCTACATTTTCTTAAGAGAAAAAGAAAAGAAAGGGCAACCTGAAAAAGTTGAGAAACCCTTAGAAGAAACACTTATTTACCGTCTTTACGACAAGTTTGAGCGTCCTTTAATGGAAAGCAAATCCAAACGTTGGTGGTTTTTAGGGGGAACCTTTGCGGTATTATTGGGCACTATGGTCCTGTTTTTTACCAACTCGGTGGCCGTAAAGATGTTGCCATTTGATAACAAGAATGAGTTTCAGGTGGTCATCGATATGCCAGAAGGCACCACTTTGGAGCGCACAGGCGTTGTGACACAAGAAATTTCACAGTATCTATCCACACGTCCAGAAGTGGTGAACTATCAAAATTATGTTGGGACCTCTGCTCCTATTACGTTTAACGGTTTGGTACGTCATTACGATTTACGAGGTGGAAGTAATACCGCTGACATTCAAGTGAATTTAATTGCTAAAGGCGAGCGATCTGCACAAAGTCATGACATTGCCAAATTATTACGCCCAGACATTCAAAAGATTGCTTCAAAATACAATGCGAATGTCAAATTGGTAGAAGTGCCGCCAGGACCTCCTGTATTATCTACAATTGTTGCAGAAGTTTATGGACCAGATTATAAGGAGCAAATTAAAATTGCCGATCATATTCAGGACATCCTAAATAATACAGCTGATGTTGTTGATGTGGATTGGATGGTTGAAGCTGATCAAACCGAATATCAATTTGAAATCAATAAGGAAAAAGCCATGTTATACGGCGTGGCACCACAACAGATTGCTTATACCATGAATATGGCCTTATCCAATAGAGCCATCACCACTTTATATGATGAAGATGCAAGCAATCAGGTGGGACTGGTATTGGCTTTAGATGAAAAAGAGAAATCGACAATAACAGATATTTCCCAACTTAATGTCAAATCCAAACAAGGAAAAATGATCCCAATTGCCGATTTGGTGACCATTAACAAAACGATAGGCGATAAAAGTATTTATCGTAAAAACCAAAAGCGTGTGGTGTATGTTTTAGCTGATATGGCTGGCGAATTGGAAAGTCCTGCCTACGCTATTTTGGGCATGGACGAAATATTAAAGGAAATCCCGTTACCACAAGGTTATGAACTCAATGAAATGTATTTGGGTCAGCCTGATTTTGAAGATAATTATACGGTGAAATGGGATGGCGAATGGCAAATTACTTTAGAAGTGTTTAGAGATTTAGGAATTGCCTTTTTAGGAGCCATCATCTTGATTTACATCTTGATTGTAGGCTGGTTCCAAAACTTTAAAGCCCCAATTGTGATGATGGTGGCCATTCCTTTATCCTTAATCGGGATTATTATTGGCCACTGGATTATGGGCGCATTTTTTACGGCAACATCATTTATTGGAATGATTGCGCTGGCAGGAATTATGGTGCGAAACTCGGTACTTCTGATTGACTTTATAAATCTCCGTACCGCAGAAGGCATCCCATTAAAACAAGCCGCCATTGAAGCTGGAGCCGTCAGAACGACACCAATTTTATTAACCGCAGGAACAGTGGTTATTGGAGCATTCGTGATCTTGTTTGACCCCATTTTCCAAGGATTGGCCATTTCGTTGATGGGCGGAACGATTGTTTCAACGGTTTTAACCTTATTGGTTGTCCCATTGGTTTATTATATGATTGAGAAGAAGAATTATAAATAATAATTGTCCCGCAGAAAGCGCAGATTCACGCAGAATAGAGTAATAGATCTGCGAATTCTGCGGGAAACAAAAAAATGTGAAATGAAATTAGTAATCGTAACAGCAGTCGAAGAATTTCAGAAAGATATTTTGAAACTTTTCAAATTAGCCAATATCGAGAATTTTAGTAGTTCAGATATTGATGGGCACAAAGATGGTGCGTCAGTTTTAATGGGCTCTAGTTGGTTTTCTGGCGCAAAATTGGGTAATGAGTCGCGTATGTTTTTCTCCTTTACAGAAGATGAACATATTGCGGCCTTGTTCAACCTTATCGAAGAATTTAATAAAAATCTGGAAACATACAATCCCATAAAGGCGGTTGTGGTTCCCATAGAGAAGTTTATATAATCTTAAAATTAATTCATCATGTTAAATACATATTTTAGAGTAATTGTGGGCACTATGGTGCTATTGAGTGTTGTACTGACTGTTTATGTCAACCCAAATTGGATGTGGCTTACCGTATTTATAGGTATCAATTTAATTCAGTCAGCATTTACAAAATGGTGCTTGTTGGAAACAATTTTGCAGAAGTTAGGTGTTAAAAACACCGCTGGCGCTAGCTGCTCAACGAAAATCTAATCTAGCGCACTTCAATTTTTTACTGCTCATTGGTGGATATGGAAGTGTGTCTATAGATTTTTGTAAATTCTAATGTAGAGATTACAGTGCCCCTAATTAAATAGTTCTACTTTTGAACGGATCTCAAAAAACGGCACATTCCAAAGATTTTGGATGTAGCTATCTAGGCATCGCTCTATTCAACTTCTTGAGAAGTTTAATTGCAATCTTAGATAAAACACGATAAAAATGAAAACATTCATACTTACCATAATGCTATTTGGAGCATCATTACTGGCCCAAGCGCAACAAGATGACCGTATTCATATCTTAGAAGTGACCACATTTAAGGATTCCATTGCCCAGGCAAAAGTGCAGTTGATTGATGTGAGAACACCTGAGGAATTTGAAGCTGGACACATTGAAACTGCATTGAATATTGATTTCTTTTCAGAACAGTTCAATGCCGATTTTGAAAAACTTGAGAAAGACAAACCAGTTTATATTTACTGTAAAAGTGGCAATAGAAGCGGTCAAGCAGCAAAAAAACTAGCAGAAATGGGTTTTGAAATGATATACGATTTAAAAGGTGGCTTTTTAAATTATCAGTAAATTTAAGATTTGATAGGTTTTGTCTGATTAAAAGAACACGCTCTATTCCTCCTTTGACTTCTCTTTTATCGCCACCTCATCATTTATCATATAAATAGTTCGTGTTGGATAGGCCAATTCAATATTAGCGGCATTATAACGTTTTATCGTACTTTCAAAAACATCACATTTCATAGAAAACGAATCCGTGTAATTTCGAGCCCAAGCCCAAGCTCTTATCGTATATGAAGAATCGTTGATTTTTGTTAGGGCTGTTCTCACCATAGGCATCCCATCTTTTATGTCAAGTTCTGAACGGTTGTCATAAATTAAAGGATGATTTTCACATTCTTCCTGTAAGATTTTTTTCGCATTATCAATATTACTGTCATATGAAATCCCTACCTCAATGTGTTCGCAACACTTGGCTTCGAACAAGTCATAATTGATCAATTTTTCTTTGTTGATCACCGCATTAGGGATAACAATCATTTTGTTCTCAAAATTTCTAATAACGGTATGGCGCAAGGTAATGTCTACGACGGTGCCTAACATGGTATCTGTAACTTTGATCACATCGCCAATTTTGAAGGGTTTAAAAGAAATAATAAACACCCCTCCAACCAAGTTTGATAGGGCTTCTTGAGAGGCGACACCAGCAATGAGAGCCAATACACCTGCACCGCCCAAAGCCGTTTGCGCTACACCTTTAAGCGAAGGAAAAGCCAATAATCCAAAAAGTAAACCTACAAAACAAATAAGAAAAACAACAACATAGCGCATAAATTTATAACTCGTAGGGTCATATTGGGAGACTATTTTCTCTTGAATTTTGTGTTTAAACCACATGTTGGTAAGTGTCGCGCCAACAATGGTCACCACAGCCACTAATCCCAAATAGCTTGCCAATTTAAAATAGGTCCTTAAGGTGGCATCTTTCTCATTGTCAACAAAAATAAAGCTCAATGCAATAACTCCTAAAACTAACCACAACGTGTTTAAAGTGCTTTTCAGTATTTTAACTGGCCCAAGTGGTGTGCCCGGAAATTTTTGCGCTTCTTTTTCAATCAACCACTTAATGATGAAATTTGTGACTATACGAAGTGTAACCGCTATGACAATAACTACTGCTCCATAAATGATTTGTGATTTGTAGGTTTCAAAAAATTCAGTCATTTGTAAGTATTTCAATTTTTTATGTTACTGTAGGTTTAAAGTATAGTCTCGTGAAACAAACTTTTCGACATGCACTAAAGTAATAGTTTTAATGATAATGGAAAGCCTCCATTCTAAAAAAGGCTAAACCCAAAATTTAATTTGAGTTTAGCCTTATCAAAATTTAGTGATGTTGCGTTTTATTTAGCGATCGTTGCTCTGAGCATCCAAGCCATCTCTTCGTGCTCCATCATAATTCCAGTCAAGAAATCTGCTGTTCCTGCATCTTTCAAGTCGTCTTCCACCTTCGAGATATTTTCACGAATATATTTTATGATGGTATCATGGTCATCTAATAAGGTAGCAGTGTAATCATGACTTGTGTTGTCGCCCTTATATTTTTCAGAAAGGTGCGTTAACTCCAAAAATTCTTTCAAGGTTCCTGGTGCATAATGCCCTACCTTTCTGATGCGCTCTGCAACGCTATCTGTAAATCTTTTAATATCGTTGTAATGCTCCTCAAAAAATAGATGTTTGGTATGGAAATCATGGCCTTCTAAATTCCAGTGCGCTTTCAATGTTTTTGTATAAAGTACAAACTCATCTGCTAACAATTTAGCAAGGATGTCAGATACTTCTTGTCTGTGTTCTTTTGAAATTCCAATATTCGTATTCATGGTTTTTTATTTAAGTTATTATTTATTTTTCTTTGAATATTCAATACTATTGAAAACTTAAAGTTTTGCTTCCAAAGTACCTTAATTTGTTGGGGTAATCGTGCTTATAAGCTAGTATTCTTGACTGTTTTGGACATTATCACTAGCTCTAACTCATTGGTGTTTTTGATCGATCAATCTTTAGATCCTAATTAAATTCATGTGATTTTTTTATAACCGATAGTTATAAAGTTACCCATTTTCAATTAGATTAAAGGCCCTTTTGGTCCTATATTATGGAGCTCATAGCTATGTGAATATATTTCAATGCTATTCCCAAACGGATCTTCAGCAAATGCCATCACATAAGGCTTCTCATCAGGATATTCTACTTGCGGCTCCATGGTAATCTTTCCACCGCCTGCTTCAATGCGCTCTAAAAGTTCTTTGGGATTGGGATGTTGAACGCAAAAGTGAAAGATGCCTGTTGCAAAAGGTGTATTTATGGATGCCTCTGTAAAATTCTCTGAAAATTGAAAAAGCTCCAAACCTATCCCATCTGCAGATGACAGATGCGCAAAGCGAAAGGATTTCCATCCCTTACCATAGATCAACTTGCTGATTCTGCTGAGATTGTTTCCCTCGTCTTCAGAGACACGCATAGGTCCAGAAATATGGTACCAGCCCATCACTTCAGTGTAAAATTTTATGGCTTTTTCTAAGTATGGAACGGTGAGTCCAACATGGGAGAAATTTACAGGATATGCTTTTTTCATTTGTATTGAGGTTTATTATTTCATGGTATTTACAATTAAGCCGATGTGCGAAAAATAGTTGAACGCCCCAAACAGCAAAAACACAATGCCCAAGCCGTATAAAAGAATGTATGCCGCCTTTAATTTAGTGGTTGCAATAATTTGTCCTTCAGAAAAACTCTTAAAAACACTTGGGATCAATAGTGAGGCCACGCCGGTCAATGCCCATAGGCCGGAGATAAAAATAGCTTCTACAAGAGGATATTCTGCAAATTGTCCGCTTACGGGTTCTTCCGGAGGTGCGGCAAACAATTGATACTTTACGCCGGCAACGCCAATAGCAATAAGGGCTAAACCAATTCCGTAGAAAAAATATTTAAATTGATACCCGATTTTCGCGATAGGAACGAGCGGGTTTTCAGAGGTCTGCAACAGCTGCGACGCTTTCCAGAAATAGAATGAAAACGCCAAAAGTAAAGTTCCAAAAGCTAATGCAGGTTCTCCAAATACAATATTATCAAACGGAAAATATTTCGCCAACGGCCAAGTCAGCGTCATGTGCAACCCTGTAAGAAACAGCAATATCCCGAGAACGGCCAAATTGAGCGACCATCCCTTTGGTTCTATTGGCTTTTTCTCAAGCATTTGTTTTCCCATAACTGCCAAAGAACATAAGGCGGCACCAACCGCCAAACACATAATGGTATTATAGGTTGGCATATTCATCCAATCTATAATCAGACCCTGATCATCTTTCATATGATTTTAATTAAAATGATCAACTTTGTTAGCTAAAAAGAGCCTCGTAAATAGTTTAGGTTGTGCTTTTAGACTGCTAGATAGCCACCATCTACTGGGTAATAATCTCCCGTTGAAAAAGACGATTTATCAGAAGCCAAAAACAAGCACATTTCTGCCACTTCTTCAGGTTTTCCCAATCTGCCAATCGGATGTTTGGACTCTAAACCCTGAATGCCTTCTTTACCCATAGACTCTTCATTTACCAATCCTGTATAAATAAATCCAGGACCAACGGCATTAACGCGTATGTTGTCTTTAGCATGATCTATAGCTGCTGTTTTTGTAAGACCAACCACAGCATGCTTAGCTGCAACATAACCTACAGATCCACCAAAACCTACCTGCCCGAGTATGGAGGCCATATTGATAATACTGCCAGAACCACTTTTTTTCATTGCAGGAATTTGATATTTCACGCCATAAAAGACTCCTGAAAGATTGATGTCCAAAACCTTCTTCCAATCCTCAATGGGATAGTCGGCTACTGGTTCTTGAGTACCTCCAATTCCTGCATTGTTCACGGCAATATGAAGTGCGCCATACTTTGCTACGGTTTGCTTCACTAAGTGTTCTACAGCTTCAGGGCTGCTTGTATCCGCTTTGATGAAGAACGCAGTGCCACCGTCTTTTTCAATGGCCTCAACCGCTTCATGCCCTTTTGCTTCATCAATATCACTAACAATTACTTTGGCACCTTCTTTAGCGAATAGGAGCGCTGTGGCTCTACCAATTCCAGATGCTGCACCCGTTATAATGGCCACTTTATCTTCTAAGATTTTCATAATTATAGATTTTTTAAAAAGTTACATAGTGTTCTGTTCTAACACTGTAGAATCTGTTGCTGTTTGCCCAACCATAACGCCTTGAGAATGGCCTTTGCCTAGGTAGGCGTTGAACCAATTCCAGAAGGTTCTGAATTTATTTCTATAACCCACCAATAAAAATAAGTGCACAAACAACCATAAAAACCAAGCAAACCATCCTGTAAGGGTTGTTTTTGGAAAAGTCATATCAGCAACCGCTTTTTTATCGCCAATAATGGCCATGGTACCTTTATCATTGTATTTAAAAGCTTCAAGTTTTTTATTTTTGGTCATCGCAATAAAATTTTCAGCCATCGCTTTGCCTTGTTGTTGTGCAACACTGCCCAATTGCGGATGTCCTTCCGGGAAATCAGGGTCCGTTTTTTGTATACACGCATCTCCAATGGCATATATATTATTATAATGTACTACCTGATTATAGGCATCTACGTTGAGTCGGTTGCCATCTTCATAACAGTCTTCCTTAATGCCCTTAAACTTAATTCCGATAACTCCAGCTGTCCAGATTAAGGTTTTTGTTTCAATGGTTTCACCATCTTTGAAGAAGACCTTATCATCTTTATAATCAGACACCATTTTGTTTAATTTCACGATGATCCCCAAATTCTCAAGGGTTTTTAGGGTGTATTGCTGTGACTCTTTACGCATAGGTGGGAGTACCGTTGGTGCTCCATCTACCAAATAAATATTCAATTGCTCTCCTACGAGCTCTGGATAAATGTCAATAAGTTTACGTTTCCGCATTTCAGCAATCATTCCTGCTATTTCCACTCCTGACGGGCCCGCGCCGGAGATAACGATGTTTCGCATTTTCCGTTTTTCATCTTCGTCTGTACAAAAGGTATATTTTTCACCTTCCATGATGAGATAATTTCTCAATTTTATCGCATCGTTGACGGTTTTCATTTTTAGTGCATTTTTCTCAATATTGTCCATACCAAAAAAATTGCTCTTAGTACCAATAGCAATAACCAAATAATCGTAATGTAGATCTCCTGTGGATAGCTTTATTTTATTAGCTTCTGGGATTATTTCTTCCAATTCACCCAACCTGAAATGCAAGTTCTTTTTTTTATTGAAAAGTGCCCGAAAAGGAATGGTTATACTTGAAATGTCTAGCATTCCCGTAGCCACTTGGTATAATAGGGGTGGAAAGAAATTATAATTATTCCGATCCACCATAGTCACCTGCAATCCTTTTATGCCGTCCAATTCTTTCGCCAAATTAATACCCGCAAAACCGCCACCTACAATGACAATATGTTTATCTTTCATGTTCTTTTTTTATTAGAAGCCAAATTGTCTTCAATCTACAAGACCAACTCAGAAAAATCAATTTTTTTTTCGTTATTCAATAGCCTCTTAAAGCCTAAATACCGCGGATTATTGAATTGTTTGGAGAGTTATCGGGTGATTTAATGACTTGCAATTTTTTTAATTTTATTGAATTTAGGGCTTTTCAGTAAGGGTCCTTGTCGCATTTAACATAACTATTGACGCTATAAGATTGGAGATGTTCCATTTCAGTTTGTTAAGAAAATTGGCAGGGAAAGCCTTTGTGCAAAAGGTACGAAACATTCCTATTACCAAAATATGGGATGCATGGGGTTATAGTGGGATGGCAAAACTACATCGGTTTCAAAATGGGCTTTATTATTTGATACCGTCAATAATTGAATCAGTTAGTTCTTTCTTATTCTAAAAGAGTTGAATAAAATGAGTGTGTTCTGACATACATCTGTGTAAGCGAATGATAAGTAAACAGGCGTTAAATGGCTGTAGGCTTTTGGAACTCTATTAGGAAGTGTGCTTAAAAGAATCCGTTTTGTCTGATCCTATTCTTAAGATGGTATAGCCAATAATTGCAGATATAAAAGAGCCAATAAGAATACCAATTTTAGCGGAATCGACGTATTCAGGATGTGTAGCAAAAGCTAAACTTGCAATAAAAATAGCCATCGTAAAACCAATACCTGCTAAAAACGAGACCCCAATAATTTCCTTAAAGCTGATATCGCTCGGGACTTCTATGATCTTGATTTTTTTTGCAATCAAAACCAGAGAGGATACACCAATACCTTTACCTAAAATCAAACAAATGATAATATTGATGACCAAGGCGGTATCCAAATCTACTGAACTGTCAATAAGCACCCCTGCATTGGCGAGTGCAAAAATTGGAATAATAAAATAGGCCACCCAGCCGTGTAGGCTCTGTTCTAAATGTTGCAAAGGCGATCTAAATTTTAAAGTCCAATCTTGTAAATCGTCTATATTCACTATTTGCTCATCTGAGAGGATGGGTGTCTGCAGAATGCTGGATGTTTTAATGTCATTATAGACATTTTCCAATTGCGTTAAAAACGTAGATGTATCTATCTTTTGGCGGATAGGGATAGAAAATGCCAATAATATTCCAGCAACCGTAGGATGTATACCAGATTTCAAAAACAAGAACCAAACGGCTACACCCAAAAACAACATTACAAATTTTGAATAATAACCTTTATAGGATAGTAAGTATAAAACCACCAATAAGCCCAAGGCAATCAGCAATAACATAATATTGATTGTACCGCTGTAAAACAAAGCAATCACTAAAACAGCGCCAATATCATCTACGATGGCGAATGCTGTTAAAAATATTTTAAGACTCAAAGGCACCCGTTTTCCTAAAACGTTTAGAATGGCTAATGAAAATGCAATGTCTGTAGCCATGGGAATCCCCCACCCTTTAACGGTCTCAGGATTTTGATTCAACACTAAGAAAAATACCACTGGTACCACCATCCCACCTAAAGCTCCAACTAGAGGAAACATGATTTTTCTAGTAGAATTAAGTTCTCCAATTAATAGTTCCCGTTTGATCTCAAGACCTATTAAAAAGAAAAATATTGCCATCAAGCCGTCATTAATCCAAAGAATCAAAGGTTTTTTGAACTCAAAACCTTCAGTAACTATACCAATATCATACTGCCAAAGCTCTCGATAAGAGTCGCCCAAAGGAGAATTAGCCCAAATGAGAGCCAAAACTGTACTTAGCATCAGTAGAATACCACTAAAACTTTCAATTTTTACGAATTTCTGAAATGGAGTAAGGAATATTTTTCTAATCATTTAATATTTATTTTCGGTAAAGTTAAAGAAAAGGTAATAGCAATTGTACTATTTTTTCAAACAACTAACCATGATCTGGATGGTTTAACCACAAATTTCGGTTAATTTTAATAGACTGTTTTTATTTCAATTATAAAGGTTTCTGTGACTCGTTTTGCTGGGTACATACTAAAAATAATGCATTATTTTCAACATCACAATAAAATACACCTTCTATAAAAGTCTTGACAAGCCCCAACTCTACTGCTCTTAATTGTTTTAAGAATTGAACATGTCTTAAACAGTTTGCTCAGTTATAAGCACTCGGGGCTCATCGTCTAAGTAATAATTGTCATAGGTGGCAGTGACTTCAAATCTGGCTTTTTTGTATAGTTTAATGGCAATGGCATTGTTTGGGTGCACTGTTAAAAAAATTTCACGGCTTTGGCTGTTTTCTAAAAGTTTCACCAACTGTTCCGCAAGTTTTGCTCCTACGTTCTTTCCTCTCGCATCAGGATGCACTCCTAAATAAAGCAGCAAGCCTTGATCATTTTCTTTTGTGTGATTCCCAATCACATAACCCAAAACTAAAGTTTCTTTTTGGGCTACCAAAAAATAATCTTGAGAACTATCAATTAATTGTCTGTTGAAAAATAGCGGATAATTGTCATCATGGAAGCATAACTTTTTTATGCTGTGGATACTTTCCAAATCTAATTTTGCTTTTCTGATAGAATTCATCTGCCTTATGTTTTATGTTGGACAGTGTGGGAAGGTCACTTCGCTACCATCTGTTTACTTTGATGTAGTTCTAATTAATGACTTTTATTTTCATCTCCAAATCTGTTGTTAAAGAGAATTTACAATCTTCAAAAGATGGTGCCGAAAACCTAGGTTTGACATTATTGGAAAAGCCATAGCCTTCTTTTGGAATACCGAGAAAATTACGATTAAATTTGTTGTCAGAATTTTCATCATGATACAATGAAATGGCGTAAACCCCTTTTGGTAAATCAGTAATTACAAAAGTTTCATTGGCAGAATTAACATCAACCGTATAATTTTTGACAGCAACACCATCCTTCAAAAAATCTTTGTCGGTGTTAAATACGCCAATAATTATTTTGCCCTTACCAGATTCAATATTTTGGATGTGGAGCGTTAATTTCGGTTGGTCTGTTGCACATAAATTAGATAGCAGAAAAAATAAGGATATTAGATAAGTCATAATTTTGCATTTAGAATATGATAATAATTCATTTGATTGGTGAACGTTTCACTACATTTTCTCCTTGGTCATGAAGCAAAAGTTGTTATTGATCTCCGTTACTAAAGATAAGACAATTGATTTTCATGCCCTTAATCAACTGCGTAATTTCGATAATCTGGATTTCAAATGCCTAAAATTTGACACCTTTTTTACAGCACTCTCCAAAGAACCTTCTGAAGCATCTAATTTTGCGTTGTTTATAAGTAAATCTAACATAGGTTATGACAGTGTTTTTTTCTTAAAAATTAAATGCACTAGAGCTATGACTATTGACAAAGAAAGCCCGAGTAGCGAAACCCCATTCCAACTATAATGTTCCCAAGCTAAGGCACCAAGGGTTGTACCAAGCGCTCCGCCTATAAAGAAACCAACCATATAAATGGTGTTAACGCGATTTCGAGCTTCAGGATTTTTTGAAAATATAATATTTTGATTCGTGATATGTAAAGCTTGCAAACCCAGATCCACCAAAATCACTCCGATAACCAATCCAATGATTGAAAAATCTGAAAACAAGAAAATTACCCAAGAAATAATTAATAAGATGACCGAAAACGTAATAATATGGTTCTTATTAAATCTGTTATTTAATTTTCCAACTACTGTTGCTGCCAATGCGCCCACAATTCCGACTAGTCCAAAGGCTCCGGTGATGCTGCTCCCATATCCAAAATTATCTTCCATTAAAAACACTAAGGTCGTCCAAAATGCGCTTAAGCCTGCAAAGGCCAAACCACCCCTTAAAGCTGCGAGCCTCAATGAGGGCTCTGTTTTAAAATAATACCACAATGAAGACATTAATTCACCATAAGTACCCTTGTATTGCGGGGTTAGTTTAGGTAATTTCCAACGCAATAATGCAAACAGGGCTACCATAATAACAGCTCCTGCATAGTACATTACCCGCCATCCAAATAGATCGCCAACAAAACCACTTATGATACGGCTGCCCAAAATACCAATGAGCAAGCCACTCATCACGATTCCGATGGCTCGTCCTCTCCCCTTTTCGTCCGCCAATTGCGCTGCCATGGGTACAAATAACTGAGGAATAGCCGATGTAAAGCCGATACAAAAACTACTGATAATTAAAAGCAGTAAAGACTTTGACAATCCTGCTGCTACGAGAGAAATGACCATGAGCAGAAAGTCAAATTTTAAAATTTTGTGATTGGAAACTTTGTCTCCCAACGGAATCACGAACAATAGACCTAAGGCATACCCCAATTGTGTGAATAATGCAACATTACTCACAGCTGATTCCGTAACATTGAAGGTAACTGAAATTAGGTGCAGTAAAGGCTGGTTGTAATATAGGTTGGCAACTACCAAACCAGCGGAAATGCTCATTAGGTATAGGACTGGATTGGAAAGTTTTGACGTCATTAAGTAATTTGATTCTTATTTTAATATTTGAGGAATTCTATAATAGGTGAGTAATTTTACGGAAACATATCGAATGACATCATAGATAGCATCAGTCAAAAGTACGGTTATTAGAAGTGATAAAATCAGAATTATAGCGATGGGATCATCGTTTACTAAGATAGATGACATTTTTTTAAAGCTGTTGACCTCAATCAAAGTTTTTTAGAATCAATGACCCTTTACAATTCCTTTTTACGTTGTTCTTGATCTTCGAGCCTTTCTTCTTCCATTTTGACAAACGCTTCATGCTCTAAGGTAGCCTTGAAATCCCGCTTTCTCCCAAAAACACTTTTTATAACTTCCGACTTGCCATAAACAGTAATGACATCATCTGGTAAAATCATGGCATTTCCGGCAGGAGAGCCTAAATAGTCGTCACCATGTCTATCAATTCCCAAAATGGTTAAGCCTTCGTGCATTAAGTTGAGATCCTTCAACGTTTTATTGGCCATCCAATCTTCATCATCAATCAACTTTTCACTGATTTTAAAATCGTCCTTCAAATGTAAAACAGCTGCAAAATCCTGTATGTGTAAATCTGTATAGCGCTTCAGCATCCGATTGATTAGAGCAGACAAGGCTTTGTCAACCCATTTGCTTTTTATGGCCCACCAGACAAATGACATTCCGAAGACAACAATGAGTAGCCCGTAGAGTTTTGAGGCCAACGTTTCGGGCAACACAAATGTCAGTATTAATGAGGACATGACTGTTACAATTCCTGCGTTGCCAACAAGCATTAAATGGAATATAATCCGTCTTCGCACAGGATGGTTCATTATTTTTTCCGATTCAGTGGTACTGAATCCAACCCCTGTGTAGGCTGAGCGCGACTGAAATTTGGCGCTATCAGTAGACAAACCAGTATGTACCAAGGCGATAGTCGCAATTTTAGTGATCAAGGCGGAAATAGAAACGACTAAAAAAAGCGTAATGGCTGCAATCATATCATTGACAATTGAAAAAGTTACTTTAAAGAAAGTGAAAATAATCAAACGCTTTACCACATTTAATTCAAAAGATAACTGTTTTCGTTTTAAATAGGGATGAGAATCATCCAATTTGAGATTGAATATTTGGAAGCCATTTTTACACTAACCTTATATGAGCTAGAAATTAATTTAAACTATTTCGTTTTAGTATACAATCCAGTATTGTAATGGTATATTTGCGTTTTTAAACCAATTTGAAGATGAAAGTTCGCGAGATATTTATTTTAATTTCGGTTATCTCAGTGTTAGCCATAGTTGGAATCGCTTTTTTATGGAGCCCTATCTTATGGGCTTTCCTTATTGTTATTCCTCTAATTGTTTTAGGTCTAATTGACATCTTTCAAAAGAGTCATACCATCCGTAGAAACTTTCCGCTATTGGGTCGTTTCAGGTACATATTAGAGTCGATTCGTCCTGAGATTATGCAATATTTTGTTGAAACTGATACCGAGGGAAGACCTCTAAATCGGATCCTGAGATCTTTGGTTTACAGAAGAGCTAAAGGCGAAAATGATACAGAACCTTTTGGTACACAAATGGATTTATACCACTCCGGTTATGAATGGATGGAACACTCCATGTATGCCAAGAAAAATCCTCAAGAAATTGGGGAGTTTCCTCGCTTGCTGATTGGTGGCAAGGAATGTAAACAACCTTATTCTTCAAGTTTATTGAATATTTCAGCCATGAGTTTTGGCTCCTTAAGTAAAAATGCAGTGTTGGCATTAAACAAAGGTGCTAAAATGGGAAATTTTGCCCATAACACCGGAGAAGGTGGTATTAGCGATTACCACTTAGAAAATGGTGGGGATCTTATTTGGCAAATTGGAACAGGATATTTTGGATGCAGAAATGAGGATGGCACCTTTAACGAGGTCACCTTTACAAAAAATGCCTTACTACCACAGGTAAAAATGATTGAAATAAAACTGTCCCAAGGTGCAAAGCCTGGGCATGGTGGAATTTTGCCGGCTTCCAAAAATACTGAAGAGATTGCACGAATAAGACACGTAAAACCAGGTATTGCCTTACACTCACCGCCATCCCACTCTGCTTTTGCTGACCCCATTCAGTTTATGTATTTTATTAAGCGTCTCAGAGAACTGTCTGAAGGGAAACCTATTGGTTTTAAATTGTGTTTGGGAAGAAAACAAGAATTCATGGATTTCTGTGAAGCGATGATTTTTACAGGGATACGTCCTGATTTTATCACCGTTGATGGTGGTGAAGGTGGTACAGGTGCAGCACCTGTCGAATTTTCAAATTCGATGGGAATGCCACTTAGAGAAGGTTTGATTTTTGTTCATGACACCTTGATAGGATTTGGATTACGAGATGACATTAAAGTTATCGTAGCAGGAAAAATTATAAGCGGATTCCATATGGCACGTGCCATCGCGTTTGGAGCAGATGGCTGTAACAGTGCTCGCGCCATGATGTTGGCTATTGGCTGCATTCAGGCTTTACAGTGCAACACCAACACCTGCCCTGTAGGTGTGGCAACACAAAACCCGTCTTTGGTAAGAGGATTGGTTGTAGAAGATAAAGCGCCTAGAGCTAAAAAATACCATCAGGCCACCATTCATAGTTTCCTGGAGCTTGTTGCTGCCGCTGGCTTAAATGACCCAAGTGAATTGACGCGTGAACATATCAGCAAAAGAATTGGCCTTTTGGAAGTAAAAACTTTTGACGAAATTTATCCTGCCATGGCACCTAACTCTTTACTGGACATTAATACCATTCCTGAAAGTTACAAGAAGTTCTTTCAAATGACCCGTATTATGAAGTAGTGTACAAATGACACGTACTATGAACTAATATAATCCCCAAAATGACAAACGAAAGAGTTGTCGCTCCTTTTGTTAGTCCATCCTCATTTTACCTGTGATCTCTTCAATTTTTATGACGAAGATCATTGGTGAATTTTCATCGATCAATTTGCTGGAAAACTCACTGATAAAACTCAAATCTTTCAGTTCCTTTTCTGCTACCAAAGATTTAATTCCCAAGGAAAAATCATGCAAATAAGATTTTGCTTCACTGGCAAATAGCTGTTCAAATGTGCCATGTACCAATACTGATTTCCAATTGGTAAGTGCATCCACATCAACGATATTCATAGCAACCTGCTTGTTTTTGCGCATGGCATTCATTTTATGGCCTTCAGCAGAATAACAAATGATGACATTTTTTGCAGGATGATAAAAGTAGGTGATGGGTACAACAAATGGTCTATTTTGATAGATGTATGCCAGATGTCCCAAATAGTTGTTTTCCAAAACAAATTTACTGTCTTTATCTTCTAGGTTGATATACATGATTAATCTGTTTTTATCTCACTAAGATACCGTTATGGCGCAAAGACAACTATGATATTAGTCAGTTTATGATTGACCAACTAAACATATAAACACCTATTAATGTGATTTAATCACTTTGATCAAGTCATCTTTTTGAAGCACTCCAGATTGTCGCCAAACCTGTTTACCATTCTTAAAGAGCAATAATGTAGGCACACCTTTTACTTGGTAATTGGAGGCTAATAACTGATTTTTGTCCACATCTATCTTTACTATTTTTACAGCCTCTCCCATCTCTGTCTTGACCGTCTCCAATATAGGGGCCAAAGTTTTACAGGGCCCACACCATTCCGCATAGAAATCCACCAGCACTGGTGTGTCCGAATTTATGATTGTTTTGAAACTATTTTTCATCTTCATATATTTTTAATTGTGATAATTACGCAGAGTCAGAATCGTTAGGCTTTCTAACATCCCTATTTCGTTCCAATTTTTCGTCATCACTTAATGCCTCTTCGTTAGGATCCCGATCAGGATCCCACTCTTTTTCACTAGGCGTTGTTTTATCTTTTACCTCTTGCGGTCTAGTTTCATCCTGTTTTCTATTGTTCTGTTTTTTTTCTTTTCGATTTTCCATAATCTTTTTTTTTACTAGTCCTCATCTAAATTCCTTCTTATTGATTTGCCTCTATAAATTTGATGATTTCGTCATATCGATCATTCCAGGGGAAGAAATACTGACTCATCATAGGAACATGTTTTTTATTTAAAATCTCCAAAGAGACGCCCGGCTGATAATTCTTTAATTCTTTTATAAACGCATCATTTGAAACACTGATGGACTCATGTGTTTTACTGCCCACATAAATTTTGAAAGGAGCCGTCCCATCATTTAAAAAATATATGGGGGATGCTGCTTTCCAATTTTCAGGATTTTCCGTCCACGTTGTCTTGTAATGATGTTTCTCTGTAGGCGGATACTTTTGCAAATAACTATACATATCCAATCCTGCGGCATCATTTAAAATGACGCCTTGGATGACGCTTTTATCTTCAATATACTTAGGACTTGTGCTTACTAAAGCCACCAAATGTCCGCCTGCAGAGTGACCTGTCAAAAAAATAGAGGTCTCGTCGCCTTTATATTCAGAAATGTTTGCCTTTGTCCAAGCAATAGCTTGGGCAACTTCTTTGGCCATGTCATCATAGTTGGCTTTTGGGCTGAGTGTGTAATCAATGATCACAGTCACGATGCCTTTTTTAGCAAAATTCCTTCCCAAAAATCCGTAGGTTTCTTTTTTTCCTTCCTCCCAATAACCGCCATGAACAAAAATTAAAACAGGATTTGAAGCCTTGCCCTTATTTGGCATAAACACATTTAAGGTGGGCTGGGAACTGGCAGTTGAGTTTGAAACTTGAGTGTACTGAATATTTTTGATTTTTGTTGATGCACAATTGCAAAGAAGTATTCCTGAAATTAATACTATATAAAGGCTGAGGGTTTTCATAAATGCAAAGATAGCTTTAGGTTATTTCATAAAAAAGTCCTCAAACATAAGGTTTGAGAACTTTTTTTTTAGACCGATTTGGCATTCTACCAGTTATCGACTTCTTTTTTAAAATCTTCTTTTGATTTGCCGTAACGCTCTTGTACTTTACCTGCTAACTTGTCAAAGTCACCTTCGGCTTCCGTATACTCATCATCGGTAATTTTGCCATATTTCTTTTTGAAATCACCTTTAATCTGTTTCCATTTTCCTTCAAATTGATCTGAGTTCATACTATTAAATTTTTTAGTTAATATAAAGTTCTCTGATAAAATTACAAGTATAACTCCCGTTCACATGACGCAAAAGACCAAAAAATTAATCCGATAGCTAATTTGGGAGTTAATTAACAGATGCCCAATTTTCTGTTGTACAAAAAGTTAATGACGACTAAGAAATTTTCCGCTTTATAATGGGAATATAAATATCTTTGGCGCTTAATTTAGTTTTATGAAACAACTCTTTGGTATTGCTCTCTTACTATTCAGTTCCATGCAATTTGCTCAAAACACTACTATTGCAGTAGGTGAAAAACTGACCTTTACAGCATCTTATAACATGTCTGGATTAATGACAGACATAGCTCAGGTTACTATGGAAACCGGGCAGGTCAAAACATCTAAAGCCACCTTATTGCATCTTAAGTGTACGGCAGCCACATTTACCAAATGGGATAATTTTTTCAAAATCCGCGATTTGTATGAAAGCTATGTGAGCCCAACAAGCTTAGCACCATATTTATATAAACGTGACATTAATGAAGGGAGTTACTATAAGTTTATGCAGTATACCTTTAGCCATAAAACAAACAGCGTTAAAAGTTTAATGCGTAAAAAGAATGGGAAAGGTGTAATTTATGATGTTAACTCAAATGTACAAATAAACGTCGGCACTAAAGATATTGTTTCTACCATATACCATATTCGCAATTTGGACATCCATAAGGCCATGCCAGGTGACGTTCAGAATTTTAAGGTTATTTTTGATAACAAAGAACTTATTATCGGCGTAAAATACGTGGGCAAGGAAACGATTCAAACGGCTATTGGCAAGAGGGAGTGTTATAAACTGGCGTTGTCCCTCAAAAATAACGCTGTGCTCAAAGGCAGCTCTAATGACAATTTATTATACCTCACTGCAGATGCGAACAAAGTGCCCGTTTATGCAAAATTTAAAATTCCTGTAGGTAATGGCGAACTTAAGATCAAATCAGCAACCGGATTAAAAAATTAGATTATGAGACGTTTATTTATTGTTTTAGGATTTATCTCAGCAGTTTTGGCTTTAATAATAGCTGTAACTCCGTTGTCTCAAATTGCTTACGTTCCTGCAGTTGCTGCATTAATTTTTGCTTTGATTGCTTTTTATATGGCAAAACAAAAACAGTATCCCAAAAAATCGATACAACTTATTTTTCTATTGACTTTTATAGCATTGGTGCTCACCACTTACAAATCGGTTTTCAATGTAGCTGAAGTTGGGAACCTCGATGAATTGGAACTTAAGGAAGAAGCGTCCATAGAAGATTCAAAAGAACTATTGGAAGAGTTGGATCTTGAAATAGACGAGTCAGAACTTGAAATAGAAACGGAAGATTTAGAAGGGTTGCAAGAAGAATAAATCTGAGCAATATCTACCTGACCATTTCAAAAAAAAAGACGAGATCACTTCTGTTTTTCCTTTTTTTTGGTTTTTATTTGATTGCTTATAATCCTTTATAAATGAAAGCCCTCCTTATTGCTTCGGCATTAACGCTGGTTGGTTCTTGCGCCAATCATAGTTATACCCAAAAAATTGAAAACTTAAAAGAAAGTATCGTTTTTGACTCACCTGAAACTGTCGTCAAATACAGCAATACCATTTCGCCTGACGAACTGAGCGAACATGTCCACACTTTATCTTCAGAAGATTTTGAAGGTCGGGAAACAGGCCGGCAAGGGTTTCATAAAGCATCCAAATTTCTAAAGGATTTCTATATAAATAACGGGGTTTTATCGCCACTGGGAGGCGACAATTATTATCAAAACATTCCCAAATCATATTTCACAAAAGACAGTCCTGCCTCACAAAATGTGGTGGCTTTTATTGAGGGCTCAGAACATCCGGAAGAGATTATTATTGTGTCAGGACATTTAGATCATTTGGGAACTACAGATGAGGCCACGTATTATGGCGCTGATGACAATGCTTCAGGAACTGCGGCACTGATGGAAATGGCTCAAGCATTCGCCATAGCAAAAAAAGAAGGTCATGGCCCCAAACGCAGTATTTTATTTTTACACCTGACTGCTGAAGAGTCTGGGCTTTTAGGATCAAATTATTACGTAAAAAATCCTATTTACGCTCTCGAGAACACTGTGGTAAATTTGAACATTGACATGATAGGACGAGTGGATTCCATCCATAAAGAAAAGCAAGACGAGAACTACATCTATATTATTGGTGCTGACAGATTAAGTACAGAACTCCATTATATCTCTGAAATTACAAACAACCTGTTCACTAATTTAAACCTCGATTACAGGTATAATGCAGAAGATGATGCCAACCGCTATTACTACCGCTCAGATCATTATAATTTTGCCTACCAAGGTATACCTGTAATCTTCTATTTCAACGGAGAGCATGAAGACTACCACAAACCTACTGACACCCCAGATAAGATCAACTATGGGCTATTGCAAAAGCGCGCCCAACTTATATTCGCAACCACATGGTATCTCGCCAATAGTAAAGATCGGCTCAAAATAGATAAGATGTAATTTTAGTGCCTAAGATTGTTAAAGTTTGTTAAATGAAGACATTAACAAAGTTAAAATGTATCGTTTTTTCGTAATATCGCAAATCTATAACACATAAATTATATAAATGAAAAAGCTATTCATTATCGCAGGTATTGCCCTGACCACCTTAAGTTGTGGAACTTCACAACAGCAAACACCAACTGTCGAGACCATTGCACCTATAGATCCAACGGAGTATGGCACAAGCATTACTTCTGATGAATTAAAGGAAATGTTATACACCTTTGCTTCTGATGAATTTGAAGGTCGTGAAACTGGAGAAAAAGGTCAGAAAATGGCGGTTGAATATTTGAAACAACATTATGTTGACATGAATATCCCTTCGCCAATTTCAGAAGGGGATTACTTTCAAGAAGTGCCATTGCTGAACCAGAAATCGCCACAAACAGAAATCACAGTTAATGGGGTTCAATTTAAAAATTATGCCGATTATGTGATGTCTGGTGCTGCTTCTTCACAAGCTATCAAAGCGTCAGATATTGTTTATGCAGGGTATGGCATTGAAGATGAAAAGTATTCCAGCTATGAAGGTTTAGATGTTGAAGGTAAAATTGTGTTGATAAAATCTGGTGAACCAAAAAATGAAGATGGCACATATGTTACTTCTGGCGCCAAGGAAGACACCAAATGGTCAGTGGGTAGACAGGCGCTTTCATCTAAAAGAGATGTAGCACGTAAAAAAGGCATCAAAACACTCCTTATTATGGATAATGCCTATTTAAAAATGGTTGCAAACTATATGGAAGCAGCCGCCAAATCGGGTAGTGACGGACGTATTACGCTTAAAGATAAGCAAGAAGATATGCTTCAAATACTAGTCAGCGAAAAATTAGGAGCATCACTTTTAGCTTCTATTGCAACCGATGACACTTCTAAAACAGTAAAAACAGATTTAGAAATAGATGTGACCAGCAATTCTGAAGAAGTAAATTCAGAAAATGTGGTGGCATTCATCAAAGGTTCAGAAAAACCAGATGAAATTATTGTTATTTCAGCACACTTAGACCATGAAGGTGTTAAAAATGGTGAGATCTACAACGGTGCAGATGATGATGGTTCAGGTACTGTTGCTATTTTAGAAATTGCTGAAGCATTCAAAAAAGCCCAAGACGCAGGCCATGGCCCAAAACGTTCAATATTATTTTTACATGTAACCGGTGAAGAAAAAGGCTTATTGGGCTCTAGCTATTATGCAGATATTGATCCTATTTTCCCTTTGAAGAATACTGTCGCCAATCTTAATATTGATATGATTGGAAGAATAGATCCTAAGCGCACAGGAGACAGGAATTATGTGTATTTGATTGGTTCTGACAAATTGAGTACTGAGCTCCACAATATTTCTGAAGAAGTCAACAAAAAATATACAAACATCGCATTGGATTACACGTATAATGATGAAAATGATCCTAATCGTTTTTACTACAGATCAGATCATTATAACTTTGCAAAGAACAATGTGCCTATCATTTTCTATTTCAACGGGACGCATGATGATTACCATAAGCCTTCTGACACTCCAGACAAAATAGAATATGATTTGTTGGAAAACAGAACCAGGTTAGTATTCTACACCGCTTGGGAGTTGGCAAATAGAGAAGGCCGCATTAGTGTAGATAAGGCAACAGAATAGTACAAATAATTTGCGTGTGCCCTACTTGGCTTGAAAAAAGCCAAATAGGTCGTGCTATCCGCTATATCTTTTTGTTGCAAAGAAGCAACAAAAAGGATGCCGCTCCTATCACTCACAC
>NZ_LZRN01000028.1 GCF_001678675.1 Gelidibacter algens
CTTTTTTTTTATGTGTTAAATAATTATAATTGCTCTAAACTCGTTGCCTCTCTTTTTGCTTTGCGTTCCGCTCTCATTTCTTTAAAGCGTTCAATTGACGATCCTATGATCCAATAAGGTATAACAAAAGTTATCAAAAATATCATCAACCAAAAACCGATGGTTAAAATGGTCAAAAACGACTAAAAATCCTAAATATTGGTCAAATTCAAACATGCTAAGAGTTGTTTTTAATAATTAAAGCAAAGATAAGAGAAAGCCTTTTGTTATGCAATACCAAAATTAACTTTTATTAACAAGGTTGTTAATACCACTAGTTCTTATTTGGCTGTGGTGTCATTCTCAAATAAGGTCGCACTTCTGTGTATCCCTTTGGGAACATTTTTGTCGCGTCTTCATTACTCACTGCAGGAACAATCACACAGTCATCCCCGTCATTCCAGTTGGCAGGTGTGGCCACTTTATGATAAGCAGTTAACTGTAAAGAGTCAATGACACGCAGTAATTCATCAAAATTCCTTCCCGTAGAAGCAGGATACGTAATCATCAATTTAACCGTTTTATCAGGCCCAATTAAAAACACTGATCTTACCGTGTGTTTTGAGTCTGCATTTGGATGGATCATATCATAGAGACTTGCTACTTTATGATCTTCATCAGCGATAATTGGAAAGTTGACGGTTGTATGTTGTGTTTCATTAATATCTTTTATCCAGTCTTTATGTGATTCCAAACCGTCAACACTCAGCGCTATTACTTTGGTATTACGCTCATCAAATTCTTTTTTGTACTTGGCAACGGTACCCAACTCTGTAGTACACACAGGAGTATAGTCAGCAGGATGTGAAAACAGAATTCCCCAGCTATCTCCTAGCCATTCATGAAAATTAATTTCACCTTCCGTTGTTTGTGCCGTGAAATTTGGAGCTTCGTCGCCTAATCGTAAAGTATTCATAATTTATAATTTTTTTATTAATAGTTTAAAGATAGTTATAATAGATTTTCCCGATTAACAAAAATTTGTTAATTAGTGTTTAAAGTGGCTACTGAAATCGCGCTTCGGGTCAAAGACAAGTTTATAAAAAACATCTGTTTTATAGTTATTTTCTAATATAAGGTAGTCTCCTTTAGTAGTTTTTATCACGCTCAACACAGAAACGAAAGGCAGAATGACAAACAATTTTAAAAAGCATTGGGATTCTAGATTATTTATGAGACAATCAATCGTTTACAAAAATTTTAGAAGTACCCACAAATTGTTGATTTAAAAAGGATACTGTGTTTGACTTACACCTATATTTGTTAAACACAAAACATTTCATCATGAAATCTGTACTTCTCTTATTCACGTTAATTGTATTTAGTTTTGAGCCAACAATAAAAACTAAGGCCATAAACTCGGCTCTATCCCAGCAGACATTTCAAGGAAAAGCCTATTACATTTCCAAATCTAAAATGGAACTCGGCAATTGGGGGGCACGGTTAAGCGCAGAGCAAAAAAAAGACGTTGAGGCCAGAATGAAAAACAGGCTGGAAAAAACTTATATTCTTGTGTTTGACAAAGAAGCATCTGTTTTTGAAGAGGATGAGAAATTGGATGCTATTTCTGGCGCTACAGATTCTTGGGGCAAAAACTTCGCTCCTGGAGAACAGTACAAAAACGTAAAAACCAATAATCAAATACAAAGTCAAGAGTTTTATGGTAAAAGGTTTTTAGTAAAAGACAAGTTACAACCAATTGACTGGATAATGGGCCAAGAGACAAAGCAAATTGGGAGTTACACATGCTTTAAAGCCACCGCCTCCATACCTACAGATGAACTCACTTGGTATGCGTTTTCATGGGATAAGTTGAGAACGAATGAAAATACATCAGAAAGCAGTACCAACGAATCTACTGAAGAAGCCGTAAATATGACTGAAGTAGAAGCTTGGTACACACCTCAAATTCCAGTTGGACACGGGCCTTCAGAGTTTTGGGGATTACCAGGACTGATCTTAGAAGTTAGTGCAGGTAACACCGTAATGTTATGCTCAAAAATCGTTATTAATCCTGAAGACAAACTAGAAATTGAAGCCCCTGAAAAAGGCGCGGTAGTTACTAAAATGGAATATCAAGAAATCATTACAACCAAAATGAAGGAGTTCCGAGATAACCGATCTGGTCGTGCTCGTGGATAAAATTGCAATCGCTTAAATAGTATGTTTAGGGTTAAATAATTTCAGCATCACTTTGGTAAAGTCTCGGGTTGCGATATAACAGTTGCTTATTTGTAAATATCAAGGATTTAGCTATCAGCGCGAAATTCTCAAAAATTTTGCGAGCAAAAATTGACAACTAAAGTCTCTTTTTAATTCATATTGCATTTCAAAAATCTTAAATTTGGAGTCATTAAATCATCGAAAGACTATGGAATACAGAATTGAAAAAGATACAATGGGCGATGTTAAAGTGCCTGCAGATAAACTTTGGGGTGCACAAACTGAGCGTTCCCGAAATAATTTCAAGATTGGTGCACCGGCATCCATGCCTTTAGAAATCATTTATGGTTTTGCCTATTTAAAAAAAGCAGCAGCATTTACCAATTGTGAATTGGGTGTTTTGGCAATTGAAAAACGCGATTTGATTGCTCAAGTCTGTGAAGAAATTTTAGAAGGCAGGCACGATGACCAATTTCCATTGGTAATCTGGCAGACAGGTTCAGGCACACAGAGCAACATGAACGTCAATGAAGTGATCGCCAATAGAGCGCAACAATTGGCGGGAAAAATTATTGGTGAAGACGAACCGGTCATTAAAGCCAATGATGACGTTAACAAGTCGCAATCATCAAACGACACCTTCCCCACAGGAATGCATATTGCCATTTATAAAAAAGTGGTCCAAAATACAATTCGTGGCGTGATTCAATTACGCAACACCCTTCATGAAAAAGCAGGTAATTTCAAGGACGTTGTAAAAATTGGACGTACGCACCTCATGGATGCAACGCCAATTACACTTGGACAGGAAATTTCAGGTTATGTAGCACAATTGGACTACGGTTTAAAGGCCTTAGAAAACACCTTGCCGCATTTAAGCGAATTGGCGCTGGGAGGAACTGCCGTGGGCACCGGCCTGAACACGCCTAAAGGTTACGATACTCTCGTGGCGGAATATATAGCCAAATTTTCAGATCTGCCTTTCGTTACTGCCCCCAACAAATTTGAGGCACTCGCGGCCCATGATGCTTTGGTAGAAACTCATGGTGCTTTAAAGCAGTTGGCCGTAAGCTTGAATAAGATAGCAAATGACATCCGTATGATGGCTTCTGGACCTAGAAGTGGTATTGGAGAAATTATCATTCCAGCGAACGAGCCTGGAAGTTCGATCATGCCCGGAAAAGTAAATCCAACACAATGTGAAGCTTTGACCATGGTTTGTGCTCAGGTGATGGGTAATGATGTTGCCGTAACTGTTGGCGGTACTCAAGGCCATTATGAATTGAATGTTTTCAAACCAATGATGGCTGCAAATGTCTTGCAATCAGCTCAGTTATTGGGTGATGCCTGTAAGAGTTTTGACGAACATTGTGCACAAGGCATTGAACCCAACCATGATGTCATCAAACACCTTTTGAACAACTCCTTGATGTTGGTAACGGCATTAAACACAAAAATAGGCTATTATAAGGCAGCTGAAATTGCCAATACCGCTCATAAAAATGGTACGACCTTAAAGGAAGAAGCCGTCAATTTAGGATATGTTACCGCTGAAGACTATGACGACTGGGTAAAACCCGAGGAAATGGTCGGCGGACTTAAATAACAAGTAGTTTATAGAGGTTTTAAAAGATACAAGCCTTCAGAAATTTATAAAAAAGCAAGTTTATTTTGATAACTTGCTTTTTTAATGCGTCATTAATTTATATTCAAAACTTACGCTCGTCTTATGTCCATACTCATCAAAAATATTAAAGAATTGCTTCAAGTTAGGGAAAGCAACATTACCATTGTAAAAGGCGAAGACATGAAAACGCTGCCTACCCTTCAAAACGCTTATCTCATTATAGAGCATGACACCATTGTTGAATTTGGGCCAATGTCAGATTACGAAGACTATCAAGCCGATGAAGTCATTGATGCCAAAGGAAAAATCGTCCTTCCTGCGTGGTGTGATTCCCATACCCATATTGTGTACGCTGGTGACCGATCTCAAGAGTTTGTAGATCGCATAAATGGGCTGTCTTATGAAGACATTGCGCAACGCGGCGGCGGCATTTTAAATTCGGCAGAAGTGCTCCAAAAAACATCTGAAGATGACCTTTACGAACAATCTCTAAAGCGCTTGAATCAGGTAATGCAATTGGGCACGGGTGCTATTGAAATAAAATCGGGTTACGGCTTAACTGTTGAAGCCGAGCTCAAAATGCTGCGCGTCATCAAACGCTTAAAGAAGTCATCGTTAGCAGCTATCAAAACTACATTGCTCGCTGCCCATGCGGTTCCAAAGGAATTTAAAGACACTAAGAAAAAATATGTAGACCTCGTAATTAATGAAATGATTCCCGAAGTTGGCCAATCAAAGCTTGCGGATTATATTGATGTCTTTTGCGAAAAAGGCTATTTTGATTTGGAAGATACAGAACGCATTCTGGAAGCTGGAGGAAGATGGGGCTTGATCCCGAAAATTCACGTCAACCAATTCAATAGTTTTGGTGGTGTAGCGCTTGCGGTAAAACATAAAGCACTTTCTGTGGATCATCTTGAAGAAATGACCACAGAAGATATTGAAGCCTTAAAAAATAGCACGACCATGCCTGTGGCACTGCCCTCCTGCTCCTATTTTTTGAGTATTCCGTATACGCCAGCACGTCAAATAATTGACGCAGGATTACCATTGGCTCTAGCTACGGATTACAACCCAGGGTCCACACCTAGTGGCAATATGAATTTTGTGGTCAGTACGGCCTGCATCAAATTAAAAATGACACCCGAAGAGGCGATTAATGCTGCAACCATTAACGGGGCTTACGCCATGGGACTCTCCAATCAATACGGAAGTATTTGTAGAGGAAAAAAAGCAAATCTGATCATTACGAAAGAAATTGAGAGCTATAATAACTTACCTTATGCCTTTGGCGATAATCTTATCGACACGGTAATTATTAGAGGTAAGATTATTAATTAATTCTACTTCAGTATCTAAATTTTGATCGCATAAAAAAACCCGAAAATCAATTGACTTTCGGGTTCGTTATTTGTTTTAAAAATACGTTTTATTCTAAAGTGAATTCAGTGGTTGATACCAATTCTTTTTTGTTATAAATATTTACCGTGTAACGTCCTTCAGCAAACTCACCTCTTGGAGAAACAAACTCACAGATGTTTAAGTTTCTGTTTTCGTAGTTAAACTTACTCACGATACTATAGTTCAATACAGTTTGACCAAATTGGATCTGCTCATTGGCACCCAATACATTATCGTTCGGATCCATGACCTGCACATACAATTCTTTGTCACCAGGACCTACCAACGTGTTTTTAGCAACCGTATAGCAAATTCTGATCTTGTCACTACGACGTGCTCTTTCTGTAGGAATTAATTTTCCTGAGTTTCTTTCAATCACTCCAAATGCTTTTAAGCCTACGGTTTGTAATACAGCAGCATTTTCAACAACAGATGCCAACTCTGTATTTTGAACCAGCAAAGAATCTGTAAACATTGTACGTTCAGCCAATTTCACGTTGGTGCTATCCAAAGAAGTAGCCAACATAGAATTCTGAATTTTCAATTTATCATTTTCGGTCAAGAGAACGTTCATTTCTTCCTGTAATGACAAAAATTTCTTTTTGTAGCTCCATAAGCTGTTCACACTGTTTTGGGATATTTTTAAAGAATCCATTAAGCCTTGAATTCTGTTTCTGGCGTCTACTAAATCTTCATTGGCTACTTTATTCTCTCCTATTGCAATATCATATTGCTTGGCCATATTATTCAAGTCATTCATGACCAATTGCTTTTCTTTGGTCAATGTAGCTTCATTCTCTTTTTTCTCATTGTATAGTTTGGATGTATAAAAACCTGTTCCGATAAACAAGGCCAATAAGATGCCTAAAGCAATTTTTAATCCGGTATTTTTGTTACTATTGTTACTAATGTTACTATTGGTACTACTTGAACTTTCCATAAGTTTTGTTTTTAGTTATTGATACTTAAATTAACACTGGTTTTGGTTGATAATTAATCGTGGAAATAAATATTAATGTATTTTTAATACTTCAAATTTAAAATTAAACTCCAAAATGCACAAACTTGTTCAATTTAATATTAACGATTTAGACACGTTGTTAAAAAAAAGACCAAATGAATCCAAATTTGGAGAGCACATTCAATTGCTTTCCGAGACTACCAATATATACGATTCTTTAAGAACTTTGGACGTTGAGTACGTTATATTTGGAATTCCCGAAGATGTAGGGGTATTCGCCAACTACGGAAACCGAGGCGCTGCAAAGGCTTGGAGCGCAACTTTAAAGGTTTTGCTGAATATACAAAGTAATACCTACACCAACGCTAGCAAGGTATTAATTTTGGGTCATTTAGACTTTTCAAAAGAGATGACAAAGATTGAAGGTCTTGAATCTTCTGACAAGAACATAGCAAAAGCCAGAAAACTTACAGAAAAAATAGACAGGCATGTTACTGATTTGGTACACCAAATTGTGAGTGCAGGTAAGAAGCCGATTGTTATTGGCGGTGGTCACAACAATGCCTATGGCAATTTAAAAGGCACATCGCTCGCATTCAAAAAAGCCATTAACGTGGTCAATTTTGATGCGCATTCTGATTTTAGAAAGGAAGAAGGCAGACATAGTGGCAACGGATTTAGTTATGCTTATGCCGAAGGGTTTTTGAAAAATTATTTCATTTTCGGACTCCATGAAAATTATACATCCGACCATATTTTTAAAACTCTAGACAAGTTTAAAGCCTTAAAGTACAATACTTTTGAAGCGCTAACCATCCGAAAGGACAAAAAATTTAAGGCAGAATTGGAGCGGGCCGCTAAACATGTTGCCGATAAACGTTTTGGGATAGAAATTGATTGTGATGCTATTAAGTACATTCCTAGCAGTGCGATGACACCAAGTGGTTTTAGCGTAAAAAAGGCCCGAGCATTTGTTACTTATTTTGGAGCCCAGCCCAATGCAGCCTACTTACATATTTGTGAAGCGGCACCAACACCAGATACTGAAGTTATAGTTGGGAAGCTTATCACCTACCTCATAACAGATTTTATGAGAGCCAACCAAAATATTGATGAAGCAAAATAGACAGTATCTCATCGATTTATGGTTATTTATAGGGAGCATCACTGTGTTGTTGTATCTCTTATTAATGAATATTATGTTTGCAAAAAATTGGAGCAATGTAGCCATTGAGGCTATAATGGAACTGATTACCATTCCTATTTTGAGTGCCGGTGCTTTCATTCCTTTAATTGTCATTTTCAGGATTGTTCTAAAAAGAATGTTCAGTAGAGCATTGGCCATATTAACGATGCTTTTTTCTTTGTTGACTGCCGTTTTAATAGGCTACACCTCATTGTTGTAAACCATTTGAAAAAAATAATAATCATATCGTTTTTAACTATACTTTTTAGCTGTAAAGAAAAAGAGCAAAAAGTCATATCAGAATTTACTGAACAAGATGCGTACGAAATTATTAACGCTCACTTTATCGGACAACTAAACGAAAATGATGCTAACTCAATACTTTATTGGAATAACCGACAATTGAGAAGTCCTGATTTTGAAAATACGTTTTTAGAATCTGATAGAATCTTAAACTTGACCGAAATGCCAGCACCATATCCAATTTTTACAGCTGAATATTGGAAAACGGACAAGATTAAAGGAATAAAAGTAATGGACTGGAAGGAATACGATTCGTACTTTATGAAAAATGATTCAACCGACTTAGAGGAGTTATGGGATTATGAATTCGATGGAGAATTTGTTCATAATGTTTCATATCCGATTTACAATCCTAAAACAAAGATTGCTGTAATACGTGATTATTCTTATAGGCCATTTCTAATCTGTGGAACTAATTTGGATAACATTTATTACTATAAGAAAACGAAAAGTGGGTGGGCCATACTGAAATAAAAACGTTTTATCACAGCGTTTATTAAACATAGCTAATTCGAGCTTTCCGAGAGGTTCGTGTCTATTTACAAAGTCGCCAAATCTTTTGATTTAGCTTTTAGAGTTAAAAATTAGAAACAAAATGCAAAAGCTTTGGCTTGTGCAAAACCGAATAGTTAACGTATTTTTAAACGCTACGTTTCATTCACCAAACGTTTTAATGCAGATGAAAAAACTCAAATTACATAGACCTAAAGAACGATTCAATAAAAACTATGCTTATGAAATTTTTGTTGGAAATAGAAAACTAACTGAATTAAAAAACGGAGAAGAAAAGGTTATTGAAATCTCAGATGAATTTGGAAACGAAACATTGAAAGCAAAAATTCAATGGTGTGGAAGTGAAAAACTCAATCTGAATATATTTGCTGATAACGAATCACTAAAAGTCAGTGGAAGTGACTTTTTAAATAGAAAAGTCATTTGGATTATATCGATTTTACCAACCACAGGAGCCTTGATGTTTGGATATGGTAGAGAGAGTTCGACGATAAAATATGTTGGAATTGTACTATTTTTCTCAATTTTGATATTTATCTTTTGGGTATTGATAATCGCCAAAAACAAATGGTTGAGAATTGAAAAAAAATAAACAGGCATTACAACATGGTGTCAATTAATTACTTGGTCAGGTGCTAATTTGGAAAATTCTTTGGAAATTTTCTCTAGTCCGTATTTGTTTACTAATTTAATTGCTTAACACAACTAACGATATACATAAACGATATAATGATTGAAATTGTCCCTTTTGAAAAAATTTACGCGAAAGATTTTTACGTGCTAAATATTGAATGGTTAAAGACATACTTTTACGTAGAGCCATTTGATGAAGAGGTGTTGAGCAAACCCGAATTTTATATTATTGACAAGGGTGGTCATATCTTCTTTGCGAAACTTGATGGTGAGGTCGTTGGAACGGTTGCTCTAATGCCGACCAAGGAAGACACGGTTTTTGAATTGACCAAAATGGCGGTATCTCCAAACCACAGGGGCTATAAAATTGGGCAGCAACTGGTAACATACTGCATTGATTTTGCCAAAGAACAGCGTCTTGAAAGGCTGATGCTCTATAGCAACACAAAACTTGAGAATGCTATATATATTTATAGAAAATATGGTTTTGTGGAAATTCCTGTGGAAGAGAACTCGCCTTACAAAAGGGGTAATATTAAGATGTTCCTCGATTTTAAATCTTGATTAGAATTAATAATTCAATAATTAAAGAGCGTCCAAAAGTTAATTTACAACATTCAAATAAAAAAACTCCAGCCGACAAACTGGAGTTTTTGATCAACATATCTAGGAGCAAAAAAACATCAAATTTTGCTTAATGTATTTAGGCCACTACACTCAATTTTTCTTCCCGGTGATTCTTTTCAGGATGAATTTCAAATTGATTTGCGGTGTTTTTCTCGCCTCCAGCTTTTAGGGCTTTATCACCGGCAAAGAATGTTTTATGGTCATCACCAAGATTTGAGCCGGCCATTCTTTGATGCTTTACACAAGCAACCCCTTTACGGATTTCCTGTCTCTGAACGCCTCTTACATAAGCCAACATGCCTTCTTCTCCAAAATAACCTTCTGTTAAATCGTTCATATGAAGTGCCGTCGTATGATAGGTTGGCAACGTAATCAAATGATGGAAAATACCTGCTTCTCTTGCGCCATCCATTTGGAAGGTTTTAATTTTCTGATCTGCACGATAGCACAATTCCGACCCATCATAGTGATCATCCATCAAATTATTTCGATCATAAGCGGTCATATTCTCTCCTTCGTTAAGCATTTCTTCATAAGCTTGATTACGGAAGTTTAAGGTCCAATTAAAAGAAGGCGAGTTGTTATAAACCAATTTAGCATTTGGCACCACGTCTTTAATTCTGTTTACCATATGGGCAATTTGATCCACATTTGGTGTTGGTGTTTCAATCCACAATAAATCTGCCCCATTTTGAAGGCTGGTCACGCAATCCAACACCACCCGATCAATATTAGAGCCTTCTTTAAATTGATACAGACCATTTGATAATCTTACAGGACGAACTAATTTACCGTCTCTTTTAAGAAGCACATCATCTTCTTTAGCATCTTTAATGTTAATTTCTTCTGCCTCTACAAAGGCTAAATATTGTGATGCCAAATCTCCAGGTTCAATGCTCACTGGCAATTTCTGAGTAAGGCTTGCACCTTCGGAATCCGTGCGCGCAACAATAATTCCGTCATCTACTCCCAATTCTAAAAATGCATATCGGATGGCATTCAGTTTTGCGATAAAATCTTCATGAGGCACCGTAACTTTTCCATCCTGATGGCCACACTGTTTAGCGTCAGAAACCTGATTCTCAATTTGGATAGCGCATGCGCCTGCTTCAATCATCTTCTTAGTCAAAAGATAAGTAGCTTCTTCATTTCCAAAACCTGCGTCAATATCTGCAATTATAGGAACGATGTGTGTTTCGAAATTATCGATTTGATCTTGTACGTCTTCACCGTGTTCAAGTCTTCTAAATAAATCATTTAACTCAATAGCATCTGCTTGACGTAAAAAATCATAAATTTCAGTAATCAATGCTGGAACCGCTGTTTTTTCGTGCATCGATTGGTCAGGCAATGGTCCAAATTCTGAGCGCAATGCAGCAACCATCCAACCTGATAAGTATAAATATCTTTTATTGGTAGTTTTATGATGCTTTTTAACTGCAATCATGTTTTGCTGCGCTACAAACCCATGCCAGCAACCTAGTGATTGGGTATACTTTGAAGCATCTGCATCATAGTCAGCCATATCCTTTCTCATTATGGCGGCCGTATATTTAGCGATATCCAAACCTGTTTTAAAACGATTTTGAGCAGCCATTCTTGCTGCGCTTTCAGGATTTATGGCATCCCATGTAGTGCCATATTTTGCTTTAAGGTTCCGTACAGTTTCTAATGCAGAACTATAATTACTTTGTGCTAAATTTTTCATAATTTTGTTTTTGATTATTAAGGTTGTTCTAGATTTTGATAATTACGTCTCGTACACTATTCCCGTAGTTGCGAGACATTTTTTTTAAATGTGTTGATAGGCCGGAAGCGTTAAAAACTCTTCAAAGTCATCGTTGGTGACCAGGTTATTGAACAATTCTATCGCTAAACTGAATTTTGTGTTTTTGATGTTCTCCTCTCCAAATTCTGTGATGAGTTTTTCAACTTCATCATCAAAAATAGTATCGTAAAGCGTTCTTGAAAATTTTCTTCCGTCTTCTAAAACCACCTCATTCTTCAGCCATTGCCATATTTGAGTTCTTGAAATTTCGGCTGTTGCGGCGTCTTCCATCAGATTATAAAGAGCCACTGCGCCATGACCTCTTAACCAGGCTTCGGTGTATAAGAGTCCGACGTTGATATTCTTTCGTACGCCTTCTTCGGTTACTGTACCAATTGGAAGTTCAACCAAATCTTCTTTTGTAATAGAGACATCATCTCGAGTCACGTGAAATTGGTTGGCTGTTGGCATGTGCTTATCAAATTCTTTCATCGCCACTTCTACCAAAGCAGGGTGCGCCACCCAAGTACCATCATGACCGTTTTTAACTTCGCGCTCTTTATCAACACGAACTTTTTCCAACGCTGCTTTGTTGGCCTCAGGATTGTTCTTGATCGGAATTTGGGCCGCCATTCCACCAATGGCGTGGATGCCTCGCTTGTGGCAACGTCGAATGACCAATTTTGAATAAGCGGCCATAAAGGGCGTGGTCATCGTTACTTGGTCACGATTCGGCACCACAAAATTATCATGGTTTCTGAACTTCTTGATGTATGAGAAAATATAATCCCAGCGTCCACAGTTCAGTCCAACAATATGATCCTTCAATTCATAGATAATTTCGTCCAATTGAAAACTTGCTGTAATGGTTTCCACCAAAACTGTGGCTTTAAAAGTTCCCTTAGGCACTTTCATGTAGTTTTCTGCAAAATCAAAAACTTGATTCCACCAGCGCGCTTCGGTATAATGTTCCAATTTTGGTAAATAGAAATAAGGAGCTGAATTGTTATCTAACAAGGTTTTGGTATTATGAAACACATACAATCCAAAGTCAACCAAACTGCCAGACATCTCTTCTTTATTGATGAGCATATGGCGCTCATTGAGGTGCAACCCTCTTGGACGTACCATTAAAACTGCAGGATCAGCATTCAATGTATAGGATTTGTTGCGTTTTACATCGTGAAGGGAAATGGTTCTGTTGTTTGCGTCAATGAGGTTCTGTTGTCCTTCAATGGCGTTTTGCCATGTTGGTGCGTTGCTGTCTTCCAAGTCGGCCATAAATGTTTTTGCACCAGAATTGAGCGCATTGATGACCATTTTTCTGTCAACAGGACCTGTAATCTCGACACGTCTATCTAATAAATCTTGTGGAATTGCACCAGCCGTCCAGTCCCCTTCTCTGATACGTTCAGTCTCTGCGGGAAAATCAGGAAATGCGCCTTGATCAAATTGTTTTTGCTGTTCTTCTCTAGATTTTAGTAACTCTAGACGGCCTTGATTAAATTTTTCGTGCAAAGTCGTTAAAAATTCTAACGCTTCATCTGTTAAGATTTCAGGATAGTAGTTTTTTACGTCTTTTGAATATTGAATTTTTGGCAAGCTTAAAATGTTGTTTTCCATGGTGTTGTCATTTTGATAGTACAATGATAGAAATAACTTTTTTAAAAAACAAGCGAACGTTCGCTAAATTATAATATTCGCTAAAAAAGTATATTCGCAAAAAACGATTATATTTGTTGTTATGGAAGAAGAATATATCAAGCTTATATTTGGGTTAAAGCTAAAGCAGATCAGGACTGAAAGGAACCTTTCTCTTTTTGGCCTGTCCAAACTATCGGGACTCTCAAAGTCTTATTTAAACGAAATTGAAAAGGGAAAAAAATATCCAAAACCCGATAAAATTGCCATTCTTTCAGAAAAAATGGAAGTGCCTTACGACCAAATGGTCTCCTTAAAACTGGACAAAAATCTCGCTCCTATCGGGGACATTTTAAAATCTAAAATTCTAAAGGAAATTCCATTGGATCTTTTCGGAATCCAAGAAAGCACGCTCATTGATATCGTTTCTAATGCCCCAGCAAAGGTCAATGCCTTTATAAGTACTATTATTGAAATTGCGCAGAATTATAATTTCAGTCGGGAAAGTTTCTATTTAGCATCTGTGCGCTCCTTTCAGGAAGCCAACCATAATTATTTTGAAGACATTGAACAGGCAGTATTAAAGTTTGCCAAAGCATATCAAATTAATTTGGACGAACCTATCGAATCTTCTGAATTAAAGGAAATCCTTATTGAGGAATACGGTTATTCATTCAATGAAACCGAGTTGAACAGACACCAAACTTTAGATTCGCTGCGTTCAGTATTCGTGCCAACAACCAAGACGCTTTTGCTCGCCAATCAAATGGATGATGCACAGCGCACGTTTATCTATGCTAAAGAAATTGCATATAATTATTTACAATATAAAGAGCGCCTTTATACCTTTTCATTGATCAAATTTGAAAATTTTGATCAGGTGCTAAATAATTTTTACGCTTCCTATTTTGCCGGAGCGCTCATTCTACCAAAAACCACTATTTCAGAACACCTTACGACATTATTTGAAAAAGAAACTTTTGATGAACAGTTGTTTATAGAAATTGTCAACGCATTCAACGCGTCTCCAGAGTCGTTTTACCAGCGTCTGACCAATATATTGCCTAAAGCATTTAATATTCAGGATTTGTTTTTCTTACGTTTTACGCATCGGGCTGATAGTGAACGTTTTTATCTGAAGAAAGAATTACACCTATCACACCAACATTCGCCACGCGCAAATGAAACCAATGAGCATTATTGCCGACGTTGGATTTCTTTAAAAGTCCTGAAAACCATCAGCGAAACGAAGGAAGATCATGTCTTTGATTTGCAGATTTCAAATTATCCTGATGATGATATGAAATACTTGGTCATATCATCGGCAACAAAAGATCCATTTAGAGAGCATCAATACCGAAGCATCAGCGTTGGTCTCTTGATCAATAAACAGTTGCAACGTAAAATTGCTTTCCTGAACGATCCGAAAATCAAATCACTAGAGGTTGGTGTCACCTGTGAACGCTGTGCAATTGCTGATTGTAAAGTGAGACAAGCACCACCCATATTTCTGGAACGAAAAAACAAAAACAATCAGATTGAAATGGTTGTTGCAGATTTACAGAAGCGGTTTGGATAGTTTACTTTAAATTTCTGACATATCGAAAAAATTGAGACCTCTCAAAATGATACTTTAGTTTTTATTTCCTTAACTATGAGATTCCTCCTATCTAGAGAATGATAAGTTATCGAGAAACCTCTCAGCCCCGAACCGTCGGGGTCAAAACCTGAGAGGTCTTTCTAAAAAAATTAATTCCCAACCGATTTCAAAGAATCAATCTGACGTTGTAATTTGTCAATTTCGTCAGCATTGGCATTAATTTTTGGAATGGAACGAATGGAATCAATCTCTCTTTGCATCATATCCAAATCTGTTGTTTTTAGCTCTTCATCATAAAAATAACCAATCCCCTCGCTGGCTCTCCAGGCTTCATTCAGTTGATCGTAGACTGCTTTATCCCATGTGCTCGGACGTTTGACATCTATCCAAATGACATCACGATACTCACTGTCCACCAAAGCCAAATCTGGTGTTGCTGCTCCATCAAACTTTTCGGAGTCCTCTCTCACTGCTGAAACAGTTCCCAAGAAAAATAAACGTCTCCGGCCTGCAATATCTTTAATATACGGCCTGAACTCCACAGGTTTATTAACTGACCAATCATATTCCTTGCGGGATTCAATTATTTTAAGAGGCATTGCGGAAACACCAGCATAGCCCTGTTTTTTACTGGCGTGATCATAGTAGTATAACTTATCAGTACCATCTGCGGGCACAAACACGCTATAGGTTAAACTTGTGCGTTCATCACCAATGGGCTCCAATCCAAACCAATGGTATAAGCCGTTATAAGCATTGCCTTCAATACCTGAAAAATCGAAATCTGTTACAAAAGGCTGTTCATTTTGATCATCTGGAAGATCTGGAATTTTAACGGCAGTTTCCATTTTCCACGGTAAAGGATCTGTAAATCCGCCCAAGAATTTCAAGGATTCTGCCTGTAAACGCGATACTTTCTCTGACAAGGTATTTTGCTTGGTCAAAAAGGGATGGTTCTTCATGTCTTCAGGACTGATGTATGTTCCTTTTCCAATCAAAACACGCTCCACATAATCATTGAAATCGTGTTTACCACTGTCAATAACCATCACGCCTCCAAAAGTTGGATACGGAAAAAAGAACCCTTTCCATTTGATCAAACTTACCACTTCTACCCAATTGCCATCGTCATTTTTCATGTAAAAGGTATCACCAGGTTCAGTAGTGAAAAGTTGGAAAATATTGAAACGCTGTACGACCGCGTTGTAGGTGTTTCTGCTAAACTTTAATGATTCGCCAATAGAAAATATTACTGGAATGCGGTTTTCATTAGAAAATCTCGGAAATGGCGAGGTACTGGACACTGCGAAAACTTCCTCAGTATTCTCACTTATTTGCTGCATGGTGTATTTTTCTGAAGGTTGGATGGCCATGGTCCATTTGTTCTCACCATCAACTCTTACCAAATGGGGCAAAGAAACATCTTTAGTTTCTCCAACTGACTCATTGGCCATAGAGTAAATATTGCGCAGCGGTTGGATGCGTTCATTTTGGGTAAGCGGCAATTGGTTAATTTCAACTTTATCCAAATTATTGAAAACATTGTAAGTTTTCATATAGGCATACATCTGAAAGTGTCCTCCAATGACGTAAAGGAGCCCTAGGACTAGAATTAGAAGTGTTAAAATACCGATCCGACGTCCTATACTTGCCGAGTTTCTAAAGCTTCTTAATCCGAAAAATAACACCAGTACGACCACGAGAATTACAAAAATGAATTTTCTGATCCAGAGCAGTACGGGTTGGTAATCATCTCGAAGAAAAAATAGCAACAGTACTAAAATGAATGCAGCAATAATCGTGATTGTTTTCTGTCTGCTTCCTCTATTCCAATAGTTTTTTATCATGGCTTATCTGTTGTGTGCTGTTTGTTGTCTGTTGTGGGTTGTCTGTTGTGGGTTGTCTGTTGTCTGTTGTCTGTTGTCAATAAGAACTAATTTCCTCAAACCTCATACCTCAAACCTCATTCTTACATTAATCCTTTGTCCTTCAAGCGTTCCCTGGCACTCTTTTTAGGTGGCTCAGGATCTTCTTCAATTTCTTTTTTTGCTTCTTCCACAACTTTTGGTTCTCTAGTGGTGATATCTTGAATGAAATCCTTGCCTTGATCAATGGCGGTATCAAACTTCTTCTCAAAGTTGTCACTGTGGGCATCGATTACTTTTTCGGATTTAAGAATAAATCCGCCAATATAGGTTCCCAAAAGTGTACCGACGATACTTGAGGCAAATACTGAAATAGTGGCAATGTCAATAGGGATCAAGAACCGCGCAATTAAAATCCCCACAAGAAAAATCATGGTGATAAATACCAATCGCAATAGGAATTTTTGCTCGTACAAAAAACCTCTTGGATCATTTGGAGACATTTGAAGTTTTTTGGAATACATCATTCTATTTACAAAACGATACAAGCCATTGCCGGTTGATTCTCGCCAATACAGCAGGATTCCGAATAAAATTGAGCCGATAAAAACGATGATTTCTAATGTCATTTTAAAAAGTTTGAAACTGGAAGCATGAAGCACGACGCTTGATACCTGCAGGCGGTTGATTTTAATTTTATTTGGCTCATAAACTTATTTTTAAGTTTGAAGCCGGAAGCATGAAGCTAGAAGCAAGTCTCTTAAGTTTGTTTTCATATATTTAAAAAATTTCAGTTTCTTAACCTTTAATGAATAATAAAACATAAGGTAAATTACCTCGTGCCTTATTTCCCCTAATAACTTCATTACTGAGAGTGTTTTTACTAATTAAATAGCCTTTTTCATTCCAAAGAAAACCAACCTATAAAGTTGAATTTAGCTAATATTTATATAATAAATACATAAAATTTTATGCTTCTTGCTCATAGCTTTATAATCTTATTTCTGAAGGCTATGGTCATATTCATTAAATCAAAACAGGACTTATCAAATTTAAGAAAATCATCTTCTGTTATATAGTTTCTTCTTTTGGCTTTGTGCAAACACGTCACTACTTCAGCGGTTGATCGAATTGCATAACCTAAGAATTTTCTATATTCTGCATCAGACTGTAAAATTGAGCCTTCCGAAATATTCAAAGCAATAGAATCTGAAGCTCTTCTTATTTGAGAAGACAAATTGTATAGCTCTTCTCTTGGAAACTTATACGCCAAAGAATTCATCTCCTCACCTAAATTCATGGCTTTTTGCCAAATAATCAAATCCTCAAATTTGAATTTCATAGTTAATTAGTTTGAAGCCTGAAGTTTGGAGCAGGAAGCTTTGTGCCTTCAGATGTTTAATCCTATTTCTATTTGAGCCAAGAAATACTTGTTATTTCATTCAGGTTCAAACTACGTACTCCCCCTGCTTCTAGCTTCATGCTTCGTACTTCCAACTTCTAGCTTCACGCTTCGTGCTTCCAACTTCTAGCTTCATTCTTCCAACTTCTATCTTCATGCTTCCAACTCCCATCTCCCATCTCCCATCTCATCTTAAAATTAGTCTAAAAAACTCAAATATTGTTACGAATGGTTGCAATGACCCAATCTTTCAAAGATTCATCCCACGCATCATAATTTTTATAAAACTGCTCTTTATCATACCAATACAAAAAAAGAACGTCCAATGTCGAGATATTGACCAACAATTTCCAGATTAAATCATGATGTTTGACGTGTAAAGATGAGTGTGGCTTTTGCAAGGCTTCAAAAAGATGCATATCAACAATATCTGCCAATTTGTGCTGATTGCTCAGTTCCATTTTATCAAGATACAATTCAACACTCATCACTTTTTTCCGATCTTCAATGGATAATTTGTTGAGATATCCTTTAAATAAAACATGATCATCCAAAATATCTTTTAAAGGATGCTGCGTATCTTTCAGAAACTGGGCAAACATAAATTTTTTGATACGGTCATAGCGTGGCATTTTAACAACCGCTTCCAAATCATACTCAATGATCATATGGTCGCGCAACTTATCACTTAGTTCTGGCTGCGAAATATGATAAATCAACACATCATGCGACGTGTCTTTAATAGCTTCCTTGTGCCACTTTACATCTTGAAAAACGATGATTGGCGTGATGAAATCGCGTAACACAAACACGCCACCAAAAGCCTTAGTGTAAAAAGAATCTGTGGCGTAATAAAGCTCATGAAGCTCGAGATTGCGGTGCCTTAAATCGCCATAGGTTTTTGCAGAATCCAGCAATTGCTGATGCAAGTGTTCATCAATAAAATTATGTCCTTGTTTAAAGCTATCTATCAACTGATATTGTTCTTTTTGAACTTTGTCAAGCTCATTAATCAGTTTGAAAGTGATCGAAATGTCTTGGTATTTCAACACATCAAGAGGTTCATAAAACGCATCGATATGTTGATCAAAGTGCACACAAATAGCACAATCTCTCGTTATATCATTGATTCTGCTGCCATGAATATGGAAAACATGTTGCATCATTTGCCGATCAAATGTGTGAAACGGCACATACACGGGTTTTCCTTTTTGTAACGGTGTAATGATAATGGCATTTGGATTGGCCTCCCCATTATTGAGATAGTGCGGCTCTGACTTTTCTTCAGCAATTTCAGGGCTCCAACCCAATCCATCAATAGAGAAACTCGTGAGTTTTGTTTCAACAAACCCCAACATTTTTAGGCACTGATTGTAGCGCTCTACCAATTTCCCGCTGATAGGGATGAGTTCGTGCCTGTATAAATTCGCTTCTTTTAGTTTATTCATTTGAAAAGTACACGCTGATTTTCAATTTGTATTTAATTGGTAAGTGGTTCTTTAGGCAGTTTTTGAATTAGCTTGATATTCCCTTCTATTGGAGCGATGGAAACTTCTTCGACGCCTGTTGTCACATAAAAAATATATAAACTATTCTTGCCAAGTAATTTTACTTTTTGTTTTTGGCCGTCCTCAAAAGTGATGGTGTGCGACAAGTTGACATCTCCTTTATCAATTCTCTCCTTGGTCTTTACACCCCGTCCTATTCCTAAACCAGTAAATAAAGCGAATACAAACAAAGTAATTACTAATAGAGACGCATTTTTATTTTTAAACATCTCATTTGCTCTTTCTAGTTTCATTTTATTTTTCCCTTCCTGATATTTCTTTTTGGTTCCCAACCATTTATGATATCTGGGAATAAGTTTCAAATATATATAACCAAAAATTATGACCACCAAAACTGCCGTCCCTAGCAACAGATTACCTAACATAACAGCTATGGGGCTAATCAAGACATCTAAAATCGATGAATATTCTAAAATATTGACACCTAAAAATTTATAGTATATCGTTTCATGAAATACGCCCAAGATCAATAAAAACACGTAACCGATGGACAAATAGTCCTGGAAGGCCAAATCATTTGATGGTTTATTTTCACTAATAATTTCTGTATTATTTTCCATAGTTTTATGTTCTGAAATTATTTAGACTAAATTATTAATCTGCGCATACTGCAACAGCATAATTGTTTTAGCGTCCTTAATTTCTCCTGTCGATACCATTTGAATGGCTCTAGACAATGGTAATTCTATCACTTCTATTTCTTCATGTTCGCTGAACACCCCTCCGCCTTCATTGACTTTCATAGCATCAGAATATCGTGCAACAAACAGATACATTTTTTCAGTTAAAGCTCCTGGCGAAGTGTACGCTTCCATAACTTGTTTCACTTCTTTTATTTTGTAACCTACTTCTTCTTCCACTTCCCTAATAATGGTCGATTCTGGGGTCTCAATTTTATCTATGGCTCCCGCGCACACTTCAATTGACATGCCTTCCTCTTCATTGGTATGGTAAATTGGCATCCTGAATTGTTTTGTTAAAATAACTGTTCCCTTGTCGATATTGTACAATAAGATTCCGCAACCATGACCTCGATCATAACTTTCACGAGAGACCCGTTTCCAAGTGCCATTTTTAAACTGAAAATCATAATTGATCTCCAATAGCGTTGCCCATGCTTTAGACAGCACTCTATGGGTTATATTTTTTATTTTATTTGACATTTTTCAAGATATAATTAACTTTTAACAGGATCTCCTAGGCGCTATAATGCTTGTGAGTTTAGTTTTCGAATTTATTGCGGGCTTCCAACTCAATATTCAAATCATTTACGCGAGAGTCTACCTGACGCTTAAAATCAGTGTCAGCAATGGTTGCCACATTATCCAAATAACGCACCACTTCCTGACGTCTTATTTCTGAAAAATCGAGCCCCTTCATATTGGCACGCATCAACTCCTGAAGCATGTTGAATTTAGTCTCATAAGACTGTTTGAAATAAATTTCCGGATTATCAAACCAGCTTTGTTCCAAATCAAAATCCGTCAATCGCAAAGATACAGCCGATTGGATATTCCTCACATCCCGTGATGAAAAGAAGGGAAAAACCCGCTGCATTTCTTTATATAAGTTGGCATAAAATTGGTGCTCATTGGTTGGATACTGTTTTTGAACCTGATCATAAACGGCATGCACACGTTCTTCTGAAGGTTTATCGACAGATTTCAAGATTTCTCCCATATTTTTAGCCAACCCTTGATCTTGCAGGTAGTTGTAATTATCAGGATTTTTCATGTTTACAAAATTGGGCATGGTGTCTTGCAACTTGCGCCACCACAAATGGTCCTGATCCAAAAAGTCATGTTCAGTTTGTGCACCATCAATCTTAAAACGGCCTTGCACACGCGAGATCACCGCTTTATCCAACATTTCTGGTAAATTGGTAAATAATCCGATGGAACTATTCCCGTAATTGACAGCATAAGCGCCCTCAGTATATCTCAAAAACACGCCAATAACTTCCTTTACACCGGCAGAAACACCTTGGGCAGTACGTTCCTGCAAATTATTCTCTGCGTCGTCAATAGGGGCGAAAATCAGTTTTGTAGGATCCTGCATAGGCTTCATCCATTCCACCATTTTTTCTGCAGAACCGCCTTGAAAAGTTGAAATCAAAGTGTCTGGCATAGGATGGAATAAAAACGGAAGTTCCAGATGATCACAATGTTCCTTTAAACGTGTTGCGATTGCTGCAATGAGCATACTTTTTCCTGTTCCTGGAATTCCGTAACCCATAAAGACAGGCATAAATCCGCCCAATTCTTGAAACGGATTCTTTTTTGCTGTGAAATCGTAACTTAACATCCGTTCCGTTAAACGGCGTGCGAAATGTTTGGCGTCTTTATTGCCAACAATCTGCTCAAACTTAATTTTGTTGAATTCTATACTTTTGGCAGCACCTGCGAAAACATTGTTCCAACCAGAAATTGCAAACTCTGAGTGCTCGAGCTTATAGGTTCTGTCCAGAATGGTTTCTTGATGCTCCAAAGTGGATTTTCGCATCTGGATTTCATCAATCAGCGCTTCAAAGAATACCACTGTAAAATCGGCCACATCCTTATCACTTTTGATAATATCAGGGTGTCCCAAATATTTATCATAATAAAATAAGGTACAGGCAACTCCTTTAAGAGGTGACAATAAGGACGTTTCAGGAATCCCAGCAAATTTTTGCTTCATGACGCTCAAATCATCAGAAGCATACGGTTTTAGATGATGTAAAATATGATAGGCCGTAGAAAACAACATAAATGCCGTGGCAGTATGCATCTTACTTTCATAGTCCCTTTTACCCATGCTGTCCAACGAGGCCTTGCGCTCATTTAGGCTGGACAAACCTGAGGCATCATAATAACTATCCTTGATCCAGATGCCCAAGGTCAGTCCTTCCTGAACCGCGTACAAGGTTTGGTTGAGCAAAACGGGAATGGCAATGGAATCTGGCAGTAAGCGTTTTTTTAGTTCTAAAATAGTTTTTGAAACAGAAGTCGTTTCTGCAACATTAGATCCGTTGTTGGCTCTGGAAAGATAGAGCAAAATGGAATCGTCCTTGGTGTCTTTATCTTTGTTTTTCGCCCGTTGTCCTTGTTCCCATTGGATACTTTTAAGATACGATGCGGCTTCATCACGAAGCATATCGAGTTCATTTTGTTTTATGGGGAATGTTGAGTTTTGTTGCATATTTTTTAGTCCTCAGTTGGCAGTCTTCAGTCCGCAGTTTACGATCCGTAGTTTACAGTATTCTATCTTTTGGATTGCCATTATTATTTTAATCCGAATTTATCGGGATTGTTAATCATATAGTTTAGTAGTCTTCCAATTTCTTCACTCTTTAGCTGTAATTCTTTTCTCCTTGGCTCATCTATATAATCACAAGCCAAAGCAAAATCTAACCATAATTGTGTTTCAGAATTTTCACTATCAGCATCAGACACTTTACTTTTGAAGTGCTTTTCATATTGTCGTTTTCTGTAGGCTTCAGCAATTGCAGAACATACAGCTCTACTTGATCTGACCATCTGAGACGTCAATACAAATTGTTCAGATTTCGGAAATTCCTTCGTCAAATGGAAAATATCCATCGCTAAATCAAATCCTTTTTGATACGCTAATAACTTTTTGAAACCCATTTTTTCAGTCTTCAGTTGGCAGTCTTCAGCTGGCAGTCTTCAGATTCATTCTGAGATATGCACTCTTTGGAATGCCGTTATTATTTTAATTCAAATTTTTCAAGATATTTCATCATACAATTTAAGAGTTCACTAATCTCTTCACTCTCTAAAATCCGTTTGTCAGCCCTCAGTTTATATTTTAATGATTAAGACAATGTCAATTCGACATAGGTACCGACTGAAGACTGCAGACTGCCAACTGCCGACTTTCACACTTTACTTATTTCCAAATCGGCTATCTGAATAGGCGGTTTTGCCAGTCCATTCATAACTTCCGGTGTTTTACTGTATAACAACTGAATGATGCGATGTGGTGCCAGCACATAACTTTGATGTACAGGTTCATTCCATTTTTGTAAGGTTTGCTTAGAGAAGTACCCGCCTTCAGTAAATTCACTTCCAGAAACGACTTCATCGATCTTGAGTGATAGCGCATACGATTCCAAAGGCAAATCTTTATTAGCAATACTTTGTAAAATAGCATGGGTAATCTGATTTTCATCTTTGGCAAACACATTATGAAAAGGCCCCAAATCAATGCGTTTGATGTGCCGCGGTTTGATATCCTTTAGTTTCCTATCAATACCATAAGCCATGATGTCCAAGCTCATATCTCTATCTGCAGTTGCCATGAGCATCTCATAAATAAGTTCTTTATTGGTCTCGATGTTAGTTCCTTCAAAGTCGAAATACATAAAACAGATGAAAGGACGATTACAGCCTACATCAAAGAAGCTCCAACTGGTCATAAACTCGCCTGCCGACCCTTCTGGGGCTTTTATGATTTTACCTTGGACAAACCGATTAAAAATAAATTTTTGTTCTACAGACGTGTAATATATAATAGAGGCTGCCTGAAATAATTTGGATCTACTGACGGGTTCTTTCTTTCGTAATAAACTATCCAAAAACTCTTCTTGTAACTCGCTGACATCCTTTAGCTTGTTGACGTATTTTTCTTTCAGTGACAAATCATTGAAGAGGTAACGGAATTCCAAATAATTTGGAAAGCCTGATTCTGTCAAATCGACCTTCATATTATCCTCTTCATCATACATGTATTTGACGCGCATAGCTTCAATGGAATACAGCAGTAAATCAGCATATTGTTTAAAGAAAATAATTTCTTGCGTGCTGCACAATTGGTTTTGCTGTGCGCTCACAATTAATTCCTTTAAGGCAAAATCGACCATTTTATGATAAAAGACATACTGCGCCTTGGTGTCGAGATATCCTGAATCTAATGGAGTTACAATTTGATTGATGGACACTTTTTTGAATTAAAGGTTAATAATTGAGAATTAGGAATTAGCCAATCATGTTGTTGTGCGCAATATGCGTTAAGGATTACTCATCCATTAATGTTAAATATGACATCGTGAATACTTCGTATTTGCAGCGGCATCCTTTTAATTTCAAGAAAAAGATACAGCGGAAAGCCTGCCTGGCTGACCACGCTTTTTTGCGTGGAAAGGCCTTTATAGAAAAAATTCAACTCCTAAACTATGAGATTCCAGCCGCAGTAAGAATTCATCAAGACAATAAATCCTCACTAGTAGTTTCAGGTTTTGGAGTTACGGCAGGTTTGCCAGCATCGTTGTTTCCTGAAGGTTTGGTGGCATCAGCCTTATAATAGTCTTCAAAAATTTCTTTCATATCGATACCATAACGCTCAGCAAAATTCTTTTGGATGTCCATATCCTTTGCACGGATTTCCTGTAAGGCCTGTGCATAACTGCTGTAAACACCTTGCATAACCTTTTCGTGCACTGGTATATTCTCCATCATTTCCTGGCGTGCTTTGGCACTTGCGGTATGCATGGACGCCAACGTTTCTCCAATATGCTCATCTGTTTTAACACCCAAATGTTCCAAAATTGCGGCAAACTCTTGGTCTGTACGTGCTTTTAAAGCCACAACATAACCGTCATAATATTTGAGTCGCTCTTCAGTATCACTCTTCAATTTGGCACGGTGCGTTTGCAAGTTGCTGCGCAAAGATGTCAATACTTTAATGGTCAAATTGTGCTTGTGCACAAAACTGTCCTTACTTGCCGCCAAGGTGGTGTAGGCATTTTTAAGGCCTTCCAACTCTTCAATTTTTTGCTCCAAAGTGGTCACTTTACCAACGGCTTGCGCATAGTTGGTCGATTGCTTGTCTACTATTTCTTCCAGTTCCTGACGGGCTTGTTTCAACAAGGCATAGTTTTCATCCAGCTTCCCTTCTACCTCCTTCTTTTTTTCTAAAGAGCGGATATGGTTTTTGGTAGCTTCAACAATGGCAACTTGAAGTTTATCTTCAACCTCCTTAATTTCAACCTCTCTATTTTTCAGACGCGTAACGGCTGCTTGACTTTTAAAGGACAGCTCACTCAAAAGTGTTTGCACATCTGCACTTTCAATGCGTTCCTGAAACATGGCTTTGGCTCTATTATCAGCACCTGCCCTTACTTTTTCAGCCTCCTTAATCTCTTGTTCCTCTTTCTGGATCCTGCTTTTGCGTCCCCACAAATTATTCCACCACGTATCGGGTTTATTTCGTGCATCTTCCAGTTCAATCCGGGCGCGTTCCAGTGCTTTTTGTGCGTCGTCAATAATGCGTTGCTCATCAGCATTAAGTGAAGAAAACTTTTCAAAAATTATCCCAACTTCGTCCTGATAATCAGTAAGATCTTTAATGGCGTCCAATAATGTTGTTCTATCCTTTTCTGCCATATGGACCACATCATCCAAGGTGGCATTTAGAATTTTTTGACGGGATTGTGGATCATCTTCCTGGGCCAATTTAGATTTCATAGTGTCAATAGCTTTCCCCCAGTTGACATCTACTTTCCCTGTTTTTTCGTTAGAATTGGTTTCTAATAAATCAAAATCATCAGACATATGGTATCTTGTTTTAGTGCGTTGGACATTTTTTAGTGAGCAGCAATTTCGTTAAAATATATCAGTTTCAAAATAATTACCCCTTAAATTATTTGTAGGATTTATTATAAAATTGTTACACCTTTTTTAAATATGTTTCAAAGTCAGTATCTTTAAGCAAACAAATATTCATAAAATGAAACGAGCACTCCCTATTGCAACACTTTGTACCCTTTTATTTTTTAATTGTAAGAACACTACTGAAAAAGTTGTCGATATGGCTTCAGAAACTACAACCGAAATGCATGAAAAAACGACATCAGAACCTATTGAAATCATTCCGATCAATCATGCTACTATGATATTGGCCAATGAGGACACTGTTTTTTATATAGATCCGGTGGGTGGTCCTGAAGCGTTCTCTGATCAAAAAAAACCTGATTATATCTTGATTACGGACATTCATGGCGATCATTTTGACCCAAAAACCTTACAAGGTATGAGTTTAGACTCCACCGTTCTCATTGTTCCACAAGCCGTAAATGAAAAGCTTCCTGAGCTAAAGGTAAAATCAGTAATTGTAATGAATAATGGCGAGAACAAAGACTTTGAATCCTTTGCTATACAGGCCATCGCAATGTACAATTTGAGAGAGGAAGCCTTAAAATTCCATGAAAAAGGTAGAGGTAACGGATATGTATTAACCTTGGACGGTCAAAGAATCTATATTTCTGGCGATACTGAAGATATACCAGAAATGAGACAACTTAAAGATATTGATATGGCTTTTGTTTGTATGAATTTGCCTTACACCATGACTGTTGAAAGTGCCGCAAGTGCCGTACTTGATTTTAAGCCTAAAAAAGTATATCCATACCATTATAGAGGCACGGATGGCATGAGTGATGTAGATACCTTTAAAGCACTTATAAATAAGGAAAACTCAGACATTGAGGTGGTGCAATTGGAGTGGTACGAGTAGTCGTTTATCGTGAAAAGCTGTCGATGAACAACACTCATTTTTCATAACTTTTTTAATATGAAACAGTTAGTGAATAGATTAAAAGTGTATATTTGAACTCCAAACCAAACCTAAATACATTGAAATTATGTATGCTATTCAATACAAAATCCCCCTGCTTTTACTTGTAAGTACAGCACAACTTACCATTGTCTTACTGATTACCGCAGCCGTATTTTTGTTTTTCATTGCTTTGGCAGTTATTAAAATGTATAAGCTCAAAGCAGAGAACAAACGCCTTACTCAAAGCGATGCTTTTAAAGATGAAGTAGATAATGGGTACAAGGATTTTACTGATGGTCATTTGTATGACAACAGGTAATCTAAAAAAAATAATTACCAAATGTTCTGAAAATATAAGAGATTAAAAATATAACAAATAAAAAATGCCGCTCATTGAGCGGCATTTTCAATTAGCGTACTAATTTTTTATACTTGAGTCGTTTTGGGGTCAAATCGCCACCAAGACGTTTTTTCTTATTGTCTTCATACTCACTGAAACTACCTTCAAAGAAATAGACTTGTGAATTGCCTTCAAAAGCTAATATGTGCGTACAGATTCTATCCAAAAACCATCTGTCGTGACTAATCACTACGGCACAGCCTGCAAAGTTTTCCAAACCTTCTTCTAACGCTCTTAAGGTGTTTATATCCAAATCGTTGGTAGGCTCATCTAACAGCAATACGTTTCCTTCTTCTTTAAGCGTCATGGCCAAATGCAAACGGTTACGCTCACCACCAGAAAGGAGTTTAACTTTCTTGTTCTGTTCACTTCCAGAGAAATTGAATCGGCTCAAATAGGCCCTCGAGTTCACTTGTTTGCCGCCCATCATAACTAACTCCTGCTCATCACTAAAGTTTTGCCAGATTGATTTTTCAGGATCAATGTTGGAGTGCTTTTGATCTACGTATGCTAACTTTGCAGTGTCTCCAACTTTAAATTGGCCTTTATCAGGTGTTTCTTCGCCCATGATCATTCTAAAAATGGTCGTTTTACCAGCACCATTAGGTCCAATAACACCAACAATTCCTGCTTGTGGCAAATTGAAATTCAAATCTTCATAAAGCAATTTATCCTCATAACCTTTGCTGACCCCAACGGCCTCAATAACATTTGTTCCCAAACGCGGTCCACTAGGAATGTAGATTTCAAGTTTTTCGTCAAGTTGTTTTTGATCTTGACTCAAGAGTTTGTCATAATTGTTTAAACGCGCCTTTTGTTTGGTCTGGCGTCCTTTGGCACCTTGTCGTACCCAATCTAGCTCACGCTCCAATGTTTTTTGTCGTTTGGAAGCGGTTTTGCTCTCTTGTGCCATTCGTGTTGATTTCTGTTCCAACCAAGATGAGTAATTTCCTTTCCAAGGAATACCTTCACCTCTATCGAGCTCCAAAATCCAACCGGCTACATTATCCAAGAAATATCTATCGTGGGTCACTGCTATAATGGTTCCTTTATATTGTGACAAATGTTGTTCTAACCAATGCACAGATTCAGCATCCAAGTGGTTAGTTGGCTCATCTAACAATAAAACATCTGGCTCTTGCAATAACAATCTACATAAGGCCACACGACGGCGCTCTCCACCTGAAAGCACGCCAATTTTCTTATCGCCATCAGGAGTTCTTAACGCATCCATGGCAATCTCCAATTTGGTGTCGAGTTCCCAAGCATCAGAAGCATCTATTTTATCTTGTAATTCTGCTTGACGGTTCATCAACTTTTCCATTTTATCTGGATCAGAATACACCTCTTCCAAACCAAACATATCATTGATCTTGTTATATTCGTCAAGAATGGCCACCGTTTCGGCAGCACCTTCACGAACCACTTCCATAACAGTTTTGCTGTCGTCCAATTGCGGCTCCTGCTCTAAAAAGCCTACAGAATAATCTTGAAGAAAGGTGACATCGCCTTGGTAGTTTTTATCAAGTCCGGCAATAATTTTTAAAAGTGTGGATTTTCCTGAACCGTTAAGTCCTAAAATTCCAATTTTTGCTCCATAGAAGAAGCTCAAGTGAATGTTTTTCAATACAGGTGTATCTGCACCTTTAAAAGTCTTAGTAAGACCACGCATCGAGAAAATTATTTTTTTGTCGTCGCTCATTTCCAAAAAAAATTATTAGTTATTGTAAAATTAAGTATTAAAGGCTTGATCGCATTCTGTCCATCTTCTGTGGACTGAAGATTGAATTCGTTATCTGTTATACCCGTCCTTTAAGTGCGTTGAATACCCAGGCGATGGCAAAGAAGCCAATACCTACTGATGCAAATCCGTATCCTGCCACATCATCATATCTAAATGCGCCAAGAGCGATTAATGCAACTCCAACTATAATCATGATTGTTGTGGCCCAAGCCAACACCGTATTTTTATTCATTGACATAAATCTTCATTTTTAAGGGAACTACAAATATCGATTATTTTCGAATAAAAACCGTTGTAAAAGTGGGTTTTTAAAAGGATTGGAATAAATGTAATCGATCATCACTGCTCATTTTTGTCACTACTTATAATAAGAATCGAAATTGCCATCATAATTGAAATTAAAAAATACAGCAAAACAAAAACTTGTAATTTTTGTTGTCTTTGATAAATTAAAGGATGAAAAAAATGCTACATGGGCACTTCAATAAAAAGCACCTCAGCGTCTTCAGATGCTTTAATCGTAAATTTATCGGTTTCGGAAACCCCCAAAGCATCTCGGGTTTGTAGAAAATAATCCTCAATTTGAAGAGCTCCTTGAATAGTCATGATATACACACCGTGATTTGGACTTCGCAATTGATAGTCGAAGGATATGCCTTTGTCTAAGTCAATGCGTGATAAGACCGCATCTTGATGGATTTTCAAACTACCTTCATGGTGATTCGCAACAGACGTGACCAAGGTTTGCAATTTGTTTTTTCTCTCCTCTGGACTGAATGCCTTCTGACCGTAGCGTGGTGCAACATTTCGCTCATTTGGAATGATCCAAATTTGGAACAAATTTAGAGGGCTCTCTTCTGAGCCGTTGACTTCTGAATGCTGCACACCTGTTCCAGCACTCATGACCTGTACTTCTCCAGTCTTCACAGGCTGCCAGTCTTGTCCCATATTATCCCGGTGTTTTAGAACACCGCTCAACGGAATGGTAATGATTTCCATATTGTCATGCGGATGGGTTCCAAATCCCATTTTTGGAGCAATACTATCGTCATTCATAACCCGTAATGCACCAAACTGCATTTTATCCTTATCAAAATAATTGGCAAAACTAAAGGAATGGTTTGCCTGAAGCCATCCATGATTGGCATGACCTCTATCTGCTGCTTTGTGTAGTATTGTTTTCATAGCTCTGACCGCTTATGCGGGTATATTTTGGTTCTACTTTGTTTTAAAAATTTAAGACAACTTAATTGGATAACACTATTTCAAACTGTGCTATGGTTGTGTCATTTTATCCAAAAGATGACTTCATTGAATAGCGTCAATTTTAGTGCTATTTTTAAGTGATTTTTATTGAAATCTTTTGAGATTTAGTCCGCTAGTGCCGTTCCGTTATCTGTAATTTCAATAGAAACTACGCACCTATCAACTTCACGACGAAAACGTTGAATAACTACGTTCTCTTACATTTTAACCATTGGTATGGTCGTTTTGGTCATCAGGTATCATCCCACTGAATAACTGGAAATAAATTAAAGTGCCTGTTATAGCCCCAATTATGCGCCTCTCAATATGCCATTTCACCTAAGTATTAATCCGGATTAATTCCCTTGATGACTTTCAACTCTCGGAATTAAAAGCAATTCTGTTTGGCGGCCATTTACGTACCTAAATCCGTTTTCTCCATAAAAACCAGCTTCTTCAAGCATAATCCGGATATCCCTGTTCCATTCAGGAATAGTTATGGTTGTATTGAGTTCAATAGCATACACCGTATTTGGCCGCAAGGGATAATTTTTACCATCGTCCGTCATTACCCCACCTTGTGCATCCCACATACCAATAGTTGTGCCGGCCGAATGTCCATAAAAACCTAAAGGATGCGTGTAAATGGATGGTTGTAGTCCTGCTGCTTTGGCTTCTTTTAATGCTTTTGCTAAAATTTCGTTCCCAGTGCTACCCTTAATCATATTTTGGGTTAAGAAATCTTGCACTTTATTCCCAGCTTTTAAACCTTCTACCAAAAATTTTGGGGCTTGTTTTTCTTCAGGTTTTAATACATACGCCAATTCTTGACAATCGGTATTTAAGCGCAAATAGGTAATTCCAAAATCACAATGCAATAAATCACCAGGCAAAATGACTAAATCGTCCGGTCTTCCTGAAAATGAATACAAATGATCTACCAATTTTTCGCTGCTTCTTTGTACATCAACAGTAGGATGAAACCAAGTTTCTAAGCCTAAATCAGTCACTTTTTGCCGCATCCACCACTCCACTTCTGTGGTGGTAGTAACACCCGGAGTAATTACTTTTTCAGAAAAAGCTTCCGCGATAATACCATGCGTTATCGACACTAACTGATTGTAGATAACCATTTCTCTTGGCGTTCTAGTTTCAATCCAACGTACTGCCAGTTGTTCGGCAGAAACCACTTTATTTAGGTGTTTATTGGGAAGATTTTCTAAGAATTCGTCATAATCAGTTTTAACCAGACCATCAGCAATATTGTGATCTTTAGAAAAATTTAGCCCTATTTTTGACGGATTTCGCTCTTCAATTAACTCTACCAATCGTTTCCACTGATTGGGTTGTTTTTCTGGATCCCAAGCAGAAACAATATTCTCACCTACATTATACCGGGCAACCGCTAATTTTTCAATTGTATTTTTACTCTTATCACGATAAAATAAGAGCATAGTTCTTCGGCGCGCATTCAACCAAGTTGCTGGAAGCATGGTTCTAATCACAGGATCTTCATTGTATTCTCTAGCGATGACAAGCCACATATCTAAACCAGCTTCATCCATTAAATTGGGTAAAAGTGTATTAAATCTGTCTGCCAAAATTTCATCAATAACGCGTGCGCGCTCTATTTCTGGAAGAATTTGTTGCGCTTTGGCGCTTACGATACAAAAAAGAAAATAATAATTGGCAGTAGTTTTTTCATCATATAAAATTTGCGATGTTGAAAATACATCATATACTTCCATAAAAAATAATTATATTCTCCATACAAGACCAGGACTATCTTGAGCGATTAATTATGACATCTTTAATATTCCGAGAAATTTCAGGCAAAGCATGAAGCTATCTCATTTTATCCAATAAACCACTTAGTTGAACCGCTTCTTCGTCTGAAATATTTTTAAGCAATTCTTGATTGAAATCTTTTGAAATGGAATCTAAAAGCGCCATTCCTTTTTCTGTGATTTGTATAAAAACCACACGTCTATCATCTGCACACGGAAACCGTTCAATCAATTGTTTCGCATACAATTTATCCATTAATCTGGTGGCGTTTGGCGAACGCTCAATCATACGTTTCTTTATCGTCTGAACTTTCATGGCTTCATTAGAGCCTTTCAATATTCTTAAAATATTATACTGCTGGCGCGAAATTCCGAAAGGTTTAAAAAATTCGTTCTGAAAACTCGAAATCCAACTGGCCGTATACAAAATGTTGATCAAGGCCTTATCCTTCACATTGCTAAATGTTGACTTGATGTCTTTAGAAATATCTCCCATAATTTTAATCAGCTGTTGGCAGGCCCCAGTTTATAGTTACCAAGATGTGTCAACCTTCTTTTAATTTATTCTTTATAAATTTCTATTTCTATTCAAAAAATTAAGCTCTCACATCAGCCAATTCGTCGCCTTTTTTGTCGAAAACAGACTGCACAAAAGGACATTCTGGAATAGCTTTTAAATTATTTTTACGCAAATAATCAACAGCAGCGTTAATTAATTTGTGGCCCACGCCTTCACCTTTGAGTTTATCGCTCACTTCAGTATGGTCAATGGTTATTTCATTCGGACCTGAGTGCTTATAGGTCATTTCTGCTTCTTTGTTACCGTCAATTTCCACATAAAATGTACCTTTTTTTTCGTCGTCTCTGTGTTTTACTTCCATATTATAGTTCTTTTTGAAATAGTTCTGCGGCTTGTTTAAGTTTTGCATCAAATTCTGAATCGGTTATCTCCCCATTGGCAAATTTATCGTTGAAAGAGGGCAGGGAAAAGTCCGCTGCTATTTTTGCGTCGTGAGTTGGAAATCTGCTAAGTGCCATTGCCAAAACTGAAGCGCCACCTCTCCCTCCTGGTGAGGTTGACATCAATAGCATGGGCTTTCCGAGAAATGTTTTTTGCTCCAATCGAGACATCCAATCAAATAGATTTTTGAATACTGCGGAATAAGCCCCGTTATTTTCGGCTAAGGACAATACAATGCCATCTGTGTCCTTAATATATTTATGAAAGTTTTTGGCGTTGTCTGGAATTCCTTCTTTGGCTTCCAAATGCTTACTGTAGATTGGCAAATCAAAATCGTTCAAATCCAAAATCGTCACTTCAACATCTTCAACTAGTTCCGAAGCATAGATGGCGAGTTGTTTATTGATGGAATCTAAACTGTTACTTCCTGCAAAGGCTAAAATATTTTTCATGGATCTATTTTTTTTAATTCGAAACAAATTTATGATAAAAGGTTTTATATTCCAAGGAATATATTACCATGTAATTCAATTTAACAAATAATTAATGTTTAACCTTAGTCCTGCTTTTGTAGAATTTTTAAAGTTTGTACTTTAGCGTCATCTAAAACATTTGCAATGGACCTTAACTTCAATAAAAACGAAGATCACAATAAACTTCTACTTTCAGCCCTACGTCAACGACTTGCCCAAGTGAAACTGGGTGGCGGACAAAAGAGCATCGACAAACATCACGATAAAGGCAAGATGACCGCTCGTGAACGCATCAATTATCTGTTGGATCCTAAAGCCAAATCCATTGAAATCGCTGCTTTTGCGGGTGAAGATATGTATGAGGAGCACGGTGGTTGCCCATCAGGAGGTGTTGTTGTAAAGATAGGTTATGTGAAGGGCAAGCAATGTATGGTGGTTGCCAATGATGCCACAGTAAAAGCTGGTGCTTGGTTTCCAATTACCGCGAAAAAGAATTTACGGGCACAAGAAATTGCGATTGAAAACCGATTGCCAATTATTTATTTGGTCGATTCCGCTGGTGTATATCTACCAATGCAAGATGAAATTTTCCCAGATAAGGAACATTTTGGTCGCATTTTTAGAAACAATGCCATTATGAGCAGTATGGGCATCACCCAAATTGCTGCAGTGATGGGAAGTTGTGTTGCAGGTGGCGCATATTTGCCCATTATGAGCGACGAAGCTTTAATTGTAGATAAAACGGGAAGTATTTTTCTGGCCGGAAGTTATTTGGTCAAAGCCGCAATTGGCGAAACCATTGATAATGAAACCTTAGGAGGTGCTACAACACATTGTGAAATTTCTGGTGTTACCGATTATAAGGCTAAAGATGATAAAGATGCTTTAGACACCATAAAGAGAATGATAGACAAGATTGGCGATTATGACAAAGCGGGATACAACCGGGCTAAAGCCATAAAACCAAAAGAAAACCCTGAGGATATTTACGGGATCATTCCAAAAAGTCGTGCCGATCAATATGATATGTATGAGATTATCAAACGTTTGGTGGACGATTCTGAATTTGACGAATATAAGGCAGGCTACGGCCAGACCATTATTACAGCCTATGCCAGAATTGATGGTTGGGCGGTTGGTATAGTTGCCAACCAGCGGCAATTGGTAAAGACGGCAAAAGGCGAAATGCAGTTTGGCGGCGTGATTTATAACGATTCCGCCGATAAATCCACACGTTTTATTGCCAATTGTAATCAGAAGAAAATTCCGTTAGTGTTTTTACAAGATGTCACCGGCTTTATGGTAGGCAGCAAAAGCGAACATGGCGGTATTATTAAAGATGGCGCGAAGATGGTGAATGCGGTCAGCAATTCCGTAGTCCCAAAATTCACCATTATAATAGGCAACAGTTACGGTGCCGGAAACTATGCCATGTGCGGAAAAGCATATGACCCACGACTGATTGTGGCGTGGCCAAGTGCAGAATTGGCAGTTATGAGTGGCAATAGTGCCGCAAAAGTATTGCTTCAAATTGAAACCGCTTCTCTTAAAAAGAAAGGCAAAACCATTACCAAAGAACAAGAAGAAGAACTCTTCAATAAGATTAAAGACCGTTATGATGCACAGGTATCACCTTATTATGCAGCGGCGAGAATTTGGACGGATGGCATCATTGACCCGCTAGACACCAGAACTTGGATCAGTATGGGTATTGAAGCGGCCAACCACGCGCCTATTGAGAAGAAATTTAATATGGGGGTGTTGCAGGTGTAATGGACACTTCAAAACCGAAACAGTCCATTATTGTCATACTCTTGTTAATTCTTGCGGGAGAGGCCATTTTTGTGCTTCCGTTTGTATTGGCACGTATTTTTAGACCTACATTTCTAGAGGTTTTTGATATCAATAATTTTGAATTGGGCAGTTGCTTCTCGGTCTATGGCGTCGTGGCTTTTATATCGTATTTTTTTGGTGGCTCTTTAGCAGATAAGTATGCTCCCAGAACTTTGATGGCAGTCGCACTTTTTATGACCGCAATCGGTGGCTTTTATATGGCCACCTTTCCCTCCTATTTTGCTTTGAAAATACTTTTTGGGTATTATGGATTTACCACGATATTCTTATTTTGGGCGCCCATGATTAAAGCAACCAGAGTTTGGGGTGGCCAAAACAAACAAGGACTCGCCTTCGGGTTTTTAGATGGTGGAAGAGGGCTTGTTGCCGCCAGTTTTGGATCTCTTGGGGTTTTAGTATTTTCTTATATGATGACTGTTGATGTTTCACAATCATCGCTTTTGGAGCGTCAAGAAGCTTTTAAATATGTCGTATGGACGTGTTCAGCAATCATTATCTTGATTGGCATTCTGGTGTATTACTTTCTAAAACCGCTATCAACTAATGCGGATACATTTCAAAGTCCGAGAAAAATATATTCTCTTGAAAATTTTAGATCGGTTTCAAAATATCCAAGCGTTTGGCTGATGATGCTCATCATTTTGTGCGCTTATGTGGGTTATAAAACCACGGACATTTTTAGTCTGTACGCCAAAGACGTGTTGGGTTATGATGACCTCAAATCGGCTGAGATTGGTACCTACCTCCTCTACATCCGCCCGATCACCGGAATTGCCATTGGGCTTTTAGCTGATAAAACGCGTGCGTCCCTTTGGATTATCATTGGTTTTGCGATCATGCTATTGAGCAGTCTGATCTTTGCTTCAGGCGTTATTTCAGCACATACTATTGGATTATTTGCCATTTCGATTATTTTTATGGCTATAGGCGTCTATGCCACGCGGGTACTTTATTTTGCGATTTTGGAAGAGGCCAAATTACCTTTAGCGATAACCGGAACTGCCGTTGGGTTTATCTCCGTGGTAGGTTACACCCCTGATATTTTTGCAGGACCAATGATCGGTGTGCTTTTGGACAATTCTCCAGGAGAGCTAGGGCATCAGCATGTATTTATAGTAATGGCCATTTTTTCTTTAATTGGATTTTTCGCCACATTAGCCTTCTCAATCGTCACTAATAGAAAACTTAAAAAATTATAAAAAGACAGAGCGACATATACGTCGCTCTATCTTTTATTCACTAATGTTTTTTACAAACTCTGATAAGCTTCAACCAGTCTGATAAACTCTGATCTATAGCCATCAGTATCTAAGCCTTTTCCTTCTTTTGCCAACTGCGCAACATTTTTAAGAGTGGCTTCATTATCAAATTTTGAATCTCTGAGCTGCATGCCCATCAATGCCACCGAAGCGGCAAATTTAAGGTCGTTTGATGGTTCAGAAACGTCATCTTTTTGCACATGTACCATTTCAATACTTTTATGGCCGTCTGGTTTTTTATATCTGAATTTAACCGTAAATAACTCGTCAGAAAGATTGGAAGCAACTGTTGATTTGGTATATTTCAAATCATCTACAGTCTTTAAATAATCACTTTCTATCCCCACAGGAATCACTTCATAAAGCGCGGTCACCGTATGTCCGCTTCCCAATTCTCCTGCATCTTTGGTGTCATCAATAAAATCTTCATCGGCCAACAATCGGTTTTCATAACCTATCAATCGATACGCTTGCACTTTATTGGGATTGAATTCAATCTGGATTTTCACATCCTTAGCAATCGTATATAATGTACCGCCAAATTCTTTCCCAAACGTTTTTTGTGCTTCTTGCATCGTATCAATATAAGCGTGGTTGCCGTTGCCTTTATCAGCAAGTGTTTCTAATTTTGAATCTTTATAATTTCCGAAACCGAACCCTAAAACCGATAAAAACACACCACTTTTGCGTTTTTCCTCAATAAGTTTCTCCATATCTTTATCAGTGGAGGCACCAACATTAAAATCGCCGTCAGTGGCCAATATTACCCGATTGTTGCCTTCTTTAATAAAATTCTCCTGGGCTATTTTATACGCCAATTCAATGCCGGCACCTCCTGCTGTTGAGCCGCCTGCACTCAAGTTATCCAAAGCTTTCATGATCTCTTCTTTGCGTGCTCCAGAAGTTGGCGGCAACACCATACCTGCAGCTCCAGCGTACACCACAATTGCAATCTTGTCTTTTTCCCTGAGCTGATTGACCAACAACTTAAATGCAGATTGTAGCAACGGTAGTTTATTTGCATCATTCATTGAACCGGACACGTCTATCAAAAACGTCAGGTTGGATGCTGGTAATTCATCATTCTTATAGGTTTTGCCCTGAAGACCGATTTTCACAATCTTAGTAGTTGCATTCCACGGTGTTTTGGCAACTTCGGAATGGATTGAAAATGGATGCTCATCTGCGGGCTGTGGGTAGTTATAATTAAAATAATTGATCATTTCTTCAATCTTAACGGCATCCGCAGGAATCTTTTGGCCGTTATTGATCATCCTTCTAATATTGCTGTAGGAGGCTTTGTCAACATCAATCGAAAAGGTTGATAACGGTGCAAGAGCCACACGCTCGAATTGATTCTCAACAATTTCATCATACGTTTCATTATTGACTTCTTCAATTTGAAGTGCTTTATAATTCCCCTTTTTTGTTTCAATAACAATGACGCCATTGGCACCTCTGGCGCCATAAATGGCCGTTGCATCTTGGTCTTTTAAAATAGTGGTAGCTTTTATGCCTTTTTTATCAATGGCCGCAATATTTTCATCTGAAGTAATAAGTATACCATCCACCACATATAAGGGTTTTCTATTGCCATTAATAGAGCCCACACCTCTCAACCGAATGGCTGAAGTAGTGCCACCATTCCGGTTAGCGTTCGAATTAATCCCAGCTACTTTACCAGACAAGGCATACGAAACTTGCCTGTTTTTATTTTTGCGTGTATTTCCCGACCGTCTTGAAGTACCATACCCCACAACCACCACTTCATCCAAAGTAGCGCTGTCCTCTTCAAGAACAACATTTATACTGGTTTCCTTTCTAACTTTATATTCTAGCAATTTATAAGCCACATAACTGAACTGCAGGACATCTCCTTCAACCACCATTATGGCATAGTTACCGTTAAAATCGGTTTGAGTTCCTGTGGTGGTGCCTTTGATAATGACAGTAACTCCTGGCAATGGCGCGCCATCAGAAGCGGAGGTCACAATTCCTGTAACTGTTTTTTGCTGTGCTTGTAACTGTACCGAAAGGAACAGTATAAAAACGAGGTGTAGTAATGATTTCATAATATGTGATTTTAGTTTACAGTAAAACTATAAACCAAACCCTTCATATAAAATCAAGAATGAGTAAAGTGGCCGTTTGAATTAGAGAACGTCGTTTTTTAAAAATTTCAGGGTTTCCTTGCGTTGGATTTTTCCCGTGGACGTTTCTTTAAACTTAGAAACGGTGTAGATTTCTTTAGGAACTTCAAACTTTTCTAAAGAATCAAACACCGAAGGATCCAAAGTATTTGTATCGCTTTCAAGGATCAGGATCAGTTTTTCACCCAAGGTAACATCTTGTTCAGGCGCCATAAAGAAACGCTCTTTGATGTGATTGGAAAGTTTGGCTTCAATTTGCTCCGGAAACAATTTGACACCTCCTGAATTGATGATATGATCAACACGACCCATCAATTCAAACTCTGACGCTGAATGCAATTTCACCACATCATTGGTCACCAATGGTTCTGGAGCCACTTTTGGAGCGTCGATAACCAAGCATCCTCTATCATCTTGAGAAATACTGACATTTGGAAACACTTCAAAATGCGCCATTTTATGTTCACCGTTCATCGCTTTTACGGCTACGTGACTTACTGTTTCGGTCATTCCATAAGTGGCATAAATTTTTGTTTCTAAGCCTTGGATAGCGTCTTCCAGTGGTTTTGAAATGGTAGCACCCCCAATAATTAAAGTCTTGATATTGTAGATATAGCCCACAGTGTTTTCTAATTGCAGGGGAATCATGGCGCAAAAATCGTAGGTTTTGCCATAGTCAAAAACAGGCTGCGAGGTAGGATCCACAAAATCGAGTTCCAAACCTAATATCATGGCCCTTACCAACATCATTTTACCTGCAATATAGTGGGTTGGTAAACACAGTAGAGCTGCCTGTCCTGGTTCCATGCTAAAATAATTACCTGTTGCAATGGCCGAATTGACCATGGCCTGCTTGCTCACCTTCATCAATTTTGGTTTCCCCGTAGAACCCGACGTTTTGACATTGATATAGTCTTTAGAATCTAACCAATCCAACAAGAAATCGCCCATTACTCTTTCATAGTCCGCGCCTTCTTTCACCAAACTGTAGGCTACCTCTTTAAGCTCTTCGGCGCCATAAGTGTTGTCGTTTAACTTAAATTTCAAATGGATTTTATCAAATGTTGGTGTCATTTTTACAGGGTTTGAGATGATATGATTTTAAATTTTTTTATGTTAGCCAAGATAACGGTTTCCTACGAAATTTGAGTGCTCATGTGAATAAAAGAGGTACTTATTCAGTTCCAATGGTATCCACCTCATCCAATACTTTATAATCTTCTTTTGGAGGCTCAATAACCTTCCCGAACAACTTCCCTTTCCAATCGGTCCATTTATACATTTTTGACAGAATGAGTAGAATAATTGGAAACATCACAAAAACAGGCATAAAAATATCCATAAACTCTGCTACTTGCGGATCTGATAAATCTTTAAATATGGAATGGGTTTGAAACGCTGTCCAATCTGCAGTTACCAATAAAGCCGTAAATAAGTTGTTGGCAGCGTGGAAGCCCAAAGAAAGCTCCAAGCCTTCATCCATTAACGTCATGATTCCTAAAAACAATCCTGTGCCAATATAATAGACCATGATAATAGGACCTAATTTATCTACTTCAGGGTTTGCGATGTGCAGCATTCCGAAGACAACGGACGTCACCACCAAAGGAATCCATTTGTATCTTGTAATGACCCCAAGCCCTTGCATCAAATAGCCTCTAAATAGATACTCTTCAAAACTGGTCTGTAAGGGCACCAAAATAATGGCGATGACACTCAAAATCAAGAAGGGCTGTAATTTGAAATTGAAAACATAATCTTCTGGCGACATATAATAATCCAACAACACCAAACTTGAAGATAGAATACCCCAAAAGAAAAAGATGACCCAAACCCGTTTCCAATCAATTTTTGGTCTTGAGGTAGTAAGGGATGTGATGGACTGTTTATGCAAAAACTTCACCGCTCCAAACAAAAACAGCAAGCCGCCGGCAAAAGGCAGCAGAATGAACACCAAATTAACGTTGGATTCAAAAAGTTGCATGATGTAATTGGGATCATTCATTTTAGATTGATCAATAGTTCCTCCCTGCATTGTTTTGAACAGAATACCAAGGGCATGAGGAATTGAAAAAACAAAGACCCCGATGATGGCAATAATCAATCCTACCACATAACGCCACCAATCATGTAATCCTTTAAACGCCTGAGCTATAAACATAGTTACTTATAAATTAAAATTCCAATCTGTTTTTTTATCGTACTGCAAGGTACCGTTTTCAACCTGTAACGGGCTCTCAAAATTATTGGTAAATAAACTCCCTGTTCCAAGCCCTTGAGGCCTATCATTTTGTAAAGTGTAAGTCCATTGGGCAATGGCGCTCAAGCCTACATTACTTTCTAAAGCACTGGTAATCCAGTAGCCTATTTTGCTATTATTGGCAGCTTCAATCCAGGTGTTACTGCCTTCAAATCCACCCACCAATGTAGGTTTTAAAATAATGTATTGCGGTTGAATGGTGTGTAGCAAATTGATTTTACTTGTGATATCAAAAATGCCAATTAATTCTTCATCCAAGGCAATATCCAGCGGTGTTGTTTGGCATAGTTTTGCCATGTCTTCCACTTGGCCTTGTTTGATAGGCTGTTCAATTGAATGCAACTCAAAGTCAGACAAACGCTTTAATTTCTCCAAAGCATCATCAGGCGAAAATGCGCCATTGGCATCTACACGCAGTTCAATATCTTTTGCCGAAAAATTGGTTCTTATCGATTTTAAGAGATTTATTTCGGTTTGAAAGTCGATAGCACCAATTTTTAGTTTGATGCAAGTAAAACCAGCGTCAATTTTAGAGGTGATCTGCGCTTTCATAAACGCTTCCGTACCCATCCATATCAATCCGTTTATAGGAATACTATCTTCACCTTCCGTAAATTTAGAGGGAAACAATTCAAAAGGCGTCTGATGTTCTAAATCGGCAAAGGCCATTTCCAATCCAAATTGAATGCTCGGGAATTCTGTCAACTTCGAAAGCAAAACCTCCTTGCCTAAAAAAATATTCTGACAGGTCCATTTTAAAACGGCCTCAAAATCCGGCCTGGAATCAATGGACAAACCCCTAAACATCCCACATTCGCCAATGCCCTTTTTCCCTTCGAAAGTTATACTGATAAACCAAGTGTCCTTAGTTTTCAATACGCCTCTTGAGGTGCCACTGGGTTTTTTAAAATTGAGGGTATATTTTTGGTAGGTTGCTGTCATATTTTCACCAAAAATAGTTAATTATGCTTAGATTATAAATGACGATTTTCATAATGTTTTAATAAGAATTCTGCCTACGTTTCACTTGGAAGAAACTTCACCGCAAAGAATCGTTTAACTATTTTGGTTGTTGATTGCACTTGAACATTATAAATAAAGTGATATTGATTATATTCGTAATCAAATGCCACTATCGTGATGCCCGAGTTTCCAAATATCATTCTTTATGCGATCCCCTTTTTTATCATTTCGATGGGACTGGAACTGTATGTCAGCATTAAAGAAAACAAAAAATCTTACGAAACAAAAGACGCCGTAACCTCCATTGCCATGGGTTTGGGCAATGTTTTTTTGGGGTTTATCAATAAGGCTTTGATATTGTTCGCGTTTATGTTGATTTATGAAAATTTCAGACTCTTTACAATCCCATTTGCGTGGTGGAGTTTTATACTTTTGTCGTTTGCTGATGATTTTTCCTATTATTGGTTCCATCGGATTTCTCATGAAAACCGATTATTTTGGGCGTCTCATGTGGTGCACCACTCTTCAAAACATTATAATTTAAGCACTGCTTTGCGCCAAACCTGGTCTGGAGGTTTTTACTCTTTTATATTTTGGCTGTGGTTACCGTTGATTGGGTTTCATCCCGGCATGATTTTATTGCAGATGTCTGTGAGTTTGCTCTACCAATTCTGGATTCATACCGAAGCGATTGATAAAATGCCCAAATGGTTCGAGGCTGTAATGAACACCCCTTCACACCATCGGGTACACCATGGCAGCAATCCGTTGTATTTAGATAGAAACCACGCCGGAATTTTCATTATTTGGGACAAGCTCTTTGGAACTTTTCAACCTGAAGTTAAGAATGAAAAAGTAGTGTATGGTTTGGTGAGTAATATTAAAACTTACAATCCGCTAAAAGTGGCATTTCATGAATGGATGGCGATGGGGAAGGATGTCTTCTCTGGAAAAAAATCGTTGCGTGATCGTGCAAAATACATCGTCAAACCTCCCGGATGGAAACATGATGGGACGGGGAAAGTGAGTAATGATTTGCGAAAGGAATGGCGGGAATCAGTGGGCAGCATTCAGCCCGCCCGTGCCGAAAAGGCACGTTCGGGCGGGTCGGCAGAGTTATCGAATAAAATTTGATAATAAAAGATAATTTTTCAATTGATATACAAACCTAAGACTGAAGACTGAAGACTGAAGACTGAGGACTGAGGACTGAAGACTGAAGACTAAGGACTGAGGACTGAGGACTGAGGACTGAGGACTGAAGTTAATTTTTGCTTCCATGTCAATTTTTTTCAATTTCAACTTCAACTTCAATTTCAATTTCAATTTCAACTTCAACTTCATCATGAATTTCAACAACAAAGTAATTTGGATTACAGGCGCCTCAAGCGGCATTGGGAAAGCATTAGCATTGGCGCTTTCACAGCACAATTGCCAATTGATTCTTTCCTCGCGGCGCAAAGAAGCGCTGGAAGCTGTGAAATTGCAATGTAAAAATCCAGAACAGGTGGCAGTGCTCCCCTTCGATTTAGCCGATTATGAAAATCTAAAACCAATAGCTCTCGAAGCCATTCAAATTTTTGGAACCGTGGATATCCTTATCAATAATGGCGGCATCAGTCAGCGGTCTTTGGTGATTGATACAGACATTAGCGTGGACAAGAAATTAATAAACGTTGATTATTTAGGTCCTGTTGCGCTTTCAAAGGCATTGCTACCCCATTTTGTGAAGCGCCAAAGCGGACATTTTGTAACGGTCACGAGCTTGATGGGGAAATTCAGCAGTCCTTACCGCTCAGGATATTGCGGGGCCAAGCATGCGTTGCATGGTTTTTTTGATGCTTTACGATTGGAACATGATAAAGACAATATCAAAGTCACTATGGTCTGCCCTGGGTTTGTCAATACTGACGTGGCTAAAAATGCATTGATTGGAGATGGCAGCCCACAACAATCGCAAGACAATGCCACTGAAAACGGATTGGACGTAGATGCATTTGCTAAACGTATGCTTAACGCTATTCAAAAAGAAAAATTTGAAGCTTACATTGGCAAAAAGGAAGTTTTAGGAATTTATTTGAAACGCTTTTTCCCGAGGCTTTTGCATTGGTATGTGCTGCGGAGTGATGTGAGGTAAATGCTGTAATTTATCATGATTGTTTAAAACTCACAAGTCGTGTTTTTGGTTTTTTTTAACTGAAATTTTTCCTGTAGCGCTTCTGTATTTAGAAAAGCTTTAAAATCATTCTTCATACTTCTGTTTCTTAGAAGTATTTCTAAATTATAGTTTTCTCCATTTTTACAGGCAATCAATAAATAGTTTTTATTTCCGTAGATAGAATGTGTCCACCAACTTCCGTAACCCGTATATTTTAAGATGATATTGTCCAACTCAATGAACAATAAAGTGTCTTGGCTTTCGTCTAATCTCAAATTAATTGAGGTATCAGCTATCTCAAAAAAACCGATAGGTTTTGGTTTTATAAAGGACTGGCCGAATAGAAAAAACAAACCCAAAAAATAAATTACGAACGATATGCTTTTTAAATATACATTCTGATTTTCTTTCTCAATCAAAAAAATATAGAGATTCGCAATTATAAAAAGAACAACAACAATTATAGCCAGTAGTTTTACTTTGTTCTTTTGTTTTGACAATTTCAGTTTTAAATGTGTTCATATTCCTATTATTATTTGACTAATGGCCAGCTGAGCCTTGAACAAAACTTTATTTGTCGCACATGAAAATTTTTCAGTTTTGAGAGCTCTTCTTTTTATTAAAAAGTGCATTCTGAAAATTCACTATAACTCAATCCACTCCCCAATCTCCAACAACATCAAATCTTTATTCTTATCAAAAAATTTACGTTTGGCTTCTTCGTGGTCAATTTCGATGTAGCCAAAGGTGTCATAATGGTAGCCCATTATTTTATCACATTGGATAAAATCGCTGGCAATAATGGCATCATCAACCCCCATGGTGAAGTTATCTCCAATTGGTAAAATAGCCAAATCAAGCTTGATCGTCATGGGAATAAGCTTCATATCCATGGTCAACGCGGTATCTCCAGCGATGTAAATGTTTTTATGTTCGCCTTCAATCACAAATCCTCCTGGTTGCCCGCCATATTTACCATCAGGGAATGACGAGGTATGAATGGCATTAACGTATTTGACATTTCCAAATTCAAAATCCCAAGAACCACCGTGGTTCATCGGGTGGACTTCAAAGCCCATCGCTTCAAAATGGCTCGCCACTTCAAAGTTGGCCACAATCATGGCGTTTGTGCGTTTGGCAATTGCTTCTACATCAAAAATATGGTCTTGATGGGCATGGGTAAGAAGAATGTAGTCGGCTTTTAAGCTCTCAATATCTATGTGTGACGCCTTTTCATTTGCTGAGATAAAAGGATCAACTAAAATGTTGACATCATTGACTTCAATGCCTAAACTGGCGTGGCCGTAATATGTGATTTTCATGATTTTGGAAATTAAAGGTGCTAGTTTTTTTAACGACTTAAATATATTCAAAATAATTTTGAAGTCCTTTATTTCTATGGTATAAAAACAGTTTTTAAGCAGATTGAAGAGCTCTAAGAAAACGATAAATATTGAATACCGCCATAGGACCTTACTGAAAGCAGGGTTAATCTGCCTGTTGAACAAATCGATTCAACGATGAAGTTATAACTAGATTTATCTCAAATAAATGTTGGGTGGCGAGATAGTAATTGAAATTAAAAATTAAATATTTGGAGCACTACCAATTACCTTCGTTTTATAAAATATAACCAATACCCAATAACAAGGAAAATAAAAATGTGGATAAAGCCAGCACTTTAAGTTGGGAGTCAAAATCAGAAGAAATTGTGGCTTTACTAATTTTTATAATATGAATGGTAAGCGGAATATAAGACAGCAAAAAAATAAAATTATATAACGAGGTGTAATATAAAATGGCAAAAACCACGCCTACACCCATGGCACTTATAACCAAGAACAAATGGTATTGTTTTGATTTTACTTTTCCCAACTTTACTGCCATTGTGATTTTGCGAGAGATTTTATCTGAGGCGATATCTCTCATATTGTTGAGATTGAGCACCCCTACGCTCAACAGACCTACGGCAATAGAAGGCAGCACAACAATGTGGTCCAATTGCTTGGTATACAAAAAATAACTGCCCACCACACTTACGAATCCGAAGAAAATCAACACAAACACATCTCCCAGACCTTTATAGCCATAAGCAGAATCGCCCATCGTGTATTTTAGAGCAGCGTACACCGAAATTGCTCCCAGACCAAAGAAAAGTAAGGAATATAAAAAATAGCCATGTCCAAAAGCATTGTAAATAAGGAGCACGGTCAGAAAAATTACAATCAGGATATTGATCTTTAACCCTTCAAACATTTGATCGGGTGTAATTTTTCCGCTCTGTATGGCGCGCATGGGCCCTACTCGAGTTTCGTTATCTGTCCCCTTGACGCCGTCACCATAATCATTGGCTAAGTTGGAAAGAATTTGCAAGGCCACGGTTACCAATAAAGCCAGTACAAATACAATAGGATTGAAGAATCCGTTGTACGCTGCAAAACAACTTCCTATGATAATGCCTGAAATAGATAATGGCAGTGTTCGTAACCTGAACGCCGACAACCATGGCTTTAATCTGTCCATTTTAATTTTTTGGGTTGGTTTATGGAATCCATTTTTTTGGAAAGTTAGGCTTCCGTTTTTCCAAAAAGGCGTTTCGGCCTTCAATGGCTTCATCTGTCATATAGGCCAAACGGGTGGCTTCGCCTGCAAATACCTGCTGGCCTACCATCCCATCATCTGTTAAGTTCATAGCAAACTTCAACATTTTTATGGAGATTGGTGATTTTTCCAATATTTCCTGTGCCCACTCATAAGCGGTATCTTCCAAGTCAGCATGCGGAATCACCGCATTGACCATTCCCATATCAAAGGCTTCCTGAGCGGAATAGTTTCGTCCTAAGAAAAAGATTTCACGGGCGCGTTTCTGACCCACCATTTTTGCTAAATAGGCTGAGCCGTAACCCCCGTCAAAACTGGTCACATCAGCATCAGTCTGTTTAAAAATAGCGTGTTCTTTACTTGCCAAAGTCAAATCGCACACTACATGCAAACTGTGGCCACCGCCAACTGCCCATCCCGGAACTACCGCAATGACTGCTTTGGGCATGAACCTGATCAAGCGTTGTACTTCCAAAATATTTAATCGGTGGTAGCCATCTTCTCCTACATAGCCCTGCTTCCCTCTCGCTTTTTGATCACCGCCACTACAGAATGAATATACACCATCTTTAGACGATGGCCCTTCTGCTGACAACAATACCACACCAATATTCACATCTTCATTGGCATCGTAAAGCGCATCATATAATTCACTGGTGGTTTTTGGCCGAAATGCGTTTCTAACATCGGGTCTATTGAATGCTATTCGGGCAACTCCATTACATTTTTTATACGTAATATCTTGATACTCCTTTACAGTTTCCCACTTAATTTGACTCATGTATTTGTTTTTATACGATATTAAATAAGATAGATGCCATCGTCCTTAATCTCAATCAATCGTTGTTTATATAAAGTTCCAATGGCTTTTTTAAAGGTTTTTTTACTCATTTGTAAAACTGCTTTAATATCCTCTGGATTTGATTTATCAGTTAAATTAATATAGCCACCATTGTCTTCCAACTCATGCATAATAGCATCTGCATTGGGTTCAATTTTTCTATAGCCAATTTGTTCTAAAGTAATGTCCAATTTATTGTCAGGCCTAATTTTTTTGACAACACCTTTCATTCGGTCACCAACGCTCAATTCCTTATAAATATCATCTTGAAAAATCAATCCCGCATGTTGATTGTTGACAATGACATTCATGCCAATTTCTGACGGATGGGAAATGATCACATCAACCTCTTCAAACTGGGTGACGGTCAATTCTTTATTGTCTAGATAATGATTGGTTTTGCTGGAAGCTGCCAATCTGCCTGTTTTTTCATCCAAATAACAATGCACCAAATACCAACCGCCGGCTTTCATTTTAAAAGCCTGCTCCTTAAATGGACAAAACAATTCTTTGACCAATCCCCAATCTAAAAAAGCACCGTGATCAGTCACCTGATTACAACGCAACATGGCAAACTCTCCTCGTGTTATATAAGGTCTGTCTGTTACGGCAACAAGACGTTCTTCATTGTCTAAATAAACGAATACTTCAATTTTTTCCCAAATCTGAAAAGTTTCAGGAACATATCTGTTTGGCAACAACACTTCATTGCCTTCATTGTCAGCAATATAAAGGCCTTGCTCTGATTCTCGTAGTATTTCTAGGGTGTTGTATTCTCCAATGTGTATCATGGTGCAAAGGTAAGAATATTAGTGTTTATCCCATAAAAAAAAAGCGATACAGTTCTGGGTTTTCAGAGGTATCGCTTTCTGACTTTAATGTAGGAAATTCTCAACCGTAAATGCCACTTTGTTAAAATGTTCTGTCGGCATATACACTACAGCTCTATATTAATTTCTGTAAGATTTAACGAAAGTTTACAATTTGGCATCCAGAAAATTGAGGCAGCCTCGGCAATGCTAATTGACGGACTACAGCCAAACACTACTTTGGTCAATAGCACGCTATCAGCATGAACACAGAATTTTCCTTATAAATCTGCAGTATATTTAGGAATTTTCTCATCTCTTTTGCTCATTTTTAAACTTCAATAGATCACACTATCGAAAAGTCAATTGGGAAAATTTTAGTTATGTAGAACGATGGCTGACCACTACCTACGCCTTATTTCAGAAACTTAAAATAATCCAGCAATATCGCGTCATTGGGCTGCCCAGCAGTGTTGATCTCTAGAATTTTTGGATGATTACTCTCTTTGAAAAACGAATTGAGAGCATTGGTCAAATCGTTTTGGGATGACACTTTCTTATATTTGAAATTGTACATCTCGGCCAAATGTTGCGCTGTCAACTCATGTTTGGTTTCAAAATAAGTGTCAAAATTTTCTGTGTTTTTATGCCCGGGAAGGATTCTAAAAATGCCACCACCACCATTATTGATGATAATTATTCTGAACGAATTGGGAATATAATTGTTCCAAAGCGCATTACTGTCATAAAAGAAACTCAAGTCACCCGTGATAAAATTGGTTTGCCGTTTATGGGCCACCGCGCACCCTATAGCGGTTGATGTGCTCCCATCAATACCACTCGTGCCTCGGTTGCAGAAAACTTCTATAGATTTATGGATGTCGAACAATTGCGCATATCTAATGGCAGAACTGTTCCCAACCTGCAAAATAGAATCGTTTGGCAAGGTTTTGAAAAGAGTGTCAAAAACTTTAAAATCTGAAAATGGAAGTTTCTCTACATAACTCAGATGTTTTTTAGCACGCTCCAATTTGATTCCTGTCCAATAGTTTTTATAGGAACTTTTTACCTGCTCGGCCTTTGGCAAGAATTCACTTAAAAAATAATCAGGTGTTTCCTTAATATGGTGGGTCAAGCAGAAAAACGTGTCATACGCTCGGGTTTCACTAATATGCCAATGCTCTTTGGGTTGGTATTCCCTTAAAAACGCTTTTATTTTTTTGGAAACCAACAAACCGCCTAAGGTGATCAGGATTTCTGGCTGCAGCTTTACAAAATCCTCTTTCTGTAGTGGGGCAATGAGTTTATCAATGCTGGTGATAAATGAGCCGTGGTCTAGATTGGATGTGGTTTCTGTCAGTACAATAACGCTCTCATCTTTGGCCAATAAATTCAACCACTTCTGTTCAATTTTGTTTGGTGCATACTCGCCTACCAATATCATTTTACGTTTCGATTTTCGCCAATCATTCAAACATTGGTCCAAAATATAGGTGTCCATTTTTGGCTCCTCTAACTCGATGGGAACATTTATGGGCGCTACTTTTAAGGCATCAACCATTTCATAGAGCGGCTCATCAAAAGGGACGTTGATATGTACGGGGCCTTTTTTGACAACGGCCTTATTGATGGCGTCATTTAACTCCTGTTCGTTATACTTCTGGATATCTTTTTGAAGCCCTAACAAACGCTCCAATTTATCCTCAATATTTTTAAAAATAGGAATATCCTCAGTCACTGGAATATTCAGTTCATCTTTCAAGTCCAGCTTTAAGTTAGCAGAATGGAGGATGTGGTTTTCAAAAACATTTTTCTGATTGATGGTCTGTCCGTCGCCAATATTTTGCAAATGTTTTGGTCGATCTGCAGAAAGAAGAATCAACGGAATTTCGCTATAAAATGCTTCAGCAACCGCCGGATAATAATTGAGCAATGCGCTCCCCGAGGTACAGGAGACCAACACTGGTGCTTCAATTTGTTGGGCAATGCCTAACGCAAAAAAAGCAGCACAACGCTCATCTACAATACTATAACACTTAAAAAAAGGATCGTTGGTAAAACCAATGGTCAAAGGCGCATTTCTACTACCAGGAGAAATGACAATATGTTTGATGTTTTTTGCTTTACAAAGCTGAATAACGGTTTGTGCAAGGGGGATTTTAGGATATTTCATTCATGGATAATCTTATAACAAAAATACAACATTAGGATAGCTTAATGAAGCATTGCCGCTTGAAAAATAGATGAACTCCATTGAGATCGTATGGAATTATTGATTATTGAGTTATTCAGTAATAGGATAAAAAGAAACCATCTGAAAAACACAAATTCATTGATTACAATTCCTAAAGTATCCGTTTTATAGTTTGAGATTTATGGACTGTTTCTTCCCACTCCATCTCAGCATCTGAGTCTTTAGTGATTCCGCCACCAACATAAAGGTAAACATGTTCATCTTTGAGTTGCATGCAGCGCAAATTGACATAAAAATTGGATACCTTTTTTGACACGGCGTAGGCGTTGTTCTCCACGTTACGTCTGTTAGTATTTCTTGTGGTGGTTTCTTTCAGATTCAATTCGCCCAGAAATCCAGCATAGAATTCCCGGGGATACCCTTCATGTTCTAAAATAAACGCTTTAGCCTTATCCTTTGGAAAACCACAAACCGCGGGTGTTGGATGGATTGCTTTCAGCAAATGTTTCAAATTTAGAGTTCCAGGTTTCAAGTTGGCTTGAATTGTGGTTCTTAAGTGAAGTAAATTTCCGGCCCTGACGGTTTCTATTTCAGACACTTTTATAGTGTCAACTGAAGTCTCAAGACTCCCAACAATAAAATCAGTTACCAACTGCTGTTCCTCCTTCTCCTTCTCTTTCCAAACCACATCCGTTGAACCTTTAAAAGGCTGGGTGCCTGCCAAGGACATTGTTTTTAGTTGATTCCCTCTAATGCTCAGCAGGGTTTCAGGAGTAGCGCCCAACCATAATCCCACTTTTGGGTGGTACCAACAATACACAAATGCAGTGGTATACGTATGCAACAACTTTTTAAACAAGTTTATGGGATTGGCCTCTGGAGGTTGAACCGCTTCTCGTCGTGAGAGTACCACTTTTTTTAAGTGATTGTTTTTAATGGCCTCGATCGCTTTTTGAACGAGATGTGCGTGGAATTCTTTTTGATTACTAGGGCTTTGATCTGCCTTAGTTGCGCCATCAAATTCATGAGATGGGAGAAACTCATGTTCAATTCCAGTTGAGTTTTCAATAGGAATTAAGAACGCTTCATTTTCTGCATCAAAAGGCGCAAATACAAAGCCACTTTCGGTAAAGTCGACACTGGTGTGAATTATAGCATCGCTTTGAAGAAGCCCTTTAACTACTGACGTGTCTGGTTTTTTATACGCAACAAAAGGCAACTTCTTATCAAACTGATTTTGGATATGCTCAAAAAATTGATCCAACGCCATTCTATTTCGTTTTGGGTAAGGTAATGGTAGATAATCTGCAAATAGAAATCAAATTATCATGGTCATCCGTGATTCTGATATCCAAAAGCTGAGTGGTTCTCCCTTTGTGAAGAAAGGTCGCTTTGGCATATACATAGCCGTCTTTGACAGATTTTAAATGATTGGCCGTTATTTCGAGTCCGCGAACAAATAGATGCTCCGTGTCCAAGAAAATATGGGACGCAAAACTCCCCACACTTTCTGCCAAAGCAGCTGTGGCACCACCATGGAGTACCCCATCTGGTTGATAAACCCGAGAATTGACGGGCATTCTCGCCACTAAAAAATCCTGACCATAGTCAATCATTTCGATATCAAGCGTTTCCATCAGGGTGTTTTTACTGGCGCTATTCGCTTTTGCCAGAAGTTGTTCTTTAGATAAATTCATAGAAAAATTCTGTAATTAATGTCCAAGGTAAAGGTACGAAATAACACTTGATGAATTCGAAATTGAGTTTCTGGTTTCTGGTTTCTGGTTTCTGGTTTCAGGTTTCTTGTTTGTCCATGCCTAAATAACATTGACAGGTTTTTTGTTTATGGTTATGTGGTTTTTGGTATTTCGTTTTTGATATTTGGTATTTGGTATTTGGTATTTGGTATTTGGTATTTGGTATTTGGTATTTTAAAATCATAAATTTTATCTCAGTACCTTTATAGATTAACAATCCTCAAAGAATGAATTCAAAAGAAAAAGAAATCACCTATCACACCACCAACTCCTACTCCACTTTAAACACTCTCTCTGAAAACACAAAAAACGTCTGGTTTGTGTGCCACGGAATGGGGTATTTGAGTCGCTATTTCTTAAAGTATTTTGCAGATTTGGATCCTAAAGAAAACTATATCATTGCACCTCAAGCACAAAGCAAGTATTATACGCCTCCAAAATTCAACCATGTTGGTGCAAGTTGGCTCACCAAAGAAAACACCATCAATGACACACAAAATGTGATGCGTTATTTTGATGCTGTTTTTGAAGCTGAAGACATTCCTGAGCATCTTAATCTTATCGTTTTGGGGTATTCACAAGGTGTGTCAGTGGCTTTAAGATATGTTGCAAAACGACAATTGAAGTGTTCCCAAATCGTGATGATGTCGGGCGGCATTCCTAAGGAATTGGTTACTAGAGATTTTGAATTTTTAAATCCGGAAACAAAGGTCTCCTTAATTTATGGGAACAATGACGCGTATTTAGATGAAGATCGGGTTCTTCAAGAAAAAAATAGAGCATTTGACCTTTTTGGAAATCTCAAATTGCAAATCATTCCCTTCGAAGGCGTACATGAGGTAAAAAAAGAATTGATCAATACGTTAATCTGACTCATGAATATACAGCAATTAGAAAACGATTTTGTAAAACTTACGCTCCTGAATTTAGAAAATTATGTGCATCTTCAAGATATTGCTAATGAAAAGGATTTAATATTTTACTCGCCATCAGACATCACCACACCTGAAACCTTAAGAAACTATTTTCAGGCAGCAGTGGATGGTTATCATAACAACACAGTAATTCCATTTCTCATTTATGACAAGATTAAAAATGCTTACGCAGGCAGTACGCGTTTTGGTCTTATCAATTGGGACACTAAAGTATTGCATATTGGTTGGACGTGGATTGGTCGTGAATTTCAGGGTTCAGGACTCAACAAACAGGTCAAATTTTTGATGCTGGAGTATGCTTTTGATGTGCTTCAATTTGAAAAAGTAGAATTTAGAATTGATGAACGCAATATGCGTTCAAGAAAAGCTGTTGAGAAGATTGGTGCCACTTTAGAAGGCATACTTCGCAAAGACACCTTAATGCGTGATGGTTTTAAGCGCAGTACCTGCTGTTATGGGATTTTGAAAGAAGAATGGCAACCTCTAAAACTATCTATTTTCAAAGATTTTTATTAAAACAAATGCTATTGTCAATGCCCATGTACTGTCCGTAACTGTCTGTAATTTGATACCCACATTTTTTATAAAGTGCTATGGCTTCAGGTTGTTTAACACCTGTTTCTAAAACACATGCTGAAAAGTCCAGTTCTTTAGCCCAAATCTCTAACTCCTTGAGCACCTTAGCAGCGATTCCTTTTCCGCGATAATCTGGTAAAACAAACATTCTTTTGACTTCCATGGTTTGTGCATCAAAAGGTTTGATGGCGCCACAACCTACAGCAACTTTATGTTCATAAGCCACAAGACAATATTTTAAATTTTGAATTTTATTGAATTGATCGTAAAACGAATGATCATCACCATCCCTGATTTTTAGATCTGCGTCAAGTTCCCTTACTAAATCTATAAAATCATTTTGCGACGGATTTGTTCTTTGGAAGTCTATCATAAATATGGTTTAATTGAAAAGTCTCAAAATGTTATCGACCAAATTTAAAGTATTTTGACAATTCGTGCACGTTTCCCTTTAACATTTTAGATACCATGTCCATGCCTATGACGGAAAACGTAATGCCATTACCTCCAAACCCCAAAACGAAAAAGGCATTTTTAAAGTCAGGATGTTTGCCAATATAAGGAAGCCCATCATTGGTTTCGCCAAAAGTTCCTGCCCATCCAAAATCGACTCTAAAATCATACTTTGGAAGCAGTTTTTCTACCGTTTTTTTCAGCTTAAGCGCTTTCTTTTTAAGTAAGCCATCCCTTTTGTCAGCGTTTACAAAATCTTCATCTTCGCCACCCATTAAAAGCCGGTTGTCATCTGTAGTTCTCATATAATTGTAAGGATCAGCAGTGTTCCAAAATAAAGTATTTTGAAGATGTGATTGGTCGTCTTCGTTTTGTTCGCCCACTACGGCATAGGTAGACAACAGATTTACAATTTTTTCAGGAATAATTTCAGTGCTTTCAAAACCATTACAAAAGATGATTTTATTTGCTTTAATGGTCTTTTCAAATTCAGTATAGATCAAGACATCCTTACTACGATATTCAATTTTCACGACATCGGTTTTATCAAAAACCTGCAATCCTTTTTTGTGATTATAATGTAAAAGATCATGAGCCAATTGAAAAGCATCAATACTGCCACCTTGGTCTGAAAGAATTCCGCCATAAGAATTTTCAAGCTGATATGTTTTCTTAATAGTTTCGGCTTCTAACCATTTTACAGGAAAGCCGTGTTTTTCTCGTGCCTCAAATTCTTTCTTAAGCCAAGGCACATCTTTTTTTCTGGAAGCGAAATACAGGGATTTCTTTTTCTTAAATCCGCAAGTCGATTTAATTCCTTTTGAGATGGATTGAAGTTGATCAATGGAATCAAAACAGGCTTTATAGCTTAACACAGCGCCTTCTTCACCAATCATATCAATCAACTCAAACAACGGTTTATCAATTTCATATTGCAACATTGAAGTTGTTGCTGATGTGCTCCCGTGGCATACCTCGCGCTTATCTATAATGACGGTTTTATAACCATCTGCCATACATTGGTGGGCAATTAAACTACCGGTGATGCCGGCGCCAACAATTACAATATCAGTGTCAATATCCTTGGTCAATGAAGGATAAGAATTAATGATGCCATTTTTAACAAGCCAAAAAGGCTCGACAGAAGTTAATCGCATAGAGGTATATTTAGAACTATGCTAAATTTAGACCATTTGGAATAACCATTTACAAAAAATTGTAACCCATTCCTTTATTTTAAGCGGTGAGATTTTGAATGATGGATTTTACTGGAAGAATTTCTGTGGTGTGCTCAATACTTGGTCCTGCCACCCAAACAGTTTTATAAGTTGCCTCTTTGGCCGCTTTTTCAGTAGCCTTCATACCAATTGAAAAACGGATCATCTTTACCCATTTTTTGAGCTTCTTGTTTTTGTTCAATACCGATTCTAACCACGATTCTTTAGTACCGATTTTTTGAACATAAGGCGTGTTTATTACTGTACACGGTGTGCCAGAAATGCGTTGTGTCATCACAATATCTTTGGCACCATAATCTACACAGGCTTGTTTATAATCGTCGGTAACTCCCGCTTCCACAGATGCAATAAACGGACTTCCTACAGAAACCCCGTCTGCGCCATACCCCAGCATCCTATCCAAATCTGCTTTAGTACCAACACCGCCTGCTGAAATGATTGGGATGTTACAATTGCTTTTCAAAAGTTGAATCAAGTCCTTTGGTGAGATTTCGCCACGGTGTCCTCCTGCCTCATTGTTAACTGCAATAATGGCATCAGCGCCCAAAGCTTCCACTTTTTTAGCGAATTTTAAATCGGTGACGTCACACAGCACTTTAATACCAACTTTATGCGCCTCATTAATGGTGTCTTCAGGACTCCCCAAAGAGGTGATGATAAAATCACAACCTTCTTCGCAAAGCACACGCAACTGCTCTTTGTATTTGAGGTTGGATTTATTGACAATCAAATTGAAACCAAAAGAACCGCCTTCCAATTTTGCTGCTTTTAATTCATGAATGGCCGTTTTAAGCTCTGGTAAGGTTCTATAATTTAATGCGGGAATGCATCCGGCTATGCCAGCTTTCATGGCGGCAATAACCATAGCGGTATTGGAAACCAAAAACATTGGGGCTTGGATGATAGGGTATTTGATGTTAAGGAGTTGGTTGAGTTGCGTTGGCATATGTATTTCCCACAAGAGTGGTTATTTAATTACGTTGAACACTGTTGCCCAAGTTCAACAAATATATAAAATATTATGCATGCATAGGAAATTGGGTCACATTTGCTATCAAAAAAAATTAAAAGTCCATACGATTGTAAATAAAAAACGCGACCTCCATTTGACGGAGATCACGCTTCTTCACTGATCAAAAAAACTTAAAAACTAAGAGACAAGTACATTCTGCTTTTTAACAGCCAATGCATAAATAACCAATCCAAATCCTATTTTATTTATAGCATCTGCAATGTTATAAACTACATCAACGCTTCCTGTACCAAGAAAACTTGTATACCATCCGTCAGTGCCCAACATGTAGCCTAATGGATAAATAGCCCATCCTACCAATACAAACCAGCATAGTATTTTGTGAGCGCGCAAGATGTCTTCTCCAGCGGCTACAGCTAGTTTTTTAGCACCACCAAACCAGATTTCATACACAATATAGAAGTAAGCAACGCCGGAAATACCTCCCCATAGAGCTGCTTGATCTGTAAATACTGCTTCACCAAAATACCCGGTAACTAGCATCACCACCGATGCAAAGATCAACTTCCACATCAAGGATGGCTTCGCTCCTGCTACTTTGAGTATTAAATAAAATTCGACACACATTAATGGTACTGTCAACAACCAATCGACATACCTAAAAAATGTGGGAGATTCGGCATTGGCAAACCAATAATCTCTCATGTAAAAATAGTGTACTGCCGCAATAAAGGTAATTAGTCCGGAAACCAAAATGGAGGTTCGCCATTTTCTGTCAAATTGACTTAGGGACAAAAAGAAAAAGGCAGAAGCGGCCATCATGGCCATACCGCCTACAAAAAAGGTAAATCCGACATAATCTGTTGGATTCAATCTGCTGCTCACGTCAGCAATTAGTAACATTGTGTTCATAACATCTGGTTTAAATTAGTTTTGTTTAATTATTTTGATATAAAGTTAAACAAACTAAATGATATATTACTATTTAAAATGATCTATTTTTACTGTAAATATAAAATATGAGTTACAAGTTTAAGAATATCTCAATTGTATCCAGCTTCGTCTGTTTATGGCTTGCCTCGTTTTTGACAGCCAACCTCGAACTGATTTTTGGTTTTCTCTTAATACTATCCTTTGGAATGCTTCACGGTGCGAATGACATCATACTATTTGATAAACTTTCAAAATCAAAGGGTAAACTTCCTTATCTCTTAATGCTGTCGGTTTATATTTCAGTTGTGTTACTAGTTCTTTTTGTGTTTTATTGGGCGCCGCTGTTCGCTCTTACTATTTTTGTATCGGGCAGCGCCTACCACTTTGGCGAACAACACTGGGAACACGAATCTCTAAAAAGTACTGACCTGATTACCTATACCTTCTATTTTATATATGGCCTTTTCGTCATCGCTTTGTTATTGATCCTAAATACAAGCCAAGTGATTGCCATTGTTGAAAGTATCATTAAGGATCAGTTTCCGGTAGTTGCTATTGACTACCTGTTTTATACAGTGTCCATCAGTTTCGTGATCCTGACGACATACCTTGCTATAATAGATGTCGATTTTAGAAGGAGAATATGGCAAGAATTACTCTACCTGTTAGTTTTTGCGGTGATCTTTAAAGTGTCTTCACTTATTTGGGGATTTGCCATATATTTTATTTTTTGGCACAGTTTACCATCCTTATATGATCAAATTAAGTTTATGTACAATGGGTTCGATAACTATAAGATGTTGGCTTACTTCAAAAAGGCTCTGCCTTATTGGTTGATCTCGATATTAGGATTGATTGGTATCTATTTTATGTTTAAGGATATGACCATCTTCAATGGATTATTCTTTTCGTTTTTGGCAGCAGTAACCTTGCCTCATTCTTTTTTAATTTCAAGAATGTTTAAGCAAGTAAAAAAGAAATAAGCTTAGCTAGTTTATAAAGTCAATCACCATCTCGTTATGCTTATAACCAAAAAAAACGACACCTAAAAACGTAAAGTGTTTTACGTTTA
>NZ_LZRN01000029.1 GCF_001678675.1 Gelidibacter algens
ACAAATAATTTATAAATTTAAACAAAGGAAAAGTCCTTTCCTTCGGAAAGGATTTAGGATAGGCTTATGAAAATAATAGTCCCAATGGCCGGACGTGGTTCACGTTTACGCCCACATACATTAACAGTTCCAAAACCATTGATTCCGGTGGCAGGACAACCTATTGTTCACCGTTTGGTAAAAGATATTGCCAAAGTATTGAATCAACCTATTGAAGAAATCGCCTTTATCTTGGGCGATCCAGCATTCTTTGGAGACGATGTGGTAGAGAGTTTAAAAGAATTGGCCACAGGTTTAGGTGCCAAAGCCTCTATCTATCGTCAAGATCAACCTTTGGGAACGGGTCACGCGATTATGTGCGCGAAAGAGTCCCTTTCAGGCCCTGCAGTCATCGCCTATGCCGACACCCTAATAAGAGCCGATTTTAATCTCGATCCAAACGCTGATGCCGTTATTTGGGTAAAGCAAGTGGACCGACCGGAGGCGTATGGTGTTGTTAAATTGAATGACCAAAAAGAAATTGTGGAGCTCGTAGAAAAACCAAAAGATTTTGTGAGTGATTTAGCAGTTATTGGTATATACTACTTTAAGGATGTCAGCGTTCTTAAACAGGAGCTGCAGCATGTTTTGGATAACAACATCATTCATGGCGGCGAATATCAAATTAATGATGGGATTAAAGGCATGATGGCCAAAGGCAAAGTTTTTAAAACGGGTGAAGTTGAAGAATGGATGGATTGTGGCAATAAAGAAGTTACCGTGGAGACGAACACCAGAATGTTGGGTTTTTTGAAAGCCGATGGTGAAGAACAAATGGTAGCAAACTCTGTAAGTTTGGATAATTCAAAGATTATTGAACCTTGCTTTATTGGTGAAAATGTTATTTTAAAAAATGCAACCATTGGTCCAAATGTGTCTATTGGAAACAATTGCACCATTACAAATGCAACCATAAAAAACAGTTTGATACAAACGCACAGCACCATAAAAAATGCTGATTTGGATGAGGCTATGATTGGGAATCACGTGCAGTACGATGGTTATTTTAAGACGATTAGTATTGGTGATTATTCTGTTTTGGAATAATTCTTGCCAAGGCAGTGCCATATCAGGAACATCTGAGAGCCAAATTGTTAAGTCAAGCAAAAAACCTTTAGGTAAACATTATTAATCTCGTTATTTTTAAGATATTATTTCCACCAGTCAAAAATGAGTTTGTCATGTCAAACCTAAGTGAGACATCACAAAAGTAATGAAACATAATGTCTACATATTAATTCTCGTTTTAGGAATGTTTATCATTCCCCAAACCACCTATGCCCAAGCTGATTTCAATCAAAGACCTACAGATGATCTCGGCAATATTGAAGACCAATTCCAAGAATATTTTTTTGAAGCACTAAAGCAACAAGGCATTGAAAACTACCAACGTGCCATTGATGCGCTTTTGAAGTGTAAAAAATTGGATGACAAACCCGTGGTTTACTATCAATTGGGTAAAAACTTTAACAAGCTCAAAAATTTTGGCGCTGCCGAAGATGCCTTAAAAAGAGCGGTTTCCAAAGAACCTGATAACGAGTGGTATTTGGATGAACTTTATGATTTATACAACCAACAGGGAGATACCAAAAATGCAATAAAAACCGTAAAACAATTGGTCAAATACCATCCTGATTACCGTCAGGACTTGGCATCATTATATATTAAGAGTAAGGATTACAAGGACGCTCTAAAACTGTTGGACGAACTGGACAAAGAGTTTGGGATTAGTGCCGATAGAGATTATTTGAGGAATCAAATTTATAATATTACTGGACGTGATGAGGACCGGATCGAGAATTTACAAGAGCGTTTGGATAAAAATCCAGAAAACGAAACCAACTATCTGACGCTTATCTTCAGATATAGTGAGACAGGAGAAACTGAAAAAGCTTTTGAAACCGCTCAAAAATTATTGGAGTTACATCCAGAATCGAAGTTGGTGCATCTCGCGTTGTACAAATTTTATTTGGATAAAAATCAAACAGAGAATGCCATCGCTTCAATGAAAATCGTTTTGACTGCTCCTGAGATTAATGCCGATGCCAAGACCAAAGTGCTCAATGATTTTATAAATTTCGTTTCCAAACATCCAGAGCACGAAAAAGATCTTGTTGACGTTACCGCAATGATTGATGACACCAAAAGTTTTCAAACCTTGGTAGAGTTGGCACACTATTATTTAAAACTTGAAGATAAATCCAAGGCTTTATTCTATTTTGAAGAAGCCTTAAAATTAGAACCGAACAACTTTTCGGTAGTTAAGGATGCCTTGCTACTTCAAATCGATTTGGATCAGGAAGAAAAGGCAATTGCCAAAAGCCAAAAAGCTCTAGAATTATTCCCTGCACAACCTATTTTATACCTCATTAATGGTGTGGCACACAATAAATTGAATCAGGCAAAAAATGCCATTGCCAGTTTGGAAACGGGCTTGGATTATGTTGTTGAAGATCCTAAGATGGAAGCAGATTTTTACATCCAGCTCAGTGTGGCCTATAAGCTCAGTAATGATAATTCCAAATCACAAACGTTTGCAAAAAAGGCAGCCGCTTTAACAAATCAAAATGAATGAGACTTTACAAAATTAGTGTGTTATTACTTATAATGGTTTTGGGTGTAGGGTGTAGATCTACCAAAACCTTAACTTCCAATGCCGTAATTGACAAAAGCATTACCGCAAAACAGATCATCAAAGAAAATGGCAAACAAGATGTTCGGTTTAAAACGTTGCAGGCCAAGGTACGCATTGATTATACAGATGGCGACAAAAGTAACGGCACCACAGTGACCTTGAGAATGGAGAAGGATAAAGTGATTTGGTTAAGTGCCCCTTTAGCTATTGCACGCGTTATGATTACTCAAGACAGCGTGAAGTTTTATGACAAGCTCAGCAATCAGTATTTTGATGGCGGTTTTTCATTACTGACAAAACTTTTGGGGACTGAGATCGACTTCAAAAAAATCCAGAATATCTTTCTTGGGGAGCCCATCTTTAATTTAAAAGAGGATACCTATGTAACCCTTCCCAATGATGACTCTTACGTACTGCAACCAAAAGATCAACGGGCCCTATTTGAACTGTTTTTCTTGATCAATCCAGGATTTTTTAAATTGGATTCTCAGCAATTATCTCAACCAGCAGAGAAACGTATGCTGCAGATAGATTACAAGAAATATCAAGAGGTGAGCAAGCAAATTTTTCCTGAAAACATTCGTATCATTGCAGTGGAAAAAAATGATGAAATCATTATCGATCTTGATTTCAAAGCTATAAGCTTAAATGGCGAGGTTCGTTTTCCATTCAACATTCCGTCAGGATTTAAAGAAATTGAACTTGAATAATGCGTTACCAACCTAATATATTCCGATTGATCTTACTTTTTAGTTTGTGCACCCTCGTCATGAATGCACAAAGTAAAAAGCAACAGGAGTTGGAGGCGAAACGTCAATCTATTCTGAAAGAAATCCAACAGATCAACACTTTGCTTTTCACCAAAAAGAAGGAAGAAAAATCAATTATTTCTACCGTTGAAGATTTAAATTATAAGGTAAATGTCCGCAAGAACCTTATTAAGATCACCAATGATCAAGCCAATTTACTGACTCGGGAAATCAACACCAATCAAAAACAAATTAGCAGTCTGCGTGATCAGTTAAAATACCTGAAGGAAGATTATGCCGCTATGGTAGTTAAATCATACAAAAGTAAATCAGAACAGAGTCGGGTTATGTTTTTGCTGTCGTCAGAGAATTTTAAGCAGGCGTATAAGCGACTTCAGTACATTAGGCAATATACAGACTACCAAAAGGAACAAGGCGAGGAAATCAAGCGTAAAACAGAGAAGCTACAAGAGTTGAACATTACCTTGCTACAACAGAAGAAAGACAAGGACAAACTGGTTGAAGAAAACCGGTTGGCAAAGCAAAAGCTGGAAGACGATGTCAAAGAGCATCAAAAACTTATGGCTTCAGTAAGAAAAAACATGACAGCTTATGTCTCACAAATTAGAACCAAACAACAAGAAGCAGATAGAATTGACCGGGAAATTGAAAAATTGATCAGGGAAGCCATTGCAGCATCCAACAAGAAAGCGGGAAAATCTGAAACGACTTCAAAAGGTTTTGCGTTAACGCCTGAAGCTAAAGCGTTGGAAGCTAAATTTGAGTCCAATAAAGGAAAATTGCCTTGGCCCGTGCGCACGGGAGTTATAAAAGTACGTTACGGCAAACAGCGGTCACTTATTGACAACAGTATAGAAATTAACAGCAATGGCGTCAGGATTGCTACCGATAAAAATGCCAAGGTACGCGCGGTTTTTAATGGTGAAGTATTGGCCGTTCAAGGTACCAAGAACGGAAACCCGTGGATTTTAATTCAGCACGGTAATTACATTACGGTTTATAAAAACCTTTCAAGAGTGTATGTGGTTAAAGGCGATCGCGTGACTACCAATCAAGATATTGCTGAAGTCTTCACGGACCAATCCAGCGGTGAAACTATGTTGAGTTTTGCTATCTATAAAGATTCAAAATTTCAGGATCCTTCAGTTTGGATTGTGCGCTAGGCTTATAATTCATGCCCAACACAATAGTGCCATTTTGCCGTTGTTGGTGTTTTCCACCAACAACAATTGTGGCCTTTGTTGGTGTTTTCCACCAACAACAATAATCACCTTTTTTGACGTTTTTTACAGTCTAGTATTCTCCATCAAGAATGTTCCCTAAACCGTAAAAAAGTAGAGCTGTGTTCTACTTGTGGCCGTTGTTGGTGATTTCCACCAACAACAATGATCACCTTTTTTGACGTTTTTTACAGCCTAGTATTCTCCATCAAGAATGTTCCCTAAACCGTAAAAAAGTAGAGCTGTGTTCTACTGAAACAGCGCTTTAAGTTCCGTAGCCTCGTTAGGTTTCATTTTTCCAGCCAATACCAAACTCAGTTGTTTGCGTCTTAGGGCCGCTTCAAAACGTGCTTTTTCTAAATCAGTTTCAGGAACAATCTCAGCAATTTGTGTTGGACGCCCAGTTTCATCTACAGCCACAAAAGTATAAATGGCTTCATTGGCCTTTGCTCTAACACCCGATTCACGGTCTTCAATCCATACATCCATAAACACTTCCATTGAAGTTTTAAAAGCTCTGGAAACTTTAGCTTCAATGGTCACAACACTTCCTAAAGGAATGGTTCTGTTAAATGCCACATGATTTACAGATGCAGTCACCACAATACGACGGCTATGACGCCTTGCAGCAATACTTGCAGCGCGGTCCATACGGGCCAACAGCTCTCCACCAAATAAATTATTGAGTGGATTGGTCTCACTTGGGAGCACCAAATCGGTCATAATGGAACAGGATTCTCGTGGATGTTTAGGTTGCATTGGGTATGTTTTAAAATGAGGTGCAAAGATAACTCGAATTTGCGAATTATTTACAGCCAACGTGACTGTTGAAAGCAAGACGCATGACTAATCTTTGAGTTGAAAAGTGGAGAACACCCAACTTTTAAGAAGAATGTTGCAGCATGTTAGGAATTAGGAAGTAATAATCTTAAAGTTATTCAAGTTCCCTAACCAACAACCAAGCTTCCTTATTGTAGGTTTGACGAATATCACGTAAAGCAATCAGAGCCTCATTGCTATTCTCATAGCTGGAGTAGACCACTTCATGAAGTCCGTATTTATTGACGCCAATAGTTCTTGCTTTGAATCCGAGATCTTGTAGCTCTGCTATCTTCTTATCTGAGTTTTCTTCTACCCTATAGGCGCCCGCAATAATATGGTATTTGCCTTGTTGTTTTTCAACAGTTAATGTTGCAGAAGGCAACGGGTTTTCGATAATGAACGTCGCTTCCTGTACTTTGGCGTCCAATTGTTGGTTGGCAGCTTCTTGGGCCAATTGGTTGTGGGTTTCTACCTTATTAATATAAAAGGTTGACGCCGCAAATCCGCCAACGGTCAATGCGATAAGAGCTACCGCAGCATATTTGAGATAAGAGCGTTTTTCGCGTCTTTCAGGAGTTATTGAGATAGGAATCACATCTTCAAGCGTTTCTACCTGTTGTTTATAAACTTCACGATTCACATGGGAAACTTCAAATTCTGAAAGTCCAAAAGCATCCGTTAGGTAATTGCTGTTGTAGGACGGTTCAAAAACAATCTTCCCATCGGTGTTCAATGCCAAATCGCCAATCGTACTAAAGCTTAAGGTTTCACCTTCAGTCAAGAAAGATTTTATAGACTTGACCTGCTTGCTAATTTTCTGAACGGCAATTTCATAAGGTATCTTTTCCGCGTCAGCAATATAACTGGCCAATAAGCCATCATTATGCTGCAATTGCTCATTGAATGAGATAACTTTTTTAGGTGGAAAAAAAGTATGGTTGCTTTCATCAAGTGTTGCAGAGACACGTTTGGTCAAAAAAGCACCAAATTCAGGGATCGTTACGCAGTCGTAACGGTACAGTAAATCGCTTATGTAAGTTTCTATATGCATTGAAACAAAGTTAGGAATTTTTGATTTTCATGGAAATTTAACCTCTACTATTTATTAACATTGATTAAATTTAAATATTTTTCCCTCTAAATCAATCCTATAGATGTCTGATCAGGACTTAATTTATATTCTTGCGCTGCAAAATGTGCCTAAAATAGGCGACATTACTGCTAAAAAGTTGATCGCACATTGCGGATCGGCGGAAGCGGTGATTAAAGAAAAGAAACACCATTTATTAAAAATTGATGGGATTGGAAGTAGCATGTTGCAAGATGTTTATAACAAAACTCATTTGCTTGCTGCAGAAGCTGAGTTGAAATTCATCAAGGAAAATGCTGTAACATGTTTGTACTTTATGGATGCCAACTATCCCGAAAAATTGAAACATTGTATTGATGGTCCTATTGTTTTGTTTCAATCGGGGAAGGTCGATTTAAAGAAAAAGCGCCTCATTAGTATTGTGGGCACACGCATGATTACCTCTTCAGGCATTGCCTTTTGTGAGCAATTGATAGAACAGTTGGCAGTTTTTAATCCTGTCATCATTTCAGGATTTGCCTATGGCACCGATATTACAGCCCAAAAATTGGCTTTAAAGCACAATTTGCAAACGGTAGGTTGTTTGGCACATGGATTAAATCAGGTCTACCCAAAAGTGCATAAAAGATATGTGGCAGAAATAGAGAAAAACGGTGGATTTTTAACCGAGTTTTGGAGTACATCAAATCCGGAACGAGAGAATTTTTTAAAGCGCAACCGCGTGATTGCTGGGGTGAGTGAAGCCACGATTGTTATTGAATCGGCAGAGCGGGGAGGAAGTCTGGTGACTGCTGATATTGCCAATTCTTACAATAGAGATGTTTTTGCAGTGCCAGGGAGAACTACGGATTCTCAAAGTGCAGGTTGCAATAACCTGATCAAATATCAAAAGGCACACTTGTTGTCAAATCCTATGGATTTACCGTATATGTTGAATTGGGAATTAAACACTGATAAAAAACCTGCGATTCAAAAGCAATTATTTGTAGAACTGGAAGCTGATGAAAAAATTATCTACAGTTTTCTCAAAATAAACGAGCAGCAGCTTTTGGACAGTATTGCTTTAGAATGTAAGATGCCTATTTTTAAAGTGGCGGGCGTCCTTTTAAATATGGAACTTAAAGGAGTGATTAGACCGCTTCCAGGTAAATTGTTTGAGGTGATTTAATTGTACCAACCCTTCAGGTATTAGAGACATGAAAGATCTTGTTAATTAATAACCAAGCTTCGTACGCACACGTCCCAAAACGGCATTAGCCACTACTTTAGCCTTTTCAGCACCTACTGCAAGCGCATTGTCAATTTCTTCCAAATGATTCATGAAATAATGGTAGCGTTCACGAGGCATTTCAAACTTGCTAATGATTAATTCATACAAGGCCTGTTTGGCATGTCCGTATCCATAATTACCTTGTTCATAATTCTGTTTCATGTTCTGAACGTCTTCATCAGAAGCCAATAAACTATAAATAGCGAAACAGTTGCAAGAGCTCCAATCTTTCGGCTCTTCTAAAGGAGTGCTGTCCGTTTCAATGGACATGATTTGTTTGCGCAATTGTTTTTCCGGTAAGAATATATTAATAAAATTATTTTTGCTTTTGCTCATTTTGGCACCATCAGTTCCAGGAATCAGCATCGTGTTTTCTTGAATTTTACCTTCGGGCATCACAAAGGTTTCGCCCATTTTGGCATGGAAACGGGAAGCTACATCTCGGGTCATTTCAATGTGCTGTAATTGGTCTTTTCCTACCGGAATAATTTCAGCATCATACAATAAAATGTCTGCCGCCATCAACATGGGATAGGAGAATAGTCCTGCATTTACATCTTCCAATCGATCTGATTTATCTTTGAAACTATGAGCCAAAGTCAAACGTTGATAAGGAAAAAAGCAACTCAAATACCAAGAAAGTTCAGCAGTTTGAGGGATATCACTTTGACGGTAAAAGACCACTTTTTCAATATCCAAACCAAAGGCCAACCAGGTTGCCGCAACGCTATGGGTATTATATCTTAGAGTATCGGCATCTTTAATTTGTGTTAAGGAATGCATGTCTGCAATAAATAAAAATGAACTGTTTTTAGTATCATTCGCCATTTCAATTGCTGGAAGGATTGCCCCTAGAATATTTCCTAAATGCGGTGTTCCTGTGCTTTGTATGCCTGTAAGTATTCTTGCCATGGTAACTTCCCACGAAAATGGGAATATTGTTAATAGTTCAACGAGCCACAAAGGTAATTTTTTTCGAGTTATAGCTCGAAAAATTTAATTAGTTTTGGAATCGATGAAAATTTTAAAATATCCGCTTTGGATTCTTTACCGGATTTGGTTTTACATTTTGGTAACCCTACCAATCCTTCTGTTATTTCCTTTATTGGTGGTATCTATCCTAAAAGAGGAATGGTATCCTTATTTTTTTAAGCTGGCACGTTTATGGGCTAAAATCATTCTTGTTGGAATGGGATTTAGATGGCTTATAGAACGCGATCAAGCACCAGAATCTACACAGAGTTATATGTTTATTGCCAACCATACGTCTATGGCAGATATTATGTTAATGTTGGTAAGTGCACAAAACCCTTTCGTTTTTGTAGGAAAAGCGGAATTGGCTAAACTTCCACTTTTCGGATTTTTCTATAAGCGTACCTGTATTTTGGTGGACAGAAGCTCTGAAAAGAGCAGAAAAGCGGTGTTTTTAAGAGCCCAGAAACGTTTAAAACAAGGGTTAAGCATCTGTATTTTTCCTGAAGGCGGTGTGCCTGACGAGAAGATTATACTGGACGAGTTTAAGGATGGGGCCTTTAGATTGGCCATTAATCATCAAATTCCGATTGTGCCCATGACTTTTGCAGATAATAAAAAACGGTTTTCCTTATGTTTTTTTAGTGGTGGACCAGGAAGGATGCGCGTTAAGGTACATCCATTTTTGAGTACTGAAGGAATGACTTCAAAGGACGCAAAAACGCTGAATGAACAAGCGAGATCAACTATACTTGGGCAATTATTGGCTTACCACAACCATTAAAAAAGCTGCTCTTGGCACAGAGCAGCTTCTCTTCATCATTGCAAATTGCAATAACTATCTAACCAACTAAAAAAAACTAAAACTTAAAACTAAATCCTGTATATACCCCAATAAAATAAGGTCTAAAATCTCCAGAAGTATTGGTAAATGTGTTTATTTGATATTTGAACATGGGCTCAAGATTTAGTTTTAAGGTGCGCGACACGTTATAATTAAACCCTAAGCCAAAATTGGCGCTATAACTGGTGCTATTGATATTATTTGCTTCTCCCACAAGCAAACGTTCACTTTCAATCAACGAGTAAATCTCATTAGTATTAAGAAAGAGTGTGCTAAAACCACCAATAACATTCAATCCGAATTTGGTATTGATAATGCTGTATTCTAATTCTAAAGGCACTTCAATATAACCAAACCGCTGCTCCAAAGCCCCATCGGCATTTAAGACTAAAAATTGCGGTGCGGAATTCACATTAATGTTAGAAGTGCTCAAATAAGAATTTGAGGCACTTTGATTTTTAAAGTTGATATTACGCAATTCTGCCTTGCCTGTCTTTCCGCTGAAACTATTTATGTCATTAAAGGCAATAACACCATCAGTGCTATAACCTAAATCTACCTTATTGATTCCTGCCCTTATTTTTATCTTATCATTTAGGGCGTAACTCCCGCTAATGCCATAACTCATATTGACCTCACCACTTTTGGTGTTATTTACAAACTGCCCGTCAATTGACGAGCCTTTACCTAAGCTGTTAAAATAAACAGGTGCCACATTAGGGGTAATGTTCCACCTGTTGGGTTGCTCTTCTTTTTCTTCTTCATTTGTAGGATTAGCTTTGGCAATAGCATCCTCAATACTTTCTTCTTTAGTTGAAGCTGCGAGATCTTTATCTGGAGTGATCTTTTCGGTTTCCTTTGATATATTTTGATCTGAAACTCTAGTTACCTCGGTATTCGCTTTTTTGCCATCAAGAATGGTTTTAGCACTTTCATTGCTTGGGCTGATAACTTCATCATTAGAGTTAGGCTGCGATAGATTTGAAGTGTTTTTAACGATAACGTCTTCCTTAGAATTTAAAGTAGCTGTTTGATCTTTTTGAGAAGCATTTTGTCCGGCTTGTGAATTGGACGTTGTATTGGAATTTTCTCTTGAAGAAGCCTCATGCGCAATTTGGTCGCCTGTTTTGTTATTGATGGTGGCAAGGTGCTGCGTCTTGTTGTTTTTAGAATTAATGCTATCTGCTTGAGCAGGGTTCGTATTACCTATGGTATTAGAATTATCCTTTCCAAATTCGCTTGAATTGTTTTTATTTTTATCGGTGGTAGTTGTCTTGGTACCTTCAGATGAGCTCTTGTTAGTTTTAGTGCCAACCACAGTATGATTAGGCGTAGTCAAATTGTTGTCTTTGTTAAATACGGCATTGCCAACCGTAAGCAACAACGCTAACAGGGCCGCAACGCCTGCCGTTTTCCACCAAAAAGGAACCACGCGGCGTTTCCGCTCGTCTTTATGAAGCTCTTGGTGTATGTTTTCCCATACGGCATCGTCAGGAGTGGCTTCAAAACTCTTGAATTTCTCCTGAAAAAGGCGGTCTATATGTTTTTTTTCATTCATTTATAAACTTTGCGAATTGGATCGCGTTTTATAATGTTCAATTTTTTCTTTTAAAATCATTCGTGCCCTAGCAAGATTTGATTTGGTAGTTCCTGTGGAAATATTGAGCATTTCAGCAATTTCCTTATGCGAATAATCATCTAACACATAAAGATTGAACACCAATCGGTATCTGTCTGGCAATTCCTGAATAATACCCAATAAAAAATCAAGACTCACCTCGTCTTCATTAATTTCAATGGCATCATCTTCTATTTGATCTTCATTGACGATGTCAAAAACACCAACACTTCTATAACGCTGAAGCGCAGTATTGATGGTGATGCGTTTCATCCAACCTTCCAAAGAACCTTTATGGCTAAACTGATCCATCTTTTTAAAAATGGTCACAAAGGCATCCTGCAGATTGTCTTGTGCCTCTGCATAATTTTTAGAATACTTAAGACATAGCGAAAACAGTTTGCCCGAGAAGAGCTTGTATATTTGGCTTTGTGCTTGAGCATCGTTCTTTTTACAATTGATGATGAGTTGTTCTAAACTCACATGTTTTAGTATTAGTGGTTTTCGGCATTTTATTTTACTTCAACAATGTACATTAGTGGATATCCAATTCCCAATGTTGTACAAGCCACAGCTTCATCATTTTTAGGGGCTCTAACTTTGACTTTAATTTTCTTCCCTTCAATTTTATATGCGTCGGGTAAATTGATTTCGTAGAATATATTTTCAAAATCATATGTTGGAACTCCAGGCACAGCATTATTAAATTTAATCAAAAATAAATTTCCACAATCCAATCCTTTCTCTAAAACTGTTGCGTCTTGAAATTCGTCATTCGTGTCATCTTTACTGCATGAAACTATAATGAAATTCAAAAAAATAACTATGCAAATTAATTTTTTCATGAATTATATATTTGGTTCTTGTGTCTTATTTATTCCACAACAGGCACTTCTACAATATAATATAAATCTGTTCCGCTGTCATCCTTCCCTTGCCAAAACTTAAAAATGTAAGTGCCATTGCTTGTTACTTTAAAGTTGAAGGTCGCTTGAGCTTCTCCTTCTTCGGCAAGTCCGCAATTTTCGTTAGGAAAAAAAGTGTTCATCACAGCAACGGTCCGTTGGTTTAAGTTGCGGGTATAATAAAAATCATAAAAAACATAACATCCAGCAGGTCTAATATAGGTTACAGTTATCGGGTAAATTTCTCCAAGAATAAATTCTTCAGGAATGTCTACGCTTTCAATAGGCAAAATCTCATTGTAAAACTCGTTGGAATCGTCTGTATTACAAGAAGCCAAAGACAACATTACCGCACATATAAAAATTAACTTTTTCATAAGAATTTGATTTAATTAAAGATTCCTTTACATTCGTTAGATGCAGCTCATGCATAAAGGTTGCGTTGTAAATAAAAAAATCCCTCGTAAAAGGGATTTTTATAATTTATGTTTCAACTCTTGATTAATCGTGATTTACTCATCACCAGAAGTAGCAGCTTTGGCTATTTTTCTAACCTTGGCCTCAAGCTCATCCATCAACTCAGGATTGTCTTTAATTAGGGCTTTAACAGCATCTCTACCTTGGCCTAGTTTTGTCTCTTCATAGCTAAACCATGAGCCGCTTTTCTTTACAATTTCATTTTCTACGGCAATATCTAAAATCTCACCAACTTTAGAAATTCCTTCGCCGTACATGATGTCAAACTCTGCCATTTTAAAAGGCGGAGCCACTTTATTTTTCACCACCTTAACACGCGTTTTATTACCAGATACGCTACCATCAGTTTCTTTTATTTGAGTTGAACGTCTGATATCCAGCCTTACAGAAGCATAGAATTTTAAGGCATTACCACCAGTTGTAGTTTCAGGATTCCCAAACATCACACCAATTTTTTCACGTAGTTGGTTAATGAAAATCACGGTACAGTTTGTTTTACTGATCGAGCCCGTAAGTTTTCTTAGAGCTTGAGACATCAATCGGGCATGCAAGCCCATTTTGGAGTCGCCCATTTCGCCTTCAATCTCACTTTTAGGAGTCAATGCCGCAACAGAATCGATAACTACGATATCAATAGCGCCAGAGCGAATTAAATTATCGGCAATTTCCAAGGCTTGTTCACCATTGTCAGGTTGCGAAATAATCAAGTTTTCTAAGTCTACGCCTAATTTCTCAGCATAGGTTCTATCAAAGGCGTGCTCTGCATCAATAAATGCAGCAATACCACCAGTTTTTTGCGCTTCGGCTATGGCGTGTAACGTTAGCGTTGTTTTACCAGACGATTCTGGGCCATATATTTCAATCACCCTACCACGTGGATATCCACCAACACCTAAAGCGATATCCAAACCTAAGGATCCTGAAGAAATGGCCTCAACATCAACCACAGATTTGTCACTCATTTTCATCACAGTCCCTTTGCCATAGGCTTTATCCAACTTATCTAAAGTAAGTTGTAGGGCTTTTAATTTTGCTTCTTTTTCACTACTCATTTGTTGTTCTTTTTCTAAATTTTATCGAGCTAAATTACGATTTTTTTTTCATCTTAATAATCTTAATGACGCAACCTTTTTATAGTTTTTGCATCTATTTAATAAGATTGGGAAATCTTGCTATGAAGTGGGTCATTTTATAAGATGCCACGTTTTATCTGAGTTTTAATAACCTTTAAAATGCACCAGATGAAGTTTTTTAAGAAAATTATTTTTAACAACGCATTGGGCGTTTCAATTGCCATAAGTGTAAATGGTAATTGTAAAGCCGATGGAGGTTAGCTCGTTATGTATTTTATAAATGGAAATTTAAAAAATATTTGATAACGAGTTAGTCCTCGAAAAAGCACCTAAGATTGATCTTCGGTGCTTTTTTTATGGAGATACGACAGATGACAGATGACCGATGACCGTTACTGCCGACTGCTCGCCCGTCCGAAGCTTTTGCGAAGGCGGGATGACTGCCACATTTTTTCCCTATCTTTGCCCCACTTTAACCTTAAAACAATTAGTATAGCATGCAACTGTACAATAACTTAAGCGCTAAAGAAAGAGCAGCACTTATTGATCAAGCGGGAAAAGACCGTTTGACCATCTCTTTCTATGCCTACGCCAAAATTGGCAATCCGGAAATTTTTAGAAATCACATGTTTCTAGCTTGGAACGCTCTTGATGTTCTTGGTAGAATCTATGTGGCCCATGAAGGTATCAATGCCCAATTATCATTACCAGCCGATCAGTTTGAACCATTTAAAACCCATTTGGATAGTATTACCTTTTTGGAAAACGTCCGTCTCAATATTGCTATTGAGCAGGATAATTTTGCGTTTTTAAAACTCAAGGTCAAAGTGCGCGATAAAATTGTAGCTGACGGATTGAACGATGCTACATTTGATGTGACCAATAAAGGTATTCATTTGGATGCAGCGCGGTTTAATGAACTTATTGAAGATCAAAATACCGTTTTGGTAGATATGAGGAACCATTATGAAAGTGAAATTGGTCATTTTAAAAATGCCGTAACTCCTGATGTGGATACGTTCAGAGAATCTTTGGATATTATTGAGGCCGATTTGAAAGACCATAAAGAAGATAGAAACTTAGTCATGTATTGTACTGGAGGCATCCGTTGTGAAAAAGCAAGTGCGTATTACAAGCATAAAGGCTTTAAAAATGTGTTTCAGTTAGATGGTGGGATCATAAATTATGTGAGACAGATCAATGAAGAAGGTTTGGAAAATAAATTTATTGGAAAGAACTTTGTGTTTGACCAACGACGGTCAGAACGTATTTCTGAAGATGTCATTGCCCAATGCCATCAATGCGGCCAACCTGCTGATTTACATACCAATTGTGCCAATGACGCATGCCATTTATTATTTATCCAATGTGAAGGTTGCAAAGCAAAAATGGAAAACTGCTGCTCAACTACTTGTATGGAAGTGAGCCGATTGCCATATGATGAGCAAAAAGAACTCAGAAAAGGACAAGGCAACAGCAATGATATCTTTAAAAAAGGACGCGCTGATCATTTGTCTTATAAAAAGGACCTGCGAAATATTTTTGAAGTACTGCAGCAATAAAAAAAAGGCTTACGTAGTTTTTCGAAGCCTTTACTATTTGCAAGCTTATTCTTTTATCAATTTTATGATTTTGTGCTGGTTGGAATTCCCTTCTAAAGTCAAAAAGTACATACCTTTTGAAAGTGATTCAAGGTTTATTTCTTTGATGCCTTCATTAGAAGTACTGATAACTGAAACTGTTTTGCCCAAAACATCTGTAACCGTAGCTTTCTGAATCATACTTTTGGAAATAACGGTGACGCGATTTTTAAAAGGATTTGGATAGATGGATGTGGTGCTAAAATCTTCTTCATCAAGGCCTAATACTCCAGTAACATTGAAGCTATGGGTTACCGTTTGAAGTTGATAGGTGGCTTGCCACCTCCACTGACCGTTCATATTGTAAACACCTGAATAGTACCACATCCACCAAGAGCTGTCGTAATTGTCAACTAAAGTGTAATCCCAATTATACAAGATCGAATCATCTGGTCTGATGATTTTTAAATTTATGGAGGTTCCAGCAAGCTGATCTCTCAAATAAACCCCAAAATGAATCTGGTCAGCAGCATTAAAATCATCACTTTCATAGGTGATTTCTGGGTTAGGACATTCAGGAAAAACAGGAATATTGCCATGGGTTAACACAGCATTGATTTTTGGATCTGTGTGTGGTCTTTGATTTTGCCACCAAGAATCAGAATTGAGGCTGTTACAATTACCTGAAAAAGGATCAATCAAAACGTCAGGATCGATGGACGCATACACCTCAAAATGTAAATGTGGAGTTGCAGAATTTCCAGAACTTCCTACAATACCCAGAAATTCACCTTCAGCTACCATATCACCAACAATTTTTGTAGTCAACGAATTTTTTTTCATATGGCCATATAGAGCAACACTTCCATCAGCATGTTGCACATATACAGCATTCCAAACATTATCATTGTTTGTGCAGCTTCTATCAAATTGTGAACCCCCTTTGGCCATAATTTGACCAGCAGCGGCAGCAATGATCTCTACACCGTTTTGGTCAACCATTTTCCACGCAAACGGCCAAGTCACGAGATCTACACCGGCGTGGTTATAACCAGCACTTGTATCATAAGTTTTAGTGCCACAGTTAAAGTCTAATATTTTGTTTGGATATGTCATGTCCTGATCTACATAGAATCTGGCAGTATAAATATCATCATAATTGATACCAGCTGCTTTTCTGATAGGCCAAGAAAATAAAGGATGACTGATAATTTTTTTAGCACCATCAAAGGCCAACTTGTTCTGCGTTTTTAACTGTGCAATACCGGTTTAATTTCCGCTTTAACTGCATCTCTTTGATAATCAGTTAAACAAGGCGCTTGGTTTCCGTTCAGGGGGTACGCGCCTCCTACCACGTTGGCATTCATATCTTGTGCATATGTATGGTGGACGGTAAAGATCAAAAAGCCAATAAAAAATAAAGTAAAGTTCGATTTCATGATGCTGTTTATTTAATGGTTACTTACACAACATCGAAGCGTTTTGAAAATGTGAGCAGGAGCATTTTCGAACATGTTAGAAACGGGTAGTTAAAGTTAATTAATAATTTTAATACACTGTTATTAAGAGTCTTGTAATTTTTTAAACGATTATATCGAGTTACATGATCTTCAATTATACAACTGAAATAAATAATCTTATCTTTACGTTCTGAAAGTATATGGCATTGCCTTTTCCGTTATGGTGGTAATTTTTTTACAGACCAAGGCCATAATTATTAATCCTCATTCGTTACCAGACGAATTTTATATATAACATAGCATGAGTTGTACTAGTTGCTCAACCGGAAAGGATGGACAACCAAAAGGATGCAAAAACAATGGTACTTGTGGCACTGATAGCTGCAATAAACTGACGGTTTTTGATTGGTTGGCCAACATGTCTCTCCCACAAGGAGAGGAGCCTTTTATTGGTGTTGAAGTACGTTTTAAAAATGGACGTAAAGAATATTATAAAAATACAGAAAATTTAACCCTGAGTATTGGCGATGTTGTTGCTACCCAAGCGCAATCTGGCCACGATATTGGTATGGTGACCCTTACTGGAGAATTGGTAAGGATTCAAATGAAGCGTAAACACGTTAAAATTGACGATGAAGAAAACGTTTTAAAAATCTACCGTAAAGCGTCACAACGCGATATTGATGTATGGTCTGAAGCCCGTGACAAGGAAGATCCAATGAAGGTCAAAGCGCGTCAATTTGCGATTGACTTGAAATTGCACATGAAGATTTCTGACATTGAATATCAAGGAGATGCCAGTAAAGCGACGTTCTATTACACTGCAGAAGAGCGTGTTGACTTCAGGGAATTGATAAAATTATTTGCCAAAGAATTCCGTACCCGTATTGAAATGAAGCAAGTTGGTTTCCGTCAGGAAGCGGCGCGTCTTGGTGGTATTGGGTCTTGCGGACGTGAGTTGTGTTGTTCGACGTGGTTAACTGATTTTAGATCGGTCAGTACCTCTGCAGCACGCTACCAGCAATTGTCTTTAAATCCGTTAAAATTAGCGGGCCAATGTGGGAAGTTGAAATGTTGTCTTAACTATGAATTGGATTCGTACTTGGATGCTCTAAAAGATTTTCCAAAAACAGAGATCAAGCTTTACACTGAAAAAGGTACCGCAGTATGCCAAAAAACCGACATTTTTAAAGGCTTTATGTGGTACGCCTATGAAGGCGAATGGATGAATTGGCACAAACTGACCACAGATCAGGCCAATGAAATTATTGCCTTAAACAAGAAAAAACAGAAGGTAGCAAGTCTTGAAGAATATGCCTCAGAGCTCATTGAAGAGGTCAAAGCCGATTTTGAAAATGTAGTAGGTCAGGATAGTTTAACGCGCTTTGATAGTCCAAAACGCAAAACGAAACGTAAAACCAATAAGAGTAAAACCAAAAGACCAGAGCAGCCGAGAGAAACTACTGATCAAAATAAACCTCAAGAGCAATCCCAACAAAAACCGCCTCAAAAAACCGGGCAGAAGAAACGCAGAAAGCCAAACCCGAAAAAATCTAATCCTAACGATGTCAAATAAATTTTCTTGGATAATTTTAACAAGTGTGCTTTTGGTGTTCAGTTGTGATTCCAATCAAATTTTTGACGAGTATAAATCGGTGCCCAATCAATGGAACAAGGACACTTTGATATCCTTTACCATGACACCTCCAGATTCTACAAAACTCTACAATCTGTTTATCAACATCAGAAACACGAACGACTATAAATTCAGCAACTTATTCTTGATTGCAGAGATAAATTTTCCTAACGGTAAAACGGTAAAAGACACCCTGGAGTATCAAATGACCAAACCCAACGGAGCCCTTTTAGGAGAGGGGTTTACAGATATTAAGGAGAATAAGTTGTGGTATAAGGAGCGTGTTCAGTTTGATGAAGCTGGTGCATATACGGTCACCATTCAACACGTTATGCGTAATAATGGTGAGGTTAATGGCGTTGATAACTTAGAAGGTATTACAGATGTGGGGTTCAGAATAGAGCCTGCAACTAATTAATTAAATTATGGCAAAAAAGAAAGCTGAAACTCAAGATTTTTCTGCGTATATCCGATGGTTTTGGATGATCATTGTAGGCGGTGTGTTATTTGTGGTCTTATTATTTTTATTGGCTTCTTGGGGTGTTTTTGGAGAGATGCCCGATTATACACGTTTGGAAAATCCATCCACCAATTTGGCAACAGAGATTATTTCTTCAGATGGTGAATTATTGGCTAAAATTTACAATAATGATAACCGTACACCTGTAGATTATAAAGAGTTGCCGGATCATTTGGTAAAGGCTTTAATTGCTACCGAAGATGCGCGTTTTCATGAACATTCAGGTATTGATGCTATAGGTACTTTGAGGGCTTTCATTTTTTTAGGAAAAAGGGGAGGGGCAAGTACCATATCACAACAGTTGGCTAGACAGTTATTTGTTGGCGTTAGATCTAAAAATATTGTGGAAACGGCAACACAGAAAATAAAGGAGTGGGTTATTGCTATCCGCTTGGAACGTCAATATACCAAGGAAGAAATCATTGCGATGTACTTCAATATCTATGACTTTGGAAATAATGCCGACGGAATTAGAAGTGCCGCCAGAATTTATTTCGGGAAGGAACCTAAAAACTTAGACGTTAAAGAATCTGCGATGTTAGTGGGCATGTTTAAAAATTCCTCACTCTACAATCCAAGACCTACACGCAATCCGGAAGGCACTCGAAACAGAAGAAATGTCGTATTGAACCAAATGGAAAAGTACGACTATATTGCAGAAAACGTTAATGATTCTATCAAAAAATTAGACTTAGGTTTGCGTTATTCTCCAGAATCACATCGTGAAGGATTAGCTACTTATTTCAGGGCCTATCTCACCGAATTCATGAAAGATTGGATCAAAAACAATCCAAAACCGGATGGAACGGGGCTTTACAGTTTGTATGATGATGGTCTTAAAATCTATACCACCATCGATTCGCGCATGCAGCAATATGCTGAAGATGCAGTACATGAGCATATGGCGCGATTGCAGGCGGAATTTTTTAATCAAAATACACCCGATCGAAATAAGACGGCGCCGTTTTTAGATTTAAATCAAGATGAAATAACAGATTTGCTTAAGAGAAGTATGCGGCAATCTGAACGTTGGCGAATTATGAAAGCCAATGGTAAAAGTGAAAAGGAGATTGTAGCGTCTTTTGAAAAGCCAACGCAAATGAACGTTTTTTCTTGGAAAGGTGAAATTGACACCATCATGAAACCGGCAGATTCTATGCGGTATTACAAATCGTTTTTACATACGGGTATGATGTCCATGGATCCGCAAACAGGGCATGTCAAAGCTTGGGTTGGTGGCATCAATTACAGACATTTTCAATATGATCACGTTAAACAAGGAAAACGTCAAGTAGGTTCTACGTTTAAGCCCTTTGTTTATGCAACGGCTATTGATCAGTTGCATTTATCACCATGTGATACGTTTCCAAATACCAAAATAACCATTGAAGCAGGAAAGTTTGGGAATCCATTACCTTGGAGTCCTGATAATTCAGACGATAAATACGGTGGTTTTAAAACGTTGAAGAGTGCCTTGGCAAATTCTATTAACACGATTACCGCACGATTGATGGATAAAGTGGGTCCACAACCTGTGATTGATATGGCAAGAAATTTAGGGATTGAATCAGATATTCCTGCAGTACCTGCTATCGCCTTGGGCACCCCAGATTTAAGTGTTTATGAGATGGTAGCGGCCTATGCCACATTCGCCAATAAAGGGGTCTATAACAAACCAGTAATGGTGATGAGGATTGAAGATAAAAATGGGACTATTCTCTATCAATTTACTCCAGAGTCAAAAGATGTGTTGAGTGAAGAAGTGGCTTATGTTACCACTAATTTATTACAAGGGGTTACAGAAGGCGGATCAGGATCACGTTTAAGAGGTTCTTGGGCAACAGATAATCAATTATATAAAGAAATTATTACAGGCTATCCTTATGCTTTGACGAATCCCATTGCTGGTAAAACAGGAACTACACAAAACCAAAGTGATGGATGGTTTATGGGTATGGTACCTAATTTGGTCACTGGCGTTTGGGTTGGTGGCGAAGAGCGCGCTACTCATTTTAAGAGCATTGCTTATGGCCAAGGTGCCTCTATGGCATTGCCAATTTGGGGGCTCTATATGAAAAAATGTTATGCTGATAAAGAGCTCGACGTATCAACAGGAGACTTTGAACGTCCTGCTTATCTCTCCATAAATGTGGATTGTAACAAAAGAAGTGAAAGTGACAACTCAGATACCGAAGGTTTTGGAGATGACAGTTTAGACTTTTAGTTTAGAGAGCTTAACAAATGTGAAAAACCCATTTAAAATGAAATTTCATTTTAAATGGGTTTTTTTTGTCGATTCAATCGGTACTTGCCATATTTTAAAAAAGTCACACCCCCTACAAACTTAATTCATTTTTGAATGGCTATTTTATTTCGTAATTTTCAAACTCCTAAAAAAAAACACTCATGATTAATAAAAAAGTAGCCAACGTTACCGAAGCCATGCAAGGGGTAAAGGATGATATGACCCTGATGTTAGGTGGTTTCGGACTATGTGGTATTCCTGAAAACGCTATCAATAATTTGGTACAAATGAACGTCAAAGGACTGACCTGTATTTCCAATAATGCTGGGGTGGATGATTTTGGTTTGGGATTGTTATTGCACAAGCGCCAGATCAAGAAAATGATTTCTTCTTATGTAGGAGAAAATGACGAATTTGAACGCCAAATGCTCAGTGGAGAACTAGATGTGGAGTTGGTGCCTCAAGGCACGCTTGTGGAACGCTGTAGAGCTGCGCAATCAGGTTTTCCTGCCTTTTTTACTCCTGCAGGTTATGGCACAGAAGTCGCAGAAGGCAAGGAGGTCCGGGAATTCAATGGAAAAATGTATGTGCTAGAAAAAGCTTTTGAAGCCGATTTTGCTTTCGTAAAAGCTTGGAAAGGCGATGCTGCAGGCAATTTAATCTTTAAGGGCACGGCTAGAAATTTTAATCCTGCTATGTGTGGCGCTGCAAAAATCACGGTTGCTGAGGTTGAAGAATTGGTGCCTGTTGGAAGTTTAGATCCGAATCAAATCCATATTCCGGGCATATTTATCCAGCGTATTTTTCAGGGTAAAGATTATGAAAAACGCATTGAACAACTAACTGTAAGGAAAAAGTTATAAGTAGTGAAGTTTTAGCGTCGACAATTCTGACACATGCATGGCATGTGGTGCGTTTTCGAGACACAAGTGAAAGTTGATATAAATTCATAAGATTTCCGTCTTCTCGGGAATGAAAAAACTAAAAAATGTTAGACAAAACAGGAATCGCAAAACGTATTGCAAAGGAAGTTAAGGATGGATACTATGTCAATCTTGGAATCGGTATTCCAACCCTTGTTGCCAACTATGTAAGAGATGATATAGAAGTAGAATTCCAAAGTGAAAATGGTGTTCTGGGCATGGGACCTTTCCCTTTTGAGGGGGAAGAAGATGCTGATTTGATCAACGCCGGGAAACAAACCATCACGACCTTGCCAGGGGCTAGTTTTTTTGACTCTTCTATGAGCTTTGCCATGATCAGGGGAAAACATGTAGACCTGACTATTTTGGGCGCCATGGAGGTCTCAGAAGAAGGCGATATTGCCAATTGGAAAATTCCCGGTAAGATGGTTAAGGGTATGGGAGGCGCCATGGACTTGGTAGCAAGTGCTGAAAATATTATCGTGGCTATGATGCATACCAATAAGGCAGGAGAATCTAAATTGTTGAAAAAATGTAGTTTGCCACTTACTGGAGTCGGTTGCGTAAAGAAGATTGTGACCAATTTGGCGGTCTTGGAAATTACCAAGGACGGATTTAAATTGTTGGAGCGCGCTCCAGGAATCTCCGTTGAGGAGATTATTAAAGCTACTGAAGGGAAATTGATCGTAGAAGGTGATATCCCTGAGATGACTTTATAACAGTAGTTTTGTAATAAATTTTAAGCCACGAATTCACGAATGAACTAATAAATTAATTCGTGTATTGGTGGCTGTTTTTTTTATTGAATTTTAGCGTTTCCCATACGACCCAAAGAAGCAAATCGGATAATTAACGTAAGAATAATCTTCATAATGGATTGTAATTGTTAAAATTTTGCGCACTTCATCTAATAATTATGTATTTAGACTGATTTATAGAAATAATGTCACATATTTACAAAACAGAATAAAAATCGTCTATCTAAATAACCTTAAAATAAACATAACTTTTTTTGCCCCAAAAAATTACCATAAACCTAACTTGTGATTAGCCCCAAATCTACCATAAATTTTGACTTATGAACACCGCCCCAAATCTATCAAAACCTACTTTATCTGAAAGCAAATTATTTGAAACCTTTCAGAAAACATTACACTTACTGAAAGGTATGTTAATGCTCACAAAAAAAATATTCATGCTCTAATCCTCACCCCGGGTTTAAAGTGTAGTATTTTTTTTATGTGTGCTCTCAACTGAGCACCTAGTTTTCTATCAAGGATCAGCTTAACACCTATGAGTTTTAGTTTTGAGTTTGAATTATTTTAAAAAGAGATCTGCAGAATTCTGAGAATCTGTAGGCAATTAATTCGCCTATCAAATATGCTTAATCTCACTCTCATCCAAAATTGAGTCCCCACGTAATCTTAAGAAGATTTGCGCTACAGCAATCGTGTCTTTCTCACAATAGATAACAATCCGTTCGACATCGTTTTCTTCATAATAGACGCGACAAACCTCACTACCATCAATATCATCTTTGGGAGATGGAATACCTAACACATTGGTCAGTAATTTTAAGGATGTATAATTTTTATAATCGCCAAATTTCCAGAGTTCCAATGTATCTAAGTGCGGTACTTCCCATGGTTTCTTGCCGAAAAGATTCAGTTTATATGGCAGTTCAATATTGTGGATGATCATGCGTCTGGCGATATATGGAAAGTCAAATTCCTTTCCATTATGGGCACATAATATATGCTTGGCTTGGCTGAAATGCGAGGCTAATAAAGTTTTGAAATCTTTTAAAATAGTGATTTCATCACCATGAAATGACGTGACGCGAAACGTTCTAATATCCCCTTGAAATTTGAAATAGCCAACTGAAATACAAACGATTTTTCCAAACTCAGCCCAAATTCCAGCCCGCTCATAAAACTCTTCTGCAGAAACTTCGGCTCTTTGGTACTTCGATTTAAGATCCCAAAGGTCTTGTTTGGTTTTATCAAGTTCAGAAAAATGAGGTGTTTCTGGAACAGTTTCAATGTCCAGAAAAAGAATGTCTTCAAGGTTGAGTTTGTTGATCATGTGTACTTCCTGCGAAGGCAAGACTCTTATTAATTATTAGTCATCATCTATTTTGTATATACGTTCATTCCTGAAACAATTTGAGAAAATTCGCAATATTTGTATCTAATTATTCTTCATCATCGCATAAGCCTCATCAATATACGTATATATATCCTGCGTAAAGGCATCGCCATCATAATCCACTTTTCTTGATTCGTGGCCCAAGCGTACAATGATCACATTATCATCAGGTTGAACAATAACGTACTGACCCAAATGGCCACGCATCATAAAAAAGTCTTTCCCTTTATAATCTTGAATCAACCACCATCCGTAACCATACTCTGGACTTGCAGCGAACCTTGGCGTGACTGATTTGGCAACAAATGCCGAATCTAAAACTTGTTTGCCGTTCCATTTACCATGATCTTTGAACAATTTGCCGTAACGGGCAAAATCTTTTGCGTTACTAGCGATACAGCAATAGGCTTTGACCAAATCATTTTCTTCACTGTCCACTTGCCAAAGTGTTGAATTTTCAGAGCCTAAAGGTTTCCAAAAGGATTCAGAAAGATAGTCATACATTTTTTTACCGGTGGCTTTTTCAATCACCATCGCTAATAGTTGCGTGTCTCCACTGGCGTATTTGTAGGCTTGGCCGGGTTCATCCACGACCTTCAAACCGAGAATAACCTTTTCCAAATCGTCATCAAAATAGGCGCGTGTGGTGATGGATAAAGGTGAATAGTAGGCCTCATCCCAATTGGTGCCAGAACTCATGGAGGATAAATCGCCAACCGTCATTTTCGCTGCTTTACCTTCGCTAAATTCCGGAAAGAAATCACCCACCGGTTGGTCCAAACTTTTGATATGGCCTTGTTCAATGGCTTTTTGCATCAGTCCAGACACATAACTTTTGGCCATTGAGAATGAATTTGATTTAGAATCTTCTCCAAATCCATCGCAATAATTTTCAAACCAAATACTGTCATTTTTGATAATCACATAGGCGATAGTACCTAAATCTGTATTGATTTTTTGAAGAGCTTCCGTTTCTTTAGCAGAATTGTAATCGGCGTGGTTTGGCCAAGGTTGGCCTGCGCCATTGGCCACAACTTCATTATCAAATTGTTTGTAATCTTCAAGATAGGCTGTAGAATGGCCTTTAAGGTAAATGGTTCTCACAGCTTTTAGCAAGTAATCAGTATCTGTGATATACAAAATGGCGACTATCAGCACAAGTAGGACGAGTAGCCATTTTAGGACTGTTTTAAGGAATTTCATAAGTTGGTGTTTAGCGGAATAAATATAGGGAATAATCTTACCTTTCATGTAAAAGACCTGACAGGTTTTTAATCTGGAACTTTCGGGCAGGTGAGGTCTTGGTTACTTCATTCAAATAAGCGTTGCTGAATATAAGGACTTTCATGTTCCAAAAGCCATTGCTTGCGATATAAGCCGCCGGCATATCCCGTCAAACTGCCATCTGAGCCAATAACACGATGGCAGGGTATCACAATCCACAGCGGATTTCTACCATTCGCATTGGCGACTGCTCTGATGGCTTTAATATCGCCCAATTGTTGGGATAGCTCTAAATAGGAACACGTTTTTCCGTAGGGAATGGTTTGAAGTTCATTCCAAACTTTCTTTTGAAAATCAGTGCCTTCAGGATTTAATTTTATATCGAATTGCGTGCGCTTACCTTCAAAATAGTCATGGAGTTGATGGACGCAGTCTTCAAGTTCTAAGGGAATAATATCGGTGATTTTTTCTTCAGAATTTAAAATGGAAATGGAGGAGATGCCGTCTTCAGTACCAACAATTTTGGTAAAACCTAAGGGTGATTCAACAACACAAACCGCCATTAACTTTCATCGTTCGAAACGTCATTATCACCCCTTAGCATGCCCAAGCGTTTCGCTCTTGCCTCCCAACTTTTTCTGGCTTGCTTTTGAAGATCGGCAATATTATCGCTTTCATCCATAATTTCAAGTCCCAAAAGGGTTTCAATCACATCTTCCATAGTGACCAAGCCGGTAACTGTACCATATTCGTCCACCACCAAGGCCATGTGGTTTTTGCTTTCTACTAGTTTTTCAAATAGGATTGGTATGGGCAATTTACGCTCCACAATAATAATTTCTCTCTTAATATCTGCCAATGTTTTATCGTCATTATCAAGTGCCATTTCTTTATAGATATCATCTTTTAGGACTAATCCCGTAATATTGTCTGGACTGCTAGAATAGATTGGGATTCGGGACACGCGAAGCTCTTGATTTTCATCAAAAAAGGTTTTGACGGAGGTTTTCTCATCCTCAGAGACCATGATGGTCCGTGGCGTCATAATATCCTTGGCTACAATTTTCTTGAAGTTGATAAGGTTTTTAATCACTTTGCTTTCTGATTCTTGAAATACACCTTCTTCATGGGCGATATCCGTCATGGCCAGAAAGCTGTCTCTACTTACAGTGCTCACGTGTGAATTTTTGCCACCAATCAATTTTGTAGTGAGTTGCAATAGCCAAAGAATGCCTGTATATTTTAAAGGAAAAATTAGAATATTAAGTCCTTTGGAAGTAAAATTCGCCAAGTTCTTCCAGTACGTCGCACCAATCGTTTTCGGGATGATCTCAGAAAGGACTAAGATCATTAGTGTCATAAGAGCAGAGACGATCAAAATGGAATTGTCGCCATTTCCAAATACCTGTTCTGCCTGTACACCTACCAAAATGGCGCCAACGGTATGTGCAATGGTGTTTAGGGTCAATATGGCAATGAGAGGTTTGTCAACATCCTTTTTTAACATCTCTATGTTCTTTGCATAGTCTTTGCCTTCCTTCTTCTTAATATTGATAAAGGTTGGCGTGATGCTCAATAATACAGCTTCCAATATGGAGCAGAGAAATGAAAAGAATATGGAAACAAACGCATAAATAATTAATAACGTCATGGGTGTTTAAGTTTATATGCTAATTTAAGAATATTATTAGGTTTTGTGTTTGTGTTTTGCTGAAACAATTTTAACTTAGTTTTCTAAAATGATGCTGGTGTTGGGAACACCGTACTGTGAGATGCGTTCTATAAAAGTGATCAGATCTTTATTGCTTTTAAAGTATCCCAAAATAGATAGGCGATCCTCACCCGTAATACGGTCACAGCGTTGTACTTCTTCTTGATGGACAATTTGGCTGTAAGCCGTTCTTAAAGTGCTCGATTGGTGGATTGTTAACTGGATGTATGCCTTTGTAGCGACGCCGAGTTTTTCATGATCAAGTTTTAAGGAATAGCCCAAAATAATCCCTTTTTCTTCTAATTGCTTGACCCGTTTGCCTATTGCAGGTGCAGAAAGCTCCACGGCTTTACCGATGGTTGCAAAAGATTCGCGGGCGTTTTTACGCAGCATCTGGATGATTTTTGTATCTATACTATCCATTGAATCATAAATGTTTTAGCTGTTTGTAATTTTAATCGAAAATAAATATAAAATATTTTTTTGATTATAAACCAAAAAAGCGCTTTTCAGAGGTTTGCGTCAGTGCACAAAACTTTGAAAAAGCGCTAAAATTGTAAACTGGTAAATCTATATTATTTATTTAAAAGTCTCACAACATCTTTTGCAAAATAAGAGGCAATCACATCAGCACCTGCACGCTTTATAGCAGTAATTTGCTCCATCATAACCGCATCATGATCTAACCAACCTTTTTCAGCGGCAGCTTTGAGCATGGCGTATTCGCCAGAAACTTGATACACGGCCACCGGAACATCGACGGCGTTTTTGATTTCGCGGACAATATCCAAATAACATAATCCTGGTTTGATCATGACGATATCAGCACCTTCATCAATGTCCATTTCAGTCTCTTTGAGGGCTTCAAACCTATTGGCATAATCCATTTGATACGTTTTTTTGTCCTTCGGAATATTTTTCATGTTTACAGGTGCCGAATCTAACGCGTCACGGAAAGGCCCATAAAAGGCTGAGGCATATTTGGCGGAATAGCTCATAATGCCTGTGTCAGTAAAACCTTCATCTTCTAAAGCTTCGCGTATGGCTAGAATACGACCATCCATCATATCACTTGGCGCCACAAAATCAGCTCCTGCTATAGCGTGGGACACACTCATTTGTGCCAGTAGTTCGGCACTTTCATCATTTAAAATGATGCCATTTTCTATAATTCCATCATGTCCATAAGCGGAATACGGATCAAAGGCCACGTCAGTCATCACCAACATATCAGGACAGGCATTTTTAACTGTTTTAATGGCGCGTTGCATCAATCCGTTAGCGTTGATGGCTTCAGTGCCTTTATTGTCTTTAAGGTTGTCTGCAACTTTTACAAAAAGCAATACTGATTTTAAGCCCATACTCCAAAGTTCTTTGACTTCCTTTTCGAGCAAGTCTAAACTATAGCGGAAGTAATTTGGCATGGAAGCTATTTCTTCTTTTACGTTTTTGCCTTCTACGATGAACAACGGGACCAAAAAATCATTTGGTGAGATTATGGTTTCCCGGACTAATGACCGTATCGCCTCGTTGGTTCTTAATCTTCTATTTCTTCTTAATGGGTACATAATTTGAGTTTTCAGTTTGCAGTCTTCTGTCTGCAGTTTAATTCTTTGTTGAGGACTATTTAAAGTGTCTTTGTTTGTGTTATAATTCAATCCAATCTATAGGATTTTTTAATACGTCTAGTAACTTTTCTTCGTCGCTTCCTTTTTTAGGATGATGGTCATACACCCATTGGACGTGTGGTGGCAAACTCATCAAAATACTTTCGATGCGTCCGTTGGTTTTCAAACCGAACAAGGTGCCTTTGTCATGCACCAAGTTGAATTCTACATAACGGCCACGACGTATTTCCTGCCAAGTTCTATTGGCATCTGTATAAGGGAGGTTTTTTCGTTTTTCCACAATAGGGACATAGCATTCAAGAAAACTATTGCCCACTTCAGTGACATAATTATACCAATCTTCCATAGAGAATTCTTCAGTGGCTTTACAATAATCGAAGAATAAACCACCAATTCCACGTGCCTCGTTCCGGTGTGCGTTCCAAAAATAGGTATCGCATTTTTTTTTGTACAACTCATAAAACGCGGGGTGATGCTTGTCGCAGGCCATTTTACAGACCTCGTGAAAATGCGTGGCATCCTCGCTAAACAGATAGTAAGGCGTTAAATCCTGTCCACCACCAAACCAAGAATCGACGATATGACCTTGTTGATCATACATTTCAAAGTAGCGCCAATTGGCGTGAACAGTCGGCACCATCGGGTTTGTCGGGTGCAATACCAAACTTAATCCGCAGGCAAAGAAATTGGCATCCTTAACTCCAAAATACTGTTGCATACTTTCTGGCAACTCACCATGAACGGCAGAAACATTGACGCCTCCTTTTTCAAAAACAGTACCGTTTTCAATAACGCGCGTTCTTCCGCCGCCACCTTCAGGGCGTTCCCAGAGGTCTTCTTGAAATGTTGCTTTGCCATCTACAGACGCCAGTTTTGAGGTGATGGTATCTTGTAATTCTAGTATATAGTTGTAAAATTTATCTTTCATGTTTTGAAAATTCGTAAAGTTCCATATCTAAAGAGGCTCCGTTTAAAGGGGTGAATTCATTTTTCAAAGTTTTTTTCCATTTGAAGCCAGAGTTTAAAGCGGCATTAACGCTTGATACATTCGTCTTGTGGGATATTATTAGAAGTGTTTTCAACCCCATCACCTCAATTGCATAGGTGGAGATTGCCTTTATGGCGTGACTCATAAGTCCTTTGCCTTTAAAACCTTGCCCTATACAGTAGGCAAATTCACCTTGCTCGGTCTCCCAATCTACTTGCTTTAAAATGATCAATCCCATAATTTGAATTTGGTATGTATCTTTGATCACAAAAACATATTCTTCCTTTTTTTCAGCTGCCTCTATTTTCTTATTGATGTAATTACGAGTGCTTTCCAATGTTCTATTATCTGCTAACGTAAGAGGGAGAAAGCGATTAAAGCGCTCAGTATTGGATACCAATAGTTTGTTCAACTGTAAGGCATCATTGGGTTGCACTAATGAAATGCTGATATGTTCTGAACTATATATCATTTGATTTTAATCTGTTTTGCGCCTTAAGTAGCTTCACAGTTTCTGTGGAAGCTGCGGTTACTGATAATGGCAGCACGAGAATAATTCCAATAACAGGAATTAATAAAAATAGCATAAAAACGATACCGTTCCCAATGGCCAAGCCGCGATGCTGTTTTACAAATTTAATGCTTTCATCATATTTAAAATGACGTTCCAGGGTATAATCCATATTTCCAAAACCGGCGTAATATGCTTGCACTAAAAAAAGTAGAATAGTGGAAGCGATGCCAACAATTGGTATAAAGCTAATCAGGACAATGGGAATGGTCAACAGCAATTCCAATAATAAATTCCTGACATTAATGCGTATGCCCCTTAACAATTGTTCTGAAAATGAAGTATCCCGATGTTGGTGTCTTTGAGCACCCAACAAATGGGCTTCAATTTTTTCAGAAACAGGGCTCATAAAAGGCGCTGAAAGTGCCATCACAATATGTTTGTAAAGGATAAATCCCAATACTAGAATCAGTACACCGCTGAGGATTTCACTTATGACAAAGAACGTATCTTTTCCCCATTCCCAAACCCAAAGGTTTGAAATATACAACCCAAAATTATCAGCTAATGCATAAGCAGAAAGGATGATTGATGTGGCCACTAATATGCTGATGAGCATGGGCACACCAAAATATTTCCAAAGCCTGAGTTTGGAAATCAATTGAAGGGTACCTGCGTAGGCTTTGATGCCGTTGAAAATGTTGTAGATCATCCTATCCCTAGCCCTTTCCAAAGGAAAGGGAATTTTATTTGGCTATTATTTTAATTTGTTTCAAAAATCGTAAGTGCACTCTTTTAAAAGTTCTTTTGACTTTTACAAGGTACAAGAAAACTTGTAGATGGTTTGACCAACTACAGGGGTGAGACAAACATAACAGTTCCTTCCCCTCGGGAAGGTTAGGATGGGATTTTATACTCCTTTACCGCATCAATAAAAGCTTTGGCGTTATCCAAAGGAATATTCGGTAAAATACCATGGCCTAAATTAACAATGTATTTGTCTTTGCCAAATTCATTAATCATTTGGTTTACCATTTTTTTGATTTCTGACGGTGGCGAAAACAATCTGGAAGGATCAAAATTACCTTGTAACGTGATGTTTCCTCCAGTCAAATAACGCGCGTTTTTTGGAGAACAGGTCCAGTCAATACCCAAGGCAGAAGCATTGGATTTTGCCATATCGCCCAATGCGAACCAACATCCTTTTCCAAAAGCAATGACAGGCGCATCATCTTTTAAAGCTTCAATAATTTGGTTCACGTATTGCCAAGAAAATTCGTTGTAATCTGTTGGTGACAACATGCCTCCCCACGAATCAAAAATTTGAACGGCGTCACAACCTGCCGCCACTTTGGCTTTTAAATAGGTGATGGTGGTGTCTGTAATTTTTTGCAGTAATTGGTGTGCAGCTATAGGATTGGTAAAACAGAATTCCTTTGCTTTGTCAAAATTCTTGCTGCCTTGGCCCTGCACACAATAGCATAAAATGGTCCATGGTGATCCAGCAAAACCAATCAAAGGCACTTCATCATTTAAAAGTTCTTTAGTAGCTTTGATAGCTTGCATCACATAGTCTAATTCAACATCCACATCAGGAACAATCACATTATCTACATCTCTTTGCGTCCGTACCGGATGTGGTAAGTAAGGTCCGAAATTTGGTTTCATCTCTACTTCAATATTCATGGCCTGAGGAATCACCAAAATATCGCTAAACAAAATGGCAGCATCCATCCCGTAACGACGGATGGGTTGCACAGTAATTTCACTTGACAGTTCTGGTGTTCTACAACGGGTAAAGAAATCATACTTTGCCTTGATTTCTTGAAATTCGGGTAAATAACGTCCTGCCTGACGCATCATCCATACCGGTGGTCGGGCAACAGTTTCTCCTTTTAATGCTCTTAAGTATAAATCGTTTTTTATCATCTCTATTTTTGTGTAAAATGGTCCCAACATCTTGGAACATTTAAATTCAACTAATTTTTAATGTTACAGACCTCCTGTGAGTCTTACTTTTTATTATTCAAATCCGCAATTTTTTCATTCAAACCAAAGACTACCATGATATCGTCTTTTTCAATTCGCGTATTGGTGGTTGGTACGCCAATGACTTTTACTTTTGCTGGCGCCCCAATAAAATTGATTTTCTCTCTGATGCGCAATAAGGTAATGACATTGACATGATGGTTTAACCTGATATTCAATTCTCCTATGGTTTTACCAACAAAACTTTCTGGTGTTTTAATTTCTGTAATGGAATAGTGCTCATCAATTTTATAGTTATCGATGACATTTTTTAAATTGATCTTATAGGTCAATTTTTGAGCAGCTTCTTGTTCAGGATGGACTATAAAATCAATTCCCATGGCCTGTAAAACCGTATCGTGAATGGGAGATAGTGACCTGCTGATCACCTTTCCGGCGCATAGTTTTTTAACAATTGCGGTAGTAATAATGGCTGCGCCTTCATTTTCACCAATGGCTACTACCGTTAAATCTGCCTGTTTTGTTGGCAGGGCTTGGTAGGCGAGTTCATTGGTGGCGTCCATACAAACCACGTGAGCCAGTTGGTCCTTTACCAAATTGACTTTCTCCATTTGTCTATCAACACCAATGACTTCATTGCCTGTTTCAGTAAGATTCAGTGCCAATGCCAATCCAAAATTTCCGAGACCGATAATTATAATTTTCATGTGTTAATTGATTAAAATGTTTTCTTGTGGATATTTATAAAACTTCTGTTCTATTTGCCCAAGCATTCCAAATAATAAATTCAGGGTGCCTATACGTCCTAAAAACATCACCACTATAATAACATATTTGCTAGGTTGAGACAAGTTTGGAGTGACATTCATGCTCAATCCAACGGTACTATATGCAGAAAAAGATTCAAAAGCAAGAGGTAACAATTGTTTGTCCGGTTCAAAGAACAACAACAATAATGTACTGGTGCCTATAACCAATAAAGAAATACAAATTATGGCAAAAGCTCTGTTGACAGAACTGCTGGAGATTTCTCGAGTATCGATTTCAATACGCTTTTTTCCACGTGCTGTGGCAATAATATTGAGGGTGGCTATGGCAAAGGTACTGGTTTTAATTCCACCGCCTGTAGAGGCCGGTGAGGCACCAATCCACATTAAAAAAATAACTACTAATATAGACGGTGTTGCCACTTGTGAATAATCTACCGTATTAAATCCAGCCGTTCTTGGGGTTACTGAAGAGAACATGGCTGAAGTAATTTTTCCATAGAGCGTGGTGTGTTCCTTTAGGGAATGGTCAGCTTCTGCAAAGAAGAAGAAGACAAATCCTGCCGCTAAAAGTATGCAGGTGGTAAAAAATATTATTTTTGAATTTAGTTTAAAAACCCTCACCGGTAAGGTTTTAATGCCTTTGATAAACGTGTTGATAAAAGCCGTTTTGAAGTACACGTAAGAATTGTGCACAATATTATAGCCTAACCCACCTATAATGATGAGCAACATGACAGCCCATTGCAAGGAATAATCAAATCTGAAACTTGGATCATAAAAACTAGCTGATGAGGTGGAAAAGCCCGCATTACAAAAAGCTGAGATAGAATGGAAAATTGAGAAAAACACCTTGTCCTTGACAGAGTCAATATTATCAATTGAAAAATAGATTGCCACTGCGCCTATAAGTTCTAGAGTGATTGTGAAGAGGACAATACGAACAGCTATTTTCAAGACATCCTGTAAATTCTCTGAAGCCGTAAAATCTTTGACATAAAGTCCTTCTCTAAATGATGAATTTTCCTTAAAAAAGTAGGCGAAAAACGAGGTAAATGTTAAAATGCCCAAGCCTCCAATTTGAATCAAGATTAAAATTACAATCTGACCTAGTTGCGTAAAGTCATTGGCTGTGTCCAACACGGCCAACCCAGTCACACAAATAGCGCTTGTAGCAGTAAATAGTGCATCAATAAAGCTAATGCCGTTGGTGGTGACCTTAGGAAGCATTAAAAATAAAGCACCAATAAAAGAGAATATAAAAAAACTGCCCACAAAAAGAATGGCCGGATTAAAATAAATTTTGTAAACATGCTTTATAAGAATGGAAAGCCTTAACAACAAATAAATGAAGAGTCCTACTTCAAAAATCACCTTGGTCTCCTTTAGCAACGGTAGCATATCCTTACCATCGTTGAGCAATAAGTACCCACCTGCAGAAGTGATAATTACAATTAACAGGACCAAATTAAATTTGAGGGTTTTCCTGATATTAGCGTCAGAAAATTGATAAAATTTGAAAATATTAAATGCTATCAGGAGACTGGTGAGTACAAAGAATATAGCCAGCTTATAAGGTTTATAGCTGTCATTAACGTTAAATCCGAAATCGAAAATCAGGAAGAACAAAATAAGGATATCGATAAATCGATACGCAGTTTTGAGCGATTTTGTGTTGATCATGGATCCCTTTTTAAGTAGCTACAAAATTAGATATTTCTATCTCTTAAGATCACCTATTGATTGTAATGAGCATTTACCAAATCAATGACACTTTCAACCGTTGGCAATTTGGCAACACGCACATCCTCAAAATATTTTTTGGCTTCGGTGGCGGTAGTTTCTCCAATACAATAAGCCACTTTGTCGTTTGGGCTATTGTTTTTAAGATAGCTATCAACGGTTGAAGGACTGTAAAACATGATCCCTTCTACGCTTGAATCGATTTTCTCTGAATCCAAAATAGTCTTATAGGCTTCTACCTCGTTGACTTTGATGTGGTTTTTTTCGAGAGTTTGTGATAGTTCATCCAGTCTGATATCACTACAAAAATGCGTCACTTCAGTACCGTCAATAAACTCTACTAAATATTCAGCAAGTGATTTGGCATAGTTTTCAGAATGCTTGACTTTGCCAATTTTGGACTCAATCAATTTTTTTGTGCGACGCCCTACGCAATAAATGTTCTTAAACTGTAATTCTTCTTTTGGAACAATGGCAGTAATAGCGTCTACGGCATTTTGGCTGGTGATAATGACGTTATCAATAGCCGATTTTAAAATAGGCTTCGGAATTCTGTTTAAGCTTATTTTTAAAAAGTCGGTACTTTCAACATTGATATTCTTGAACCGTTGGCGTTGCATCTCGGACAAATTCTTGGTAGAGAACACATGAATCTTTTTATCGGCGTCTTTGAGGTCATTCATGACTCTATTTCCACCGCGTTCCAATACATAGTCGGCTGCATATTGCGCCATATTATGATGGTTGCCCAATTTTTCATTACGGGTAACTTCAATCTTTTTACTACCATCTAAACTCAACAAGACACCTTGAAAGTGTACTTCTTCATTTTTGATAAAGGCCAATGCACCAATAGGCGCAGAGCAACCACCTTCTAAAAGATTCAAAAATTTGCGCTCAATGGTGGTGCAAATTTCAGTTTCTTCATGATTGATCTCTTTGCAGATACTGAGCAGTTCCTCATCAGCTGAACGTGCAGTAATCATAATCGCACCTTGTGCAGGGGCAGGTACCATCCAATCCAAATTAATGGCGTCATCTGGTCTTACACCAATTCTACCAATACCGGCTGCAGCAAAAATGGCTGCGTTCCAATCATCGTGATCTTCCAGTTTTTGTAACCGCGTATTGACGTTGCCACGCAATCCTACAACGGTATGTGTTGGATAACGGTTAAGCCATTGGGCTTTTCGTCTCAAACTTCCTGTGGCAATAGTGGCTTCTTTTTGGGATAAAAACTCTTCATTGTCTTTAAAGACTAAGGTGTCTCTGACATTTCCGCGTTTTAAAACTGCGGCTTGAACAATGCCCTGTGGTAAAAGCGTGGGCACATCTTTAAGGGAATGTACGGCAATATCAATGTCGTCATTGAGCATTGCCATATCCAAGATTTTAGTGAATACACCTATAATGCCTAATTCGTAAATGGGTTTGTCAAGGAGTAGATCGCCTGTTGATTTAACAGGAACCAATACGGTTTTATGACCCAAATGTTCAATTTGTTGTTGTACAGCTTTGGCTTGCCATAGCGCTAATTCGCTATCACGCGTACCAATTCTTATAAGTTTAGACATGAGAAGGAGATTCTAACTGAAATACTTTTTTGATGAGTTCAATACTTTCATCAGTAGACATGTCATCATTTCTAAGGTGGCATGCAAAGTGGTTTGTTATTTTTTGGATAATATTATTGCTGATCAACTCTGCTTGTGCTTCGTTGAAATCTGAATGTTTTTTACGTTGTGTCTCTAATTCAGCATTTTTGAAATCGAGTAATTTGTGTTTCAAGGCGTTAATGGTAGGTGCAAACTTTCGCGTTACCAGCCAACTGTTGAAATCTAATTTTACCTCTTCAAGAATTTGTTCAGCAATTGGGATAAAAGTTTTTCTTCGCTCCAAAGTGTCATCGGTCATTAGCGATAGATCATCAAGATGAACTAAAGTCACATGATCCAACTCTGTTACGTTCTGATTAACGTTTCTTGGAATGGACAAATCTAAAATCAACAACGGTTTTTTTGATTGGATGCAATGCTTATCTACCGTTGGATTGAGTGCTCCAGTGGCAACAATCAAAATATCAGAGGCATTGATTTCCTCTTGAAGATTGGCGTAATCCTTAACTAACAGATTAAACTTACCGGCAATTTCTTCAGCCTTATTTTTAGTCCTGTTGATAAGGGTAATATGTTCGTTTTTGGTATGTTTGACAAGGTTTTCACAGGTGTCCCTACCTATTTTTCCAGTTCCGAAAAGAAGAATATTTTTGCCTGAAACATCCTTTACCGTGTTTAAGATATAATGTACAGAAGCAAAAGATACTGAGGTTGCACCAGAAGAAATCTCTGTTTCTGTCTTGATACGTTTACTGGCTTGAATGACCGCATTGATCAATCGTTCAGTAAAAGCATTGAGCAAGCCCAATTTTTTCGAACCTCTTGCGCTCTTTTTGAGTTGACTGATGATTTCAAAATCCCCTAAAATCTGGCTGTCAAGACCAGAGCCTACACGAAACATGTGGGAGATGGCTTCTGTATTCTTATAAATGTAAGCCACTTCCTGAAACTCTTCAACAGTACCTTTTGTGTTTTCACAAAGTAATTTGATGAGTTGGTAAGGATGCTCTGCAAAGCCGTAGATTTCGGTTCTGTTACAGGTTGAGGTTACAATTAAGCTCTCAATGCCTTCTGTTTTTGCCTGGTTAAGGAGGTTTTCTTTGGAGGTTTCGTCTAAACTGAAACGTCCTCTAACATCGGCATCTGCTTTTTTATAGCTTAAGCCAATGGCGTAAAAATAAGTGCCTCTCGTCATGTGATAATGCTGCATACCTGCTGTGGAAAATTTCATGACAAAAATAGAAATGAGAATCCAATAAAAACAACGCTCAAGGAACTATAAGTATCGCTTGTGGTTTTTTACGGTTTAATTTGATAAAAGTATGATAAATGTCATATTTTTGTAGTTATATCAGTGCTTTTTGAAGGTTTAGTTTAGAATCAATCTAAATAAAGACAAAATAAAATGGAAGTTTATGGAATTAAAAAATGTCGCTAAAGGTTCTTTCGGGGAAACTCAGGTTGAAGATGGATTTTTTGTGTTGACCTGTCAAAATGAAAGTAATGTCGTTGAAGTTGTCCAACGTGCAATAGATAGTAATTTCATTCAATTCCATTTTTGTTTGAAGGGCTCAAGCAAGTTTGTGTTTAATGAAGGGCGTTACGCCTTAGATATTTTGGAAGAGAACTCACTTTTGCTGTACAATCCTCAACGTGATTTGCCTATTCATTTGGAAATGCAGCCCAACTCATGGCTGGTTTCCATTTTGATCTCTATTAAAAAATTTCATGGCTTGTTTTCACAGGAAGCCGATTATATTACGTTTTTGAGTGATGATAACAAAGACAAGAAATATTATAAGGATGGTAAGATTTCGCCTTCCTCTGCCATTGTCCTGACCCAATTGGTGCATTATAATTTAAATGCCTCTATAAAAAATCTCTATTTTAAAGGAAAGGCATACGAGTTGTTGAGTTTATATTTTAACAGAAGTGAAGAAGCAAATGTTGAGCAATGTCCCTTTCTGGTAGATGAAACCAACGTGATCAAAATCAGGAAGGCTAAGGACATCGTTATTTCACGAATGGCAGAACCTCCATCATTACAAGAGCTGTCAGATGAAATTGGCTTGAATTTAAAAAAACTCAAAGAAGGCTTTAAGCAAATTTATGGCGATTCGGTTTATAGTTTTCTATTTGATTATAAAATGGAAGTCGCTCGGAAACTCTTGGAATCTGGCGAACACAACGTCAATGAAGTAGGCTTGAAAGTGGGTTACAGTACATCGAGTCACTTTATAGCGGCATTCAAAAAGAAGTATGGGACGACGCCTAAGAAGTATGTTTTGGCATCGAGTTGAGTGTTTAAAACTGATATTCTAATCTTAAAAGAACGAATCGTGGCAAGAGTTTGTATTCTCTAGTTGAGCTGCCGATATCGCTAATTGAGACATTTCTAAAAATTTTTGTATTAAAAAGATTTTTACCAGTTATGCCTACAGATAATTTGTTTTTCTTGAGCTGATAAGTGGAGTCAAAATCTAAAAAATAATAGGTGTTGTCGTCATTCTCTAAATTGCCAAAAGAATAACGTTCAAATTGCAATTGCGCATTAAATTTATCATTGAAAACAAAACTCAAATCTAAGAAGCTGATGTTGTCTGTAAAAGAAGTAGTGCTTGTGGTTTTAATTTCATTAGAAGTCCATTTGGTACCAAGGTGGTAATTAAACATACCTCTGAAACTAGATCTTAACTCTAGACCATAATTGTAATTATGAGATATTACTGTTCTTAAATCTAAATTGTTGACGCTGTTTTTAAACTCACTTTTAATAAAGCCCAAATCTACTTTTAAGTTAGAGGACATAAACTTGAAATAATAATCTAATTTAGAATTAAAAGTAATAAACTCACGATCTCTTATAATTGTTTTATTAGTAAGTGTAAAATTTTGGTCAATAATGGTATTAGTTGAAAAGAAGTCGTGGTTTTTACTGTAAAGCAAAAACGTATTTGCAAAAAAGACGATCGCTCCAATTGCCTAATTGATAATTTAGCAAAGCACTTGATGCGTCCAATTGATTAAGATCACCTGTGCCAGCCGAAAATGAGCGGAAACCAATTAAGACAAATTTGTTATAAACATCTAAAATTTTTGCGTTTGTTGTATTGTAACTGTAGCTCGTTATTATTTTATTTTTGTCATCTATTTTCCAGTCGAGACCAATACCTGGATTTACAAAAAAAGGATTTTGTTTAGTTTTATTGTCTAATTCTTCTAATCGATTAAATAGCTGATGAAGATCTACCTTCCCTGTAAGGGAAAAATCTCCAAGTTTATAGCGATATTTACTTTTTAAGTACAAATCGCTGACAATGTATCTGGCTTCGTTTTGAAAACCTTTTGGGTTGTTAAGGTTATACTTGTCTTCTAAAAGCGAAAATTTTGTCCTTAATTGATCTTTTCTATATTCATTACCTATCTGCAGCTCCAATAGATTTCCATTTGTTTTTCTATCCAGTAAATGAGCATTAAAACCAAAAAACTGCATTTGGTTGCTGCTCTTTTGCTTTACATTATTTATAGTTTCTGAATCTTCAAATAAATCTTGAAAATAAAATTGATTGACTCTATAGTTTTGAGGTGTTTTTTCGTGAATGAAACGACCAGTTAACAAAAAGACTTTAGTGTCCTTAAATTTATTGGTATAATTAATTTTTTGATCGAACAATGTGTTTTGATGCTGCAGATTTTCGATAGTAGAATTACCATTGAACAACAAACTAGAACCATCATTATAATCCCCACTGTTAAACTTTGTAGTGGCTTCTATCATTTTAATTTTAGATATGTTGTAAGTGAGATCTAATTTACCAAAGGCAACTCTGTTCTTATTGCGTACTTTATAAATTTCTGTATTTGTAAAGCTGGTGTTATTGACATTGACAATATCTATACTGTTTCTAAAAAAATCATTTTCGTCCCAATTAAAAAAACCTAATGTTTTAATTTTTAGTTTTTCAGTTGGATTAAAAATGGCATTCAGAGAAACTAGTTCAGCATTGTTAAAATTGGTTCTGCTCCGCTTAAAGTTTAAATTTTCAAAAGAGAGATCTATCAAATCAGTAACTTTTTGATTGTCGCCTATAGTTCCAGGTTCATTAAAACGAAACGATTCAATGAGCTGTTGTATGTCTCCTGTGGCATCATAGCCAATACTATTAAGATTGGTCAAAAAGTAGTACTTGTCCTTTTTGCCAAAATTCATAAGGTTGCCTTTTATTTGATAGAAGTTATCATTACCAATACCCATTTCGGCATTACCAAACCAAATACGTTTGAATTTTTCATCGAGCTTTAAATTTAGGGCAACCTTATTACTTTCTTCTATATCCTTTAATAATCTGTTGTTGGAGTAACGTTGAAGTATTTCCACCTCTTCAATAGGGTAAGCAGGCATGTTTTTTGAGAGTATTTTATAGCCCTTTTCAAAAAGGTCATCTCCGTCTATCATAAGTTTTTCGATTTCTTGATTGCCAACTTTTATAGTGCCTTCACTATTAATGCTAAGTCCAGGGATTTTTTTCAATAACTCTTCTACGGTTTGCTCAGTCCCGTTTGTAAAGAATTTAGTTTTAAAATTGATGGTGTCATTTTTTTTTGAAATAGGACTTTCTGACACAATAATAACTTCATCTAAATTTGTAAGGCTTTCTTCTAAAAGCACATCGAATATAAATTACTTTTTGGTTTTTTTTTATTTCAAAAGAAAAAGTCTGGGTTTTGAAACCTAAAGAAGAAAAGGAAAGTTTAAAAAGTCCAGTGTTATCAGTAAATAGTTCATACGTACCATTTTCACTAGAAAGAGAATAATTTAGAACATAAGAATTTGTACTATCCTTTAGCAATATATTAGCCCCTAAAATTGGTGAGTTGTCATTTTGGATTATTGTACCTCTGATCTGAGTTTGAGAAGAGCACATTAAACCAATACATAAAAAGAGAATTACATAAACTAATCTTTCTTTTTTTCTACTCTTCTTCCCATTCATATTTTAGTTCAAATCCTTGTCTCTTGTATGGCTCAACACTACGAATATCGGCTTCCCTTCCTAATTTTGCCATGGCATATTTTAGCATTAATTCATTCTCTCTCTGTTTTAGTTCAACATAATCTTTAATTGATAATGATTTTCCGTTCCCTTTGTTTGAATCAATGATTTTATCTACATCAATATTGTCATTTATTTTTACTTGAATAGCGGAAGATTTTATTTGCCCAGTTTCATCTTGAAATTCAAGAATTCCCCCGGGTAAACCGAATAATTTCCAAGGGCCACACCATGAAGGTATGTCTTTGGTAAACCAAGCAATATAAGTTCTCCCTCTAAAATTACCTTTTGCTTTTTGACAATCAAAGCTATTGATGGTTTTGCTTTCTTTTACAAGTTCCCATTTTATTTTTGGAATACTTTCTTCAATAAGATAGGGTGTTGTTGCTACTGTACCTTGTGATTTAAGAGTTCTGGTATTAAGTGAAGCAACATAGAACTCTTTTACATTTAAATCTATAATTATTTTGTTTGAATCCTTATTAGAATCTTTTTTTTTATTCATCTTTTGTGCTATTAGTCTCTAAATAAATGGACTTTTTATTGTCGAAGTATAGAGTCCATTGCCTTTCAACAGGAACACCTAAATTAAGTGTTTCATTGTAGACAATAACTCCTGATGTTTGTCCTAGGGCGAAAGTTGTGAATAGAACAACAACTGGAAGAAATAGATGAGAAATTTTCATGGATGATATTTGATTAAACCAAGATCATTTCTGAAATGATCTTGGTGTAAAATTATTACTCAGCAATTGTAAGAACAGCAGTACCACTACAACCTGATTCACCAGTATAAACACTTCCGTGTAAAGTTCTAGTTCCGTCGCTGTGACGAGTTTCAACTATGATGAAGCAAGGGCCATCCTCATCATTGGATGGGATCTCATTGTTTATAGTACTGGTAAACCCTGTGCCAAACACAAAAAAGAAAGCTAACATTAAAAATAGATTTTTCATAATTTTCTTGATTTTAAAGCCCGATAAATAGGCCTGATTAATAAATTATGGCAAAGTATTGGCAAAGAATTTTTGGCAAGGCGATCAGATGGCAAAGTAAAATAAAAATAAACCAGTACTGGTTTTGGAATTAATTCCTATCAAAATACTTATTTTGAGCCTTTGCCAAGCACCCTTGTAAATATCTTGATATCACAAACTTAGAAAAAAAAAATAAACACGTCAAATTTTTTAGAACAATTTTGTTAAGGAAATGTTAACTGTGGTAAAACCGTAATTTAATATGTTCTGATTAGTATAATTGATACGTACCCCCAAATCAACCTTGTGTTTAATTTTAATGTTTTATAAAATAAATTTATGACCAAGTCTTAAAAATATTTAATGTCCTTATCTTTGTAAATAGAAAAATTACTAATGAAAAAAGGAGTCTTACTTGTTAATCTCGGTTCTCCAGACAGTCCAGAACCAGCAGATGTAAAAACCTATTTGGGAGAATTTTTAATGGACGAACGTGTTATTGATGTGCCGCTTTGGGCCAGAACACTTTTAGTTAAGGGTATTATTTTAAACACACGCCCAAAAGCATCAGCTGCGGCCTACAAAAAAATCTGGTGGGATGAAGGGTCGCCCTTAATTGTTATTTCTGAACGCTTACAAAAAGGAATTCAAGAAAAAACTGAACTTCCGATTGCTTTGGCGATGCGCTATGGCAGTATGACCATCAAAAAAGGACTTCAGGAACTGGTAGACAAAGGAGTGGAAGAGGTCTTTTTGGTCCCACTTTATCCGCAATTTGCCATGGCAACCACTGAAACTATTGTGGTTTTAGCAGAAGAAATCAGAAAAGAATTTTTCCCACACCTAAAAATTACTGATTTAAAAGCGTTTTATAATCGTGAAGATTACATTACGGTGCTTTCCAATTCCATAGAAAGGCATCTAAAAAATCGTCCTTACGAGCATTTGTTGTTTTCGTATCACGGGGTTCCAGAACGTCATATCCGCAAACGCGACATCACTAAATCCCATTGTAAAATGGATGGTAGCTGTTGTATCACACCGTCGCCAGCGCACGAATTTTGCTACCGTCACCAGTGTTTGGAAGTGACCCGCTTGGTTGCTGAAAAGCTAAATTTAAAACCAGGAACATATTCCAGTTCTTTCCAATCACGATTAGGATTTGATCCATGGTTGACGCCTGCCACAGATTTGACCATTGAGCGTTTAGGCAAACAGGGTGTAAAAAATATGGCCATTGCCACGCCTGCCTTTGTGAGTGACTGTCTCGAAACATTAGAAGAAATTGCCATGGAAGGCGAAGAAATTTTCCATGAAATGGGCGGAAAGGAATTCACAACAATTCCGTGTTTAAATGATGACGAAGAATGGGTAAGCTTAGTTAGCGATTGGATTCATGACTGGGCAAATTCAGAAACCGTAACCGCGTAATGGCAAAGATTTCCTCACAAGATTTGGGTACACAACCCATTAGCAAGCTTTTGATAAAGCAGGCGCTTCCGGCATCCATCGGAATATTGGTGATGTCACTCAATATTTTGGTGGATACTATTTTTGTGGGGAATTGGATAGGTTCAACCGCTATTGCAGCCATCAATGTGGTGTTGCCCGTGTCGTTTTTTATTGCGGCATTGGGGATGTCCATTGGTATTGGCGGCTCGTCCATTATCTCAAGAGCTCTAGGTGCTGATAATTATGAAAAAGCCCTAAAAACCTTCGGCAATCAAATTACCCTGACCTTGGTATTGACCTTGACCATGGTGACTGTCGGCTTGCTTTTTGCAAATACCATTATTGATTCATTCGGCGGTAAAGGTGCTATTTTTGAACCTGCCAAAATCTATTATCAAATTGTGCTTTATGGCGTGCCTGTTCTGGCGCTTTGTATGATGGCAAATACCGTCATTAGAGCAGAAGGCAAGCCGAAATTCGCCATGTATGCCATGATGATTCCATCGGTCAGTAATTTGCTCATGGATTATATTTTCATCAATCTTCTAGATTATGGAATGGAGGGAGCTGCTTGGGCTACCACGCTTTCTTATGTGTTCTGTTTGGTATTTATCCTCTGGTTTTACAAATCTGATAAATCAGAGTTAAAAATTAACTTTTCGCATTTAGGCCTGAACTTTCCAATCGTAAAAGAAATCACTTCTTTGGGTTTTGTTACTTTGGCACGTCAAGCTGTAGTGAGCATCACCTACCTTTTTATGAACAATATTCTTTATGATTTGGGTGGTGAAACCTCAGTTACCTCTTATGCCATTGCAGGTAGGATGTTGATGTTTGCCATGTTTCCTGTACTTGGCGTTACACAAGGGTTTTTGCCTATTGCAGGGTTTAACTATGGCGCCAACAACTTCCAACGGGTTAAGGAAACCCTTAATACAGCTATCAAATATGCGGCTATTTTGGCCTCATTAGTATTTATTTTGTTGATGATATTTCCGGAAAATATTGCCAGAATGTTCACCTCAAATGCAGAAGTTCTGCGTCAGGCACCAAATGATATGCGTTGGGTATTTGCTGCAACCCCAATTATTGCATGGCAATTGATTGGTGCTGCCTATTTTCAGGCTATTGGAAAAGCTAAGCCAGCCTTATTGTTGACCTTATCTAGGCAAGGTTTTTTCTTTATTCCGCTCATTTTTATTCTGCCTCGGTTTTATGGCGAATTGGGTGTTTGGATTTCTTTTCCAATATCAGATGTCTTGGCAACCATTGTGACTGCTTATTTTTTAAATCGCGAAATCAAGAAGAATTTAATTCCTAAAGACGTTCAGTCATAGAATAATCCTTATTTTTAAATCCATAACCAATTCACTTTTTTATGCGATTTTCAATACTTTCAGTATTCTGCTTTTTTTTCATCGGTAGTCTCATTCAAAGCCATGCGCAAACATTTAATGAAGATCAATATTCTGCTTTAGAGTATAGATTGATCGGACCTTTTAGAGGCGGACGCAGTGCTGCAGTAACAGGCGTTCCCAACAATCCTAACCTTTATTATTTTGGCGCTACAGGTGGCGGAATTTGGAAAACTTCAGATGGTGGACGCTCTTGGGAAAACATTTCAGATGGTTTTTTTGGTGGTAGTATTGGCGCCATTTCAGTGTCTAAGAGTGATCCCAACGTTATTTATGTGGGCGGTGGAGAGAAGACAGTAAGAGGAAATGTGTCTTCTGGTTATGGCGTTTGGAAAAGTGTAGATGCAGGAAAAACATGGACAGAGTCTGGACTTAAAAACTCGCGCCATGTGCCCCGAATTGCTATAGATCCTAAAAATCATGACATTGTATATGCCGGCGTTTTAGGAAATATTTACAAGCCAACCCAAGAACGAGGTGTTTTCAAGAGTATAGATGGTGGAAAAACATGGAAAAAAACCTTGTTTGCCAATGAAAATGCAGGCGTGGTTGATTTATTAATAGATCCAACCAACTCTCGAATTTTATATGCCTCTACATGGAATGTGCATCGCACGCCTTACAGTTTGAGTTCTGGAGGCGAAGGGTCTGCACTTTGGAAAAGTACGGATAGTGGCGAAACTTGGACAGAAATCTCTACCAAAAAAGGATTTCCTGAAGGGATTTTGGGAATTATCGGTGTGACCGTTTCACCAATCAATAACCAACGTGTTTGGGCTATTGTGGAAAATAAAGAACAAGGTGGGCTTTACCGAAGTGATGATGGTGGTGATACATGGAGCCAGGTTAACAGTGAACGCAGTTTACGCCAACGTGCTTGGTATTATACACGCCTTTATGCGGATACCAAAGATGTTAATACCGTATACGTATTGAATGTCAATTATCATAAGAGTACAGATGGTGGCAAAACTTTTGACACCAGTAATGCTCCCCATGGCGATCATCATGATTTATGGATCGCCCCAGAAAACCCAGACCGGATGATTATTGGCGATGATGGTGGGGCACAAGTAACCTATGATGGTGGCGAAACTTGGAGTACTTATCACAATCAGCCTACAGCACAGTTTTATCGTGTGACGACCGACAATCATTTTCCATACCGAATTTACGCAGCTCAGCAAGACAATTCGACCATTCGTATTTCACATCGCTCTGATGGATATGCCATTTCAGAGGCCAATTGGGAAGAAACAGCAGGGGGAGAATCGGCACATATTGCAGTCGACCCAGAAAATGATGATATCGTTTACGGAGGCAGTTATGATGGATTTTTAACCCGAGTGAACCATAAAACAGGAACCGTTAGAGCTATTAACGTGTGGCCAGACAATCCAATGGGAGCGGGAGCAGAGGCTATGAAATACCGTTTTCAGTGGAATTTCCCTATTGTCTTTTCAAAACATAATCCGAATCGTCTATACACGTTTTCGCAAAATGTACATGTTACTGAAAATGAAGGGCAATCTTGGGAGGTGATCAGTCCTGACTTGACAAGGAATGATCCTGAAAAGCTAAAATCATCTGGAGGCCCAATCACACAAGACAACACTTCAGTGGAATATTACTGTACCATTTTTGCAGCGCAAGAATCACCTTTAAAAGAAGGACTGCTTTGGGTAGGAAGTGATGATGGCTTAATCCACGTGACCCAAAATGGCGGACAAACTTGGGAAAACGTGACGCCAAAAGGCATGCCTGAATGGATGATGATCAACAGTGTGGAGCCAAGTGCTTTTGATGCAGGCACCTGTTATGTGGCAGGAACAAAATATAAAACTGGCGATTTTGCGCCTTATCTTTATAAAACAACTGATTACGGAAAAACATGGACAAAAATCACCAATGGTATTCCAGCAGAACATTTCACACGTGTGGTTCGTGAAGATCCAAAACATAAGGGTTTGCTTTATGCGGGTACTGAAACGGGCATGTATATTTCCTTTGATGATGGCAAAAACTGGAAGTCATTTCAGTTGAATTTGCCAATCGTTCCCATCACTGATTTAGCCATCAAAGACAACAATTTGATTGTTGCCACGCAAGGCCGTAGTTTATGGATTATTGATGATTTAACCGTACTTCACCAGCTTTACGAATCTAATTCAAGTACGGAATCAGACTCAAGATTGTTTAAACCCAAAGACACCTACAGAATGGATGGTGGTAGTAGAAAGGGCAGTACAACAACGGGTACAAATCATCCAAATGGGGTAATCACCTATTTTCATTTGAACGATTATGACCAAAAGAAGGATACCATTTCATTGACTTATTTTGATAGAAAAGGAGATACCATAAAAACATTTTCCACCGCAAACATTAAGAAAGACAAACTTGAGGTCAGTAAAGGCATGAACCAATTTGTTTGGGACATGACCTATGATGGTGCCGAAAAATTGGACGGCATGATTTTATGGTGGGCCAGCTTAGACGGTCCACAAGCGGTTCCGGGAACCTATAAAGTTGGCTTAAATATCAAGAATGCTCTCTCATCTAAAGGCGTTGAGAAATCCCAATCTTTCACTATTGTAGCCGATCCAAGAGCGGAAAGTACACCAGCAGAAATGGAACAGCAGTTTGAGTTTATCACTGATGTGAACAAAACGATGGATGATGCACACCAATCCATCAAAAAAATCAAAAATATCAGGGAGCAATTGTCTGCTTTTGAAGCCCAATATAAAGACAATGAAAGCGTAAAGGATTTGCTCGAAAAAGCGAAATTATTAAAAGAAGAGTTTACTAAAATTGAGGAAGCGCTCTACCAAACCAAAAATAGAAGCGGACAGGATCCGTTGAATTTCCCTATCAAGTTGACCAATAAATTAGGCCATTTAAATTCCTTAGTGGGTATGGGCGATTTTGGGCCAACCGAACAGGATGTCGCCGTAAAGAATGAATTGACCTCAAAAATTAAAATAGAATTGGATGCTTTCAATAAATTAATGGATGATGAAATTACAGCGTTCAACACAGCATTCAACTCTAAAAATTTGAACTATTTATTTGTTGAAGATTAAAAATCTCTTTAAGAAAGCTTCTAAAAGAAACCTCTCAACGGTTTTCAAGATGACAGAACTAGACAACTATTCTCAATTTCTGTCATCTGGAGCATGTTGAGAGTTGCTTACAATTATACATATGGACTATTATAACTACATCAAATCTTTACATCTCATTTTTGTCATTACTTGGTTTGCGGGACTGTTCTACATTCCGCGCTTATTTGTGTATCAAATAGAAGCCTTCCATAAGCCATCTCCAGAAAAGGAAATTTTAGGCAAGCAACTTAAATTAATGGCCAAACGTTTGTGGAATATCATCACGTGGCCTTCTGCTATTTTGGCAACGGTATTTGCTATTTGGCTACTGATCTTACAACCGTATTGGTTACAACAAGGGTGGATGCATGTGAAGTTGCTTTTTGTGGTATTGCTCATCATCTATCATTTAAAAACTCACCAATTTTACAAACAGCTACAGCGCGATGAGGTAAAAAAAACGTCTAATTTCATGAGACTGTGGAATGAAGGTGCCACGTTTATATTGTTTTCTGTTGTGTTTTTAGTCATCCTAAAAAATGCGATCAATTGGATCTTTGGCGTTGTTGGGATTTTAGTTTTAGGAGTGCTATTAATGGTGGGCTTCAAAATCTACAAAAATATCCGCAAGAGAAATCCCAATGCTTAAAATTCGCCGGCTGTAATTAAGCAATCAATTCATTAGTCTGGAATAATCATTTGTAAGCTGACTATTATCGATCTATTGGAATTAACGATCAAGTCGTTTTTGGAGTGATTATTGCTATCTTTATCGCACTACAAATGTTTAGATGAAAATTAGACGACTCTCCTTACGCGTACGCATCTTTTTTGCAATGATCCTATTGGTGCTTATCGCTTCCATACTAATCGCATCAGTTACCATTTATCAATACAATGAAGAGGCACGAGACTATCACAGAGATCGTCTGGAGCGAAAGGAAAACAATATCAAGCGCAATCTTGATTTTGTAATTCGTGGAACAACCTGGGAAGTAAAGACTGAAAAGGTTCGATTGATTTTTAAGGAAGAAATTTATAAAATTGCAGATATCCACCAGAGTGAAATCAATATTTTTGATTTAGAGGGTGGTTTGTTGATGTCTTCAAAATGGAGTATTGAAGAGGATGCGTTTTCACAATGTTTAAGCCCCCAAATTTTAAATGTACTTTCCAATACGGCAAAACACCGCTATGTTGAAAAAACGACATTAAATGATCAAACCTATCAATCGTCTTATACGTACATCACCGACGAAAAATTCAAACCTATTGCCATATTAAATCTACCTTATCTTGAAAATGACGATTTTCTGAACAAAGAACTGAATGAGTTTTTAGAGCGCTTAGGTTATGCCTATTTTGCAATGTTGATTTTAGCGATTTTGTTGGCTTACTTCCTGTCAAAATATATTACCAAATCGCTTAAAACCATTAGTGATAAAATAAATGCAACGCGTTTAGAAAAACAAAACAAACGTATTGAAATCGAATCGTCCAGTGAGGAGATTGCCACTTTGGTGAATTCTTATAACAGCATGATTGACGAGCTGCAGGAAAGTGCGGTCAAGTTGGCTACTTCAGAACGTGAACAGGCGTGGCGTGAAATGGCAAAACAAGTCGCGCACGAAATCAAAAATCCGTTGACCCCCATGCGATTGAGCGTTCAAAGTTTTCAGCGTAAATTTGATCCTGAAGATCCTGAAATTCACCAAAAAGTTGACGAATATAGTAAAACACTTATCCAGCAAATCGATACGATGAGTTCTATTGCATCTGCTTTTTCAAATTTTGCAAAAATGCCTGCGCAACAAAATGAAATGCTCAATGTTGTTCAAATTGTAAAGTTGGCCTTGGATATCTTTAGTGAAGATTACATCGTTTTTGTGGCCGATGAAAAGGAAGTCATTTCCCAATTGGACCGGACACAATTGATACGTGTGGTGACCAATTTGGTAAAGAATGCTATTCAAGCTATTGAAGATGATAAAGATCCTAAGGTCGTGGTCAGTGTGATTTCTGAGAATAATTTGGTTAAAATTGCAGTGTCTGACAATGGTAGAGGGATTTCAGAAGAAAACATCCCGAGAATATTTGAGCCCAAATTTACTACCAAATCCAGCGGAATGGGTCTTGGGTTGGCAATGGTTAAAAATATCGTGGAAACTTACAACGGAACCATTACCTTTACTTCCCAAAGAGGAAAAGGAACCACGTTTACAGCCACTTTTCCAAAAGAATAAATCACAAACCTTTATCCGCTGTCACTTCTTGTGCTTGCAAGAGGCTCGACATGATGCTTTTAAATATAATAAAAATGTCTTACGAAAACATTCTATCCAAAACACATGACGGTATCACCACAATTACGATCAACCGTCCAAATAAGTTAAACGCCTTAAATAAAGCGACAATTAATGAACTTAACCAAGCCTTTAAGGTGGCTGATAAGGACAAAAAAACCAAAGTGATCATTATTACGGGAAGCGGTGAAAAGGCTTTTGTAGCCGGTGCAGATATTAGCGAGTTTGCTGATTTTGATGTAGCCGAAGGTGGAAAATTGGCGGCTAAAGGTCAAGAGCTATTATTCGACTATGTGGAGAATCTTTCTACGCCAGTTATTGCCGCAGTTAACGGCTTTGCACTTGGTGGCGGGTTGGAATTGGCAATGGCCTGTCATTTCAGAATAGCTAGTGACAATGCTAAAATGGGCTTACCAGAAACGTCATTGGGAGTTATTCCGGGGTACGGTGGCACACAACGTTTGCCGCAATTGGTCGGTAAAGGTCGCGCCATGGAAATGGTCATGACCGCCGGAATGATTGATGCTGACACTGCTAAAGCTTACGGATTGGTCAATCATGTCACCACACAAGAGGAGCTGATGCCTTTGTGCGAAAAGATTGCGGGTAAGATCATGCGCAATTCTCCAGTGGCTATTAAAGGCGCAATAAAAGCCATTAACGCAAACTACAAAGATGGCGTGGATGGGTTTAAGGTGGAGATCAAACAATTCGGGAAGTGTTTTGGCACCGATGATTTTACCGAAGGCACGACCGCTTTTTTAGAAAAGCGTAAGGCGGAGTTTCCGGGGAGATAGAAAATAGTAAACATCGATAATTAAAATAGCGACTA
>NZ_LZRN01000030.1 GCF_001678675.1 Gelidibacter algens
TAAATTCTGAATTTTTTATAAAAATTTTCAGATTTCGCATAGATCTTAGAACTTAGTAAATACGTTTGATTATTAAGAAATTAATATTAGTAGAAAACGTTTCGTTAGTTATAGCCCAATTCATCGATTTTAAAAAAAGGCATCAAATCATCTGGTGTTTCATACAGATTTCTGTGCAATTGTTAAAGTGATTTCAATAGCAAAGCCTTTCACCTTTGACGAATTTGCGTTACAATTCAATTAATTTGAGATATAAATAATTTACAGATTGCAACTAGCCCTTATAAACTATTGTTATAGATCATTGCCAGTCCTCATTTGGAATATCACCATTGTGATTTTGACATCTCACCAAACATATGGTCATCTCATATAGAATTCTGTTTGTATTAAATCTATCATAATTTCATATTAAAGTTATCATAAGACACCATTGAAAATTCCAATTGGCTTACAAAAAGCTTATCTTTAAAATTAAGAACAACAATCACAATATAACAACTAAAAAACATGAAAAAGCAACAAGGAAAAGGCCTTTTAGCCTTACTAGGAATTGGAGCAGGAGTCTTCGCTTGGTGGAAGTATAAAAACTTATCTCCAGAAAAGAAAGCAGAACTGCACGCTAAAGCGAATGAAGTTGGACAGAAAGTTAAGGATACCTACAATGATGTAGAATCAACAGTCAAAAGTAAATATGACGAGTTGAAAAGTGGCGCCCAAAAGGGAGTCAGTGATATCGAAGCGGACGTCAACGACATGCGACACTAGAAGCAAAGCTCTGAACATGCAAAATCCCACAATCGTGGGATTTTTTTATTTAAAAGAATTTAGTTATTCGCGTATGTTGGGCTATGTGGTTCTAAAATGATATTCTTCGTCGCGACTAAAATAGAGTCTCTCTTTTCAGGCTTTAGAATGCTGTCAACACCGTGTCGTGCCATTCTTTTACGGCAAGAATTTTTCAGAAGTGGATCATCATCAAAGATAAAGTTATAGACCCTATATTCGATTTTGTTTGGTTCTTTGATGGCCAAATGAATACTTTTTAGGGCTTTTCTATATCTGTCAGCACCAGGGACGAATGTATAGAAAGTATATCTCCCATCGGCATCAGTTTTCACCCAGCCTCTGTGATACACATACCGTTTCTTAAACTCTTTTTTTAATTCATAATCACCATTTTCATCAGCTTGATCGATATATAAAATAACATCTTTGGCAGGTGTGACCCCATCACTCAAAAAAACCGTCCCAGAAATTTTCAGCGGATTGGGTTTTGATTCAAAATCAGGAATAGAATCTGTATTGTTCAATTCTTTTTCAGAATAATCATAAATAGGATGGCGCGTTTTATAATCGGCTGGAAGATTTTCGTCAGATTCTTGAGCATTTATTCCACAAAAATTCATCAAAAAAAATGCAATTGAGAGAAGATAGAAGGATTTTTTCATGAGACGACCATGTTTTAATTCCTTTAAAATTAACTGATTGACTCGTCACACTACTAAAAAAATACACGAACGCTTAATTTATACGATAAAACACACTCACTTTATACTAACGTCAAATTTTGACGATAAAAGGACGATAGATTTACTGAAACTTGATGGTTTCCAAATCCACATTGCCACCAGAAAGAATAATCCCAACGAATTTATCTTTAAAATACTCTTTATCCTTCAACACAGCTGCAAAGGCAACAGCGCTTGAAGGCTCAACCACAATCTTTAAACGCTCCCATAACAATTTCATAGCTTTTGTAATCTCCTCCTCTTCCACACGGATAATGTGGTCTACATGTTTCTGAATGATCGGAAAATTGATATCTCCCAATTGTGTCCTTAGTCCGTCAGCCACCGTATTTGCAGCTTCGTTAGTTTCAATTTGACCACTTTGCAAGGACCTAAATGCGTCATCAGCTGCCTGAGGTTCGCCGCCAATAACCAAACATTGCTTCCCAAAATAATGGGCTGCTAAAGCAGTCCCTGCAATTAATCCGCCGCCGCCCACTGGCGTCACAATCATGTCAAGATCAGGATGTGCTTTTAAAAGTTCCATCCCTGCTGTGGCATTTCCTAAAATAACGTTTAAATCATTGGATGGATGGATAAAAGTAGCCCCTTTTTCAGAAACAATTTGTGCCGCTGCTTGTTCTCTTGCGGTGATGTTTGGTTCACAATTAGTCACGATCCCGCCATAGCTTAAAACCGCTTCTTTCTTAACTTTAGGTGCGTTATTGGGCATTACGATATAGGCATCGACCCCTAGGTTTTTTGCCGCCAGAGATAAGGCTTGTGCAAAATTACCAGATGAATGGGTCACCACACCACGCTCCTGCTCTGCTTTTGAAAGTTGCATGATGGCATTGGTGGCGCCTCGCATTTTAAAGGCTCCCATTTTTTGGAAGTTTTCACATTTAAAAAATAATTTTGACCCGGTCAATTCATCTAACAATTGTGATGTTAATATTGGGGTGTTGTGGATGTATGAAGAGATCCTCTGTTCTGTTTCTAATAGTGCTTGTTTGTCCATAATGAAGTAAAACCTAAAGATATTTAAATTCTATTTATGAAACCTCGAAAAAATTACCAGTTTCTTCTTGGTATTGATAAAATAAACACCTGTCAATAAGACAACAGCAGCAATTATGGATTGTGCGGTGATCACTTCGTTTAAAAAATACCAACCTAATCCTAAAGCAATAATGGGATTGACATAAGTGGACGTGGCCACTTTTTCTGGCGACACTCTTTTTAGCAGAAAATTAAAAGAGGTGAAAGCCACAATACTACCAAAAATAACGAGAAGCACCATAGACCATTGCACCTTTTCACTCCACACATTTGGTGAACTCCAAGATTCACTAAAAAGTAAACTTCCCACCAGAAGCATTAAACCTCCAGCAAGCATTTGATACCCCGTGTTTACAAAATAATTAGTAGGTAAATCAGCTTTGCCGACAAATAAACTTCCAGCAGCCCAACTGACCATACATACAAAAATCATTACCATGCCCAGAATAGATCCTTCTTTACTGACGACTTCATTTTGACTGACCAATAAATAAATACCAATAACGCCCAAGATGACTCCTAAAACCGACATCATCTCAATTTTTTTTCCTTGAAAAACTCGCATCAAGATCAATACCACCAAGGGTTGGGCAGATATTTCCAAAGCAGCAAAACCACTATCCACATACTTAAGCGCCCAAACGACAATACCATTGCCGAAGGCCAAGAACAGAAATCCTGCAATAGATGTATTTATCAATTGTCTTTTGGTGATGGCTAAGGACTTGCCCATAAGTTTGGCAATTATAAAAATCAACAGTCCTGCAGTAATAAATCTTATGGATGCCAACATAAATGGCGGTAGTTCAGATACGGCAATTTTGTTCAATAAATATGTTGAACCCCATATGACATATATGGAGAAAAAAGCAAGTATGATTAAGAGTGTATTTTTTGAACTACTCATAGTTTTTTTGTGCCGGGAAAGTGATAAAAAAGAATGGGCTAAAATAACAAAAGAGGCGCTTAAACGCCTCTTTTAATACTATTATTTTATGTAGTAAAAATTAGTTTTTTAAGGATGCCATATCAATCACAAATCTGTATTTAACATCTGAGTCAATGACACGCCCATAAGCTTCATTAATATCCTTCATATCAATAAGCTCAATATCTGATACAATATTATGCTCTCCACAAAAATCCAACATTTCTTGAGTTTCTTTAATACCGCCAATCAAAGAACCAGCAATACGCTTTCGGCCAACTATTAAACCTCCACCATGGAACGGTTTGAGCGGTTCAACAGCGCCAACAAGTACCATTGTGGCATCGCGTTTCAAAAGCGCAATGTAAGGATCCATTTCATGACCTACTGGGATGGTATTTAAAATAAAATCAAAACTGTTCATGTGTTTCTTCATATCCTCTCCATTTTTGGAAATAAGGACTTCATGGGCTCCAAGAGTTTTGGCATCTTTAGCTTTGTCTGGTGAAGTGGTGATCATCACAACATGTGCACCTAAGGCATTGGCAAATTTTACGCCCATATGTCCTAATCCGCCTAATCCTATAACACCAACTTTATCGCCTTTTTTGACGTTCCAAGTGCGCAATGGCGACCATGTGGTAATCCCAGCACATAAAAGCGGTGCCGCTCCTTTTTCATCAATATTTTCAGGAATGGTCAAGACAAATTCTTTATTGACCACAACTGACGTTGAATAGCCTCCAAAGGTATGCCCTCCCAAATGTTTATCCTTACCATTATAGGTACCAACCATACCTTCTTCACAAAATTGTTCCAGATCCTCTTTACAGGACGAACATTCCTGACAAGAATCAACCATACAGCCAACGCCTACCAAATCACCTTCTTTAAATTTTGTCACATTTTTGCCTATTTCCAAAACACGACCAATGATCTCATGACCAGGAACTACAGGATATTGTGAATTTTTCCAATCATTTCTAACGGTATGAATGTCACTATGGCAAACCCCGCAATAAGTAATATCAATTTTGACATCATCATCGCCACAAGGTCTGCGTTCAATGTTCATTTGTTTTAAATCTGCCTTGGCATCATCTGCACCGTAAGCTTTTATAGTTGTACTCATATTTGATTTTTATTTTTTAAAGTTAATGTCAGACAGAAGAATCAAGAACGCTTTTCTCTGCGAATTAAGAACAAAGACTTAATTGTAGAAATAAATAGACTGGGTCTTTAATCGTCAAAGATCTCTCTGATTGAATAGTAATCAATAACGCTAATGTTTCGGACCTATCGTTTTTTATTTAGAAAGAAATAATTACATTTTTAGTCTATTCTCTATCTTCTGTATTCTTAGTATCGTGTATTCATTTCTCAACTCTCAAAAGTCGTCTTTAGAGTGATATCTGCATTCAATAATTTCGAAACTGGGCAGTTTTCTTTCGCTTTAGTGGCAAGTTCCTTGAATTTACTTTCGTCCATTCCGGGTACTTTTCCTTTTAATTCCAATTCTATTTTCGGAATGCTGCCATCCTCAAAATAAACTCTAGCTTGTGTATCTAAACTTTCTGCAGTAAAACCTTCTTCTACCAAAAAGAAACTTAGCTGCATAGTAAAGCAACCGGCATGGGCTGCTCCAATTAATTCTTCAGGATTTGTTCCTACAGCATCTTCAAAACGTGTTTTAAATGCATAATGAGATTCCTTTAATACGCCACTTTCTGTGGTTAAAGATCCTTTTCCGTCTTTGCCGCCACCTTTCCAGTGGGCTTTAGCTGTTCTATTAAATTTCATAATTTGTATGTTTTTGTTATTTGACGTTATCTTATAATGCTGAAGCGCCTGCTTCTAGGTGTCTGGATGAAAAACCCATAAACCCTGCAATTTTTGGATCGATTGGTTTATTTTTTCTTCGGAATAAATATCGATTTGGCATTGATAAATTCTCGAATTCCAAAACCTCCATGTTCTCTACCAAAACCAGAATTTTTAATACCGCCGAAAGGCATATTTGGCTGCGCCAATCCGTAGGAGTTAATATTGATCATTCCCGTATCAAAATGTTTACGAGCCAACTCTATAGCTTTGTTTTCATCCTTAGAAAAGATTCCGCCGCCCAACCCAAATCGACTATCATTGGCAATGCGCATAGCATCTTCATCGTCCTTTGCTTTGATCAGAGAGGCAACAGGCCCAAACAACTCATCATCATATGCAGGTTGTCCTGGTTTGACATGCTCTAAAACAGTAGCTGGATAAAAATAACCTTTCCCTTTTGGGAGTTCGCCTCCTAAAGTTATTTTTGCGCCATTTTTGACACTTTTTTCAACCTGATCGTGAAGTTTTTCACGCAAATCCTTACGCGCCAATGGTCCCATTTTAGAAGCTTTATCTGTAGGATCTCCAGTCACAATACTTTTCATGCCCTCTACAAAAGCGGCTTTAAATTCTTCATAAACTTTTTCCGTTACGATAAAACGTTTGGCGGCAACACAGGTTTCGCCATTATTGTAAACACGTCCTTGAACACATGTTTTGGCGGCTAAAGCAACATCAGCATCTTCCAAAACCAAATAGGCATCATTACTACCTAATTCCAGCACTGTCTTTTTTAGAACTTCGCCAGATTTTTTACCTATAATTTTACCTGCTTCAGAACTTCCTGTTAAGGTTACCCCACGTACCAGATCGTGTTCAATGATTTTATCAGATTGGTCGTGGTCAATAATCAAGACCTTAAACAAATCTTTGGGAAGCCCTGCGGTTTCGTAAATTTCTTGCAACAACAATGCAGAACCTGTTACGTTTTGAGCATGCTTTAGCAACACCCCGTTTCCTGCCATCAAGTTGACAATAGAATAGCGAATGACTTGGTAAGCAGGGAAATTCCAAGGTTGAATGCCATAAATAACACCAATTGGAGAATAGGTAATAATACCTTTCCCACCATCAGCCAATTCACGTTCTTCATCTTTCAAAACGTTGATGCCTTCAGTGGCTGTGAACTTACAAATACCGGCACACAACTCAATTTCTTGGAGGCCATGTTTGACGAGTTTGCCCATTTCTTCAGTCATCAATGCTGCCAATTTATCTTTTTGGTTCATCAATTCTTCACCAATGGCTTTAATGATTTTTCCGCGCTCTTCAATAGGTTTCATCCGCCATTCGAGGTAGGCGTTATGACATTGTTTGACTGCATTTTTAGCGTCATCAGTAGTCATATACGTATATGTTTTAATCTCATCCTCAGAAGTAGGATTGATTGTTGCAAAAGTTCTTTGTTTATCTGTAGTGCTCATAATTTATGAATTTGGAATTAAATCTCTAGTTTTTGCTTCATATGTGGTGTAACCTTCCTCTCCTAGAGTATAAAAAGTGTCGGTGTCCCATTGTGCGGTGGCAACGTTTTCTCTGAAACGACCCACCAAATCAGGATTTGAAATGTACAGTTTGGCAAAAGAAACCAAATCTGCATCTCCATCTTCAATGACTTTGTTTCCTGAATTTTTATCAAAACCAGTGCTGATCATCAGGGTTCCTTTATATTTAGGACGATAGCGTTTGGCTATATGCTGTTCTGCAAATTCCACGCCTGACACATCGTTAAAAGGCTCAGAGAGATGAATATACGCCAGATCATATTCTTTATCCAATTTCTCAATGATGTAATCAAATGTGGGAATCGTCTCCTTATCCATCGTCATTCCGAAAATATTGTGGAGTGATGGATTAAAACGTGCGCCTATTCTGTTTTGCGGAATTACTTGTTTAATAGCATCCAGCGTTTCAAAAAAGAAGCGCGTTCTGTTCTCAATGCTCCCTCCATACTGATCTGTACGGTGGTTGCTGGTCCCGTTAAAAAATTGATGAAACAAGTACCCGTTGGAAGAATGAATCTCTACCCCGTCAAATCCTGCTTCAACCGCATTCTTAGCAGCGTTTTGGAAATCGGAAATAGTGATCTTAATATCTTCAAGAGTCATTTCTCTTGGTGTTACTGTATCCTTAAATCCACTAGGCGTGAATGATTGTGCGTTCGGATTGATTGCTGAAGGCGCCACTGGCAAATTGCCATTATGAAAATCAGGATGCGACATACGGCCCACGTGCCATAATTGGATAAAAATACGTCCGCCAGCATCATGTACTGATTTGGTCACTTTCTTCCAACCATCCACTTGTTCCTGAGAATGGATGCCGGCAGTATTAATATAACCCATCGCTTGTTCGGAAACCTGTGAGCCTTCTGTAATTACCAATCCCGCAGTTGCACGTTGTGTATAATATGGTACATGCAAATCTTCCGTAGGTGCATTCGCTTCATTTTCTGCGCGATTGCGCGTCATGGGCGCCATGACCATTCTATTTGGCAATTCAAGATCGCCCATTTTATATGTTGATAATAAAGGTTGTTTTGACATCGTTTTTGTTTAAAATTTTTTAAAATTGAAGGGTTTATTTAGACGATAAAATATCTATTTTTTGAATATCAGGAGTGTTGGTAAGCAATTCATCAGTTCTTCCCATTAAGGCTTTCGCTATTTCTCCATTGAGATGGGCTTCTCTCCCAGTGTCGTCATTGAAGGTATCGAAAATTCCGAAGGTATCTTTATTTATTCTAAAGCTGTACCAAGAAAGGGTCTGATTTTCTTTTATTGCCAACTCTACAGCGTCTTCAAGAAACTTTGCGACAACTTCAGTTTTATCAGGTTTTGCTGTGATTGTAAGTAATAGTCCAAGATTTTTCATAGTCTCTATTTTTTGGTTTTAACCAAAGATACATATGAACGCCCTTAAAAATCCTTGATATAGGTTAGTGGCTTCTGTTAAAAAGCGTTAAGAATTGACTTCGATTGCTTTTTTGATGCGACTCAGGCTTTCAGGTTTAATACCCAGATAGTTAGCCACATGATAATCATTTATACGGGTCGTAATGCTTGGGTAAGAAAGGCAAAAATCAAGATATCGCTCAGTGGCTGATTTTTCAAGGGTGGAAAGGATCCGATTATGTGCCGTCACAAAAGCTGCCGTAGTTTTTAACCTAAAAAAACGTTCCAATTTGGGAATGCGCATATAAGCGACTTCCAGCATGCTTTTTTCAATTGACAATACTGTAGAGTCCTCAATGGCTTCCACGTAAAGTTTAGCCGATTGATTACTAAAAAAAGCTTCAAAATCGCTGATCCACCAATCTTCAATAGCGAATTGCAAAATGTGCTTTTCACCATGCATATCAAGGTAATAAGATCTCAGGCAACCGCTCAGCACATAATATTCTCTTGTAACAGCATCTTGCGGCTGAATTAAGTAGGTCTTTTTTTTTATGGATTGTTCTGAAAATAAGGACAAGAATTCATTCATCTCCTGATTAGAAATCGAAATGATGTTACTGATATGCCGACTTAATTGATTATTCACAAATTACCATTCTAAAAAAAAAACTTTTGCAAGGCTTAACACGCCTGCAAAACAAATATACTGAATACTTCGCTTTAAAATATGTTGGAATACCAATCACTACTAAAACGATTCAAAACTACAGGATTGGAGCATAGAAAATTAATTCTACTCAAATAAAAATGAACTCATCTCAATAGTGTTTAAGTTGGTACTTTTTTTAATTCCTATTTGGATTAATATTAATTTCTTATAAGTTAAAGCTAGCATACGATATGGTGTACCTTAAAATTTAATGTTAACCAAAAAATGATTACCATGGAAAAAGATAAAAAAGATAAAAAGTATGATTCCAATGTTTCTGAACACGATAAAGATTTATTGGGAAAAAAACACAAAAATCTGAGAACAGATGGTGGCGACGATTTGCAATTGGATGATGCCAATAGACAAGAACCAGTCGATTTTGAAGGTAAGGATTTAGACATCCCCGGAAGAACACTGCCAGAAGATCGCTCTAAAAAGAAATTTAAGGATGAAGAAAACCAACTCTATAGTCAAGGTGGACCTGGAAATGATAATTTGGAAGAAACCGACCGTAAAGAGATAGATTAATCCTCAAAACAAAAGAACAATGCCATTTATAACACACAAAACCAGCAAACAGCCCATTGAACTCTATTATGAAGATTATGGAACAGGACAACCTGTGATCTTAATTCACGGATGGCCCTTAAGCCATCGCGCGTGGGATTCCCAAGTTTCCGCTATTGTGGATGCAGGCTTCAGGTGCATCACTTATGACAGAAGAGGATTTGGAGTCTCCTCATATCCGTGGGACGGGTACGATTATTCTTCATTAGCTACTGATTTGAATGAAATCATACTAGCGTTAAAATTGAAGCAGGTGGCCCTAGTGGGCTTCTCAATGGGAGGTGGTGAAGTGGTTAGGTATTTAACGGATTACGGTTCAGAGAACGTCAAAAATGTAGCACTTATAAGTTCAATAATTCCTATTGTGAAGAAAAAAGAGGATAATCCTAACGGCGTCCCTGAAAAAGATTTAAAAGGTATCATGGATGCTTTAAAAACTGATAGAGTGGGATTTCTGAAAGGTTTTCATAAAAACTTCTACAATTACCATAAGAATAAAGACCGCGTCAGTGAAGCTCAATTGCAGTATGATTGGACTATTGCGTCCTATGCGTCGCCACATGGTACGCTTCAATCTGCAAAAGCTTGGGCAGAAACCGATTTCAGGCCTGAACTTAAAAACGTTACCGTGCCAACGCTTATTGTACATGGAGATGCTGATGCCATTGTTCCTATTAAAACGGCAGGAGATCAGGCAGCCAAAGGTATAAAAAACAACACCTATAAGATTATTAAGGATGGTCCACATGGCTTAAATGTTACCCATTCAGAAGAAGTGAATAAGATTTTGATTGCATTTTTAAAATCTTAATTGATTTCTAAAACCCCAAAAACTGACCAAAAGTTTAGTATTTTGGGGTTTCTTTTAATAACCAATGGTATCCATGCAAAACGACGCAAAAACGATTTCAGAATCCTTTCTCAATTTTTATAACAGTTTAATAGAGCAATTGCCGGGTATTGGTATGGGACTTGTCATTGTGGTATTAGGATCTCTTATTGCCAAATGGATTGGGCAGTTTGCAAGCCGACGAATTTCTGCAAGAACAAACGACCCTTTAATGAGTAAATTTTTGGGGCAAGCCATAAAGTACGTGTTGATTATTTTTGCAATTATGATAGCCTTGAGAGCCGCTGGTTTGGGAGGCATTGCCACGGCAATATTAACAGCTGCTGGAGCGAGTGCCCTGGTTTTAGGGTTTGCATTTAAAGATATAGGCGAAAATTTTATTGCAGGAGTTATTTTAGCCTTCAACAGACCTTTTGATGTGGATGATACGGTAGAAATTGGAAGCAATTTTGGAAAAGTAAAAAATTTGGAATTTAGATACACCAAATTAAAAACTTTTGACGGCAAGGACGTGTATATCCCCAATAGTGATGTGTTGACAAAACCTGTAACCAATTATACAGAAGATGGATTTTTTAGATGGGATTTTATCATTGGTATTGCTTATGAGGACAATATAGAAGGTGCAAAAAAAACAATCATGGACACCTTGCGTAAAGAGCCCAATGTTATTGAAGATTTAGATCATCAAAATTTTGTTATTGAAGATCAGTTGGCTACAAGTACCGTAAACCTGAAGGTTTATTTTTGGGTAGATACCAAAGATTTTAGAAGAATGGCTCTTGTTACTAAAGGTAACGTGGTACGCAATGTCAAAGAGGCTCTAGAGCAAAATGGGTATTACTTACCTGCAGATATCCAAGAAATCAAACTGTATGGCGGAGAGAAAGGATTCCCCATACGCATAGAGAAAAGCGACATATCTTCTGCTGAAAACCAAACGAAGGACACGCCTTAAAATAAATTCAAATGTTAATTGATACCACCAATTTAGTGCCTTATGCCCTACTCTTTTTAAGGATTGTCATTGGGATCATATTCTTTTCCAGTGGAAAAAGTCATGCGCAACATCCTGCTGAGCGCAGTAAAAGTATTGGCATGACGCCCATTACAACATCTATCTTGGGTATTGCTGAAATTATTGGCGCTATCTCAATTGCTTTTGGGATTTTTACTCAAATTGGAGCACTTATCTTAATGATGACCATGGTAGGCGCTCTTTACAAAAAAATTGCATTATGGAATACTAAATTCTATGAAGATAAAGGTTACGGCTGGCATTATGATGTGTTGTTGCTTCTCGGCTTATTGGTCATTTTTGCGACCTCTGGTGGGTACTTGACAATTTTTTATTAAATCAACCTTCCAACATTGATGCAATCATGTCTTCAGAATGCTCTGCATCGAAATCCGACAATCCTATCGTGTCAAGAAAATCATTGGAAAACAGCTTTACCATATCTTCAGATAACAAGCTGCTTCTGTATTTTTTCCAAATTTTGGCCTGATCACCATACATATGACCTACGAGATTTAGAAATCCCCAGTCAGCGTTTTTACCCCAGTGCAAGGTGAATGGAATATTGTTTTGCTGAAGGACTTCAATCATTCTTTTTCCATAGTCTTCAAGACTCATAAGGTTTTGTGATTTGGTCCAAAGTATGCCGTCTATTTCTAACATACAGGTAATGGGGAATTTTGTAAAAGCCAATGTTGCATCTGATTGTTTAACAAAGCGCATGGCGAAAATCCCAGGAATGGGGCCTTCTTTTTTTGTCATTTTAGAAATGACTTCCAAAGCCTTTTCTGAATCTCTAGAATCTATCCCTACAGAACAGGCAAATGCAGGGCCTTGATAAGCCGCATCCCAAAAGGTTTCATAAAGCGTACCGATGGTTTCTTCATTTACTGCAGGAAGAATTTGTGTTTCCAATCTTTTGATAAACCACGGAATACTCGCTGGGAATTTTTCGCTGATTTTTATAAATAGATAAATCAGGTCTTTATAAATAGATTTCTGAATGGTACTGAAAGGATCAGGATATGGCAATTGGTAGGGTTTTTTGTACATCACTTCCACAACGTAATCCCTGTCATTGGTGTACGGATTCATAAAAACCTTATAATGATAGGGACGTAAAGGTTTGCCTTGAGCATCAACCTCAGCAGGAATCGTAAATGTCGAATTTTTAAAATCCATAGTTTTGCTCAGTTCTAAGGCCACTTGCTTATCTATCTTTCTCACGTAACGCTTTAATAAGAAGAGATCTTCAGCTTCTAAAAGAATACCATGAATAAATCCAAACGAACCTAAGCCTACCAGTGCGGCATTAAACAGTCCATCGTTTCGTATCACCCTCGCATTCAGTTTTTGTGCAAAAGCACTATTTAGTGCAGGTTTGCTGTGTCGTTCCAAATAAATATTATCTTCTGGACGTGGACCAATGATCAAATTTATACCTACCACATAATCTTGCACAGCACCTACACCCAATGCTGAACCGTGCACACCAGTAGAAATACAGCCTGCTATGGTTTGGCCATTGCTTGCGCCAGTTGTTTTTAAGGACTTGCCATGCTCTTCCAATTTTTGAGAAATCTCCTTTATAGTATTTCCGCATTCAAAAAAATAAAGGTTTGAGGCGTCGTAAAGAGATTGAGGGTGGATATTTTCCGGAAAGATATTGATATCCAGATTCATCAAATTGTTCTGATGTACCCTATCGTGTTGGTGTGCGATACTTGACATAGACCATCGAGACCCATATGCCCTAAACCCTTCATTGTGATCTTTGCTATCCTTTAAGAGGCGCTGTATTTCCAACGCAGCGTCATTATACCTAGCGATGGAAGAAGGCAAGTTAGCTTTGCCTTCCAGCCTAGTGATATAAAGCTGTTTTAAAGGGAACGGACCATTTTTATGTAAGGTATCCCATTCGGTTTTATTAAAGACAGTTGTTGTGGCCATAATATTAGTTTTCCGGTTTCATGCAAACATATTTTAGTTTCACCTTACGTTTATTGCCAAAGGTGACCAAGTACAAAAGACTACCTCCAAAAGTGTTTTTATATTCTACTGAAAACAATTTGCCAGTTTCACAGCCTTCCTTCAATACTCGAAATGTAATGTCGTCCACTGTAATTCCGGCTTTTATGATCGTATCAATTTCTACGACCATCTTGTCCCTATACCAATCATCACGGTCAAATTGTTCTGTAGGCATAGGGGCTCCTTTAGTGCTTACAATTCGCACAGAATAACAAGAAACAAGTAGAAAGAAGACTAGCATCACCAGTGCCACTTTTAATGAATATTTTAAAATAAAAGCCATGAGCAAAGAATTTTTTAAGTTATGTATATGAAAATCATTCAAGGCTTTGCTTGTTAATGATCTCAAAAATTCTACGTGGAGTTATACTGCTGATATAGTGCTACTTGTATAAAGGTAAGTAATTTATTTTTATTGAAATTAATATCAATTGATTTTACTCGCAATTTTTTTTTAGCCATTTTGAAATGTTAAATTAATCCAAAAATTAAGACTGCAATAGTCTTTATCCTTCTTATAGCCGTAGATATCCTAAACCATTTAATTTATATTATGAAAAAAATTTCAATTGCTTTAATCGCCGCTATAATGATCACCTCATGTGTTTCTAAAAAGAAATATGTTGCTTTAGAGCAGGAAAACGGTGAGATTAAAAGTGAGCTTACCAAAACTAGAGTAGAGAAAGAAGATCTTGAAGCTAAATTTGATGCCATTCAATCAAGAGTTGATAGCTACAATAAAAAGATCAATTCTCTTACAGAAGAAAATGACGCCATGCTTGTCAATGTTGACAATGTTGCAGTCATTTCTAATGAAACAAAAAGAGCAATGCGCAAAACGCTTCAAAATGTTGATGCGTCTAAACTTGCTGGGGCTAAGACCTTGAAAGATTCTATGAATCTTGCGTTGTCATATAACTTAACTAAGTCTTTGGATAACAGTAATCTTAACGAAGATGAAGATATTTCAATTGACATTAATGAAACGGTTGTTATGATTTCAATTTCTGACAAAATGTTATTCAACACTGCAAGCTATAAAGTAAGCAATAAAGCGAATGACATTTTACAAAAGTTGGCTAATGTCATCAATTCTGAACCAAGTGTTGAGGTGATGGTTGAAGGACATACAGATGCAAGAAGCATCAATACAAGTAAAATTGCAGACAACTGGGATTTGAGTGTGTTGCGTGCTACTTCAGTAGTTAGAAAATTACAAGATGATTACGGGGTTGCTCCTGAAAAATTAATCGCTTCAGGAAGAAGTTCTTACAAGCCTCTTGCTGAAAATGACACCAATGACAACAGAGCAAAAAACAGAAGAACACGTATCGTGATCCTTCCAAACTTAGATAAATTCTTTGCATTGATGGCTTCAGATGAATAATCATTTCAAGTTAATTAATTAATCCGAAAAGACTGTTAGCAATAACAGTCTTTTTTACTTTCAAATCTATTTGGAAACAAAAATTTAAGTAATTTCGTTGCACATAATTCATTCTTAAGAGACCTTGAAAAAACCAAGTAACGTACCTAAAAAATTTTTATTTATTTCCCGCTGGGGAGAAATTCTGGATATTGCCTACGCCACGCAAAATGAAGGCAACGAGGTCAAATTATACATTGAAGACAAACCTTCTCGTGAGATAGGAACTGGTTTTGTGAAAAAAGTAAGAGACTGGAAGAATCATGTAGAATGGGCCGATATTCTCATTTTTGATTATACTGGCTTTGGTAAGGAATGTACAGATTTGAGAGCTGCCGGAAAAATTGTTTTTGGTGGAAGCGAGTATACTGATCTTCTCGAATTGGATCGGAATTTTGGACAGAAAGAGCTTCAAAAGCACAAGATTAAAACCTTGCCTTTTAAGGAATTTGTGAGTTTTCAGGATGCCATTGCTTATGTTGAGAAACATCCTGATGCGTATGTCATTAAACCTTCTGGCGAAACGCAGGAACTCAAACAACTGCTCTTTGTTGGAAGTGATGATGAAGGTTTAGATGTCATTAGGGTACTAAAAGCTTACGATAAATCTTGGGGAGACGACTTTGGGAACTTCCAATTACAGAAAAAAGTCAAAGGCGTTGAAATTTCGGTTGCTGCTTTTTTCAACGGCAAAGAATTTTTAAAACCAATCAATATCACCTTTGAGCACAAGAAACTATTCCCTAAAGAATTAGGTGTTTCTACTGGCGAAATGGGCTCAAGCATGTTTTGGGTCAACCAGTCTCCTATTTTTGATGCCACCTTGCAAAAATTTGAACCGTCTTTGGCGAAGCAAAAATTTATAGGCCATATTGATATCAATTGTATTGTGAATGGCAATGGCATTTATCCTTTGGAGTTTACATCCCGCTTTGGGTATCCCCAAATATTCATTCAACGTGCCGGCATCAATGAACCTATTGGTGAGTTACTCTATAAAGTGGCCACAGGTCAAAACTTTAAAATCGCTACCAAAAAAGGGTTCCAAGTAGGTGCATTTATGGTGGTACCTCCTTTTCCTTATGACGATAAAAAAACTTTTGAGTTGTTTTCAAAAGATGCTGTGGTGGTGTTTAGAAAAGACTTGAAAGAAGGCATCCATCCTATGCATCTAAAGAAAGTGAATGAGGAATGGTTGATTACTGGCAATACAGGAATTGCACTTTTGGTAACCGGAACAGGAATTACCATGAGAGATGCCCAAAAAATGATGAACAACAGAATAAGCAATGTGATTGTCAATAACGGATACTACAGAACTGATATCGGCGACCGATGGTTTGAGGATTCAGATCGTTTATGGTCTTGGGGACTTTTATAAAACGCCTTCTTCATACAACAATTATATTCCAAGTATTAAACGCGTAGTTAATATCCTTATAAATCATTTATGGCAATGTTTATTTTTAAGCAACTCACATCACAACCACAACAGTTCTTTGATCTTCTTCCAACAGAATGGCAGGAAGAAATCGTTCCATTTTGGGGAGATTATGAAGATTTCGCGAAAATCTACATTATTGAAGAAGATGAGGTGATTATTGGGGGCGGTATCGTATTTTACTCATGTCCACCAAATTTTTCCTACTTTGAAGATGAAGCCAACTATTGGTTCAGTAAGGGCTATTTGTATCTTGGTTTTATTTGGATCGCAGCACATAAACGTAATAATAATTTGGGCTCTTTTTGGTTAGATCAATTGAAGCTGGCAGAATCTCACCAAAAATACTTTTTGCTCACAGAAGAAAATAGATTGCACCGCTTCTACGTCAAAAACGGATTTTCACGTATTAAATCGCTTAAAAACGATGACCACTTTGAATGGCTGTACCTATCCGAGGATGACTCCAAATAAAATCATGTTTTTCAAGCTTTTTTAAGGTCATAATTCTATTTCAGGTTGTGATCATATATAGTTTATACATGGATTAACTTAAAAGTTTGGGTTCTATTTGGATCTACTCAAAAGTGCCGAGAACACAACTCTTGTCTCAAAATAAAATCATTAAAAAAATAGCTAATACAGTATAACATGGGTATTTTTGCATAAAATTTAAGTAGCCATGTTTACACTATTAAAAAGCTTCAAAATTGTTGCCATTTTAGAAGGTATTTCATACTTAGTCCTGTTTGGCAACATGTTACTCGTTAAACCTTTCAACCCTGAAATTTATAAAACCCTACTCTATCCTATCGGGATGACCCATGGTTTGTTGTTTATAGCCTACATCATCTTGGCACTATTGGTTGGCTCCAAATTAAAGTGGTCCTTTAAAACACTAGGGATTGTAATGTTGGCCTCTTTGATCCCTTTTGCTACTTTTTATATTGAAAGAAAATATTTAAACCGCACCATATAATGTCTGAATACAGTCATATTTTTTGCGATTATTTTTTGGGAATAGGCCTCTCTGACCAATGGGCGACGTTTCTTAATATGTTTGCCTTGTTTTTAATTTTGTGTGTGATTATCGTTGTTTCAGATGTAATTGCTCGAAAAATACTTGTTCAGGCATTTAGTAACTTTGCTACACGCTCCACTACAAAGCTTGATGATTTTTTAGTCAGCCACAAAGCACCACGGAACATTGCTCATTTGGTTCCGTTATTTTTGACTATCAAATTATTTCCTATTGTATTTTATGATTACCCACAATTTGAGTCTTTTATTCTCATTTTACTTAAAGTATATGGGATCTTTTTAACCATATGGATCGTGAGGAGCGTCCTGAGAAGTTTAGAATCGTACTTTAAAACATTACCACGCTTAAGAGATAAACCCATTGACAGTTACATTCAGGTAGTCATGCTTTTTGTTTGGGTTGTTGGAGCCGCTTCAATTCTTGCTGCCATTATTAATTTGTCATTCTTAAAGTTTTTTACCACGCTTGGAGCAGCATCGGCTGTTCTTTTATTGATTTTTAAAGACACCATTTTAGGATTTGTGGCCAGTATCCAAGTGGCCATCAATGATACCTTAAGAATTGGTGATTGGATTACCATGGATAAGTATGGCGCAGATGGTGATGTCATTGAGATCAACCTCTCCACGGTTCAGGTTCAAAACTTTGACATGACCATTACCACTATTCCAACGTATGCAATTATTTCTGAATCGTTCAAGAATTGGCGCGGGATGCAATCTTCAGGAGGTAGACGTATTAAAAGATCTATTTTGATTAAATCAAAAAGCATCCATTATCTTAAAGATTCTGAAATTGAAGACCTTAAAAAAATAGAACTTATCACAGTTTATCTCAATACAAAACAAAAAGAACTAATAGACTATAACACCTCTCATAATATTGAATAAAAACACCTTGATCAAGTGGGCGTAACCTCACCAATCTGGGTGTTTTTAGAAAGTATATCCAAACCTATATTGAGGGTCATTCTGGTATCAATAAAGACATGACTATTATGGTGAGGCAACTGGCACCAACATCGCAAGGGATTCCATTAGAAGTTTATGCCTTTAGTAGTGATAAGCGTTGGGTGAATTATGAATTTATCATGTCTGATATCTTTGACCATATTTTATCAGCCATTACGTATTTTGATTTAGAACTCTTCGAATTGACTCCCACAGTTTACAACACCGAAAAAATTTAAGACATAAAAAAAAGCAGCCTTAGTTCTACTATAGAAATAAGGCTGCTTTTTTATTGGAAAGATCGAGCTTTTAATAACCTGCTTTTTCTTTCGCTTCTTTTTTCATTTGCTCATTGGCAATGATGGCCAACTCCACGCGTCTGTTTTTTGCTCTTCCGTCTGACGTTGAGTTGTCATATTTAGGCTGATTAGGTCCATACCAGTTTGTAGTAAACCTACCGGAAGAAATACCCTGACTTGACAGAAAGGACGTTACTGCTTTGGCACGTTGCTTAGAAAGTGTCATGTTAAAATCATCAGGACCTGTGCTATCAGTATGACCTTCTACTAAAATATTGGTGTCTGGATATTCTTTAAAAATACCTGCCAATTTATTTAACGTTGCTGAAGATGCACCATTTATACCGTATTTGTTGGTATCAAAGTAAACACCGCTACTCTCGTCAAATACAACGTTAATCCCTTCGCCAACACGTTCAACCTGAGCTCCTGGAATTTCTTCTTCAATACGTTCTGCCTGTCTATCCATACGGTCACCAATGTAGTTACCGGCCACACCACCTACAACCGCGCCAATAATGGCACCTAAAGCAGTATTGTTTTTGTCACCCACATTATTACCTATAACGCCACCTATCACGGCTCCACCAGAGGCACCGATAACGGTTCCCTTTTGCTTGTTATTGGCATTTCTTGTTGCATCGCAACTTACTAATGCACTGACCATGAATAGTAGTGCAATTGTTTTTATCGTGTTTTTCATATTCTAAAGTTTATAAAGTTGTTCTTGTAAAGTTTAAATTAATATTAAAAGGCTTTCCTTCAAATTGAATGGTTTGAGTCATTTGCATACTATTGTCATCCAAGTATTTCAGACTCATTCTATAGCCTGTATCTTCTTGGAGATCGTTTTTCTTTGCATCCGTGAATTTCATTGTAAAATCAAAGTTACCGGTGTTTTTACCTATTTCATTCGCTGCCCATCTGAAGTTTCTCACTCCAGTTGAACAATCGGCATTTATAATATTATAAGAGCCTGTACTGTTATTGGATCTGAAAAACCATTGGCTATCCTTAAAACAGGACGTGGTGGCATCATTAAATAGTACGGTATTGAAAACCCCTTGAGTGTCATAAGATACAGAATTGAGTACCCAATTGCCATCAATGGTTTTTCTTGCTGATTTTTCTACTTTTGATAAAGAGCACGACACGAAGAGTGTCGAGATGAGAAGAAGCATTCCTAATTTTTTCATTGTGATAAGTATTAAATTGGTTTTAATTAATATACGAATATTACTACAGATTGGTTGTTAACGGTTTCCCATTATTTGCAAAAGATGTACAATTGTTAAAATTACTTTAAGCGGTCTTTAACAAACTCTATTTTGGTTTTGCCATGTGGAGATGGTTTGCCGTCTTCACCTAAATTGACCATGATAATATTATCTACGGTAAGAATGGTTTCTCTGGTCATCTTGTTGCGCACTTCACACTTGAGAGTCAGCGAAGAGCTTCCAAAATTAGCCACATCCATCCCTATTTCAATGATATCGCCTTGTCGGGCAGAACTCGTAAAATTAATCTCAGAAATGTATTTGGTGACAACCTTCGAATTTTCAAGTTGGATAGCGGTGTATAAGGCCGCCTCTTCGTCAATCCAAGCTAATAATTTTCCGCCAAATAGCGTTCCATTAGGATTAAGGTCTTCTGGTTTTACCCATTTGCGTGTGTGAAATCTCATGGTATTTATTAATTTTAATGATGTTGATGTGAGAGTAGTTCAGTGTTTTGGTCTTTATTTGGGATCTTCAAATCAGTCCCCATCTTGGCATTTAATATTTTTATGAAATAAGCCATAAGCAATGGCTGCTCCTTTTCAATATTTTGATGGATAAAAAAATCTATTTCCTGCACCCCTTGTTGTTGCCATTCTTTGAGTCGTGTCACCCATTGGTCCAATCGGCCATAGTCACTCTCATGGTTTGCCCACACAAATCTTATAAATGCTGTACCATTGGTTAAACGCATATGCATCAAGTCACGCCTACCAGCAGTATCCACAATCACGTTCGCTATATTGTGGATTTCAAACAAGTTATACAATCGTTCAGCTACAGCGGCATCGTTATACCAATCTGAATGTCTAAATTCAATAGCCAACGGAATTTCTGAGGGCCAGGCTTTTACAAAGGCCTCCACCTTATCGAAGTCTTTTGGAGCAAAATTAGAGTGCATTTGTAAAAAGATGGTGCCCAACTTTTCTTTCAGATTACTCGCACTGTAAAGGTAATCATCCACTACTTTTTCCACACCCTTCAGGCGCTTCCAATGACTGATTTCCTGAAATAATTTTGGAAAAAATTTAAAACCTTCAGGCGTTTTATCATACCACGAAACAAAGGTATCAGGCGGAAAGATACGATAGAATGTGGCATTGAGTTCAATGGAATTAAACTGTTTGGAATAATAATTCAATTCGTCTTTAGTGCCTCTTGGGTAAAAACCTTTTAAAACTGATTTACTCCAATTAGAACAACCCGCATATACGTATGGAGGATTTTTAATTTCAAAAGTACTCAACACCCCGGCGGTATCCTTATGGTCAGGAGGTAACGAGAAGTCAATGTTCTGGGGGTTATCAACACTTCCAAATTTCATAGTCTCAAATTTTGAACTTGACCTTAAAGATACTTTAAACATGTCAAAATTCATTTATAAAAGGAAACAAACCCTCTTAAAACCTTATAAACGCTAATGTTGTTAATAAACCCGTTAACAACATCTCTTGTATTGCCTTTTTGAGAAAATCATTATGCCTATTTTTATTAAAACTTAAAGTCATGACCAACAGAACCGAAGATCTCATCAAGATAAGACCTATCATTTCCACTGCTTTAATTTACGATTCCATGAGCAGTGAAGAACGTTTTCAAAACGGAACCTTGAGACCTTTGCTCAAGCTCCAAAATGATTTGATTGTAGCTGTCTTTAAAAATTATATTGCGAAGCATAAAAACATGTTTTATGACCTATATTTACCGAAGCAATTGGACTATATTGAAAATGCTATCCAAAAGGATATGAAATTCAGAAATTCAATTAAAGGAATGATCATTGGTCAATTTACAACTGAAGAGTATGCTGTTTATATTGAAAATTCATCGGCCTTGAACAAGCGGATGATGAATCTTGTAAAGGAGCGTTTGGTTAGTCAAATCCAACTATTTATACCCGAGATGGTAAAAGAGATATGAAAATAAAAAGTGATGTTTTGCAGGCTTGTTTTGATTATGCCAACAAGCGTATTACCAACTATAAAAATGAAATTGAAACCATCAAAGACTCCATTGAAAGCAATGACAAAGGTGGCGGTGATGATGATGCCTCAGGAAATGGTAAACTCTTTAATGATCTTGAGAAAAATTCGCAGCACCTAATAGATGCCCAGAAAATGTTGGATAGTTTGGAGGCCATTAGTCCTAAAATGGTTTCTGACACTGTAGTATTGGGCAGTTTGGTAAAAACAACGTCCAATAACTTTTATATTTCCATCAGCGCTGGAAAAATTGATATTGAAAACTTAAGTGTTTTTGCAATTTCGCCAGGCTCTCCTATTGGCATGCTTCTCAAGAATAAAACCAAAGGCAGCCTGATTGAGTTTAATGGCAACACCTTTACAATTACCGAAGTTATATAAGCAGCTCGCCATTGACATTGGTATTCAACACCTCAGTCATATAATCAAAATAGGGCCTAATGGCCTTGAATGCTGCATTGACGTTATCTAAAAACTCAGGGGACAGGACTTCCGCATCTGTGTATGTCTTGGTAAAAATAAATTGCTTTTTACGAATCAAATCGATGGCATTGTGTTCCTTATCGAAGCCTTTTGGTGCGGTTTTTAGCTCATCACCTTTAAAATCTCCCCAAATATTATAGAATTTTTTATTCCCAATAATCAACCGGATCTCTAGGTCATCCATTTCAAATTCTTTTCTTATTCTCAATAAATCTTCTTTGGAAGGATCCCAAAAACCCACTGCGATAAAAGTCCCGTCATTAGGTTGGATGTGAAGGTAATATCCTCCCCTATTTTCAGGCTTTTTCCTATGAAATGAACCGCTGAAATGCGTTTTGTAAGGTGCTTTATTTTTAGAAAATCTGACGTCCCGGTAAATTCGAAATATCTTCAATCGGTCTACGTCATCATGCGTTTTAAGAGATTCAAACACGCTATTGAAGTTGCGCTTCGCAGCGGTTTGTAATTTTGTGAATGTTGGCTTCTGCTGATTGAACCAATCTCTATCATTATTTTCCTTTAATTGTTTTAGAAATTCTAATAAGTCCTTTGAGAATGTAGCAGATTCTGTCATAGCTTCTTTTCTTTGATGATTAAATTTAGGGAAAGTTTCGAAACCCTCGGGACTTATATACGCTTCAGTTGCTACTTTAAGTTAATTTTAAGATCTTCTTCATCAAACCTGACTTAAGGTTTGGAAGTTAAATCCTCTATATCATTTCCATTTTTTTCCAAACCCAATTTATTGTCAAACTGCAATGTTCTGATTGGGAAAGGGATGTTGATTCCTTCCGCATCAAAAGCTTTCTTAATGGCAATGATAGCTTTATTGGTAGCATTTAATTTATGGACGTTTCTGGTTCCTTCAATCCAAAAACGACATTTGAAATTAATGCTGCTGTCACCAAATTCAGTAAAGAAAAATTCAACAGGCTTCATGTCGTCAATTTTTTCAAAAGTTTTCTCCAAAGTTTCTTTGGTCAATTTTTCAACAAATTCCAAATCTGAACTATAGTGTACACCGCAAGACAAATCAACCCTGATATAAGGTGTCAATGAATAATTTTTCATTGGCGTTTCCAATATTGTTTTATTGGGAATGATGACCATGTTATTGTCTGATTCTTTCAAAGTGAAATTCTTCAAATTGATATCTATAATTTCTCCGGCAAAATCATTGGTCTCCACCCAATTGCCTATCTGAATTTTATCTCTGAATGAAATCACAATCCCTGAAATTGTATTTGACAGAGTGCCCTGTAGTGCCAAACCTATAACCAAACCAAGAACACCAGCACCAGTGATCAATGAGGTTAAGGTTTGGGAAAGATTTAAAATACCCAGGGCCAAAAACAAACCAACAAAAACCACAAAAACCGTGGTTAATCTAGCAATAATATTGCCCACAGATTTTTGCCTGACACGGCTTCCTACAAGTTTCAGCATCAGTTTGCTCACGTACTTTGCCGAAAAATAGGCGATGATCATCACGATAATGGCCAATGCTAAATTTGGAAGGTTTTCCACGATGGCATTCATCCAACCCAAAAGCTTTTGAATCAAGGCATCCCAAGATTTGTTTAATTCTTCTCTCATATAAAAGTTTTGAAAATAATTTTAGAAATAACGCATTTATTTAACAATGTTCTCTTTAAGTTGTGTGATTATGAATTACTTCAGTGCTCATTGCCATACTGGATTGATTAATTTTTGGTAATATACATGATAATTTGCAAACAAAACATTGAGTTCAGCAACTACTGAAAGTAATTTAACTTCTACATTGTGCAAAGATCTTTTTACTTTCTTTCGAGAAACACGCGCGTTACTAAAGCAATAAACAACTTAGACGCTCACTATTATTTAATTATCAACCTGACTGTGATTAAAGCCATTTCTTTTTTCTAAAATAAATTAACATCATCAAAAAGATAAAGATCATGACACCCCACAAGATAAAATAGCTGTATTTATAGTGCAATTCAGGAATATGGTCAAAATTCATCCCGTACACTCCCGCTATAAAAGTAAGTGGAATAAATATGGTGGCTATAATGGTTAGCACTTTCATCACCTCATTCATCTTATTGCTGATAATGCTCATGTACATATCCAATAAACTCCAAACCATTTCCCTATAGACTTCAATACTCTCATTGACCTGTACAATATGATCGTATAAATCCCTCAGGAAATTGTGGGTTTTTTCATCAATGATTGAATTTTCAATTTTATCCAAACGACTAATCACTTCTCGCAACGGAAACACAGACCTTCTAATTTTCAATACCTCTCGTTTCAGGAGCTGTATGCTGTTGGCTGTGGTATTATTATCAGTATCAGACTCAAAAATACGGTTTTCAATATCTTCAATTTTATCGCCAAAGGCCTCAATTACCGTCAAATAATTATCAACAATGGCATCAATTATGGCGTACATCAAATAATCTGAGCCCATACTACGGCCACGGCCCTTACCAGAGGAGATGCGATCTCTCAAATCATCAAATACATCACCATCAGACTCCTGAAATGTGATCACATAATGCTCTCCCACCACCATGCTGACTTGCTCATAAACCAGCTCTTCCTCATTATTGAAATAGAGCATTTTCAAAATGATAAATAAATAATTATCAAATTCATCCATTTTAGGTCTATGGTTCGTGTTCAGTACATCTTCCATTGTTAGCGGATGCAAGCCATAATGATTACCCAATTTTTCAATTTCTGAAGTATTATTGAGGCCATTGACATTGATCCAGGTTACTTGATCATTACCCTTAAAGTGAAACGCTTCTTCTACATTTTGGGTTTCAAGTTTATGATAGGATTCTTTACTGTAGTTGATGATATCAACAGCTGTAACGGTAGATTGTTTTTTGCCTCGGTACAGTACCGTGCCCGGTGAGCGATTGACAGTTTTATAGGATTTTTTTTTGTTTTTGGATTTCATCTTAATTATAATTCTTGTAGTGGTCAATGCTTTAAAAGTAAAAATATTTTCCGTATAGTATGGCTCAATTAATGAATATAAAATTACTATAAGATTTAAGGTGTTTACATGGAAAAACAGTCTACTTTTGAAAAGTTTAATTAAGACTTGTTTTATGACAATATTTTGTTTAATATGCAAGTTAAATACTGCAAATAGTTAATTACATGGGAAGACCACCTACAAGACCGATCAAATTTAGAGACGGCTTTTATATAGAAATCAGAAATAAGGGGAAAACAACTGGGATAAAAATCCACAGAGATACCAAAGAACATATGCTGCGTACAATCAAAGAATATGAATTGACAAAGGAAGTGTATATCTTAGGAGAATCAAAAAATGGAAAATGGGTTAATAAAACCCCTGTACTTCACGTCGTTGAAGGAGACTAAAGCGTTTCACCACATAGTCTCTTCAAAATACCTTCTGTTCATTAATAAAAAATTCATAAATTGTTGTTTTGATATTTAAAAACACAACAATTTATGAATTTTACTTCTACAAATAAACTTCCAGTCTATTTTTGGGCTGTAGGTATTATTGCTCTTTTTTGGAATGCATTTGGCGTGTATAATTATCTTATACAGGCATTTATGACCGAAGAGCAACTCACACACCTCCCAAAAACCAATCAAGTTTTACATGCAGGCCTTCCTGCATGGTACGTTTCAGCATTCGCTATTGCTGTATTTACCGGATTGATTGCAAGTATATTTCTGTTAATTCGCAAGCGTTTGGCTTATATACTTTTCATTATTTCTTTCCTAGCTATTGGTGTTCAGCAGTTTTATGTAATGACTGTAATCATCCCAAGGGATATCTTTTTAAGCTTAAGCAGTATAGTTATCGCAGTGTATCTGGTATGGTTTTCAAAACGGGCAGTTGCGCGTGAGTGGTTGAAATAAGTAGAATGGTTAGACAATTTTGATTACTTAAATTCCACAGAATTTAAAATCAATCCGGAAGCTGGCGCAATATAATCCATGACTTTAATACTTTCAGGTTGGAGACTTTTGGAAATATCCTCTAAAGCAATTTCATGTTTCCCCAGTTTTACAAGGGTGCCCATCATTATTCTAATTTGATTGTAGCCAAACCCTTCGCCTTTCACCTTGAGAACATACGATTCTTTCGGAAAAAAACTAGCACTAATGAGAGTGTTTTCAATCAATTCACAAGACACAACCTCGCGTATATAAACGCTATTTTCTGAAACATTAGAACAGAAGCCCTTAAAGTTGTGAGTGCCTTCAAAAAGTTTAGCGCCTTTAGTCATCAACTTAATATCTAGTGCATCTCTAAATGTGGTCATAATGGATGCACAAAACGGATGTGCTTTTTGACCGTGAGCAAATAGGTAGACATACTCTTTAAGTTTGGCATTTTGGATGATATTGAAATCTTTATCAACTTCTTTTATGGTTAAGGCTCTAATATCTTGCGGTAAATAGTAATTAAACTGTTTTATAAATTCATCAAAATCTAAAATAGGCTGCTCTAAAAATAATTCGAATGCGGTTTCGTTGGCAGATACCATTGCGTCTGTCCTGCCCACCGCCAATGTCTTGAATTTTATAGTGCCTTCAAAAATATAATTCAAGGTTTTATCAATCATGAGGTGCACGGTTTTCAGATTGGGCTGTTTCTGCCAACCATGATAACGGAAACCTAGATACTGAATGCTGATCAGATAGAAAAACGACATGCTATTTTTTCTCCCTATTTTTGAGTACCGTTTCAATATCCTCCAACTTAAACCCTTTTGCTTGAAGCAACATTAAGTAATGAAACAACAAATCGGCACTTTCATTTAAAAAGAGCTCGTCGTTATCATCTTTAGCTTCAATAACAACTTCCACAGCCTCCTCACCTACTTTTTGTGCCAATTTATTGATGCCTTTTGAAAAAAGTGAGGCCACATAAGAATCCTCTGGATTGGAATTTGTGCGACGGGCTTCAATTGTAGCTTCCAATTTGGAAATGAATCCGAAATTTGAAGTATTTTCATCACCCCAGCAGGTATCAGAACCTTTATGGCAGGTTGGACCTTCCGGATTTGCTTGAATCAAGAGCGTGTCATGATCACAATCCACTTTCACATCCACAAAATTTAGAAAATTACCACTTTCCTCACCTTTAGTCCACAACCGTTGTTTGCTTCTGCTGTAAAAGGTCACTTTTTTGGTCTCTTGGGTTTTCTTAAATGCAGCGTCATTCATATAGCCTAACATCAGGACATTTTTTGTAGTGGCATCTTGAATGATGGCCGGAATTAAACCTTCAGAATTATATTTTAAGTTCATTTTTTATCGTTGTTATTAAAGCCTGACTTCAATATTATTAGTTCTCAGTTCTTCTTTCAAATCTTTTATTTCAATTTCACCAAAATGAAAAACGCTGGCCGCAAGTGCTGCGTCAGATTTTCCTTTTTGAAAGGTATCCACAAAATGCTGAACTGTTCCGGCGCCGCCGGAGGCAATGATGGGGATATTCAACTCTGATGACAATCTCGACAAAGCTTCATTTGCAAATCCATCTTTAGTACCGTCGTGGTCCATGGAGGTAAATAAAATTTCACCAGCGCCGCGCGTTTCCACTTCCTTGGCCCATTCAAAAAGATCCAATGTTGTTGGGATGCTGCCACCCGCTAAATGGACCATCCACTTTCCATTAATTTGTTTTGCATCAATGGCTACTACCACACACTGGCTTCCAAATTTATCAGACAGCTCATTGATCAATTCAGGGCGTTTGATGGCTGAAGAATTAATGGAGACTTTATCTGCACCTGATTTCAAAAGTAAATCAACATCTTCAATGGACGAAATTCCGCCACCAACCGTAAATGGAATATTGACTTGCTCTGCCACTCTTAAAACCATTTCCAAGGTGGTTTTCCGTCCTTCCAACGTGGCTGAAATATCTAGAAACACCAATTCATCCGCACCCTTTTCAGCATATTGCTTTGCTAAAACCACAGGATCTCCTGCATCAATGAGATTGACAAAGTTGACACCCTTAACGGTACGCCCATTTTTTATATCTAAACACGGAATAATTCGTTTTGTAAGCATATACTGGTCTGCCAAAGCAGATGTGTTTTAATTACTCTTTAAAAATTGAGGGCTTTAGCAAAATTGTTCCAATTGTTTCAAGCTAATTTTATTTTCATAAATGGCCTTCCCAATAATGACACCTTCACAACCTAACTTTTTAAGCCTTGGCAGCTCGTCAATATGAGAAATTCCTCCAGAGGCAATAAGTTTTATGGATTGATCCGTACTGCTGTTTGAACATTCTTGAATAATATCACGATACAAATCAAAGGAAGGCCCTTCCAACATGCCGTCTTTTGCAATGTCTGTACAAATAACGTACTGTACTTTTCGGCGTTGATAGTTTTTAATAAACGGAATGACTTGTAAACTGCTTTCTTCTTGCCACCCACTAATGGCAATTTTACCATTATTACAATCTGCCCCTAAAATAATTTTAGCTGAGCCATATTGAGCCAGCCAAGATTCGAATGTTCTATGATCATTAACAGCAATGCTTCCACCTGTAATCTGTTTAGCACCGGAGTTAAAGGCAATATGCAGGTCCTCATTGGATTTGAGTCCGCCACCAAAGTCTATCTTCAAGGTAGTTTTGGAAGCTATCTGCTCCAATACTTTGAAATTAACAATATGTTGCGCCTTGGCACCGTCTAAATCGACCAAGTGTAAATATTCAATCCCTGAAGCTTCAAATTCCTTGGCAACTTCTAATGGGTTTTCATTGTATATTTTTTTCGTATTATAGTCCCCTTTCGTCAGGCGCACACATTTACCGTCTATAATATCTATTGCTGGTATTATTCTCATGTTATAATTTTAAAAAATTCCTTAATATCTGAGCGCCTTCGGTACTGCTTTTTTCAGGGTGGAATTGAACACCATAAAAGTTTTCTTTTTTCAGTGCCGAGCTATAATTCAGATCGTAATTTGTTTGTGCAATGGTATGTTCACATACTTCTGCATAATAACTGTGCACAAGGTACATATAAGCGTCATTTTTTAGGCCTTCAAATAGATCTGATTCAAGATCGAAGATTGTGTTCCAGCCCATTTGAGGCACTTTAACTTTATTTGAGAAACGTTTGACTTTTACGTCAAAAACACCCAAACCAAGGGTATCACCTTCTTCGGTAGCATTGCAGAGCAATTGCATTCCCAAACAAATACCTAAAACTGGCTGTTTCAGTGTGGGGATCAAGGTATCCAATCCTGATTTTTTCAACATCTCCATAGCATGGCTAGCCTGACCAACTCCAGGAAAAATTACTTTGTCGGCTGCTTTAATAACATCCTCACTGTTGCTCAAGATGGGATTGTACCCCAAACGGTTACATGCAAACTGAACGCTTTTGGTATTGCCGGCACCATAATCTATAATTACAATATTCATCTAAAATCAATTTTAAAATACCAAATTCCAAATCTCAAATTCCAAACTCCAAACTCCAAGCTAAGCATTGGATGTTGGTACTTGAAATTTGATTTTTTTACCTTATAACATTCCCTTCGTAGATGGCAAGATCATTTTTTCCATATCGCGCTTGATGGCCATTTTTATGGCTTTGGCAAAGGCCTTAAAAATAGCCTCAATCTTATGGTGTTCATTCTCTCCTTCTGCTTTGATGTTCAAATTACATTTGGCACCATCTGTAAAGGACTTGAAAAAATGAAAGAACATCTCCGTTGGCATCTTCCCAATCATTTCACGCTTAAATTCTGCTTCCCAAACCAACCAGTTGCGTCCGCCAAAATCAATAGCGGCTTGGGCCAAACAATCATCCATTGGCAAGCAAAAACCATAGCGTTCCATGCCTAATTTATTACCCAATGCTTTCGCGAAAACTTCACCCAATGCAATCCCAGTGTCCTCAATGGTATGGTGTTCATCCACTTCTAGGTCACCTTTTACTTTAATATCCAAGTCCAATTGGCCGTGACGTGAAATTTGATCCAACATGTGGTCAAAAAAGGCAATTCCCGTGTCAATGTTGCTCTTTCCTGTACCGTCAAGATTTAAAGTAATCGCTATTTTGGTTTCATTGGTGTTCCGCTCCAGACTGGCTGTCCTATCTTCAGTTTTTAAGAACTTATAAATTTGTTCCCAATCTTTTGTTTCCAACACAATATAGTTACGTAATTCTGCCTTGTCTGGTTCCATATTTTCGGAAGTATTTATAAAAATAGCTTTTGAACCTAGGTTCTTAGCCAGTTCAACATCAGTCAAACGGTCTCCTATGACCAATGAGTTTTCCAAATCATAAGCTTCAGAAAAGTATTGGTTTAACAAGCCCGTTCTGGGCTTTCGGGTTGGTGCGTTGTCTTCATCAAAAGTACGATCAATAAATTGCTCCTTAAAAATAATGCCTTCAGATTGAAAGGTCTCTACCATAAAATTATGGACAGGCCAAAAGGTGTCTTCGGGGAAAGACTCCGTCCCCAATCCGTCTTGATTGGTCACCATCACGATCTCATAATCCAATTCCCGTGCTATTTTACCTAAATATTGAAACACTTTAGGATAAAATAAAAGCTTGTCAAAACTGTCAATTTGGTAATCTTCAGGTTCAATAATTATGGTACCGTCACGATCTATAAATAAAACTTTTTTCTTCATAATATTTCGCCTTTACAAGGTCTTGAGATTTTCGATTAATCTTTTATTTTCTTCTTCTGTGCCCACGGTGAGTCGTAAACAATTATCACATAAAGGCTGCGTGGTTCTATTGCGAATGACGATACCACTATCAATCAATTGCTCATACCGTTTATTAGCATCATCTACTTTAACCATCACAAAATTGGCATCAGAAGGATATACTTTTACGATGAAATCGACATCCTCCAATGCTTTAATTAAAGCCCCTCTTTCATCTAACAGACAGGCGATTTGCGAATTTACTAATGTCATTTTTCTCAATCCTTCCATCGCTTTATCTTGCGTGAGTTGATTGATATTGTACGGTGGCTTGATTTTGTTTAAAGTCGCAATGATTTCTGCGGAAGCGAAACACATGCCCAAACGAATGCCGGCCATTCCATAAGCCTTAGATAAGGTTTGTGTGACAACAAGATTCGGAAAATGTTGCAGCTTCCCCAACCAACTGTCTTCAATGGCAAAATCAATATAAGCTTCATCAATAACGACGATCCCTTTGAAGTTTTTTAATAAAAATTCAATGGTTGAAGCCTCAAAACTATTGCCTGTTGGATTGTTAGGGGAGCATAAAAATAGAATTTTACTGTTGATATTTGCCGCCTCTATAATATTTGAGTCCTGTGGTTGGAAAGTTTCATATGAGAGATTGACCTTAAAGGTTTCAACGGCGTTGACGTTCGCCAAAACTTCATACATTCCGTACGTTGGTGGAAGTATAATAATGTTGTCTTTGTTAGGTTCGCAGAACATTCTGATCAATAAATCCAGCACTTCATCACTACCATTTCCCAACAAAATATTTTCTGTGGGTACATTTTTTATTTTAGATATCAATGCTTTTAATTCGCCTTGTTGCGGATCTGGATACCGATTGACCCCATTTTCAAAAGGATTCTCATTGGCGTCGAGAAAAATTAAATTGTCTTTACTGCCTTTAAATTCATCTCGTGCTGAAGAATATGGTTTTAAGGCTTTAATGGAGGGTCTTATAAGATCTTGGATGCTCATTCTTGTAAATCTTTTAGTCTAATGGACACTGCGTTTTTGTGGGCTTGCAACCCTTCCGCTTCAGCCATGAGTTCAATGGATGTTCCAATATTTTTCAAGCCTTCTTTTGTGATTTTTTGGAACGTCATACTTTTTGAAAAACTATCCAAGTTGACACCTGAGTACGCTTTGCTATAACCGTTTGTTGGCAAGGTATGGTTTGTACCGGAAGCATAATCACCTGCACTCTCGGGCGTATAGTTACCAACAAATACAGATCCTGCGTTGGTAATCCCTTCAACAAATAAAGCTTCGTTTCTTGAACATACAATAAAGTGTTCTGGACCATAGGCGTTAATGAAGTCTAAAGCCTCTTGATCATCAGCAATCAAGATGAGTTTTGAATTTTCAATAGCTTTCTCGGCCATTGTTTTTCTAGGCAAAACAGCCATTTGATTACTTATTTCTTCTTCTACGGCAGTCAAGAAAGACTCGGAATTGGAAACCAAAATTACTTGACTGTCGGCTCCGTGTTCTGCCTGGCTTAACAAATCTGACGCTACATAGGCTGCATTTGCACTATCATCTGCAACTACCAGTAATTCACTTGGGCCTGCGGGCATATCAATAGCCACACCGTATTTTGTAGCCAACTGTTTTGCAACTGTGACAAATTGATTACCTGGTCCAAAAATTTTGTAAACCTGCGGAATGGTTTCGGTGCCAAAAGTCATGGCCGCAATAGCTTGTATGCCGCCTACTTTATAGATTTTTGTCACGCCGCATAGTTGTGCCGCATATAAAATTTCATTGGCAATGGCTCCTTTTTTATTTGGAGGCGTACAGAGAATGATTTCTTTGCAACCCGCAATTTGCGCAGGAACCGCAAGCATTAAAACTGTAGAGAACAAGGGTGCTGTGCCTCCGGGAATATATAGTCCTACCTTTTCAATCGGTCGTTTTTCTTGCCAACATTGAACACCTGGCATCGTTTCTACTTCAATTTTACTTGTTTTTTGAGCCTGGTGAAAGATATGTATGTTTTTTTTCGCCATTTTGATGGCATCTTTCAATTCTTGAGATACATTTTGAGATGCTGTTGTAATTTCTGAAACAGGAACTTCAATAAGTTCAGACTCAACACCGTCAAAAAGTGAGGTGTATTTTTGAACCGCTAAATTGCCATTTCTACTGACATCGTCAAAAATCTGATTAACAGTATTTTCAATACTGTCCAAAGTTTGGGTTGGTCTTTTAATCAACTCTGACCAAGAGTTTCTATTTGGATTTTTTATGATTTGCATAATTTTTATTTTAGCCCTTCAGCTTTCACTTGTAACTTTCAAAACAAGTTATATATGATGAACAATACTGAGGGTGACAACTTTTATCTTAATGATTTATACGACCATATTTTCAATAGGACAGACTAAAATCCCTTCAGCGCCATTGGCTTTCAGTTCATCAATCACTTCCCAAAATTCATTTTTAGTGATTACCGAATGTATGGAACTCCATCCCTCTTGTGCTAGCGGTAAAACCGTTGGACTGCGCATTCCTGGCAGAACACTGATGATTTTGTCAAGTTTGTCATTAGGGGCGTTTAACAGTACATATTTTGACTGTCTGCCTTTTAAAACCGATTGCAATCTGAATTGCAATTTCTTCAAAATAACTTCATTTTCAGTCGAGATTAATGGAGATGCCGCTAAAACAGCCTCCGATCTCAGTAGCACTTCAACCTCTTTCAAATTATTTTTAAATAAGGTGCTGCCGCTAGAAACAATATCAACAATGGCATCAGCAAGTCCGATATTTGGTGCGATCTCTACAGAACCGCTAATAATGTGCAGTTGTGCATTGATATTGTTTTTCTCAAGAAATTGATTTACGGTATTTGGATAAGAAGTTGCAATACGCTTGCCGTCCAAATCCTTGACGGTTTTGTATTTGAAGGATTTTGGAACTGCGATAGAAACCTTGCATGTCGAAAATCCTAATTTTTCAATTACTGAAATATCAGAACCTTTTTCTATCAGAATGTTTTCTCCAATAATTGCAGCATCTACAACGCCATCTCGAAGATATTGTGGAATATCACCATTGCGTAGATAAAACACTTCCAAAGGAAAATTTTTGGCTAGTGCTTTAAGCTGATCTTTGCCATTATCAATTGAAATTCCTACGTCATTCAGGATTTTCATGGAATCGTCGTGTAAACGACCCGATTTTTGAACTGCTATTTTTAATTTACTCATAAATTTGCCCAAGAGGTGGGTGCTTTTTAATTAAACTTAGTTTTGTCTGAGTAAGTCTTTAGGTAAGATTCTTGCCTTTGCAGGAATGAAAAAAACCGCTTGATTTACTCAAACGGTTTTAAAAAATATGTTGATTTTATTCAATACATCTTCAATTCGCTTGAGTGCAAATATGATGATGGTGATGATGTGTTTGAATAAAGTTCATTTACTTTTTATGTTTTACAAATATCGTTAAAATTATTTTATAATTCCAAACGCTGGAATGAAAATATGTGTAAATAATTTAAACAAATCACTAGGTGACTATGTTAACTTATTGATTTCCTAAGATAATAGGCAATCCAGACTCTCCTGAACCTATGACAATAACTTTACTGTTACTGGATTCAGATAGCTTTACAGTAGCTTCAATTCCTTTGTCCTGAAGAATTTTATCAGTTAAGGATGCGCTCAAAATCCTGTTGGCATCTGCTTTACCTTGGGCTTCGATAATCACTTTTTCAGCTTCTTTTGACGCTGTGACCAATCTAAACTCATATTCTAAGGATTCTTGCTCTTGTTTCAATTTACGCTCAATAGCGTCTTTGATTGTAGGTGGTAAAGTCACATCTCGTACCAAGATATCATTTAGTTGAATGTACTGATCATCGACATAATTCTTCGTTTCTTCAAAAATCTCAGCCTGAATAGCATCTCTTTTACTAGAATACAATTGCTCTGGTGTGTAACGTCCTACAACACTTCTTGCTGCTGATCTAACCGCAGGCAATAAAATACGTTCAACGTACATTTCACTTTTTTCTTGATGCAGTTTCCCAAGATTTTCATATTCAGGTTGAAACCATATAGAGGCATCCAATTTAATATCCAATCCATTGGAAGATAATGCACTCATTTTTTCAAAAATTTCTTGCTGTCTTACTTCGTAAATATATACTTTATTCCAAGGGGCTATCACGTGGAAACCTTCACCAAGAGCGGGTTCATCTGTAACTACCCCTCCTCCGAAGGTTTTATATAACACGCCTGCTTTTCCTGAGTCAACGGTCACTGCCGATTTTGCGAGAATAATAATTAATACAATTACTGCAATTATTGCAGGGATCGCAACTTTAGGTAATCTTTCCATAAATAATAAATAGTTTTCGTTAAATTAATCCGTTGTATTTTCTAATGAGCCATTCCGCAGAAAGGCTTAACGCGATCAACGCGAGTAGAAATTTCCAATCAATCAAAGATACAACATTTTTAATGCCTTTTTGTATGGTAGCAAACCTTTCATCCTTTATTAATTGACCAACAAGTGTGCTCGTGTCATCGATAAAATAAGATTTGCCCTGACTAGTGTTCGCTAAATTTTCGAGTTTTGAAACGTTGGCATTCAAGAATTGTTGCTCAACATTAAAATCGAGAATTTTAAGCTCTCCAGATGTGGAGATATTTTCATTCTGAGATTTTACTGTAAATTGATAATCACCTGCCTCCATACCACTTAAATCCACTTGATAGCTGGATTGCTTAAGAATAAACGGCAGCTTTTGGGAGTTTTGGGTTTCTCTATTCGTAACAGTTATTTCAAGATTGGCCCTGTCATCAAATTCATAATTTTTATTAAAAAATTGTGCGGTGACAATCACTTCATCATTTCCGTTATAAAATGATTCATAAGTAATATTGAGACGGCTTCGTTTTTGATTAGAATCTAGGTACTGGATGATTTTACCAATAAAATTATCAAAACTGACGAAGGATTTATCATCCAGAAAACTTTGTGCGCGCCAACGCCAAATGCCTTCGCCATTTAAAACGGCTGCTCTTTTTTGATTTACTTGATACGTTAATAGCAAGGGCTCTTTCAATTGAATGCCATTAACAGTTTTATATAAAATAGTTTCTGTGGGGAAAGAGAAAGCAAGCGCTCCAAACTCAGTTTGCAATGGCGGAAAATCAGAAAAATTGAGAGCATCTACAATAAACACGCTGTAGTTTGAATTTAAAACCGATTGAAAATCTTCATACTGATTGGTAATTGTTTGTTTAAAATCAGTTTGGAATTTGTTAAGTTCAGACCAATTTGTTTTGGACCCCAATATTGTAAAAGTATTAATGTTCCGCGCTTCTATTGCTTCATAAACCAACTTAAAGTTTTGATTGGGTTGATAGAGGATAGCTTGTTGAAAATCATCAGCTGACTTCAAAAATTCTGAGGGTTTTAAGATGGTCGTTTGACGTTGTTCGTTGCTTTCAATAGCCTTTTTTAGCGCACCTAAATCAGGGTGTATGATATCAGAAATAATAGCCACATTAGTTTTTCTGTCAATAACCTCTACGGCAAAATTTTTAATATTATTGACAGTATTTTTTTCGTTGGAAATGGCTGTCAATTCCGCTCTATACGTGACAACTCCTGGTGAATTGGCAGGTAAATTCAAAGTTACGAGTCTGCTGGATTGTGTTTTACTAAAAGATAAATTCTGAGAAAAGACAGTGTTATTTCCGGAAGTAATCTTCAACTGTGAGCTGACATCACTTTCTCCGTTATAGACCGCAATAATCTCTACTGGGAACTTATTTTTTAGATAAGCGTACCTATTGACATTAAGTTGTTCAATCTTTAAGTCAGTATATCGGGTTGTATCTCCTAAAATAATGGGGAATATGGGCTGCTTATACTTTTGGGCTACAAATTCATAATCGTTGCCATAAGTTTGATTCCCATCAGTAATAATAATTAGAGGCGCGATTGTATTTCCATAAACCTGAGAAAAACGATCGAATAACACCGCAGGGTTGGTTTGTTTTTCATCAAACGTTGAAATCTCTAAGGTATTGACTTCCTTTCCAAAACTAAAAAATTCAAGATTAAAACGGTCGTTCAGAGCCTGGTCAGATTTTAGAAGTGCCACTAAATCTTTGGCACTTTGGTCGTGACCCAAAAAATTTATGGATTCAGAATTGTCCAAAGCAATAAGCAACGTTGGTTTTTCATCAACGTAAGTCATCTGATCAAACTTAGGATTGATCAACAACAGCATAACGGAAAACAATGTTACAAAACGGAAGAATGCCAGCAGGATAGTGACTTTTGTGCGCTTTTTTGACCTATATACATACTGAAAAAGCGCTAATGAAAGCGCTATTATTCCAGCTAGTATGATGTATAGGACGGTTTCTGTCATTTAAGATTCTTTTAGCCAAGGAGCAGCTTGTCGGCAGGTAGGTACACGAATGTTTATCACTGTAATTATACAATCAAACCCAACAAATGAACTTTAATTAAATAATCATCTGTTGAGATTTTCGTTACGGCCGGACTGCAAACTGCACACTGCAAACGATTATGTAAGCAAGCCGCCGTCCACATTAATTGTTTGCCCTGTAATATAGGCACTCATATCACTGGCCAAGAACACACAAACGTTAGCGATATCTTCAGGCGTTCCGCCACGTTTTAAAGGAATTGCTTCTCTCCAGCCTTTTACGGTATTCTCATCTAATTTGGCGGTCATTTCGGTTTCGATGAATCCCGGTGCGATCACGTTACTTCTTATGTTACGAGACCCCAACTCTAAAGCTACAGATTTGGAAAACCCGATAATCCCTGCCTTTGAAGCGGCATAATTAGCCTGTCCGGCATTCCCTTTCACACCAACCACCGAACTCATGTTAATAATAGAGCCCTTGCGTTGCTTAAGCATGGGGCGCATTACGGCTTTGGTCATATTAAAAACAGATTTGAGATTGACTTCAATCACTTTGTCAAAATCTTCCTCACCCATTCTCATTAAAAGATTGTCTTTTGTAATTCCGGCATTGTTCACCAATATATCGATGCTTCCAAATTCAGCCAGTACTTCTTCTGCCAGCTTTTGTGATTCATTAAAATCGGCTGCATTACTTTGATACCCTTTGGCTTTGATGCCCAAGGTATTTAATTCCTCTTCCAAAGCCTTCGCTGATTCTGATGAGGAGCTATATGTAAATGCAACATTGGCACCATGCTCTGCAAAAGTTTGGGCAATACCCTTACCTATACCTCTACTGGCACCCGTAATAATTGCTGTTTTTCCTTCTAATAATTTCATAACTATAAATTTAGTAGTGAGTGCTGCATTACTTCAATTAAGCACTCTCAATTGGTTGATGATTCTCTTTTCAAATATAAGGATTAGATGCTGTCTCAAATAAAAAAACCCCACAAAAATGTGAGGTTCTTAAAATTTGTATTTGGCAATTACCCCATAACTTCGGCAACTTTTTTACCAATCTCAGCAGGAGAATCCACCACGTGAATTCCGCAAGCTCTCATAATTTCTTTTTTAGCTTGAGCCGTATCATCACTTCCTCCAACAATTGCTCCCGCGTGACCCATGGTGCGTCCTGCAGGTGCAGTTTCTCCAGCAATAAATCCGATGATTGGCTTTTTGCTACCACTTTCTTTATACCACTTTGCTGCATCAGCTTCCAATTGTCCTCCAATTTCACCAATCATCACCACACATTCTGTTTCTGGATCATTAATCAGTAATTCAACCGCTTCCTTAGTGGTTGTTCCAATAATTGGATCTCCACCAATACCAATAGCCGTCGTGATTCCAAGACCTTGTTTGACAACTTGATCTGCCGCTTCATAAGTTAAAGTCCCTGATTTAGAAACAATCCCTACAGTCCCTTTTTTAAATACAAAACCTGGCATAATACCAACTTTGGCTTCGCCTGGAGTAATAACTCCTGGACAGTTTGGGCCGATTAAACGACACTCTTTATTTTTAATATAATTTGAAGCCTTGATCATATCTGCCACAGGAATTCCTTCCGTGATACAAATGATGACTTTAATGCCAGCATCAGCAGCTTCCATAATGGCATCTGCAGCAAAAGCTGGCGGCACAAAAATAATAGACGTATCTGCCTTTGCTTCTTTTACTGCGTCTTCGACAGTATTGAAAACAGGCCTGTCCAAATGTGTCTGACCGCCTTTACCAGGCGTCACACCACCAACCACGTTAGTGCCGTATTCTATCATTTGTTCAGCGTGAAAAGTTCCTTCACTACCTGTAAAACCTTGAACTATTATCTTTGAATCTTTATTTACTAAAACGCTCATTTATATTATTTTTTTAATTTTTAAGACTTCGCAAAAGTAATCTATTTAACAGCATTTTTAAAGCCTTTGCTAAACTTTTATTTCTGAAAATGATTTGTAACTTTCTATATTATCATCAGCCACCTGGCTAATTTCATAGCCTTTGTAAAGCTTTCCATCTTTTACTTCCCAAATGCTGATAAAGTTTGCCAAAGGCTGCTCATTTTCAGGATCCTCAATGGTACTGACAAACATGGTGTACCTGATAGTGACTTGATTTTCATCTTGTAACAAATGACTTATTTGGGCTCTTAAGGAATGATAAGACAAATTAATGTTTTTAAAGAACTGCACCACTCCATCATAATCCATAACCGTATACCCAGTACTGCTGTTCCAATGGGACATAAAATCCTTATGGATGTATTTAGATATCAAATGGACATCATTGGCTAAATCTGATTCGTAAAAGGACTTGACAATTTCTTTTGGAGACATTATAACTTTTTTAATTGTTCTATTAGTTCAGGTATTCTTTTAATATACACCTTATCTTTTAATTCTGCTTTTGCTTCCTGTGCTGGTCTACCCCAATAGGTTTTGCCACCTTCCAATGATTTGCTGATTCCTGCTTGTGCATGAACAACGGCTTTACTACCTATAGTGATGCCACTGGTACTTCCTACTTGACCCCAGATAGTGACTTCATCTTCAATAATTACGCAACCAGCGATTCCCGCTTGGGAGGCAATCAAACAGTTCTTGCCGATAACGGTATCGTGACCAATTTGAATTTGGTTATCAAGTTTTGAGCCGTCGCCAATAATGGTGTCTCCGGTAACGCCTCTATCAATTGTGCAAAGCGCACCAATATGGACGTTATCTTTTATAACTACCCGACCACCAGAAATCAATTGATCAAAACCTTCTGGACGCTTTTTGTAGTAAAATGCACTTGCTCCCAAAACTGTACCCGCATGAATGGTAACGTTGTTGCCAATAACTGTATCGTCATAGATAACAACGTTGGCATGAATGACACAATCATCACCAATTTCCACATGATGACCAATAAAACAATTGGGCTGAATAATGGTATTTTTTCCGATTTTAGCAGAATCAGAAATACTTTGATGTGCACTTTGAAAAGGCTTAAAATGCTGGGTCAATTTATTGAAATCCCTAAACGGATCATCGCTGATAAGCAATGCTTTTCCTTCAGGACAATCGACTTCCTTATTGATCAACACAATAGTGGCGGCGGACTTTAATGCTTTATCGTAATATTTTGGATGGTCTACAAACACGATATCCCCAGGTTCCACCACATGTATTTCATTCATTCCCAAAACAGGAAAATCATCCATTCCAACGTAAGTTGTATTGATGATTTCTGCTATTTCTTTTAATGTATGTGGTTTGGGGAACTTCATTGGTGTAAAGTTGTTTGTTGTTAAGTTGTTTGTTATTTAACTGTTTGTTGTTACGTTGTTGGTTGTTCAATCATTTAGCATCATCTCAAACAGAGAGCTTGATCGAAAGGTCTGAGCCTTGAGGCGCTCAACACTGCAAACTACTGACTGCCAACTGAGGCCTGAGGACTGCCAACTTAACCTTACTCCTTAATACGCTCCTTGTAAGTCCCTTTTTCTGTTTCAACTTTAATCTTGTCACCTTCATTAATAAACAATGGTACATTTACTTCCGCTCCAGTTTCAACTGTTGCAGGTTTGGTAGCGTTGGTGGCCGTATTTCCTTTCACACCAGGCTCTGTCGCAGTCACTTCCAAAATCACAGTTGCAGGCATCTCCACAGAAAGTGGCATGTTGTCTTCGGTATTTATTTGTATGGTTACCACTTCACCTTCTTTCATCAAATCAGCTCTATCCAAAGCCGATTCCAATAATCTGATTTGTGTGAAATCTTCTTGGTTCATAAAATGGTAAAATTCACCATCATTATACAAATACTGAAATTTATGGGTTTCAACTCTTACCTCTTCAATTTTGTGTCCTGCAGAAAACGTGTTGTCCAAAACTTTACCATTGGTAACGCTTTTCATTTTCGTTCTTACAAATGCAGGGCCTTTTCCTGGTTTTACATGTAAAAACTCTGTGATTTTATAAATATCATTATTGTATTTAATGCACAATCCGTTTCTTATGTCTGATGTACTTGCCATATTTTTAGATGTATGTTGTTACGTTGTATGTTGTTAAGTTTTTTGTTGTTGAGATGTATAGCCTAAAAAATCAATTCGATTTGAAATAGCCTTTCATGATCCCTCTATGTGAATTTTTGATAAATTGCAAAATTTCATCACGTTCAGGAGTGGCCTCCATCTCAGCTTCTATAATTTCTGATGCTTGGGTATTGTTGTAATTCTTTTGATAAAGAATACGGTAAATGTTCTGTACTTCCCTAATCTTATCTGCGGAAAACCCTCTCCGTCTCAATCCAACCGAATTTATGCCCACATAAGACAAAGGTTCTCTTGCAGCTTTAACAAAAGGGGGCACATCTTTACGCACTAATGAGCCTCCAGTTACAAAGGCATGGCTCCCAATAGAACAAAATTGATGCACAGCCGTCATTCCTGCCAACACCACATAATCTCCAACTGTAATATGGCCTGCAAGTGTACTATTATTCGAGAAAATGCAGTTATTGCCAACGATACAATCATGGGCAATATGGCAATAGGCCATGATAAGACAATTATCGCCAATAACGGTTTTCATCCTGTCAGTAGTACCTCTATTGATAGTAACGCATTCTCTTATGGTAACATTATCGCCTATTTGAGTAATAGTATCTTCATCCTTAAATTTTAAATCTTGCGGTACAGCAGAAATTACTGCTCCTGGGAAAATATTACAATTTTTTCCTATACGAGCGCCTTCCATAATGGTCACGTTACTCCCTATCCATGTGCCTTCTCCAATCACCACGTTATTGTGTATGGTTGTAAAAGGGTCAATCACAACATTCTTTGCTATTTTAGCTCCAGGGTGTACGTATGCTAGTGGCTGGTTCATTTCCTTTTTTGTTTGTTTTATGTTCTTTTAATTGACTGAGCAACTATCTTAGTTAAGAACTTAAATGATTAGTCTTATTTAATTTTTGAAATTTGAGCCATTAACTCTGCTTCTGCACAAAGTTTTCCGTTGGCATAGGCATACCCTTGCATGTGACAAATACCTCTTCTTATAGGTGTAATTAAATCACATTTAAAAATTAAGGTGTCTCCAGGTACAACTTTTTGTTTAAATTTCACTTTATCGATCTTCATAAAGAATGTCAGATAATTTTCTGGATCAGGAACGGTACTCAATACCAGAATCCCCCCTGTTTGTGCCATGGCCTCAACTATTAATACCCCTGGCATAACCGGAGCTCCAGGAAAATGTCCTGCAAAAAAGGGCTCATTCATGGTCACATTTTTCATACCTATAACTCCCGTGTCTGTCAATTCAAAGATCTTATCAATCAACAAAAATGGTTGTCTGTGTGGCAACATATCCATGATTTGATTGATATCCATCAAGGGCTCTTGATTCAAATCGACGTTAGGGAAATTACTCCTTCTTTCATCTTTTATTATTTTCGACATTTTTACAGCAAACTGTGTATTAATATAATGTCCGGGTTTACTGGCAATGACCTTGCCTCTTAAACGGGTTTTAATCAATGCCAAATCGCCAATGACATCCAACAACTTATGGCGTGCCGCTTCATTGGGATGATGCAAGGTTAGGTTGTCCAAAATGCCGTTTGTTTTTACAGCTATAGTGTCTTTTTTGAAAGCTACTTTCAATTTTTCCATTGTTTCAGGCGATAATTCCTTATCTACATAAACAATAGCATTATTCAAGTCTCCTCCTTTAATTAAACCATTTTCAAGAAGCATTTCAATTTCGTGCAAGAAACTAAATGTTCTTGAATCTGATATGTCTTCTTTAAATGCGTTGATAGTATTTAAGGTTGCATTTTGGGTTCCTAAAACCTTCGTACCAAAATCGACCATAGTGGTCACTTGATATTCTTTGGCAGGCATAATAATGATTTCACTACCTGAATCTTCATCAACATAAGAGACAATGTCAGTAATAACATATTCTTCCCTACAGTCGTCCTGTTCAATAATAATTGCTTTTTCAATGGCTTCCACAAAAAACTTGGACGAACCGTCCATAATAGGAGGCTCTGAAGCATTCAATTCTATCAAAACATTATCGAGATCCATCCCTACAAGTGCTGCCAACACATGCTCTGATGTTTGAATAACCACGCCATTCTTTTCTAAACACGTGCCGCGTTTTGTGTTGGTCACAAAATTAGCGTCTGCCTCAACAACGGGGGTGCCTTCTAAATCTAAACGTTTAAATAAAAAACCAGAATTAACCGGTGCAGGCGAAAACGTCATGGTCACATCTTTACCTGTATGCAATCCGACGCCCGTAAGGGATACCCTATTTTGGATTGTTTTTTGCTTGATGTCTGTTTTAACTATTCCCATTTACTTTTTTATCAATATCATTAATTTCTCTCATGATTTTAGGTAGGTTTTTAAAATACACATAAGATTTATTGAAATCAGCATAGGAAAAAGCGGGTGAACCTTGGATAGCTTCATCATCTTTAATGTTTCTACCCACTCCTGACTGTGCTTGTATTTTTACATTATTACCAATGGTTATGTGCCCAGCAATGCCAACCTGACCTCCAATAACACAGTTTTCTCCAATTTTAGTAGAGCCAGCAACGCCAGTTTGCGCTGCAATTACCGTGTTTTTACCGATCTCAACGTTATGGGCAATCTGGATTTGATTATCCAGTTTAACCCCTCTTCTTATAATGGTTGAACCCAATGTGGCCCTATCAATAGTTGTTGCCGCTCCAATATCAACAAAGTCTTCTAAAATTACATTTCCTGTTTGGGGGACTTTGGTATATTCACCGTTTTCATTTGGCGCAAAACCAAACCCGTCAGCACCAATGATAACTCCGGAGTTGATCACACAATCTTTCCCAATAATACAATCAGAATACACCTTAGCACCAGAGAACACTACCGTATTATCTCCAATCTTAACATTGTCACCAATGTATGAATTGGGGAATATTTTGACGTTATTTCCAATGGTTACATTTTCTCCTATATAAGTGAATGCTCCAACATAGATATCTTCTCCATACGTCGTGCTTTTGGCGATGTGCGACGGCTGTTCTATACCAAATTTATTGAGCTTTACTTGATTGTAATACGCCAATAATTTTGAAAAAGATTTATAGGCATCTTCAACTTTGATAAGTGTGGTGCTTATAGGATTTTCAGCTTCAAAAGTTTTGTTGACTATAGTGATGGAGGCCTGGGTAGAATAGATATAGGATTTGTACTTAGGGTTGGCCAAAAAAGTCAATGAGCCTTCAGTACCCTCTTCTATCTTTGAAAGTTTAGAAACTTCAACATCCGGATTGCCCACGATATCGCCTTCTAAAATTTCCGCTATTTGTAGTGCTGTGAATTTCATCAGTCGCAAAAATAGAAAAAATGTACCATATATTCTTCTTTGTTGTAAAGTTGTTTGTTTTGGAGTTATGAACGGCTCCAAAAATCAGATGCCTTATTTTGATCCATTAAAAGTCGTCAATTCATGAAATAGAGTCGGGCTTAGGATAACAGATATAGTATTTTGTCACGGGTTTGGAAAGGGCTTTTAAATTCAATTGATCGGACGCTTTTACAATGTCCTGTATCTTTCCAGATTTGTGCAAAATATTTATATTCTGCGATTTGATCTGGTATGCCTGATTTGAAATTTGACCTGTAAACACAAAATAATCAGCCTCTTTAGACGTGATGTTATAACGTTTCATCAAGTTAACTTTATGTATCTTCACACTGTCGAGCTTGCGCTTCTTGTCCTTCAATTTAACTTTGAGCAAGTCTCTGTTGATGATCATATCGCATAAGTTTTTCAAAACAAAATCCTCATGATACTGCCATTCTTTCATTGCTGAAACAATATCATAATCATCCAAATGGGCAAAAATCTCCAAGGTTTCTGTATTAAAATTTGAACCATTGATTTCATTCTTCAAAAAATAATCCAGTGCCCTACTTGCTTTCAAATCAACACCTTTTTGAGATAGCTCTTTGGCACGTTTTAAAACCCGCATCAACAGTTGTTCTGCCACTACGCTCGTTTTGTGCAAATAGACCTGCCAATACATCAACCTTCTGGCGACTAGGAATTTCTCGACACTATAAATACCTTTTTCTTCTACTACCAATTCATCATCCACCACATTGAGCATGGTAATTAAGCGTTCAGCATTGATATTTCCTTCAGCAACTCCCGTATAAAAACTATCGCGTTTCAAATAATCAGCTCTGTCCATGTCTAGCTGACTCGAAATAAGTTGGCACATGAAATTTCGGTGGTATTCGCCTTTAAAGATCTGTAGTGCCAGCGTTAAACTTCCGTTAAATTCTGTGTTCAACTTTTCCATAAATAAAAGGGAAATAGCTTCATGTGATACGCCAGTTACAATACTATGTTCCATGGCGTGGCTAAAAGGACCATGACCAATATCATGCAGAAGAATCGCAATCAACAACCCATTTTCTTCATCTTCAGAAATGGCAACACCCTTAAAACGAAGCACATTCACCGCTTTCTGCATTAAATGCATGCTTCCCATGGCGTGATGGAATCTTGTGTGGTGAGCTCCAGGATACACTAAATAGGACATCCCCATTTGAGAAATTCGTCGTAGTCTTTGAAAATATTTGTGGGCGATAAGATCAAATATCAACGAATTTGGAATGGTAATAAATCCGTAAATTGGGTCGTTAAATATTTTGAGTTTGTTTACTTTATTCAAACTAGAAAGTTTAGTCATTAATTAAAACAAATATACATGAACCATATAAATATTCTTTGGGTTGACGATGAAATTGATTTGCTAAAACCCCACATCCTTTTTTTAGAAAAAAAGAACTATAATGTTACGACGTGCAAAAGTGGTACCGAGGCTTTGGAAATTATTGATGACACCAATTTTGACATTGTTTTTTTAGATGAAAACATGCCAGGATTGACAGGGCTGGAAACACTAAATGAAATTAAGGAGCGCCGCGCCAATCTTCCCGTAGTGATGATTACCAAAAGTGAGGAGGAATATATTATGGAAGAGGCCATTGGCAACAAAATTGCAGATTACCTTATAAAGCCAGTCAATCCCAATCAAATATTGTTGAGTTTAAAGAAAAATTTAGACCATTCTCGATTAATTTCGGAGAAAACGACTTCCAATTACCAGCAAGAATTCAGAAAAATAGCCATGGACATGTCTATGGTCAATAGCTATGAAGAATGGGCAGATTTATATCAGAAATTAATTTATTGGGAACTTCAGCTCGAGGATATTGAAGATGTTGGCATGACCGAAATTTTGGAATCCCAAAAAACAGAAGCCAATGCGCAGTTTGGGAAATTTATTGAAAAAAACTACACGGATTGGTTTGAGAAGGATGCTGATGCGCCAACAATGTCTCACAATCTATTCAAAAATAAAATAGTGCCAGAACTTAGTGATAAGCAACCCACCTTGTTGGTAGTCATAGACAATTTACGATATGACCAGTGGAAAGCTTTTGAACCCATTGTGAGTAATTATTACAAAAAAACATCAGAAAGTTCATTTTACAGTATCCTACCAACAGCCACACAGTATGCCCGTAATGCTATTTTTTCAGGACTGATGCCCATTGAGATGGAAAAACGCCATCCCGACTATTGGAAAAATGATACAGATGATGGAGGTAAAAACTTGTTTGAAGCCGAATTTTTAGAAGCACAACTGAAGCGGTTGGGACTTCAAAACCTAAAAACCGAATATCATAAAATCACCAATTTCCAAGCTGGAAAAAAATTAGTCGAAAACTTCAAATCGCTAAAAAATAATGACCTCTCCGTCATTGTCTATAATTTTGTAGATATGCTCTCGCACTCCAAAACAGAGATGGAAGTAGTCAAAGAATTGGCGTCCAATGACAAAGCCTATCGTTCCCTTACCCTGAGTTGGTTCAAAAACTCACCGCTGTTGGAAATGATTCAAAAAGCACAACAAATGGGCTTCAAATTAATTCTGACTACAGATCATGGCACAATCAACGTTAACAATCCATCAAAAGTTATTGGAGATAGAGAAACCAGTTTGAATTTACGCTACAAAACCGGCCGGAGTTTAACCTATGAAGCGAAGGATGTGTTTGTAGTTAAAGACCCTAAAGATATCCAGTTACCCTCCATAACAATGAGCAGCTCTTTTATTTTTGCTAAGGGTGATATGTTTTTGGCGTATCCAAACAACTACAACCATTATGTGAGTTATTTTAGAAATACCTATCAACATGGAGGTGTTTCTTTAGAAGAAATGATCATTCCTTTTGTGGTACTTAACCCGAAGTGATTCCATGTAATGCAAATAAATCCGACGAAATGCAAATTTTATTAGATTGTATCACAAATTATGATTATTATTGCCTAGCAAATCAACACAAACGTATAAATGGATTTCACCTATTCTCTTGAAGAGCTTGAATCAGTTGCGGATGCTATTTTAAAACACAGTACTTCCAAAACACTTTTGTTTTATGGAGAAATGGGGGTTGGCAAGACAACCTTAATTAAAGCGCTGTCAAAAAAACTGGGGAGTGCTGCAACTGTAAACAGTCCTACATTCTCTATTGTGAATGAATATGAAATTCAAGACGATCTTATTTATCATTTTGATTTATTCAGAATTGAAGATGAAGAAGAAGCTCTAAATTTTGGAATAGAAGACTATTTATTCTCTAATCATTATAATTTTATTGAATGGCCGGAAAGAATTATCACGTTATTACCGGAAGCATCCAATAAAATTGAGATAAAATTGAATTTGGATGGCTCAAGAACTCTAAAATTGAGTACAGATATTAACTTAAACCAAGAAAAAGCAAAAAAGCAGAAAAAAAATTGAAAAAATTTGCCAACCACACACCGCGTCAATTTTGAAAAGTACGGGAAAACCGTAATGTTCATAAGGGGTAAGCGATTAATTTTAACATTTAGTTAACACTTTTAGAGAGGTGTTCATCCTAAATTTGAATCAAATTAATTAATTAAATCCCTAGAATTATGAAAACAAAAAAGTACATTATTGCATTAGCAATTTTCGGTGGAGCGTTGTTCACTGCACAAGCTACAAATCTTATTGATTTAAATGGACAAACAACAACTCAAATTGAAAAAAGTAGAATCA
>NZ_LZRN01000031.1 GCF_001678675.1 Gelidibacter algens
ATATTAAAATGTCGAGTAAATAAACAAAACGTTAATCTACTCGACATTTTTCTTGGTCGGTTAATTTTTATTGCGTAATAAAATAGTACAACGAAGGTTTGTAAGACTTGCGTTGAAAAAAATTTAATTGACAATCAAATTATATGATGTAACTAAAAACTGTTCAGTTCCAATGGTTGTTTTTTGGACATATATCTCTATATAGTCATTTTTAACTACATCTACAGTTCCAATAATTGATACTGACTGTCTTGCGTTGGTTTGCAGTACATCAGCAATGACATCGCTTCCAACTACCTTTGCACCATTTTTATAGATCGAAAAGGTATATCGACTTCCAACTGTAGCAGTAAAAGATAGTGAACCCAAAACATTTATCGCTCTTCTGCCTTCTCCTTCATATATCAGCCGATTTTCACTATTTACACCTGTACCCTCTGCAGTGCGGAATAACCTAAGAGCATTTGTGTTAACTGGCAATTTGAATGGAGTTGTAATACTAAGAGTTATTATAGTGGAGCTATCATAATATAAATTACCAGTAGCCTCACTATCAATTTCCTTTGGGATACCAGGTGAATCTACAGACCAGACATTACTAAAGTTAAACCCTGTATAAGAGCCTGTAGTATATCTTTTGACGTACTGCGTACCAGTTCCACTAAAACTAACACCAGATAATACGGCCTTGGCTACAGTTGGATTGGAACTTACATCGATACCTTTTGCTGTACCATCAATGACCATAAACCCGCCTTGTTTTTGAATAAAGTCAAAAGTTCCAGTAAACGTTTCATAGGTTCCAGCATTATTAGCAAACCAACCTATATTACTAATGAGTAGTTGTTTGATGTTTGCAAAAGTGATTCCTGTAGTGTTGCCTACATATTGTGCAACACTCATAAACACCATTCCATAATTAGAAATAGATCCAACCGATGCTGAACTGGCAATAACTAAATCCCTGAGGATTAAATTTTGCGCTTCACTCCCTGTCAAATAGCCGCTGGGTTGTATTCATTCTAGGCGCTAGCATACCTTTTGTTGTGGATTTTACATCCAACATGGCGGATGCTTCTGGAGTCAAAGTTCCGATACCCACTTGTGAGTAACCAGTGGTGCTCAATAAGAATAAAGCGATGAACTTTATGGTGATAAGGGGTAGTTTTTTCATTTTCATAATTAGTATTTTAGGATTTTAGTAGATTTTTTTGAGGTTTCTTTATTAAGAACAACAATGTAAACGCCTTGACTTTTATTAAAGGGAATGCTGATGTTGCTCTGATTGTTTAGGTTTTCTGAGATGGTTAAAATATGCTGTCCAACTACATTATAGATGTCAATGCTTTTGACTTCTAAATGACTTGGTTTTGTTACCACAATTTGGTTGTTACCATTTTAATAAACCAATGTCTTATCTAAATATGTGGCGCTTATGTAAATAGAATCTTTAAAGTTCTCTTATTCTTTGATCATTAATTGATGCTTTTTGATGCTTGATATTGTTACGTCTATTGGGAATTCCATAAAGTTTAAATTTCTATCAACGCCTTATATGATAAACTCAAATGTTTTAGTCAGTAACTCTAAATTGTAATTCATCTACCCTAATTGATGAGGTATTTAGATTATTTCTGGATATAAAAACTTCCAGATAATCACCAGCAACCAAATTTACTTCGGTATTTAGAATAATTTGAAAAGACTGATTATTTGTAGCGGCCGCCATAGAAGATACAGGTGCAATAAGCGCAGTTCCATTTTTACCAAGACCAATTGAAAAATCAGCGTTATTAGTTGGCGCTTTTGCACTGATCACTACTGAAACTTTGCCGACCATAGGTTCTACGCCATTATATGTAATTTTATTATCACTTGCAGTAAATCGCTTTTGGTCAACAATGGTAGATGCCCCAGCTATTTTAAAAAAAAGATTCGTTCCACCTGTAAAATATGTCAGTGCAGTATTGCTATTAAAGTAAATAAAACTAAACGCTCTTGAATCTGGTATATTGGTGTTTTGCTGCATACTCCAACCAGGAGCGTAAGAGTCTATCCCGCTTAAAGGAGTTGTAACACCTCTAAACATATTGGTGGTCATTCGCCCTCTATCTATAGTACCTGCTACCGTGATACCTGTACCGCCAGCATAAATGAAATAATTATTTGACAAATCAATATCATCAACTGTCAATCCAGACAGAAATTCCATTCCAGAGCCGCTGCTACCAATACCTTCAATAAAGTTCAAACTAGCGGCAAATTTGCCTACATTGCCAGTTACTTTTACACCATCGCTTACTTTCCACAAATTTTTAACAAAGGTAATTGCCTTAAAACCAGAAATTTGACCCACTCCTTTTGATGCAACAAGTTCCACTATCGAAGCCCCCGAGAAAGAGTTGAAATACATTGTACCTGTGCTATCTGAAACATCATACGCCTTAGTGCTAGCACTATTAAGTGCTATTGCTAAATCTTGAATGAATATATTCTTATTTGTACTTCTCAGCACGGCACCGTTTACGTTAGACACTATCATATCTTTTTGTGGGTCAGTACCTCTAAGTCCTGCCCCATTGATATTAATATAATTTACACCAATGTTAACCATACCTGAAAAAACATACATTTTATTTCCATCCAGTGTAATACCACCACTAACAGGGGTTGGTAAATCAGTCAGTGAATAAACATAAACAAGGTTAGAGTTTATAGAAAACGAAAAAGATTTCCAAACACCATCGCTATAGATATCTGATGAATTGTTGGTGGTATTATAAATCTGTAATCCTTCCGCGGGTTCGGATATGCCATTTCTTTGAATTTCAGTCATTCTAGGAATTAGCATCCCTCTCGATGTGGAATTTATATCCAACATTGCTGATGCATTGGGCTCCAAAGTTCCAATACCCACTTGTGAGTAACCAGTGGTGCTCAATAAGAATAAAGCGATGAACTTTATGGTGATAAGGGGTAGTTTTTTCATTTTCATAATTAGTATTTTAGGATTTTAGTAGATTTTTTTGAGGTTTCTGTATTAAGAACAACAATGTAAACGCCTTGACTTTTATTAAAGGGAATGCTGATGTTGCTCTGATTGTTTAGGTTTTCTGAGATGGTTAAAATATGCTGTCCAACTACATTATAGATGTCAATGCTTTTGACTTCTAAATGACTTGGTTTTGTTACCACAATTTGGTTGTTACCATTATAAAACACCACTGTGTTCTCCAAATCAGGGGTTGCTGTAGCTAAGGTACCAGCGGGCTGGAATACTAAAGAATATCTATTGAGGTGCTCTCCCAATGGAAGGCTAATATCGAATTTAGATTCGGTGAGGTTATGGGTAACGTTTAACACATTGTCTTTTAAATAAACAGTGTCAGAAAAATTTTCCTGTGCATCTATCATGAGTTGGTGTGTCCCGGTTTCTGAAATGATCAACCCTATCGGGAATTCCATAGCTTCTGAAAACCTATTGACACCCTGAATGGTATAACGTTTGGTCGCGTTGCCTTCAATCACAAAAAACATGTCATCGGCTCGTGTTCTAAATTGAATGGCATCATAACCTGCGTTATGATTTAAGTCTGCCGTAGTATTGGGTAAAAATCCCAATAACAGCTGACGGTGGAAGCCTTCGGGATTTCTATATCCAACCCTGATGTACTGATTGGCATCATTTAGAACCTTTGAATTTTCTAGTGACTGTTCTGCATTTTTTTGTGAGGCTTTTGCATTTTCAACCTCAAAAACACGCTGGGTATTTTTAAAATTAATAGTTCCTGTACCTTTGGCCTCAATGAAAAAAGCTTTGCCAATAGGCACATATCTAGTGGGCGCTGTGATGTTACCCGCCGTGCCAACACCGGCAATAAGGGGAGAGGCTACAGAAGGCACCGTGCCACCTGTTAGGTTTTTTGTGGCGTAACCTCCAAAATAGTCGGACAAGTAATGCGACGTGGTGCCGCCATCAACCCAAAAATAAAGGACATCCAAAACAGAAAGATTATCGCTTATAAAACTTTCTGCATTAAAATCAGAAGGATAGGGATTGCCCAATAAAATATTCTCTCCTGCAGTAATTGGAAAGTTGTAATCTCCGCTGTTTGGAGCGCCATAAAAAACATAGTTCTGATCTGAGGTTACCGCATCGGGGCCTTTCATGGTATACCCTTCCCCTGGCATCAAAGCACTAGAAGCATTTAAGGCTATCCACTCTGAATAGGCACCCGATCCTTTCGCATATTGGTAAAGCCAGCGTTTGTTGACAGTTAACGCTTCAATAACATTACCTGGCACATCAATCGTGGAAGGCAAGCCATTGTAAGGACTCCCAGAGCCAACTTGGATTGCTGTGGGGTTGAAAGGATTAATTGCGGCATCAGACCCATCAAATTTCCCTCCTCCAATTGAAAAAGTACCGCCATTATTTACTGGTGACGACCAATAATCATATTGATAAGGAGAGCTCGTGCCCTGCTGGTCAATCAATAATTTTCCAGAAACAACGGTGTTTTTATTCGCCCCAGCATGTACTTGAATCAGCTGAGAGTTGCCAACCATTCTCAAATCGCCACTTTTAAAAAGAAGCGCATTGGCTACCTCCAATCTAAATTCATCGGCCACTGAGACGCCTTTCTTACTGGGCGCGGTGACATCAATCTCTAAATTATAAAAGTTGACCTTTTGGCTATCGCCTGTTATGGCCAGCACACTATTGGTTGCACTTTTAAAATACGTTGTTCCGGCGCTGGCACTGGTTAGACCATGATTGATAAAATTGTTGTTTAAATAAAAATTGCCATCACTCACATGGTTTCCAGTGGTGGCATTTGTGTATTCATCTTGGAAAGAAACGATGGTACCTGATCCAATTTTAAGTACCCCCTTATTTACAATTTGCGACTTTGCCAAAAAGCAAAAGCAAAAGATGAAAAAGAGTGAAAGCGTAGTTTTTAGGTTCATATGGGAGATTTGGTTAAAATTTAGGTTAAGGTTTAGATAATCTTTTTGAACTGTTGGGGATGTTCAGTGTCTTCGGGTTCATGAATAAATTTTTTAAGCTTTTCCAATGTCAAAGGTTTTATGATATAGCCTGAACAATGGGTTTCTTTTTGTGCCTTAATGATATCGTCCGGACATATGGAGGACGACAGCATGTACACCGCGATCTTGTGATCTTTAATAACTTTTAATTCTTTAAACTCTTTGAAAAAATTAAAGCCGTTCATTTCTGGCATATTGACATCAAGCAGAATAATCTCTGGTAGAGACAAAGACTTGATGTTGTTATTTGCCTCCAAGAGTTTAAAAAAGCTAAGCGCCAAAACAGCGTTATTAAAAGCTCTCGTTTTCACATTAGGATCATATTTTTCAATGACTTTTTGACTGACATACACATCAATTTTATTATCGTCAATGAGCATCACGTTTTTAATCATCATTTTGGTTTTCTTCTTTTAGGTTTGGTAATATCACTTCAAAGGAAGCGCCTTGGTTGAGCTCACTTGTAACTGAAACTTTACCCTGAAAAACTTCAGCAATTCTCTTTAACATATAAAGTCCGAGTCCTGTGCCATTAGAGTTTTGATTGCACACTCTGAAATAGAGATCAAACACTTTATCAAGATGCGCACTATCAATGCCGATCCCATTGTCTGATACAATTATTTTAACTTCCTTATCTGCAGCTACTACAGTTACACTTACGTAAGAAGTTGCGTTGCTGGTTTTGGGTTTTGCAAAACCTACGGCATTGCGTAGCAGATTTTGAAAAACGCAATCCATAAGTTCTTGATTGAAATGAAAATTTGTTGTTTGCTGCACATCAATCTGAAAATTTATGCCTTCAAAATTTTCCATTTCCTGTACGGCACTCATGGCATCAGTAATCTTATCTTCAAATACTATAGGGGTAATCTCTCTACTTTTTTCTGAAATGATCGAAGCAAAAGCCAGATCATCCAGCAACGACCGGCCTATTCCTAAGGTTTCATCTATCATGTTGACCAATACTGAAGCTTTTTCATTTATTTTCTCGTCCTTTAAAAGGAGCAGCAGGCCTTCAGCAGATGTTAAAGGTGCTTTTAAGTCGTGGGCCGATCGGTATAAAAACAGCTCCAAATCTTTGGTTGTTTTTCTTAATTTATCCTCTAATTTTTTTCGTTTGGAAACATCAAGCATGATGGCACAATAAAAACGTTCCTTTCCATTTTCCCAATGGCTCATGGTAAGATCTACCGGAAATTCTTCTCCAGACTTTTTTAGCCCTATCATCTCGATACTTGCACCAGATAAATCATTATCCAACCTGTCTTTTGCTTTTCTGAGCTCCTCAACGCCAGTATCCACATGCTTCTTTGAAATTATGACTGTTAAATGCTCACCAATAATTTCAGTATCAGTATATCCAAATGCCTTTTCTGCCCCTTTGTTCCACTCTATAATGTTTCCTTGACTGTTGGCTACCACTATAATCCCCACATTTATAGAATGGAATATGTTGGTGTATTTTGTTTCTATAGCCTTGAGGGCCTTATTGACCTTGAGCCCATCTTTATGCTTCTTTGATTTTAACGTGGCATAAATGACTTCATTTTGGAGATTAAAAACAGGCCTTATTTTTGTCACAATAAATGTCTGGCCCCCTTTAAAAGTCAATCCTATGGACTGGTAAGTACTGACTTTCCCTTCCGCAAAAACTTTGTGTATTTGCTTGCTGAGATACTCATGATTTGCAGGGTTTATAAAATCATAAACATAAGACCCGATAATGCGGTCAGACGTATTATTTAAAATGCTCTGGGAGGTGTTAAAGATCTTTCCGTGTTTTGTTATAAACAATGCATCTTTGGCGATGCTTTCTAGCAATTGTTTGTCAGAGTTATAAACGGAATTATTGTTAATTTCTTTACAATAATAATCAGATATGTTATTACTGATTGCCACGTATTTAACAACATTGCCGAGTACGTCCTTAACAGGTGTAATAGAAGTTTCTAAACGATAGTTTCTATTTCTTAAACCTTTGTGAACTAGTACACCCTTCCACTTTAATCCTGCCTGCATGGTCTTACAAATTTCCCAATAAAGCGCTCTGGAATTCACTAAAGACTTCAACAATTGGCTAGATTGCAGTACATTACCACTATATGACGCCCGAAAAAGTTTTAAAAAGAGAGCATTGGAGTCAATTATGATCCCGTCGCCATCTAAAATGACGGTGATATAATTAGTTCTCACAGATGCCAGCACATCTTTATCGTGAAGATTCGAGACTTCCTTATTAACCTTTGTCAGCATAGAATAGATTTTGAGATTCCACACAATACGCTAAAGCCGCCTCCATTTGATTAAAAATTCTAATGTTTGCATTGTTACCAAAAAGTCTACTATAGGAACTTATAAGAAGTTTTCCGTTTAAGGTATCTGCAATAAAGACTTGAGAAATAATAGTTTTCAAAATTGGGCTATCTGCAAATAGTTTTGCAGCTGTTGGAGAGAAGTTTCCAACAAATTTCCGAACGTCTATAACAAAAGGCACAGGTTCCCCTTTGGTTATTTCCTCAATTTTGGATAAATAGGTAAGTATCCGACTTTCTGATAAATAACAATCCGTATGGTTAAGTGTACAAAATAATATACCATTTTCAATCGAAAGTTTTGAACTTTCAAATTGATTGAGAACATTTGTTTCCATGCTATGTCAATTTTGGTGTATTTGGGAAAAACTTACTGCCAACATATATGCCAAAACCAAAACAGATGCTTCAAAAAAATGATAACGAACTGAATACTAGCGCGATAAAATTTCTATAAGTAATTACACGAACAGTCAAGAAACACGGTATACCGTATTAAAAAGCCGATGAAATACACTTCCACGGTATACCGTGACCATCACGGTTTTTCAAGACCTAATTTTTTCATTCGGTCTCGCAATGTACTGGGCTTCATCTGCAATAATTCTGCTGCGCCCTCTTCTCCATCAATTTTCCAATGGCATTCTGTTAGCACCTTTTTTATATGAATTCTTTGCACGTCTTCAAGAGAGAGCACTGTAGAAGAAATTAACGATTCTTTTGACGACGATTTGAAGTTGGGGATCACCAGTTTTTCATCATTGGAGAGAATGACCGCCCTTTCCACAAGATTTTCAAGTTCCCTTACATTTCCTGGCCAGTTGTAGGACTGTAAGTTGCTCTTGGTGGCATCAGAAATGTAGGTGATTTTCTTATTGTATAATTTGGTGTATTTATTGACGAAATGCTCAATTAAAATTGGAATATCTTCAATACGCTCGCGCAAGGGCGGAACGGTGATGGGAAAAACGTTAATCCTAAAATAGAGGTCTTCACGGAAGCTTTTTTCTTTTATTGCCTTTTCAAGATCTCTGTTTGTAGCTGCTATAATCCTGATATCTACCTTTTGAGTTTTAGTTCCACCCACCTGTTCAATTTCAGATTCTTGAATGGCTCTCAATAGTTTTGGCTGCATCTCCAAAGGCAATTCGCCAATCTCATCTAAAAACAGGGTGCCTCCATCTGCCAATTGAAACTTTCCCAACTTGTCACTAATGGCTCCTGTAAATGCTCCTTTTTTATGACCGAACAATTCACTTTCAATTAACTCTCTGGGGATGGCAGCACAATTCACTTTTATTAATGGCTTATTTTTTCTTGCGCTAATATTGTGTATCGCCCTTGCCAACAACTCTTTCCCCGTCCCTGATTCGCCTAGCAATAATACGGTTGCATTTGTGGCAGCAACGCTCTCAACATCAGTAAGTACTTGACTGAACGCTTTACTGCCATAAACCATTTCTTCATAATTGAAAACCAAACCGATCTCTTCTCGTAAATAACTGTTTTCGCGCTCTAATTCTTTCTTTAGTGCTTTCAATTCAATATTAACGGCTTGCAACTTTTCATTAGTATTGATGAGCTGAGTTTCGGCCGCCATACGCTCCTTACTCTCTATCATCAAAGATATAATTGTGGCTACTGAAGCCGCAAAGTTTTCTTCTTCATCAGTAAACAGATGTTTCTTACCATGACTTTCAAAACTCAGCAAGCCATAATTCATACTCTTACCATAAATAACGGCATCAACACATGAGGCTTTTTGTTCTGGTGAGTGGGCAATTTTTGCGTAGCGTTCTTTTGTTGGGTGCATATCTATGTCGCAGTTTTTTAAAACAGATTTAGTATCAAATACCCCAAAATATTCTGGAAAATCTGATCTGTTCAGTGTCAGATCTTCCTTCACCAAAATCCCTTTTTTAGCATCATAAAAAACCTTGCTTGCCAATTGATTGCCGTCATCTTTAAATTTCCAAACTCTCACGTAATTGGCATTTAAAGCTTCAGAAGATAGCCGCACGATATGCTTTATGGTAGCGTCATAATCTTGACCCATCATACCCACCAATTCAGAGATGATCTCTTTTCTCTTTTGTGAAATCTGGATACGGTGTTTTAAGGCTTCCTCTTCATTTATTCTATTGGTGATGTCACTAATTGTAGCAAAGTATGCCTTGGTGTCGCCATTTTTATCTTTAATGGTTGAGAATGCCAGGGCAACAGGAAAACGTTCCCCATTTTTTCGCATCAGGGTCAGTTCCCTCACATTGCTTGTCGCTATATAGGTGTCACTAAAAGCATGGACTATTTCTTCATAGCACTCTGGTGGCCAATATTTAAATGGTAATTTATCTCCAAGCAACTCTTGTTCCGTAAACCCTGTCATTTCACAGAGTGCCTTATTGACCCGGATGATTTTTTTCTCTAAACTCACAACCGACAGCCCTTCTACCAGAGAACCCACCAGCTCATCAGAAAATTCCTTTTCTATGAGCAGTTTGTTTTCGATCTTTTTACGTTCAGAGTTTTCTACTGCCAAAGATACAATACTGGCAATCATGGTTGCAAACTCCTCTTCTTCATCTGTCCATTTTCTCGGGCTACCGATATGTTCAAAACAAATGACTCCAAATAGACTATCCGTACCTTTAATGAAGGCATCCAATAAAGAAGATATGCCTGCAGGTTTCAGATACTCGTTAACAAATTCTTCAGACAAATTACTATCCCATGCCCTATCAACCCTTATCGTGCTTTTATTATAAAGCGTTTTAAAGTAATTAGGATAATCTTCGGTATAGATTGGCTTGTCATTTTCGTAATTATTAGTATCCAGATGATAGGCATTTAAACAATGTATTGCGGATTCATCTTTATTGAACTGCCAAATACTTACTCTTTTTACTTCCATAACCTTGGCGGAAATTGACATCACTTTTTCAAGTGTTGCGTTGAAATCTCTGCCGATGAGGCCCATCAAGTTTAAAATTGCGTCTTTTCTTTCTACAGATTTTTTGGACTTTTCTTGAAGCTCTTTCTGATACCTCAGCCGTTCTGAGATGTCAACAGCGGTTGAAAAATATCCAATAGTTTTATTATTGTGATCGGTTATTTTTGTAGAAGCAATGGCCACTTCAAATCTATCGCCATTGGCCTTTACCATGGTCAGCTGTTCTCTACTAAAGCCCTCCTTTAAACCACGTTGTATGTAGTCTTTAATGGTATCATAGTGCTCAGGTGCCCAATGTGGAAATGGCACTTTAGTACCCACAATATCTTTTTCTTCAAATCCCGTCATCTTGCAATACGCGTTATTGACTTTGACACAGCAGAAGTTGATGTCCAATACCACTATAGCCTCAGTCATACTATTTAGTAAACGATCAGAGAAATTATTGGCGACACAGAGCTCATTTTGTACTTTTTTTAAATCGCTGATATCTAAAATTGTAGAAATAATATATGTGTCCTTCTCAAATTCAATCGACTGAAAAGTCGCTAAGCCATACGTAACTTCTCCAGCCTTTGTTTTAACTTCCAGTTCCTGATATTTCAATAATTGTTTTTCAGTCAATTCTTCAGTTATGGCATCTTCTCCGTTAAATGAAAAAAGATCTAGGGCTTCTAAAGAATGCCCAACAACTTCTTTTTTTGTATATCCTGTAAATTTCTCCCAAGCCTCATTGACATCAATAATTTTCTTGTCATTGCTGTCGAAGAGCCATTGAGGTGCCGGGTTATTATGGAAAATTGTTGGATAGATACCTTCACAGAAGGGAAATATATTTAAAGATGAAAGATTGTCATTTTTTTTGGAGCGACTCATAGTAATGAATTTAAGAAGAGCTTAGGGAGTTTTTGGCAATCATAAAATATCTTAGCATGATCACATATACGGTCTTAATGCCATACTTAGCCGTTTTAAGATAGTAATTTATTTTGAATATGAAAAATGGACCGAAAGATTATTTTATAAATGGGGTGTTTTAGAAAGTAAAAAAAACTCTCCTGATAATGACAGATGGAAGGGGTATCACTGCGTTTATCTTAACGTTCATTCAGATGAATTAAACACACTATTTAATGGTACTCGAAAATTTCAAAACCACCCTAAAACAAAAAAGCATCCCGATTCTGTTAAAAACAGAAAAGGAAAGCTTCTCATCGGAATACCAAATTGCTCTGGTATCACTACGTTTACCCAAACTTTCATTCAGGTAAAACAACACAACTTCTTTAAAGCGCCAAAAAAAGCTCCAAATTTCTTTAGAGCTTCTTAGCATTATTGCGGTCTGGACGGGACTCGAACCCGCGACCTCCGCCGTGACAGGGCGGCATTCTAACCAACTGAACTACCAGACCGTTGCGTTAATGCGAGTGCAAATATACACTCCATTTTTAATATCGCAAATATTTTATGCCATTTTTTAGAAAATAATTACTTACTTAAATTTCCCGCGTTCTACCATGTAGGTTGTCAGGATTTTATCAAAATCCTTTGTAATATCGGCCTCAACATATTTAATTTGATACTGGCCACATTTAAGCCGTAGATCATCAAAATAAGAACCCACGGCCTTTTCATAAGCGTCTTTCATCGTTTCTGGGTACAGATTGATATGTGCCCCCGTCTCAACATCTACAAACCGTTTTGGTGTGTTCTCAAAATCAAAGGCTAATTCCTTTTCTTTATCAAAGACGTGAAATAAAACGACTTCATGCTTTTTATGCTTTAAATGCCTAAGCGCCTCAAACAATTTGGTGTCGTCAGCGGACGTTTGAAACATATCCGTAAAGAAAAAAATCAATGACCTCCTATGAAGTTTTTCTGCAATTTGATGTAAATAGGTATAGGTATCCGTCTGTTTGTTTAAGGGTCTTGAAACCACGGTTTTGCTCAATTCGCCCAATAACATTTGATGGTGGCGCTCACTTCCTTTTTCAGGAGCATAATACTCATAAGCATCACTATAAATACTCATCCCAACCGCATCACGTTGCTTTTTAAGAATGTGCATCAAACTTGCTGAAGCCAAAGCTGAAAACGCAATTTTATTCAAGTGATCAAGTGAAAACGTCTTCATTTCGGGATAATGCATGGAGCTGCTATTATCAATAATCAAATGGCAGCGCAAATTGGTTTCCTCATCATAACGCTTGGTAAACAACTTATCAGTTTTGGCATACAACTTCCAATCAATATGCTTTGTGCTTTCGCCCTGATTGTAAATTTTATGCTCTGCAAATTCTGCTGAAAACCCATGAAACGGACTCTTATGCATGCCAGCAATAAACCCTTCCACCACTTGTTTGGCGAGGAGTTCGAGGTTTTTAAAACCACCTGTTTTATTGAGTTCTTGCTGTAAATCCATAGTCCCCTCCTAACCTCCCCAAAGGGGAGGAATTGTTGCGACATATAATGTTATTAATTTATAATTTTGAAAAATTGTAAGAATCAAATTCCCCCTTCGTGGGATAGGGGATTTTATCGGATTATTTCATCCACAATCCCATATTCCACTGATTCCTCAGCACCCATCCAATGGTCACGGTTAAAGTCTTTCATGATCTTTTCCATAGTCTGACCACAGTTTTCAGCCAATAGGCGAGCGCTCAACTCTTTAGTTTTAAGAATTTCTTGAGCTGTGATTTCAATATCACTTGCTGGTCCACGTGCACCCCCACTTGGTTGATGTATCATGACGCGGGCGTGAGGCTGTATAAACCGCTTACCCTTTTCTCCTGCTGACAACAAAATGGAACCCATAGATGCCGCAAATCCTGTACAAATAGTGGATACCTCACTTTTTAAAGACCTCATGCAATCATAAATAGCAAATCCAGAGGTCACATAACCTCCCGGACTATTGATATATAAATGGATGTCTTTGGTCTCTAAAGCATCCAAATACATCAAACGGTCAATCACATGTTTGGCAGATTTATCATCCACTTGTCCCCAAAGGAACACTTTACGCTCACCTATCAATTTGCTGTCAATGGCATCCTGTATTTTTAACTTCTCACTCATTATTTTAAATTTTTTATCTAAATTAAAAAAAGGTTTACCATTACAGCAAACCTTTATCATTTTTATCTGAACATTATGTTTTTAGATAACAGATGATAACATCTCGCAACTAATTCACATTTAAGAGCGCTTTAGTGGTAAATGTATTCATTCTATCTATTATCGACTTATAAAAGTCCGTCAATAGCATCAGTATAAGCATTTTTAGGAGCTACACCAACTTGTCTTCCAACAACTTCTCCGTTTTGGAACACCAATACCGTAGGGATGTTACGCACACCATATTTGGCAGCAAATTCCTGATTTGCATCAACGTCCACTTTTCCAACTACAGCTTTACCTTCATAATCCTGACTAATTTGGTCAATGATCGGGCCTACCATTCTGCAAGGTCCACACCACGCTGCCCAAAAATCTACCATTACTGGTTTATCACTCTTTAAAACCAATTCTTCAAAGTTTGCATCTGTTATTTCTAATGCCATAGTTTCTATACTTTAATTGTTTTACTTCAGTTTGATTGACAAAATTAATCAAAAATTTTAGCAATCCTTGTACGCTTAACATTTGTTTTGGTTATCGTTGGATGTGTGGTGGTTATGATACCTTTTTGGGCGCATAAACCGGGCTTTCCGTTATACCTGCCCGTCCGTTCAGGCGGGTCTTTTTGTTGTAAAAACAACAAAAGGGATGCCACTGCAATTCCTTGCGCAACAGTAGTGACACTCATTTACATATCAATAAAATAATTCCAAGTCATTATACAAAACCTATACAAACTAATTCAACTTATAATACACATCCTGATTATTCAATTCATCAAGCAGTTCTTGCGAAATCCTTACTTTTTGCTTTCTACTTGGCATGTGCAATTTCAACTTTTCTTCAGTGTCATAAACCACAAAATTAAGAGCGTGGTTTCCTTCGTGCATTTTCAAGACCTCTTCAAGCGCTTTAATCTTACTTTCTTTTAGGTCTTTTATTTCCAATTGAATGGACAATTTTTTTGCATACGTATCCATCACATCATGTAATAATTGAAAACTCGTAAACTGCAATCTTGGTTCACTTTTCTTACCCGTTTCCTTGTTAATCCACCCTTCCTTTACATAAACCTTCACATAAACGAACGAACTTTTTACCAGAAAATGCCTAAACCTTAGATATTCTTCTCCAAAAATCCGAAATTCAAAACTGTCCGTATAATCTTCAATCGTAAACATGGCCCAGCCCTTTCCTTGTTTACTTACGCGGTGTTGCACATCTGTAACCACTCCTCCAAAAGTCAATTCTCTATTTACATAAGGCTCAAGATTTGAGAAAAGTGCCAACGCGGCATTGCAGAAGGTTTTCATCTCAATTTTAAAATCGTCCAGCGGGTGTCCAGAAATATAAATTCCGACCACTTCCCGTTCTTGAGCCAATTTTTCCATGGTGCCCCACTCTTCACAAGGCGGCACTAAAGGCTCCGCAATTTGAACATCACTGGCATCACCAAACAAACTGACCTGGGATGAGTTTTCATTTTCCTGATGTTTATTACCATACTTGATGGCCTTTTCCAAAAAGGTAATACCATCGCCTTCATCCTGAAAATATTGCGCACGATGGGTATTGGTAAAACAATCAAATCCGCCAGCCAAGGCAAGGTTTTCAAAGGCTTTTTTATTGGCCGCCCTTAAGTCAATACGTTTTGCAAAATCAAAAATAGATTTGAAATGGCCGTCTTTTTTGCGGTGTTCCACAATAGTCATAACGGCACCTTGCCCCACGCCTTTTATGGCGCCCATTCCAAAACGCACTGCATAATCCTTATTTACAGAAAACTTATAATAAGATTCGTTGACATCAGGCCCAAGCACATTCAATTTCATCCGCTTACATTCCTCCATAAAGAAGGTGACCTGTTTGATATCATTCATGTTATTGCTCAATACCGCAGCCATATATTCTGCAGGGTAATGTGCTTTTAAATAGGCAGTCTGATAGGCAATCCAAGCATAACAGGTAGAGTGCGATTTGTTAAACGCATAACTCGCAAAGGCCTCCCAGTCTTTCCAAATTTTCTCTAACTTTTGAGCATCATGACCATTGGCTGCCGCTTGGGTGATAAATTGTGGTTTCATCTTATCCAAAACCGCAATTTGTTTTTTACCCATCGCCTTACGCAAAACGTCTGCCTCACCTTTGGTAAAACCTGCCAATTTTTGTGACAGCAGCATCACCTGTTCTTGGTAAACCGTAATACCGTAAGTTTCCTTAAGATATTCTTCCATGGCAGGAAGATCATAATCAATGTCCTCATCGCCATGTTTCCGCCTGGTAAAACTTGGAATGTACTCCATTGGTCCCGGCCGGTACAAGGCGTTCATTGCAATCAAATCTTCAAAAACGGTAGGCTTTAATTCCTTGAGGTGTTTTTGCATCCCAGAAGATTCATATTGGAACACGCCTACGGTTTCACCTTTTTGGAACAGCTCATAAGTCAGATCATCGTCTAAAGGAAACGTATCAGGATCGAGCAAAATATCGTGCTTTGCTTTGACGATTTTTACCGTATCCTTTATCAATGTCAAAGTTTTTAATCCCAAGAAATCCATTTTCAGTAAGCCCGCGTCCTCCACTACAGAGTTATCAAACTGGGTCACATACAAATCAGAATCCTTTGCTGTAGCCACAGGAACAAACTTGGTAATATCGTCTGGCGTAATGATGACACCACACGCATGAATTCCGGTATTCCTCACGGATCCTTCCAGCATCCGCGCCAAATTAACGGTTTCAGATTCCAGCCCAGAGCCTTCAGCAATATTGAGCAGTTCATTGACTTTTTCTAAATCTTCAGATCTAAAAGCTTTACTGAGTTGCTTTTCATCATATCCAAATATTTTGGCCAATTTGGACATGGTCGGAATCAACTTCGCAATTCTGTCCGCATCAAAAAGTGGCAAATCCAAAACCCTAGCTGTATCTCGAATGGAGGATTTGGCGGCCATCGTTCCATAAGTAATAATTTGCGCTACCTGATTGCTACCGTATTTTTTGATCACATAATCCATCACCCGGCTTCGGCCTTCATCATCAAAATCAATATCAATATCAGGCATACTGACACGATCCGGATTTAAGAAACGCTCAAAAAGTAAATTGTATTTGAGTGGATCAATATTGGTTATCTTTAAACAATAGGCTACCACAGATCCTGCAGCCGAACCACGTCCGGGACCTACAGACACATCCATATGTCGTGCTTCCCTGATGAAATCTTCAACAATTAGGAAGTACCCTGGATATCCCGTATTTTCAATAACGCTCAACTCAAAATCGATACGCTCTTTGATGTCGTCAGTAAGTTCCGCGTAGCGCTTTGTAGCACCTTCATAAGTTAAATGGCGCAAATAGGCATTTTCACCACGTTTGCCTTTATCAACAAGATCTTCTTCGTGCTTAAACTCGTCAGGAATTCCAAAGGCTGGCAATAAAACATCTCTTGCCAACTCATAAGCTTCTACCTTATCTACCACTTCCTGGATATTGGAAATGGCTTCAGGAATGTCTTTGAAGATTTTTTTCATCTCCTCTGACGTCTTAAAGTAATACTCCTGGTTTGGCATACCGTAACGATAACCTCTGCCGCGCCCTATTGGTGTAGCTTGCTTTTCACCATCTTTTACACAAAGCAAAATATCATGCGCATTGGCATCTTCCTTTTTGCAATAATAGGTGTTGTTGGTAGCGACCATCTTAATGTCATGCCGCCTTGCAAAGTCTACCAAAACACGATTGACACGATTTTCATCTTCTTGATTGTGGCGCATCAACTCTATATATAAATCGTCTCCAAACTCAGCTTTCCACCAAAGCAAAGCTTCTTCCGCTTGATTTTCACCAACATTAAGGACCTTACTAGGCACTTCACCATAGAGATTTCCTGTTAAAACAATAAGGTCTTCCTTATATTCTTGAATCAACTTTTTATCGATCCGTGGCAAATAGTAAAATCCATTCACAAAGGCGTGAGAAGATAATTTAGCCAAATTATGGTAGCCTTTTTTATTTTTGGCCAAGAGCACAATTTGATACCCGTTATCCTTTCTACTTTTATCTTTATGATCTTCGCACACAAAAAACTCACAACCCAAAATAAGGTTTGATAATTTTTTCTGTAGGTGTTTCACCACGCTCTTCTGCGGCCTTATTTTTAGCTTCAACAATTCTATTATGATTGCCGACAGCTTTTACAAAATGAAAGGCGCCCATCATGTTGGCATGGTCTGTAAGCGCTACTGCAGGCATGTTTTGTTTTGCTGCAGCAGCTACCAAATCAGGAACGCTGATGGTGGACTGTAATACGGAAAACTGAGAGTGATTGTGCAAATGGACAAACTCAACTTCTTTTAGCTCCTTAATATTCTGGGCAATTTCCGTTTTGGAAGGCTCCGCAGATTCTTGTAAGGCTTGAATCTGCTTCTTGATTTTTGCGCTTTCAGCTTTGAGATTGATATGTTGTAATCCGATCAGCTGAATCGTTGCCGGATTTAGCTTTTTAAAGTTCTCAAAATAATCAGATGGCGCACCCAGCTGTTCCTCCGAGTATTTCTCAAGTCTTACCAATTCCAAGAAACAACGGGTTGTAGCCTCAACATCGGCAGTGGCATTATGAGCTTCGGCAAAGGGTTGATGGAAAAGAAATTCGTGCAACTCCGTTAAAGTAGGTAGTTTGAATTTACCATAACGACCTCCAGGAAGTTGGCATAAACTTGCCGTATGCTCTGTACAGGTGTCTAAAACTGGAAGTTCCTGCAAAGTGTTGGCAACATGTTCACGATGGAATTCTGCACCCATAATGTTCAGGTCAAAACCAACATTTTGTCCCACCACAAATTTGGTTTTCGCTAGGGCTATATTGAATTTCTCCAAAACTTCCGCTAAGGGGATGCCTTGTTGTTGGGCAAGCTCCGTAGAAATACCATGAATTTTCTCAGCATCATAAGGGATGTTGAAGCCTTCAGGTTTTACCAAATAATCCTGATGCTCGATACAGTTGCCCATTGCATCATGCAATTGCCATGCAATTTGGATACACCTTGGCCAATTGTCAGTATCAGTGATGGGTGCGTCCCAACGCTTTGGCAATCCTGTGGTTTCGGTATCGAAGATTAAATACATGTAAAAGGTCCTTTTAAATTCCCAGAAGGGGCTGTTAAGATTAGTCGCTGCTAACTTTTCTTTGTAGTAAAATCCTATTTTATCTTACAGTTCGAATTCATAGTGATTGAAACACGACGCCACCTATTGGAAATCCAAGCAAAATGCAATTAAGATTTTAATAGATTCCATTCAATAGCTCCTGAAATTAATATAAACCACTGAATTTCAAATAATTTAAATGGGTTTTTTTTCCACAGAAAAGTTTTTAAAATTACATATAATTAACGCTTTTATAAAAGGAAAGTTATAAACAGTTTCAAATAAAAAACGCAACCATTTCTGGTTGCGCTTCCTTATTAAAGTATCATAACATTAGGATACTATTTCTTCTTTCATCATTTCAGTATTTATTGCTGACTGAATAGCATTTTTATGTTTTACCAACAAAGCGTCAATGGATGGTGGCAAGTCTCTCTCTTTTATTAAATCATTGTAGATTTCCAAACTTGATTTCTCACCTCTAATCGCTTCCTCCAAAACTGCTTCTTCATCATTTGAAGAAAAGGTTGATTTAAGCGTCATCCAGTTTCTATGCATCGACCCCTTAAAACTTCCTGAATCCTCTGGAGTTTCTCCATATTGCAGGATTTCAGTTCGTAGTTCTTTAGCAAATTCGCTTCGTTCTGAGGCTCTTCGTTTGAAAAACATTTTTAATCGGTCACTATCCACATTATCTATAGAATTGAGATACCCTTTCTCGGCATCATAATTTTTGATTAATAATTCATTTAATTTATTCGAAATTTTTTCTGAATACTTCATATATCTTTCTGTCAATTTAAATTTCAATAGGTTTTTTAAAGATGCGTATTGTTTCACATCCACTTTTAATATACCAAAAATTGTAGGAAAAATCTATGTATTTAACGTTTTTAACAGAATTATGGGGTTTGATGTGAAAGTAGGCGCCGCTTAATATGCTTGTTACTGATCTCTTCAATTTTCATTAAACAATGCTATAAATTAAACAATGCTATAAATTGAGTGGTGCGTCAAATTATATTTTGTTCATACCTGCATTGCGGAGCAATTAAACTCAACATCATTTCCGGTCCCCTTCAATACAAACACTGCAATCAACCAATCTATTCATTGAGTTCATTTAAAACCCATTACTTAACAACAGTTGAATGTCAATTAAAACACGCGCTATTTTAGAATAAAATATTCAACACTTAAATATTTATAGTATCTTTGCCCACTTATTAATAATAGAGGTCGCGAACCTCACTAATTAATTTTTTATGTCAGTTAAAATTAGATTACAAAGACACGGGAAAAAAGGAAAACCTTATTTCTGGATTGTTGCATCTGATGCACGATCAAAAAGAGATGGTAAATTCTTAGAAAAACTAGGGGCTTACAATCCAACTACAAATCCAGCAACTATTGAATTAGATGTTGATGGTGCTGTTAAATGGCTTCAAAATGGTGCACAACCTACAGATACGGCAAGAGCAATTTTGTCTTATAAAGGTGCCATGTTGAAAAACCATCTTGCAGGTGGTGTCAGAAAAGGTGCTTTAACAGAAGAGCAAGCTGAAGAGAAATTTACAGCTTGGATGGATGAAAAAGCAAATAAAGTTGACTCCAAAAAAGAAGGTTTAGCAAAAGCTGATGCTGATGCTAAAGCGAAAGCGCTTGAAGCTGAAAAAGAAGTAAATGCTAAACGTGAAGCTGATGCTGCAAAGGTAATTGCTGATGCAGAAGCCGCTGAAGCTGCTGCAAATGCTCCTGCTGAAGAGGCCACAGACGTTGAAGCGACTACTGAAGAAGCTCCAGCAGATGATGCTGAAACAAAAACAGAAGAATAAAGAATTTATTTTTTATACTTTTAAACTCCGATATGACCTATCGGAGTTTTTTGTGCAAAATGGTTTTGCACATCCCCTTGAAAAAGGAATCTCATAAGGATTCTTTGTAGATCCCGCACTATGGCAGTATCTCAAAACTAAATGACTGAAATTTTAGCACTTTAGCTGAAACTAATTATATTCATTAAATTTAAGTGTAAAGAAAATATAGAATCGATGCTAAAGAAAGACTGCTTCTACGTTGGAAAAATTGTAAAAAAATACAGTTTTAAGGGAGAATTGTTAATAAAACTAGACACGGATGAACCGGAAATTTATGAAGACATGACCTCTGTTTTTGTAGACCTCCGCAACAATCTGGTCCCGTTTTTTATTGAATCGTCACAATTGCACAAATCTGAATTGCTGCGCATCAAATTTGAAGATGTCGATACTGAGGCGGATGCCGATGCGCTTTTAAAATCAGATTTGTATTTGCCATTGGAATTTCTTCCAAAACTTGATGATGACAAATTCTATTTTCACGAAATTATCGGATTTACAGTAGAAGATGTCAATTTTGGCAAGGTGGGCATTGTAAAGTCAATTAACGATTCTACCGCCCAAGCGCTTTTTGAAATTGATCGAGACGGGATTGAAATACTGATTCCGATGAATGATGCCTTTATCAAAAAGGTGGATAAAAATAAAAAACTTATTTTGGTAGAGACCCCTGAAGGACTTATTGAGCTTTATTTGTAATCCCATCCTAAATCCTTCCCAAAGGGAAGGACTTCACTCCTATGGAAAAATTATTTAAATTCAAACAATTTACTGTAAATCAAGACCGATGTGCCATGAAAATAGGTACGGACTCAGTTTTGTTAGGGGCTTGGACATCGTTGGACAACCATCCGGATGCTATTTTGGATATTGGTGCCGGAACTGGGGTTTTAGCTTTAATGATGGCACAGCGCAGTAACGCTGAACTTATTGATGCCATTGAAATTGATGACGCTGCCTATGAGCAATGTGTAGATAATTTTGAACACTCGCCGTGGGGAGATCGGCTTTTTTGCTATCATGCCGCTTTAGATGAATTTGTTGAGGATCTCAATGATGAAGAATCAGGAATGGATGATACTTATGACGTGATTATATCAAATCCACCGTTTCACTCAGATACCTACAAAAGCGACAATGAGCAACGGGCTATGGCACGATTTGTTGATGCAATGCCATTCCGACACCTCATTGAAAGTGTTGCAAAACTACTTTCTGAAAAAGGCACATTCTCTGTAGTTATTCCATTTTCAGAAGAAAAGGATTTTATAGTATTGGCATCCAAAGAAAATCTGTTTCCTAAACGGATTTTAAGAGTTAAGGGAACCCCAAAATCAGATATTAAACGCAGTTTAATTGAGTTTTCATTTCAGGAAACAACTGTGGATCCTAAAGAACTTATTATTGAAACGGCCCGACACCAATACACCGATGATTATATAAAATTGACCCAAGACTTTTATCTCAAAATGTAATCAAGCATTACAAACCCAGTTATCTCAAAGTAATGATATGGTGAAAGCTAAAACTAAATAATGACTATTTAAAAAACTTTAATCCAATTTTGGCTCGCTTTCTGGAACGTTGCGTTTAGACCATTTCAGAATCACAAATCGGTTTAGGAATTGACAACGGACTTTTCAACGCAATAATTCACCTATTACCAAAATTTGACTTAATTTTAAACTATCAAACTTTTTAAATACACCAATTTGAGCACTCCTAAAATAGATATTTCAGGTATTAATTTAATAAAGACATTTTTAATAGTGGGAGGTAGTTTAGCACTTTTCTATTTTGGAAAAAACTTGATCATGCCTTTGCTGGTTGCGGCTATTATTGCCATTTTACTTGACATCCCCACTCGAAAGCTAAAAAAAATGGGACTCCCCAATTGGCTTTCCATCACCTTGTCTCTAATTGTGATGATAATATTCTTTTTTCTACTCTCTTGGCTCATAAGTTCACAAGTAAACGCGATGGCCGATGACTGGCCTACTATAAAAGAAAAACTTACCGAGAAATTAAATGGATTATCGCAATGGGCGAACCAAGAGCTGAGTTGGAACTATAAAAATTATATTGATAACAACAAAAACATGGTTCAAAAGGCTGAATTATTTTGCAAGCTCTTTTTTATCTTCCCTACTAAGCTTACTATCACAATCCTTTATTATTTTTGTGTACGTCATTTTTCTTTTGATGCAAAAACAGCGCTTCATTAATTTCTTTTTCAAACTTTCCTCAAATGATGTTGCCATTGGATCTCTATTAAAAAATTCGGCAGTAGTAACTAGAAGATATTTTGTGGGAAAAGGAAAAATTATGCTCTTCCTTTTTGTTATCTACTACTTGGGGTTCTCCCTTAGTTCCGTTCCTTATGCCTTGTTTTTAGCGCTATTTGCAGCACTCTTTTCAATAATACCTTATGTTGGAAATATTATTGGTGGTGGCGTAGCCGTTATTCTCTCTTATTTATACTCAGGAACTACACCAGCGTTAATAGTTATTGGAGTTGTGAGTGCAGCCCAAATAATAGAGAATTATTTGTTGACGCCTTGGATCATAGGTGATGAAATCAATTTGAATCCGTTCATGACCATTTTTGGTATCATTTTGTTTTCCTCCTTATGGGGTATTGTGGGTGCCATCATTGCTCTGCCACTCATTGGTATTTTAAAAGTTATTTTTGAACATACCAAAAACATGGAACACTATGCCTATTTATTAAAAAAAGGGGATTAATGGTCCAACATAAAATCCTATTTTTTGCTGTTTTCGTGCTACTCTATTTTTATAAGGCGTTCAACTATAGCACAATCTAGGATATTTTTGATATAAAACATCGATGTAGTTTCAGATTTTTTCTACCATACTAACAAAAGCCGATTTCTAAATACCAATCATTAAATTGTTATCTGAAAACGATTTCGTTATCTTTGCAACTCATTAAAAATTAAATCCAGAGTAATGAAACCAGATTTATTCCAAGCACCAGATTATTACAATATTGACGAGTTATTAACTGACGAACACCTTTTGGTGCGTGATGCCGCGAGAGAGTGGGTTAAACGTGAAGTTTCTCCAATAATTGAGGAGTATGCCCAAAAGGCAGAATTCCCAAAACAAATCATTGGTGGACTTGCTGAAATTGGTGCTTTTGGTCCTTACATTCCGGTCGAATATGGTGGTGCTGGTCTGGATCAAATTTCTTACGGATTGATTATGCAGGAAATTGAGCGTGGCGATTCGGGCGTAAGAAGTACCGCGTCTGTGCAATCTTCCTTAGTGATGTATCCTATCTGGAAATACGGCAACGAAGAACAACGCCAAAAATACTTACCAAAACTGGCAAGTGGCGAATGGATGGGAAGTTTTGGACTTACAGAGCCTGATCATGGTTCTAATCCCGCAGGCATGACTACCAATTTTAAGGACATGGGAGACCATTATCTTTTAAATGGTGCAAAAATGTGGATTTCCAATGCTCCTTTTTGTCAAGTAGCCGTAGTTTGGGCTAAAAGTGAAGAAGGCCGCATCCACGGATTAATTGTAGAGCGCGGGATGGAAGGTTTTACCACACCAGAAACCCATAATAAATGGTCATTGAGAGCCTCATCAACTGGAGAACTTATTTTTGATAACGTTAAGGTTCCTAAAGAAAACTTATTACCAAATAAATCAGGATTGGGTGCACCTCTCGGATGCTTAGATTCTGCACGATATGGTATTGCGTGGGGCGCTATTGGTGCTGCAATGGATTGTTATGACACCGCATTACGATACAGTAAAGAACGGATGCAGTTTGGGAAACCCATAGGGCAATTCCAATTACAGCAAAAGAAATTGGCTGAAATGATCACCGAGATTACTAAAGCACAACTGTTGGCTTGGCGACTTGGGGTGATGAAAGAAAATGGCACCGCGACCACAGCTCAAATCTCTATGGCAAAACGCAATAATGTGGATATGGCTATTAATGTTGCGCGAGAAGCACGTCAAATGCTTGGAGGCATGGGAATAACCGGAGAATATAGCATTATGCGCCACTCCATGAATCTTGAAAGTGTAATTACTTATGAGGGCACACACGACATCCACTTGTTGATAACAGGACTGGACATCACGGGTTTGAATGCATTTAAGTAAAAGCTTAAAGATCATTTAGGCATCTGATTCCGCCAGCATTTATGGCGCGAAAGTTTAAAATCATATAAAGATTTAAAAGAATAAGAGAAGCGAGCCATAAGGTTCGCTTTTTATTTTTTAATCACAGATGGCTTACTTTGACTTTATAGAATAAAGAATTTTTAGAAAGTACGAAGCGCTATTGTCAAGATCTGAAAAACCTTTAAAGACCTTAGAAATACAATTGCTCTTTTTAAATTATGCAGATTTTGATTGCCTGTAAATTATTTGATTGAATTAAGATTCCGGAGCAAGTTCTACCTCCAAACCTTCCAATTCTTTAGTGATGTGGATTTGGCACCCTAACCTTGAGTTGCCCTTTACATAAAAGGCTTCAGAGAGCATCGCTTCCTCGTCATCCTGCATTTCTGGGAGTTCTGTGTCGCTTACAACATAACATTGACAGGAGGCACACATGGCCATTCCGCCGCAGATACCAATTGTACCTTCTGGGGCTAATTCATAGCTTCTTACCACCTCCATAAGGTTCATTGCCATATCTGTTGGCGCCAATACTTTGTGGGTAACTCCTTCTCTATCTGTAATTTTTATGGTAATATCTTGTTCCATCCTTAGTTCCCAAGAAAAAGGGAATCTTTTTATTTATATCCTTAAGGTTTTTGATACCCTTTCAATTAGATTAATCAATTGCTTTGATAACTTGCTTTGGTGCTTCCTTCCGCGTTCCGTCAAAACCATTTACACCACTAACTGTGGTATATTTGAGGACGTATTTTTTTCCTGGGTTGATAATTTGATAAGCCGCCTGACACATTAACGTTGCTTCATGAAATCCACATAAAATCAATTTCAATTTTCCGGGATAGATATTTACATCACCTATAGCAAAAATCCCCGGAATGTTGGTCTGATAGTCCAACGCATTGTTGACTACAATGGCGTTCTTTTCAATTTCGAGACCCCAATTGCCAATTGGACCAAGTTTAGGAGATAATCCAAACAAAGGAATAAAATGATCGCATTCAATTTCAAATTCCTTTTCAATATTTTTAGATTGGGCTACCACGACAGCTTCTACTTCATGGTGTCCTACAATATTGATCACTTCTGCAGGCGTGACGAGATTGATCTTTCCCAAATTTTTCAACTCTTGCACTTTATCCACAGAATCTAAAGCACCCCTAAATTCATTTCGCCTGTGGATCAAAGTAACTTCTGAAGCAATATCGGAAAGAAAGATACTCCAGTCTAAAGCAGAATCACCCCCACCAGAAATAACCACACGCTTGTTGCGGTACATTTCAGGATCTTTTATAAAATATTCTACACCGTTACCTTCAAAAGAAGAGATATTATCAATCAACGGCTTACGCGGTTCAAAACTGCCCAAGCCTCCAGCAATTGCAACTACAGGAGCTTGGTGTTTTGTACCTTTATTTGTGGTGACAATAAAACTGCCATCCTTTTGTTTTTCAATAGTCTCAGCACGTTCTCCCAAAGTAAAACCAGGTTCGAATTGCTTGCACTGCTCAAGAAGATTAGTGGTCAAATCACCAGCCAATACTTCAGGAAACCCAGGTATATCGTAAATAGGTTTTTTAGGATAAATTTCAGAACATTGACCTCCAGGTTGTGGCAGAGCGTCAATAAGATGGCATTTCAATTTAAGTAATCCTGCTTCGAACACAGCAAATAATCCTGTTGGTCCTGCGCCAATAATAAGAATATCTGTTTTAATCATATATAAACCCTGAAAGTGGGTAACTCATTTAATTCAACTTCATTTTAGAATACAAAAATCCAAAGAAAGAAACGCAAATTTCATGACATTCATCATATTATACATACTCAAAATTCACCTGGATTTGCATATCGGGACCCCATTTTTATCATTATTTCAAAAGCAAAACTAAACTATTTCTGAATTTATGATTGCCAAGGGATTAAGCCTCCACATTGATGACATGCTCAATTTGGGGCGCATACTTTTTAATAGTCATTTCAACGCCCGACTTCAAAGTCATTTGATTGACTGAACACCCGACGCAAGCACCTTCCAACTGCACTCTAACGAGTTTATCATCTTCAATGGATAACAACGAAATATCGCCACCATCACTCTGAAGAAATGGCCGTATTTCATCTAGTGCTTTTTCAACATTAATTCTCAATTCTTCACCTGTCATCTTTATCATATTAAGGTATGCATGAAACCATCTACAAATTTTTTCAATTATTTTTTAACCGCCGAGCAACCAGCCATAGTGGTAATTTTTATTGCTTCAGTAGGTGGCAAATCATCATTACGCCGCACTACTTCTTCCACAACATTCTGAGTTATTTTCTCAAATGCCATTTGCAACGGTGTAGCGGTTTGCAGCGCTGCAGGTCGGCCAATATCTCCAGCTTCACGAATGCTTTGTACCAACGGTATGTCGCCCAAAAATGGTACGCTCAAATCTTCTGCCAGATTTTTGGCGCCCTCTTTTCCAAAAATATAGTATTTGTTATCTGGCAATTCTTCGGGTGTAAAATAGGCCATATTTTCAATTATTCCTAACACAGGTACATTGATGCTTTCCTGCTGGAACATGGCCACACCTTTTTTAGCATCAGCCAATGCGACATTTTGTGGCGTACTTACAATAACCGCTCCTGTAATCGGTAGCGACTGCATAATACTCAAATGAATATCTCCAGTACCGGGAGGCAAGTCAATAAGCATAAAGTCAAGTTCTCCCCAATGTGCGTCAAAAATCATTTGATTTAAGGCTTTTGCCGCCATTGGTCCTCGCCAAACAACGGCCTGATCAGGTTGGGTAAAAAATCCGATGGACAAGATTTTTACGCCGTAATTTTCTACAGGTTTCATTTTAGATTTTCCGTCGATGTTAACTGCCGTAGGGCGTTCCTTTTCTACGTCAAACATGATTGGAATAGAGGGCCCGTAAATATCAGCGTCCAGAATTCCAACTTTAAAACCCATTTGAGCCAAAGTGACCGCTAAATTTGCAGTGACGGTAGATTTACCCACACCCCCTTTACCAGAAGCTACAGCAACAATGTTTTGAATACCAGGAATAGCCTTCCCTTTTATGTTATTGGCCAACGATTTTGCAGGAGCATCTACTTTCACATTGACTGTGATTTTGGCTTTTTCATACACCTTATCATGAATAATTTTCATGATTTCAACTTCAGTTTTCTTCTTGGCCTGAAGACTCGGATTATTAATGGTAATGTCAACGATAACTTCATCCGCAAATGTGACTACATTTTTTACGGCACCACTTTCTACCATATTTTTACCTTCGCCAGGAGCAGTGATATTTTCGAGTGCTTTAAGAATATCTTGTTTATGTAATTTCATGTTTTTTGAGCTACTAAAAAGATAAAGGATAAGCCCGTCATAATGAACCAGTTTCCTTACGCTTTTCTTGATTTAATTAAGAATCATTCTAAAGTGCAAATATACTCAATAAAGGTTGAAGACAGAAGTCAGAAGCTTGAAGTTTTTTATGGTGTTATAGAGTGATTCTATATAAGGGGTTTTGAGGATTATTTGCGAATTTTTCAAAAAAAATTCCGAAAAAAGATCCTATAAAAAACATGCTTCGGAATTTTGAATAAGACATTTTATAGTTCCTTAATTGGCTCCCAAAATACCTTATCAAAGTCTTGGACTTGGTTGTCTTTTACAGCAACCCCTTCACTTTCCAATAGTTGCTGCATGAGGTTAGTGCCCTCAAAATGGTGTTTGCCAGTAAGCAATCCCTTCCTGTTGACCACACGATGCGCCGGAACATCCTGTGCCACAGAACCGTTTAACGCATAGCCAACCATTCTTGCACTTCTTGCAGCTCCTAAATAGATGGCAATCGCACCGAAACTAGTGACCCGACCATATGGAATTTGTTTGGCCACTTCATACACCTTATCAAAGAAATTGAACGTTTCAGGTTTCATAGTTCTCTTAAAACATTGATCAGCGTCACAATAGCAATGATCCCTGTAATTGTCCCGATGATGTAGTTCATATTCTTTTGGGACGTCAGATTATTATTCTTCATTTTATCAAAGAAAAAGATATAGACATACAACATGACAAAAGTACCTGATACGGCACCCGAAACATAAGAGATGATCATGGTTCTGTTAAATTCCAACCAACCAAAAGAGGCTAACGTAATAGTCATATATGCTTGATAGGGAATAGGAAAAACATTGATGGCCGATAAGAACATGCCATGAAAAAAACGACTATGCTTACTTTTTGACTGTGGATCAATTTCAGTTGCAGAAGTCGCCTTTGCGATGAGGAGATAATACACCGTGATCAATATAAATATTACTAACGCTACACGCTGCAATACCTCAACCACATCTTGATGGTTGGTCAAATATCTTGCAAACATTGCAGCGATATATGTTTGCAAAAAAACCACCACACAAACTCCAACAGAGAACATAATCCCTCTCACATGTCCTTCTTTCAGGCTGATTTTGGCAGCCGTCATATTCAACAATCCGGGAGGAATAACACCTACAAGCGCGATGATCATTCCGAGAAAAAATATGACAGTAATATTCAAGACTATTTAATTTTAAATCTAATATAGGTAATTGCTTTATTCTTTTCTAAATATTGACCTTCATAATAGGTCTGTATTTCCGTAACTTCAGTAGGACTTCCCTCTTGCTTATACACATTATGATTGGCGTAAAGCACCTCATGGCCAGCACCGTGCAATAGGCCTAAAGTGTATCCATGCATAAACTCACTGTCTGTTTTTAAATGCACCACACCCTCAGGTTTTAGGATGGATTTATAGCGCTCTAAAAAGGTAGCATTGGTCATGCGATGCTTGGTCCGTTTATATTTTATTTGCGGATCTGGGAAGGTAATCCAAATTTCATCCACTTCATTTTTACCAAAGGCGTGATCAATGAGTTCTATTTGTGTTCTTAAAAACGCGGCGTTAGAAACTCCGTTCTCAACAGCTGTTTTGGCACCTCGCCAAAATCGGGCACCTTTAATATCAATCCCTACAAAGTTTTTGTTAGGATATCTATTTGCTAATCCAAGGGTGTACTCCCCTTTTCCACAACCTAATTCTAAAACAAGAGGATGTTCGTTTTCAAACACTTTGGCATTCCAATGGCCCTTTAATTCGAAGTCGCCATTGACCAATTCGTCACGTGTTGGTTGATAGACGTTTGAAAACGTTTCATTTTCTCTAAATCTTTTGAGTTTGTTTTTACTTCCCACTTTTTTAGTATTTGCAATTCTTGTATACCCTTTAAAATAGCCTGAGCTACCCTTAACTTTAAGGTTTCGCAAAATTAAGGAAATATATGGAAGCTCAGATATTCTTATCTTTGAATGTTCCAGCGAATTTTTGAATGATTGCTGGATTTGCGCGAAGGGTTGAAGCGGCATCCTTTTTTTGCCGCGCTATAAATGTTCACTATATAAATACTCCATTTGGCAAAAAAAGATACAGCGGAAAACCTGACCCTTGTGGTCGCGCCCCATAGAAGATGAAGAAAAAAATTTTAGTTGCACCATTAAACTGGGGATTGGGTCATGCGGCACGCTGCATCCCGATCATTAATGCCTTATTACAGCATAACTTTACACCTGTTATTGCGAGCGATGGAGCCGCTTTGTCACTTCTAAAAAAAGAGTTTCCTAGTTTGGAAGCTTTAGAATTACCGTCTTACAACATCACTTATTCTAAAAAAGGATCGCTGTTAAAATTGAAGCTTTTTAAAGATACGCCACGAATTTTAAAAACCATTCGTTTAGAACAGTATGCCATCCAAACTATTGTAAAATCACATGCTATTGACGGCATTATTTCAGATAATAGATTTGGCCTTTACCATAAACATGTGCCTTCAGTGTTTATTACCCACCAATTGAAGGTTTTAAGCGGAACTACGACATGGTTGAGCTCCAAACTACACCAAAGAATCATCAAACGCTTTGATGCGTGTTGGGTGCCGGACCACTTTGAACAACCACATTTGAGTGGCAAAATGGGACACATTGAAAACGCCAACTTCAACATCACTTATATCGGCCCGTTGAGTAGGTTTCAAAAACAGCCATGTAGTCCTGAATTTGCTGTTATGGTATTGCTATCAGGCCCTGAGCCACAGCGTGAGATTTTAGAGAAAAAGTTGCTCAATGATTTTAAAAATTATGATGGAAAGGTTCTTTTTGTAAGAGGTATCATGGAAGAAACACAAGTATCTTACACCTCTGAGAATTTGACTGTCTACAATTATATGACCTCTGAACTTTTAGAAAAATACTTAAATTCAAGCACGCTAATTGTGGCACGTTCAGGCTATACCACAATCATGGATTTGGCAAAGCTGGGCAAAAAAGCTTTCTTTATTCCTACCCCTGGGCAATTTGAACAGGAATATTTGGCGAAAACACTGGCAGAAAAAAAATGGGCGCCTAGTTGTACCCAGGAAGATTTTAGTTTAGAAAAACTGAAGGCGGCGGATGATTATACTGGCTTAGAAACTAAGGAGACAGAATTTAATTTTAAGGCGTTATTTGGCCTTTTCGAGGGTAAATGAGAATTCACTACCAACGCTCAATTCACTTTCAACATAAATTCTTTCATCATGTGCTTCAATAATATGCTTTACAATAGATAGTCCCAGTCCGGAACCACCTTCTTTACGGGAGCCACTTTTATCGACTCTATAAAACCGTTCAAAAAGACGCGGAATATTAGCTTTTGCAATGCCTTCGCCGTTATCAGTAACCCTTACAATGACTTTGTTTTTTATCAAGTTTTCAATACTTATTTCAGTAGTACCCTTGAATCTTCCATATTTGATGGAATTGACCACAAGATTGCTAAGCACTTGACGGATCCGATCCTTATCTGCTTTGACCAATATTGGATTGGAATACAACATGTCAAACGTCAGCGTGATTTTTTTCTTGGCAGACTTCATTTCCAGCAGATCAAAAACACCTTCTACCACTTCAACGATATCAAAAGTATCAATATTTAAACTTAAATCTCCCACTTCCAATTTAGTAATCATGTCCAGATCCTGAACAATATAAATCAAGCGTTCAACCCCTTTATTGGCTCTCTCCAAATATTTTTCCCGAAGTTTTTCGTCATCCATTGCTCCGTCCAACAGAGTCAGGATATAGCCTTGCACTGTAAATAACGGCGTTTTTAATTCGTGAGAGATATTGCCCAAAAACTCCTTGCGGTACTCTTCTCTAACGGTGAGGGTTTCAATCTCTAGCTTTTTATCCTTAGCAAATTTCTCGATTTCCTGAGTAAGCGTAGCCATATCAGTAGTTATGGGCTGCCTGCGTAAAGAGGCTGATTCCAATAGTGTTAGATCATCGTAGATTTTTTTGACACGTCTATAAATAAAACGTTCTACACGGTATTGGATGATGAAGAATGAAACGAAATAACAACATGCAGAAAAACCAAATAGCACCCCTATGTTAAAAGCTTCGGATACGGACAAAAAAACAGCGATTAACACTGTTAAGACCAGAGTAATAAAGAGTGAGGTTTTGGTTGCGAACTTATAAGACCTTTTAATGTTTTTTTTCATTAGTCAACAAACTTGTAGCCCACACCTTTTACGGTCTTGAAGCAGTCGTCGCCAATTTTTTCCCGTAACTTTCTGATATGCACATCAATGGTCCGTCCACCAACAACAACTTCGTTACCCCATACTTTATCTAGGATTTCTTCGCGTTTGAATACTTTATTAGGCTTGGTTGCTAACAAAGATAACAATTCAAACTCCTTTCTTGGCAAAATAATTTCCTTGCCTTTATTGGAGATCTTGTATTCTTCTCTATTAATGATCAATCCTCCTATTTTGAGGATTGCTTCTGAAGGCTCTTCGTCCTTTAACCTTCTGAGCAAGGCTTTAACCTTGCTGGTCAACACTTTTGGCTTAATGGGTTTTGTAATATAATCATCTGCGCCAGCATCAAATCCGGCCATTTGTGAATAATCTTCACCTCGGGCGGTTAAAAAGGTAATAATTGTATTGCTGAGTTCAGGAATTTTACGAATTTGCTCACAGGCTTCAATCCCATCCATTTCAGGCATCATGACGTCTAAAATAATTAGCTGGGGGCGTTCTTTTTTCGCTTTCTTAATGGCTTGGATACCATTCTCTGCTGTTATGACTTGATAACCCTCAATAGAGAGGTTATAACCAATAATTTCTAAAATATCTGGCTCATCATCTACCAACAAAATCTTTATATCCTTATTTTTCATGAGTCCATTGAATTATAAGGTAAAGATAGGATTATTAACAAATACTTTACAAAAAACTGAAATAATGATAACGTTAAAATAACCTATAGCAAACAACAGTTTAACCTTTTACTCAAAAATTAACTGTTTAACAAATTTTTGGAACGGGTTTTGTACTAATTTTGTACCTTTATAAAAAGACTCTATTTGATGAAAAACTACTTTTTTATACTTTTTTTAATCTTTGGCCTTGGTTTTGGTGCTACTACATATGCACAAAACGGCCCGTCCAAAATCTCTACCTCAGATGGCATATCTAATCTGACCATCTATCCGAACCCCGTAAGTAATGGCAAAATATATATTACCACAAAAGACAACTTGACCAAAGAAGTTGAAATTTATGATGTTTTAGGCAAAAAAATTCTTTCCAGTTCTGTTTTTGGAAAAGAATTGAACATTTCTAAATTAACCGCTGGCATCTATATTTTAAAAATTAGAGAAGGAAATAATTCTGCCACTAGAAAGTTGGTGGTGAGATAGTTTACGATTAATATCTTTAATGCGACGTTTGTCTTTTTGTAATACAAGAATCTAAGATCTAACAACTATTCAAAGTACTACTTTTTAAAATTATTTTAGATTGTCCTGTTCAAATACAGCTGTTTGTCTTCTGAAATTTCATCAAAGTCGAAATTACATTAACCAAGAAATTGGAGACTTAATAAAAACACTTTTAAAATAACAGAGAAGCGATGTCTTAATGAGGTAGCGCTTTTTTTATTTCTATATTTTTGAATCATGATTTCTACGGACGCCATTTTTAACATCCAAACACAAGCCGAATTTGAGTCTGCAAGCCTTGAGGTTTTCAAATTCCAATTCGAAAACAATCGTGTGTACCGATCGTTTTGTGATTTGCTTTATATCCACCCCAGTGATGTGAAGCGTATTGAAGACATCCCATTTTTACCGATACAATTCTTCAAATCGCATGATATTTTGAGCAGTTCACAACCGGTTGAACAATTATTTACCAGTTCAGGAACTACGGGCGCTATGACCAGTAAACATCAAGTAACGGATGTTCAGATTTACGAGGAAAGCTTTAGACGTGCCTTCAAGCATTTTTATGGTACTATTGAAGATTGTGTGGTTTTGGCCTTATTACCATCTTATTTGGAACGTGAAGGTTCTTCATTGATCTATATGGTAGAAGACATGATCGAAAAATCGCACCAACCAGAAAGTGGATTTTACTTGCATAACCTCTCAGAGTTGAAAGATATTTTAATTTCGTTAGATGCACATGGTAAAAAGGTTTTACTTATTGGCGTCTCCTTTGCACTTCTCGACCTCGTAGAATCATATCAATTTCAATTGAAAAATACCGTCATTATGGAAACCGGTGGCATGAAAGGAAGACGAAAAGAATTGGTAAGAGAAGAACTTCATGCCATACTTGAAAAAGGCTTTGGCGTAAAAACCATCCATAGCGAGTATGGGATGACTGAATTATTGAGTCAGGCGTATTCCAAAGGCCATGGCGTTTTTGAATGCCCCAAATGGATGCAGATTTTAACAAGAGATCCTGAAGATGCATTGACCATCCTCCCGAAAAACAAGACAGGAGGCATTAACGTTATTGATTTGGCAAACATCAATTCATGCTCTTTTATTGCCACACAGGACTTAGGAAAGGTGTTACCTGATAATCAATTTGAAATTATTGGACGTTTTGATAATTCAGACATTAGAGGTTGCAACCTCATGGTATTATAAATGTTTGTTAAAGTCTGTAATTGCAATGTAATACATACGACCAAACCAACACTTAAAAAGACTGACATTTTGGGAAGCCAAAAAAAAGTATTCTATAATTAGTAAAAGAAAGAAGTTTTTAAGTTGATTGGTTGGTTTTTTAACGCCTGATTGAAGTTTAATTCGTCAGGCGTTTTTTTTTTAGAAAAGCGGCAATCTTTTAAATTTGTAAATTAAATTTCAAAGATTACCTAGCTGAACCAATCTCGCTCCCGACACTTCAGGATGGGCGGGATCTTAGTATTCCACCTTTTTGTTTTTTGATTAGGGTTGAAATGACTTCATATTAAGAACCCACTTTAACAATATAAGTACTCTTCTTCCCTCTATTGAGAATAATGTATTTGCCATTGATCAGATCCTCAGTTGACAAGACATAATCTTCAGCAACTTTATCCTTATTTACAGAAATTGAATTTTCCTTCAAGGCACGACGTGCTTCGCCGTTGGAATTAAGAAAATTGGTCTTTGCAGCAAGTGCCGCAATCATATCGACACCTTCATCAAAGTCAGCTTTAGAAATTTCAGCTAAAGGCACACCTTCAAACACTTCTAAAAACATGGATTCATTCAAGGTTTTTATGTCTTGTTTAAAGGAGTCACTAAACAAAATATTTGATGCTCTTTCAGCATTTTCAAAATCTTCTTTAGAATGTACAAAAGTGGTCACTTCTTCAGCCAATCGTTTTTGTAGATGGCGCATATGTGGCGCTTCATGGTGCTCAACTATTAAGTGTTCAATGATCTTTCTATCTAAAAAGGTAAAAATTTTAATGTATTTCTCAGCATCTTCATCGCTTGTATTCAACCAAAACTGGTAAAATTGGTATACTGATGTTTTATCAGCATCCAACCAGATGTTGCCGCCTTCACTTTTGCCAAATTTAGAACCATCAGCTTTGGTAATCAACGGACAGGTCATTGCATAAGCCTTTGCTTCTTCACCAACATTCATACGTCTTACCAACTCGGTTCCTGTGGTAATATTACCCCATTGGTCACTTCCGCCCATTTGTAAAACAACATTATGATGTTTGTGCAAATGGTAAAAATCATACCCTTGGATCAATTGGTAGGTAAATTCCGTGAAGGACATGCCAACACTACCTTCTTCGCCAGATAAACGTTTTTTGACAGAATCTTTGGACATCATATAATTGACCGTAATGCGTTTGCCAACATCTCTTGCAAAGTCAATGAACGTGAAATTCTTCATCCATTCGTAGTTGTTCACTAAAACTGGAGCGTTTTTAGCGGTAGAATCAAAATCCAAGAATCGGGATAACACTGATTTTATTCCCGCCACATTCTTTTCCAAAGCAACCTCATCAAGTAAATTACGTTCATCGCTTTTACCAGAAGGGTCTCCAATCATTCCAGTAGCGCCACCAACCAAAGCCATAGGTTTGTGCCCTGCTCTTTGCAAGTGTACCAAAAGAATTATTGGAACCAGACTCCCGATATGGAGTGAATCTGACGTAGGATCAAAGCCAATATAAGCGGTGGTCATCTCTTTATTGAGTTGGTCTTCAGTGCCGGGCATGATATCGTGGACCATTCCTCTCCAACGTAAATCTTCTACAAAGGCGTTTGTCATGAATTCTAGAATTATTTTCTAATGTCCCGCAAAGATAAACATCAGTAGAGAATTAGGAATTAATATGTAATAATTCTTTATTTTAGTCACATGATATTAGTTACAGGAGGTACAGGATTGGTAGGTTCTCATTTGCTTTTTAAATTATTGGAAACCAACGCCAAGGTGAAGGCAATTTACAGAAGAGAACATAAATTGGAGTTGGTAAAAAAAGTCTTTTCTTATTACACTGAAGACGTTGCCTCACTGTATCAAAAAATTGAATGGATTAAAGCTGATATTACAGATGTACCTTCTTTGGAAATTGCCTTCAAAGATGTTGATTACGTTTACCATTGTGCCGCTTTTGTGAGTTTTGAACCTGACAAATACCACCAACTGCGCAATTTGAATATTAAGGGTACTGCAAATGTGGTCAACTTATGCATCTCAAATGGAGTTAAAAAATTGTGTTATGTGAGTTCTATTGCAACTATTGGGCATCATCAAAATCCTGAGCAGCTCATTACTGAAGACACCCATTGGAACCAAGAAGAGGATAACAGCGTGTATGCCATTACCAAATATGGGGCTGAGACTGAAGTTTGGCGTGGTACCCAAGAAGGGGTTGACGCAGTTATTTTGAATCCGGGAATTATCATTGGGCCAGGGTTCTGGAATGGCGGTGGCAGTAGCAGTTTATTAAAAAAGGTCTATAAGGGCATGCCGTATTACACAAAGGGTGTTACTGGCTATGTGGATGTGGATGATGTTGTGAAGGCCATGATTTTATTGATGGAGAGCGATATAAAAAATGAACGGTTTATTGTCATTTCAGAAAACTTATCCTTTAAAGAGTTTCAGCAGCAAACAGCTTTGGCACTCAATGTAAAACCCGCCCTAAAAGAGGCCAGCGCTTTTATTTTAGCAGTGGGCTGGCGCTTGGATTGGCTGAACCAAGTCCTCACCGGAAAACGCCGCAGATTATCTAGGCATATGGTAAAAAGCGCAAAGAGCATCACACAATATGATGCATCGAAGTTAAAAGATGCGCTCAATTTCAAATTTAAACCAATGTCAATTTCTCTAAAGGAAAACGCTCAATTATTCTTAAGTGATTTGGAGAAAAATCCCTATTGAGGTAAAGGGTCCTCAATTTCTCTTAGTGCGCCTTTTACTCTTTTTTTAGTGACACCAGTGGAGTCACCAAGTTCTTGTTCTTCTTTAACCAGCTCTTCGTAAAGGTCCTTATTTTTTTGGAGAGTTACTCTCACGTTTTCAATCATGGCCGAGTAGCCTTCAGTATCATAAGCATAATAGGTGTTGCTTTCGGCAAACTGTAAACTATCGATATTATATTTTTTATAGACATAATCTAGGGGCATGACCCCATTAAGCTCCAATATTTTCCTATTGACTCCCTTCGCTGCATTAAGAATATACACATCATACATGATCTCCGTCATTTTATCCTTGCCAATCAATTTTGTCGGCTTTTTAGGTTTGTCCATGCCGCTGCACCCAAAAAGGGCAATCAGAACAATGATGCAAAAGAAGTGTTTCATCTAATAAAGGTTAATCGTTTCCCGGCTTTGACATCTAAAAACTTGAAATTCTTATACACTAAGGCGCCATTCACAAACGTATGAGTAATTCTCGATTTAAAAAGCGTGTTCTCAAAAGGTGACCAGCCACATTTATATATAATGTTATCTTTTTTCACCGTCCATGGGCTGTTGATATCCACAATAGCCAAATCAGCATAATATCCTGGTTTGATATAGCCGCGTTTTTCTATCTGAAATAAGATGGCTGGATTATGACACATTTTCTCGGCAATTTTTTCTAAACTGATCTTACCATTATGATAGCTTTCAATCATAGCTACAAGCGCATGCTGTACTAACGGTCCTCCAGATGGCGCATCTGTATAAACATTTTGTTTTTCTTGTAAGGTATGTGGAGCATGGTCACTAGCAACCACATCAATGCGGTCATCTAAAAGAGCTTTCCATAGTTCGTCACGATCTTTCGCTGTCTTTATAGCAGGGTTCCATTTGATTAATGAGCCTTTTTTCTTGTAATCTTCATCACTAAACCATAAATGGTGAATACACACTTCTGCAGTAATTTTCTTATCCTTGAGCGGAATCTTATTAGAGAACAACTTGGTCTCCTTGCCTGTAGATAAATGGAAAACATGCAAGCGTGCCCCAGTTTTTTTTGCTAATTCTATAGCTTTAGATGAGGATATATAGCACGCTTCCTCACTTCTAATAACAGGATGGCATTCCATAGGAATATCGTTCCCATATTTTTCAAGATGCTCCTCAAGATTGTTTTTGATGGTAGCTTCATCTTCACAATGTACAGAAATCAACAAGTCAGTACTTTTGAAGATCTTTTCCAGAACTTCCGTATTGTCCACCAACATATCACCTGTTGATGATCCTAAAAACAGTTTAAGACCAGCAACATTTTTAGAATCTACCTTTAATATTTCTTCCAAATTGGTATTGGTACCCCCAAACATAAATGAATAATTGGCGTAGGAGGTGTTTGCAGCAATTTCAAACTTTTCTTCAAGCTTCTCTATAGTTGTGGTTTGAGGCACGGTGTTTGGCATTTCTATAAACGACGTGATCCCACCAGCCACGGCAGCTTTGGATTCTGACTCAATAGTTGCCTTATGTGTCAATCCTGGCTCCCTAAAATGGACTTGGTCATCGATGACTCCAGGAAACACATAGCTGCCCTCAACATCCACTACAACTACATCAGATGTTTTAGCACTGATAGAATCAGCAACTTCCTTAATAAACTCTCCTTCAATTAAAATGTCGCCCTCAAAAATGCGTCCTTCATTAACAATCTTTGCATTTTTAATTAAGTACCGTTTTTGTCTTTCATGTATTTTTTTCTTATTGTTTTTTAACGGACACATGCTGTTCGCAATTAATCATTCCCATGGGTAGTGAATTTTTTAGCATGCTCGTTTCATATTATTTGCTAAATAAGCTTTTGAATTTCATGGTAATGACTCCAAAAATAGCTTCGGAAATAATCCCGCCACTCATTTTCGATTTTCCTTTTGCCCGATCTGTAAAAATTACAGGAATTTCAATAACATTAAACCCTTTTAAATGGGCTTTAAATTTCATTTCTATTTGAAACGCGTAGCCCACAAATTTAATTGTATCTAAGTTAATAGTCTGTAAGACTTTCCTTTTATAACAAACAAAACCTGCTGTAGTGTCCTGTATGTCCATTCTTGTAATAAACCGAACATATTTGGATGCCAAATATGAGAGTAATATCCTATTCATTGGCCAATTGACCACGTTAACACCCGTGATATATCGAGATCCAATGGCAACATCAGCCCTATCACTCGCACAGGCCGAATAAAGTTTGCCTAAATCTTCGGGGTTATGTGAGAAATCGGCGTCCATTTCAAAAATATACTCGTAGTTTTTGGCGAGGCTCCATTTAAATCCATCAATATATGCTGTGCCCAAACCTGTTTTGTCTTCTCGCTTGAGCAAAAATAAACGGTCTGGAAACTCTGTTTGCAACGACTCTACTTTCTCGGCTGTCAAATCTGGTGAATTGTCATCAACCACAAGCACATCGAAAGCCTTGTTCTGCGCAAAAACTGCTATGATTATAGCTTCAATGTTTTCAATTTCATTGTAGGTTGGAATGATGACAATGGCGTCTTTCATCGGTAAAATTTTAGCAAAAGTAAGTTTTTTTAAAAGATTAATTTTATTGAAATGAACAGATAAAATTTTCTTTATAATTTAGCAGCATGCTAAGAGACGTCATATCTTACGAATGGTTTACCATATTTATGGTTTTAGGATTGGTTTTCATTGCAATTGCCAAAGTATCCTTCACCAATCGATTTATCGATTTTTTGGGTGTTTTTGGCAACTCAAAATACCTCAAACTTTACACCAAGGATCAAAAATTTATTGATGTTTTTGATGCGCTCTTATTTTTGAATCTCGTCATTTCTATTTCCATCTTTGGCTACCTCTCCTATTTGACATTGGAGTCTACACAAACCTTTGAGCTGGATGTGTTTTTAAAGTTTATGCTGGGAGTTACCTCCCTGGCTCTGGTTAAAATATTAGCCGAACGACTTATCGGAAGTGTGTTTGAAATTGACCGTTTGATCGACGCTTATCTCTTTCAAAAAATCAGTTACAAAAATTTCAGTGGCTTTGTGCTCTTACCCATTAACGCCTTGTTATTGTACACAATTAACCCATCAAAAGTTATAATTTTTGCCGTCATTTCTTTACTAATAATTATCAATGTAATTGGATTTATCACGTCGTTTAAAAATCATCAAAAGACAGTGATAGACAACATATTCTATTTTATTTTGTATCTTTGCGCACTTGAAATTGGGCCTTATCTGATTTTGTATAAAATAATTGTAGAATATAAAGTATAAAACCCTCCCTAGCCTATGAAAGTGAAAACAATTTTAGTGTCTCAACCCGAACCTAAAATCGAAAATTCGCCTTACTTTGATCTCCAAGAAAAGCAAAAAGTAAAAATTGACTTCCGCCCATTTATACACGTAGAAGGTGTTGCAGCAAAAGATGTAAGACAGCAAAAAGTTGACCTTACACAATATACTGCCATCATTTTGACCAGCAGGAATTCTGTAGATCATTTTTTTAGAGTGGCAGACGAAATGCGCTTTAAAGTACCAGACTCCCTAAAGTATTTTTGTCAAAGTGAAGCGGTGGCGTTCTATCTTCAAAAATATGTAGTGTATAGGAAACGAAAAATTTATGTAGGTAAACGCAATTTTGAGGATCTCTCTCCTTTGATCAAAAAATACAAAGACGAAAATTTCCTATTGCCCACTACAGATAAATTAAAAGATGAAGTGCCTGCAACTCTCAATGCATTGAACATTAAGTGGAAAGAAGCAATTTTCTATAAAACGGTAATTAGCGATTTGTCTGATCTTGCAGATGTGTACTATGATATTCTAGTGTTTTTCAGCCCTTCAGGAATTGAATCATTGTTTCAAAACTTTCCAGATTTTAAGCAAAACGAGACTCGTATTGCGGTATTTGGAAACACCACGGCCAAGGCTGTTGAAGAGCACGGACTGAGAATTGATATCTTGGCTCCTACACCAGAAACCCCATCGATGACCATGGCGTTAGAAAAATATATTGAAAAAGCAAATAAAGGAAAATAAAATTTCTACTTTAAATAACTAAAAAAGGCGATTCAAAAAATTTGAATCGCCTTTTTATTTTATAGTGAAGTTGTGGTTTAAAACGCGTAGCGTTGTGGCCCACCTCTTCTGATCTCCTCGCTTGCAAAATTTTCAAATTTCTTGAAGTTTTCTCTAAAGGCATTTGTCAATTTGAAGGCTGTAGCGTAATAGGCTTCATCATCAGCCCAAGTAGTTCTCGGACTCAATACTTCATCAGGAACACCCGGGCAAGATCTTGGTTGCGCTACTCCAAATACGGAATGGATGTGGTAATCTTCATAAGTATAGCCTTTTAAATCACCATTCAATACGGCGTTAATCATGGCTCTTGTGTATTTCAATTTCATTCTTGTTCCTACGCCGTAAGGTCCACCTGTCCATCCAGTATTTACCAACCACACATTAACGCCAGTTTCTTTCATTTTAGCACTTAACATTTCTGCATATTTTGCAGGATGCAACGGCATGAATGGTGCACCAAAACACGCTGAAAAATTTGGTGTAGGTTCTACAACCCCTGCTTCAGTTCCCGCAACTTTGGCGGTATAGCCAGAAATAAAATGGTAAGCCGCTTGATTAGGTGTCAATTTGGAGATTGGAGGTAACACACCAAAAGCATCTGCTGTTAAAAAGAAAATATTCTTAGGATTTTTACCAATAGAAGGTACTTGAATATTATCAATATGGTCTATTGGGTAACTTACACGAGTATTTTGCGTAATGGACACATCATCAAAATCAACATCTCCATTAGCATTTAAAATGACATTTTCTAAAATGGCTCCTTTTTTAATCGCTTTAAAAATATCAGGTTCATTTTCTTCACAAAGATTGATCACTTTCGCATAACAGCCGCCTTCAAAATTGAATACGGAATTTTCTTTGGTCCATCCGTGCTCATCATCTCCAATTAAACGTCTGTTTGGATCAGCAGATAAGGTTGTTTTTCCTGTTCCTGATAATCCGAAAAATATCGCAGTATCATCATCCTTACCCACATTGGCACTACAGTGCATTGGTAAGGTGTTTTTAAATACTGGTAAGATAAAATTCAAGGCAGAAAAAATACCTTTTTTAATTTCTCCAGTATAACCGGTTCCTCCTATAAGCGCGATTTTTCGCGTAAAATCTAAAATCGCAAAATTATGTTGGCGAGTGCCATCCACTTCAGGGTTGGCCATAAACCCAGGAGCGTTTACAACTGTCCATTCTGGAGAAAAGTTTTTCAATTCTTCGCCAGTTGGTCGTAAAAACATATTGTAAGCAAATTGATTGCTCCATGGATACTCAGTAATTACTCTAATATTTAGCTTGTAATTCTCATCTGCACAAGCGTAACTGTCCCTTACATAAATTTCTTTTCCTGAAAGATAAGCTGTAACCTTATCATATAACTTCTGAAAATCATCCGGATCAAATGCAATGTTGATATTTCCCCACCACACACGGTCTTTAGTAATCTCATCTTTAACTATAAATCTATCTTGTGGCGAACGTCCAGTAAACTCTCCAGTATTTACCGCCAAGGCACCAGAAGAAGATTCCACACCTTGCCCTTTGGCGACTGCTATTTCATGAAGTTTTTCTGGAGATAATTGGTAATGTACTTCGGCATTTTTAATACCGTACTCATCTAACGAAATCGATTTCGTAGGTTGGGTGTTATTGGCCATAATAATTTGTGTTGTTTGTGGCTACAAAATTAGCAATTATTTTAAAGTATGCACTCTTTTTAAGAATTATCACGTCTCATTTTCAAAAAATTGATCAACATTACCACCCATGAAATGATCAACAATAAACCGCCAATGGGTGTAATAAAACCGACACTTTTAAAGTCTATATTGGTTACTGCCATAGTTGCCAATCCGTAAATAGAACCAGAGAACAAAAACACTCCAAATACAACCAGATAATAGATGATAGCTTTTAATTTTTCTTTAATTAAACTAGTGGTTCCAACAAATAAAAGCAACAAGGCGTGATACATTTGGTAGCGCACACCAGTCTCAAAGGTTAGTTGGGCATCCACTGAAATCAATTGCTTTAAACCATGGGCGCCAAAAGCACCAAGAGCTATAGCGATAATCCCAAAAATGGCCGCAGTTGTTAAAATAATTCTATTCATATAATTGCATTTTTGACTTCATTAACCGCGAGTTATTTAGTAAATTCGTAATTCTTAACAACAAAATTACTCAAGAAATCCCAATTATGCGAAAGATTTTAGTCATAGGTTCAGGAAAATCTTCTTCTTACCTCATCAAACATTTATTAGATAAGTCTACTGAGGAAAACTTACATATTATAGTTGGTGATATTGACATTCACAATGCCAACAAACTTATTGACAACCACGAGCATGGCCAGGCCATTACCTTGGATGTTTTTAATAAACAATCACGCCAGAATGCCATTGAAAATGCTGATATTGTCGTCTCCATGCTTCCTGCAAGATACCATATTGAAGTGGCTAGAGACTGCATTACCTATGGTAAAAACATGGTAACCGCATCTTATGTGAGCAAGGAAATGGAAGATTTGGACACTGCCGCAAAAAATAAAGGGTTGGTATTTATGAATGAAGTGGGCGTTGACCCAGGAATTGACCATATGAGCGCCATGAAGGTCATTGATAGCATTAGAGCCAAAGGAGGCAAAATGGTACTGTTTGAATCATTTACTGGCGGATTGGTTGCTCCTGAAAGTGACAATAACCTTTGGAATTATAAATTTACCTGGAACCCAAGAAATGTTGTAGTTGCAGGGCAAGGGAGCGCTGCTAAATTTGTTCAGGAAGGTAATTATAAATATATTCCTTACCATCGTTTATTTAGAAGGACTGAATTTTTAGAAATAGATGGTTATGGTCGTTTTGAGGCTTATGCCAATAGAGATTCTCTCAAATACCAAAGTGTTTATGGGTTAGACCATATCAAAACCCTTTATAGGGGCACCATGCGTCGCGTTGGCTTTAGTCGCGCGTGGAATATGTTCGTACAATTGGGAATGACTGACGATAGCTATACTATAGAGGATAGCGAGAATATGAGCTATCGTGATTTTGTGAATGCATTTTTACCATACAGCCCTACAGATTCTGTAGAACTTAAATTCAGATTGTCTCTCAAAATCGATCAAGATGACATTGTGTGGGACAAGCTTGAAGAATTAGATCTTTTCAATAAAAACAAAATGGTAACGCTCAAAAAGGCGACCCCAGCAGAAATACTTCAGAAAATATTGATGGATAGCTGGACGCTTCACGATGATGACAAGGATATGATTGTCATGTACCATAAGTTTGGTTATGAGCTTAATGGCAAAATGCATCAAATTGATTCTACCATGGTCACTATTGGAGAAGACCAAACCTATACCGCTATGGCAAAAACTGTGGGACTTCCAGTAGCCATTGCAACATTGGCTATTTTGAACCAAACTATCGTAACTCCTGGGGTTCAAATTCCAATTACCAAAGAAGTGTACGGGCCCATTTTATCAGAATTGGAAGCTTTCGATATCAAGTTTACTGAAAAAGAAGTGCCGTACTTAGGGTATAATCCTTTGAATGTGTAAAAACGGAAGCTGGAGGCATTAAGGTAGAAGCTCAAACTTTGGAGTTTGGAGTTTGGAGTTTGGAGTTTATAAATTGAGGATAAATGAGATTCCCCTCTTCGCGGGAAGTGAATATGAAAATAGTCAATCAGAACATTCAAATTGATGGTATCGATAAAAAGATACTCCGCGCACTAATGGAAGATGCTAGGACTCCTATTTTGGAAATTGCCAGAAAAGTGGGCATTTCCGGTGCTGCAATCCACCAGCGTTTGAGGAAACTGGAAAAATCCGGTTTAATATCGGGTTCAAAATTTGTCATCAACCCGAAAGTACTGGGCTACACTACCATGGCTTTTGTGGGTATTTACTTAGACAAAGCTGTGAGTAACCCTGAGGCGGTAAAACAACTTCAAAAAATTCCTGAAGTTTTGGAATGCCATTACACTACAGGCAATTGGAGCATTTTGATAAAAATTCTGTGTAAAGACAATGAGCATTTGATGCATTTGCTCAATAAGGAAATTCAATCCATTTCAGGTGTGTCTCGAACCGAAACGTTCATCTCCTTAAATCAGCAGATTGATAGACAGATTCAAATTTAAACAGTGATATTATAAAACACTTGAAAACTTCAGTAGTTTTTTTATAATTTGTTGCTATCGATCTCGGAAAATTACTTTGAAATAAAATTCCAACACTTATTTAAGAAAATACAGCTGGTTTTGTCAAGCGTATTAAAAGAATGTTGAGTGCGCTAAAAAAAAATTGACATAAAACAAATATCAATAAAATTTATTACATTAGCCATCGTTCACGAGCACTGAAGCACTTGGACAGACCCAAATCAACCTAAAAAAGTCACTTGTCCTTAAAAAATTGCCAACGTGTCTCTTAACTAACCTATTTAATTAAAATGAAAAAACTACATTTTATTTCCGTTCTGTTCCTTTCAATGCTTATATTTTCTTGTAGTAGTGATGACACGACTGATGCTCCTACTGAAGGCCCAAAATTTCAGGCCTCACTAAATGGAGGAACATTTTCAAATTACAGCTTCCAACTTGGCGCTTATGAAGCCACTAAGGGTACCAACGGCAACACTTTGAGTATAGACATCGCCGACACCAAAGGGACTGCAATTAGTTTATTCCTGAACAATACTGACGGTTTTAAAACGGGTACCGTGAAACAAATTGGAAACATTGATTCAGATAACTTTATCACTCACAGTGTGATTAGAGATGTGAGTACGGCAGTATCTTATTATTCTAAAACTGGAACGATAAAAATTACCAATAATCGGGAACATCCATCAAATGCACAACAGCGCCTTATTTCAGGAGAGTTCAATATTGTGGCATCTTCCATAGATGGCACCAAAACCACAACAATAAAAGGTTCTTTTGAAGAGCTCGCCTATAACAATTAAAAATATACTAAAATGCTTTCAAAGTTGGTCAATGACATTGTCTTATTCCAGTAAGAAATAATTAGAACAATTCACAAAAGCATAAAACCGAATTTCAACCTACACAGGTGAAATTCGGTTTTTTTATATATTCTTTTTAGAGGAATTTTAATCTCTTCCCCCAAAAACCGCCATAGCCCAATATAACAACGAGGCTAGCGCACCAATTGCGGCAACTAAATAAGTTCTAGCAGCCCATTTGAGTGCATCTTCTGACCCTTTGTATTCTTCTGGCGTGAGCATATTTTTTCCTTTCAACCATGCTAATGCCCTGTTACTCGCGTCATATTCAACAGGTAATGTTATAAAGCTGAACAATGTTGCAAATCCCATAAACACCAATCCTGCCACGGCAATATAGTATCCAAATCCAGCACCTGCGGCAGCACCAAGAATCAAGCCTCCAATCACCAACCATTGTGACATGCCTGAAGTAACACTCACCACGGGCACCAATGCTGAACGCATTTTTAGAGCGCCATAAGCTTGCGCATGTTGCACGGCATGACCACACTCGTGGGCAGCAACTGCAGCGGCAGCGGCATTACGCTGCTCGTAAACAGATTCACTAAGGTTAACTGTTTTATTTGCCGGATTGTAATGGTCTGTCAATTGTCCTTTTACAGAAATGACTTCTACATCACTAATGCCATTATCAGCTAACATTTTTTCAGCAATTTCCTTTCCGCTCATTCCATTTTTTAAATGGACTTGCGAGTATTTTTTGAATTTCTTTTTTAATTGGCTGCTTACCAACCAGCTGACCAGTGCTATACCTCCAATTAAAATCCAATAGCCTAAACCTATTCCACCCATGTTTTCTTTTTTTTAAATTTAGATTAAATATAGCAAAAAGTAAGCCAATTTAACGTCAGGAAATTTTGTCAGCTTTCTTACTATTTATCTCGTTCAAAGTGCTGATGGTGCTGAGTGAGTAACTAATCAAAATCCACCTCGTCTTCTGTTTCTTTTCGGAAACAAAAGACACTCCTCCTTGAAAAGGAGGAGAATTCCTCATCAGAATATTTATCCTACGATATTAACAATTTTCCCAGGAACGATGATCACCTTTTTAGGGGTGCGTCCTTGCAATTGCTCTTGGGTTTTTTCATGTGCCATCACTGCTTTTTCGATGTCCGCATTTTTCATATCCAATGGTAATTCTAAAGTGAATTTCATTTTCCCATTAAAAGAAATTGGATAGTTCTTGCTGCTCTCCACCAAATGACTAGCATCAAATTCTGGAAATGGCGCTGTTGAAATAGATTCGTTATGTCCTAATTTATCCCATAATTCTTCCGCAATATGCGGTGCATAAGGCGATAACAAAATCAAGAAAGGCTCCAAAATTGCTCTGCTTGTACATTTTTGGGCGGTCAATTCGTTCACCGCAATCATAAAGGTGGAAACCGTGGTATTGAAGGAGAAGTTTTCAATGTCTTCTTCCACTTTTTTGATGGTTTTGTGGAGAATTTTGAAATCCTCCCCTAACCCCTCCGAAGGAGGGGAACTGTTGACGTAAAAAC
>NZ_LZRN01000032.1 GCF_001678675.1 Gelidibacter algens
CTAATCTTAAGTAATTTAAATTGGATTTTCACTATCCAAGTAAGTATTTATTATGCTCTCTTTATCCGATAAACTCAAACTTTTTGGAAAATAGTATTTATGAGATTTTCTGTCGGTTTTTTTTCTTCAAATTGGGATAATAAAATTTTTGTCGAATCTTTATATGTCAGCAGAAATCCCCTAATTTCTTTATGTAAATTTTTCAACAATATTTTTTTGAGAAAGTATATAATTTACTTGATAAGAATAATCATTAAGAATAGTCTTGAATTTTGAATGCGAAATATTCTTGTAAATAGCTAGTTTATTTATTAACTCCCAAAAATTATTTGTGTAGTTATATCCTAATTCTCCTAATGCTTTTTCGACGTTTTGATCAGTGATCTTCAGCAACCTTTCTTTTAATATTATCCAATTTCTTTCTATTATCTCTAAATAGTTTTCTTTGTCAGATGTGCTCCATTTTGATAATAAAAGTTCATTATCAAAGTATAACTTTATATTGTAGAATTCAAATAGATCATTAAATGTGAAATTTTGTCTAGAGTTGAAATTGTTTAATAATTTCTCAGCTTTAATCAGATTAGGAATTGTAGTCGCATCGTCTTTCGAATAAAAAACTATTCTATTTATATCTCTTTTTGTACTCATATTATTTTATTAATAACTCTTTAAAAAATCTTAACCCCTAGAAGACATAATTGTTATAAAGAGTTTAATTAGTTGAAGAAATAATACCCTATTGACACTGTTCAAAATATGTGTTTATTTCAATTTTCAGGAGTGATTAATCGTTTATAATATAGTATGTTCTCTAAAAGTTCAATGCCAGAATAAGGCGTACCATTAAAAATATTTTGGTGCGTTACGGCCATCCACCAGATTTAGCCAAACTACAGTCCGATAAAGCTTTAGCTCAAAGTGAGAACTTGGCGGCGTCTTTTTGCTGGGAAGTGAATTTGGGGTGTGAAGCTTTAGGACTAGAAAAGTTATGAATAAAAACGTAGTTTTTACCTCAGTTCATTATTAGCAACTGGATTTTAAGAAAATCAGCTTCTTTCCTCAATGCTTTCAACCTTAAACACAACATCTTTTTTAACTAATTCGTTAACATTTAATGTTGGAAGTAAAAAACTATTAAATGGCGTGTTCTCTGTTTTGCTATGTAAAACACCTCGTGTAGTTCCAATAGTCAACATTACTAGATGACCAATAAACCCTTTAGGCACTACTAATTCAGCTTTAGATTCGTTATAGAAACTATCCCAAGCTTCCGGTGTTATGTTGAAGTGGCAACCAACCTCTATAACTAAAAAAGGTGATTTTTCTTGAATTAGATTGGCTGAAAACATTACAGAGATTATCCTGTTATCTAAATTCATCCCAAATCGTAATCCAGCCTTTAAATCTACTAAATCACCTTCTTTATAAGAAGATTCAATAATAGCAAACTGTTCTGTAGTTATTTTTTTTAAAGCAAAACCGATCTTATTTTTTTCCTCAGACATTATGCAACTAATTTAAGACAGTTATCAGGCTCGTTTTCATAAGAAAATGAACTAAACAATTCCTCATAATTTAAAAAACTAGATTCAACGCTTACTAATTCATCAGATTTAATGTACTTTCTATATTGCTCAACTTGAACTTGGATTGTTGTTTGAAATTCAGGCACTTCAATTAAAGTAATATTTAAGATCTGTTCAATTTTAACAATGGTTTCTAATTGAAGGTTTTCAGTTCCTTTCAAGAGTTTATTAACATATTGTGGTGAGCAATTCATTGCTTCCGCTAGTTCTTTTTGAGTTTTTGGAAAAACATTAGCAGCTTTGTTTGCTTTAATAGCAGACATTATTTTTACAGCAATAGCAAAAGAAATATCAAGCCAAGCCTTATTTTCTTTGCGATATTTAGCTCTTTCAATCCAAGTATTATCTTGTTTTGAAGATTCTTTAAGTCTGTTTTTTATGTTGTTAATACTCATTGGTATTTTTTAGGTTTTTTAATTTAATTCCACAAATTCTAAATTCTCGTCATCTTCATCCTGTAGGTAATCCCGTGTGATTTGTAATTTGCTTAATTGAGTTAATCATTTAAGTTCTGTATCTTGCGCCCAATAAATATAATGATTATGGATGTGTTTAAGGGTCAAAATATACTGAACTTTGTAAAAGAATTGCCGGATGATGATTCCTGCAAGGCTTATTTGGCTAAAATAAAATGGCAGGATGGTTTTAAATGTATGAAATGTGGACACACCAAAGGATGTGCAAAAGCGGGATACACCTATCAATGTTATAACTGTCAGCATGTGGAGAGCTCCACGGCAAATACATTGTTCCACAAAGTTAAGTTCGGGCTCCATAAGGCATTCTGCATCGTGTTCGAGATGGCCACCAGCACGAAGAGCGTGTCAAGTGTCCAGATGGGGAAGCGCTTCGATGTCCGACAGGGAACTGCCTGGTATTTTATGCAGAAGGTGAGGATAGCCATGCAGAGCAGCCAGCAATATCCATTGTCGGAAATTGTCCATGTGGATGAATTCACGGTTGGTGGAAAAGAAGAGGGCAAACAGGGCCGGAGCTATGACTCCAAGAAGAAAAAGGCAGTGATAGCGGTGGAGCTAGACAAAAAGCACAAAATCAAAAGGGTCTACGTAAGATCGATCGAGGATTATTCAGCGAGATCCCTGACGCCAATCTTCGAAGAGCATATCAGTACGACCGCCAAAGTGGTAACAGATAAATGGCGAGGGTATGCACCGTTGATGAAAGACTATAATATTGAACAGAAATACAGTGCAGGCGGCAAGAACTTCAAGGAAATGCATATTGTTATAATGCAGCTGAAATCTTGGTTGAGGGCAATTCCAACACATGTAAGCAAATGGCATGTACAGAGATATTTCGATGAGTTCTGTTTTAGGATAAACAGGTCACAGTTCAAAGAAACCATTTTTCACAAAACCATTGAAAGAATGGTCGCCAAAAAACCGATATATCAACAAGTAATAAAACAGCACGTAAGTGTGTAACTCAATTAAAATAAAACACAACTTTTTGAAAATATTGATGATAATTACAATTTAGCTAATAACAAGTGAGAATTGTATTTTCAGACTAATTCTCATTCAATTTTCTAAGATAGTAAGACGGATAAATCCCAGTTTCATGATAAAAGGCCTTTGAGAAAGATTGAGTGGTTCCAAAACCGATTCCTTCTCCAATGGCTTTTATTGTAAATGCTCTTAATTTTGAATCTGACTTCAACTTCTCTACGATATAGAGAATTCTTAATTTATTGACATATTGACTAAAGTTGCTTCCGGTATGGATATTTATGAATTTTGACAAATAAGTTGAGTTGGTATCAAGTCTTTTGGCCAATTCAACCAAAGTAACAGGTTGGAGAAACTGATTTTGGGACTCAAATTTTTCTAAATCCATTGCAATATTATTATAAATATCTAGCGGAATCATATCTGAAACCCGGCGATTCTTGAGTTTCTGAGAATTTATGTCGTTATCATTTTCAATCAGAATTTTAAATTTCTCCAAATATTTCCTCTGTCTAATCCTATACCAAACAACCATTGAAATCAGGACTACAGTTGCTGTCCCAAGTAGTAAATTGATAATTTTTGCAAATTTATTTTTATCCCGTAATGCGTTTATTACTGTTTCTTTCTTTTGAATTAATAAAGGACGGTTATATTTTTTTTCAATCTGTAATTGCAAGTCCTTGGAACGATATAATGTACTGTCCAATTTTAACAATTTATTTATGTAAAGCAGTTGGCTCTGCAAATCAAGATTTTTTTCATAATAATCTATCTTAAACTCGTAAATAGATCTTAACTCTGGAAATGTATAGTTCAATTGTCCAGCTATCGAATCACTAATCCTAAAAAATTGATGGGCATCACTTTCTGACTGGTTATGAATAGCTATTTTACCCTTATAATAATTAGCCATTGCCTGGGAGTAATCGTCCAAATAAGGTATGGCCGTATCAATATTTATCAAGGCTTGATTTTCATTTCCCAATAAATATTCAATTACTCCTAGGTTATACATAAATTCAAAATAGACGATACTATCTTTCTTGACTAAGCTCTCATTCAGACCTTTTACAGAATATAATTTTGCGGAATCAAGTTGTTTTAAACGCATGTAGGTCAATGAAGTATTGTAAAGTATATTTAAGTAATTTGAATAATTGGCTGAGCTTTTGCTTTTGACCAGGTTCAATGAATCAATTTCCTTTAAATAAATTTTTAGTGCTCCCCTATGGTCGCCCGCCCTATTTTTCAATAGTGCTATCATTCTTTTATATCCTGCAGACTGAGATGTGTTGCCTCTTTTTTTTGCAATCGAGTCGCCAATGAGATAGCTATCCAACGCTTCTTGGTACTGACTTAATTCATAGCACCAATATCCTTTTAGGAAATAACCGGCTGCTGGATAAGAAAAATCATTACTGTTTTTAGTAAACAATATAATACTATCAGCATATCGCTTTGCTTTCAAAGGCCCATCCATTAAAACTGAATGTAAATAATAACCTCTTCCGATATTAATTGTATCATTATCCTCTTTTGCTCTCTGCAAGTAAATTTTGGCTATAAATCTTTTTGTGTACAATGAATCAGTAGGTAGTTCATTGAACAATTGACGAAGACCATCAAAACTATTGGTCTGCGATATTTCATTAGGTTTATTTTGTGCTATAATACTGTTGAAAGCTAAGGCAATTAAAAAAAAGATAAATCCATCTCTCCAACAGAAGATTTTAAGATCATATATATTCTTAAGCTCAAACATCTTACAAATTATATTTAATGTTCAAATAATATGTTGAAATTTATAAATTTCAGCAAACAATTCATAAATCTCACCTACAACGTGTTGCAAAAGATAAATTAAGATTAAATCTTTGTTATTAATCTTTGGTTGGTCATCAGACAACATTGACACAATAAATGCCAAATTAATTGTTACTCTCTAATTTACTGAATTGTCAATTTAATTCAGCTATTAGCAATATGATTTGTCAAAATCGTATTTATTTTACCCATTGTGGAATATTTTCAAAACAAAGACTTGGAAATTATGGATTCGACCTCACTATGCGAAAATTTTGAAAGGGAATTTGCTACTATCAAAATAACTTCTTCTAATATTATCGAGAAGTCCACCGTGGTCATTGAATTGTGCCATGGTTTCCTGAAAGATTTGAGAGCTTTATTATTAAGGGAAGGGTTTGAAAATACGTTAGATGAAATTAATTTCTTTAAAAATGTCAAACCCAAGGCAATAACACCTTTGATTTATTTTTCAGAGATTCGCTCATTTGAAATACAATTTCCCAAAGCAAATATCGATTGTCAAAAAAAATACCTCAGACATAAAATCAATAAACTAAACCGATTCTTCAACCGTAATTTGGAGTTTGAACACTATGTAAATGGTAGATATTCACATTTTGACACGCAATATTACACTAGGGATAGTTTGGAAACGAATCATCTGATTTGCAGTGATTTTTATTTCCAGGAAAAAGATTTTTCGACTTCCAGAGATATGCTCTTAAGCAAAATCAAAGCGTATACCCAATTGGCCACTTATCTGGATGGTCGTTTACACAATTTAAAATTCCAGTCTGTTGCTACTGAGATTCCTTTACTCAAAATGGACAAATTGATCTGGCCTTTTACAAACACCGACTGGGTCGAACTTGTCTATGCGCTTTCTTATGCTGGAGTTGCAAAGCAAAACAGGCTAAGTATTACTGACATATCCAAAAATATGCAGGAAGTTTTCGATTTTACACCCAAGGATATTTACAAAACCTATCAGGATATTAAAAATCGAAAGAACAGCAGAACCATGTTTCTTGATGAGCTCAGTATATGCTTGTTATCAGAGATGGGCAAGAGTGAAGAGTAGGTATATTATCTCAATTTTCTCAACGTAAAAAGACCGTACTACGGTCTACCTACGCTCATCCCATTTTACGCTAATTTCCATTTTATTTCTATTCATTTGATGTCATAATCTGAAAAAACAGACATCAATTTGACGCAAAACACATCAAATTTCAAAATGTTAAATTTTAACCGTACTACGGTCGAGATGGGGAATAAAATCCAATAATACCTTTCAAATTTGTAGAACGAAAGTCAAATCAAGTCAGGGGCTATCAAAATGATTGACAGCAATGCGATAGTCCCTTTCTACAAAACCATGTTATTATGCCGACAAGTATTATTACCACCGACGATCTTCGAGATTTCAAAATGGAACTGCTCGATGACATTAAAAACCTCTTAACAAAACAATCCAAGGGGAAATTGAAAAGATATCTCAAATCCACTGAGGTAATGGACCTCCTTCAAGTGAGTCCAGGCACGCTACAAAATCTTCGCATCAATGGCACCCTACCCTATACCAAAGTTGGCGGAATCATTTACTACGATGCTGAGGAAATCCAAGAGATCTTGACCAATAACCGTGTTCAGCACTCTCTAAAATCCTAGGTCATGAACTACATCAAGCTACTCAATGCTGCATTTGAAAAGTTCTTTTGTGATGCCCGCTTAAACCCCAACCACATCAGTCTGTATATGGCCCTTTTTCTGGATTGGAATAGCAGCCGGTTTGCGGATGAGTTCACGGTGAGCCGAAAAGATTTGATGACAGCCTCTAAAATTGGCTCAAAATCAACTTACCACAGATGCATGAAAGATCTGGACTGTTGGGAATATTTGTCCTATGCCCCTTCAAAAAGCCCTTACAAGGGAAGCAAAATTAAGATGTTTATTTTCGGGACGGATGAAGAAACTGTTGTGGAACAATACAGTCCCATATTGAAACAGGTTGCGGAACAGTACAATCCCAAAATTGAACCTTCTATAGGACACTACAGTCCCACAATTGAAAGGTACAGTCCCACAACGGAAAGATACAGTCCCAAAAACGATACCTCCTTGGGACACTACAGTCCCACTAATGAACCAACAATGGGACACTACAGTCCCACCACAGGACTTAAAATGGGATCTAATATAAACAATACCAAACAAGAAAACATTATAAAACAACCAAAGGGCTGGCAGGCAGTTATTAATTTTTTTTTAGTAAAAAAGTTTTACTGCTGATGAAGGAAAAAAATTCTTCGAGTATTATGAATCTAGACATTGGAAAACGAGCGACGGAAAATCCATTCGAGATTGGCGTGCCTTGGCTGCAAATTGGATGGACAGATCGGAGCTGTATTCCCAAGAAAACAAACCAAACGTAAATCAACTGTCCCAAATCACGGACAACTTGCGTACCACTAAATCTAAAAATTATGGAAAACCCCTCTAAAATTATCGAAGATGACATTGAATATTCGCTTGGCGACTTTGATGGCAACAGAGTTCTCTATGACTTTGACAAAATTCTGATTTATTTGAATGCCAAGGGCAAGCTCCTCTTTGGAGACCAATTCAGAATATATGATGAAGACAAAGATATCATTCATAAACTTTGCTATTATTTTATCAAAGACCAAAAAAATTGTCAAAAGCATGATATAGATCCAAGGAAGGGCATTCTTCTTTCGGGACCGGTAGGATGTGGAAAAACTACTTTAATGACATTAGTGCGTTATATTATTCCAACCCAACGACCCTACGAGATCATACCTTGCAGAAACATTGTCTTCAGCTTTAACCATCTTGGTTTTAAAACGGTCGAAGATTACGGAAATACAAAATCATTCTGTTTCGATGATCTTGGGATTGAGCCTATGGGAAGATTCTACGGCAAGGATCTCAATGTGATGGGTGAAGTTCTGCTTTCCCGATATGAGCTTTTCATACAGTCAAAACAACGGATTAAAACCCACGCGACTACAAATCTTGATGCTGACGAATTGGAACAATACTATGGCCATCGTGTTCGCAGCAGAATGCGAAAATTATTTAATATCATTGATTTTGATGAGTCTGCCGGCGACAAGAGAAAGTGATTCACCTTCGGAAAGATCTGAGCAAATCAATCAACTCAGAAAAAAGTTGTGCTGTGATTTCCTTCAAATTCCTAGTTAATTCTAAAAATATTTCTTTCATCGCTTTAGTCTTTTTTTAGGGTTTTTAAAATTGTTTCCGCAGTTAATTGGATATTTTGAAGGTTTGAAAAATAGCCACTCTCATCCCAATTACTCAAAAAACCTAATTCCACAAGCACCGAAAGACAAGAGCCAACCGTTTCTCGTAACACCTGAAAATTTGAGAACTTTACTCCCCGACTCTCAAAACCCAATTGCTTTTTGAATTGCGCTTGAAATTGATAGGCCAACCAGGTGGAATGATCGGAATTCTGTGAAGTCCTGTTGGCTACATAAACCTCAATCCCTCTTGCGTTTGGATTGTTTGAATGATTACAGTGCAAGGAAATAAAGACATCCGTTTTCAAAGCTTTGGCCAGCTGCGTTCTGTGTGGTAAGGAAATAAATGTATCGCTATATCTTGTCAAATAGATATCAAGTGGCATTTCTGAATTTTCGTTTAGCTTCAAAATTTCAAGAGCGATATCTAGTACAACATCTTTTTCTTGAATCCCATTTATTCCGATCGCACCCGAATCTTTTCCACCGTGTCCAACATCAATTACAATTCGTTTTTGGGTTGTCGTTTCTTGTCCAAAAATGAAGCACATTTTTAGAAGCAAAAAGACAAAACTGACGTTTTTGAGTGCTTTTTTCATTTCCAATTTTCTGGTTGTCAATAACTCTGCTCCAAAATCTCATAGAATTTGATGCCAAATAACAGCAACTGAATTCAAACTAAATCAAACATTATTTTTTTCACAAATATTTGATTTTCAATGTTTTATAAACAAATATATGTAAATTTCCAATAACGAAAATGAATCAAAAATCTAAACTTTTCCGTTATGAAAAAATCACTTTATTTAGCAACGTTTGTGTCACTGTTATCCACTTCGCTATTTGCTCAAATCGGGGGCATCGAAGATTCGGTCAGTGACGTTTCTGATACTATCAGAACTATTTTCCCAATCATTTTGGGCGTCATCTTCCTTGTAGGTTTCCTTTTTAACGCCGGGCACTTCTTTGGAGAAAACGCAGATATGAAAAAAGGAATCACAAGGGTTCTCATATTCGTTCTGATTGCCGGTGCAGTCGTGGGAATCTTCACTTATCTCATAGGAATCGTGGTCTAACCCTCTAAGAGGGATTTAAATACCAAGCTGTATGAAGAAATTCGAGGTCTATAAAAACATCAGAAAACGGGCAGTTATTTTTGGACTGCCCATTTCCCTGTTTGCGCTAATGATGGTTGCCATACTTGGTTCGTTATTGGTCATCATCTTCTCATTTAGCTTCGCGCTGATTATAAGCATCTTAATTTTTAATGCAGCCCTTTACATTGGCTTGATTCGGATTACGAACAATCCACAACTATTTCAGTTGGCCAAGGCCTTCCCTAGCATCATCAGTAACAAAAGAAATTCAGGCTTTGATTATGGACAAGATTAACCTTTCAGCATATCAACCCATTGCGGATATTCAGGACAACCTCGTGTTTGCCAATAATGGTAACATAGTCCTATGTTATGAGGGAGATCTACCAGAAATCTATTCCCTTTCTGAAAAAGACTTTGAGGACATGCACGGCGCTTGGTTCCAGGCTTTGAAATCCCTTCCCGTTGGCACTGTGGTCCACAAACAGGATGTCTACCTAAAAAAATCTTATTCGTCTGAAAAACTTCCGAACAGCACTTTTTTGGAAAAGGCTACGCACGAGCATTTTAAAGGTCGTGAACATATTGAGCACAACTGTTATCTCTTCTTCATCTTGACCAAAAATAAAGCCCTCAATAATGAAAAATATGTCAATCCCTTTCGGAAAATTGAAAAAGGCATAGTACAGGAACTGGATGATACCATTAAAAGGTTTGCCAACACCGTAAGCGATTCTGTTTCTTTCATTAACAATAGCCGAAAAATGACATTCCTTCCACTTAGGCCAGAAGAGATTATACGACTTACAAGTGCCTATTTTAATGGCTTTAATGAGGGTTTTGATACCGATATTTTATTGGATAAGAAAAGCGTCACTATTGGCGAAAACCATTTTGATGCCCTGGCCATCAATAGCGAACTGTGCTTTGGCGAAAGTGTACAGAGTAGCAAAACCAATGAGAGATTCACTTCTGACGATTTTGTGTTTCATCAAGGGTTTATTGATGGTTTAGGGCTTACGCTTAATGAGAATCGCATCGTTAACCAAATCCTATATTTGGATGACAAGCAAAAATGGCGCAAGCTGCTCGATAAAAAAATTGAGGAACTGAACAAAAGTTCCAATTTTGGATCACAGAACAAGCTGGTTCTTGGAAAAATACAGCACATCCTTGACCAAATCAATGCAGATGACAGCTCACGTATCATCCGTGGTCATCTCAATATTGTCTATTGGTCAAAAGATCCCAAAGAGCTGGATAGAATAACCTCGAAGATCAAAACAGAGTTCAAAGAGTTGGACATCATTCCATACTATCCCCAAGGCGAAGAACGCAAGAATTATATATTGAACAGTTACTGCTGCTTCTCTTCCAACTTTTCAAATAACGATTTATACGTTACCGATTTGAAACATGCCCTGTGTTTGTTCATCAACAACACCAATTACAAATCGGATGCAACAGGAATCATCTTTAACGACCGTGAATATAATATTCCTATTCTAAAAGATGTTTGGGACGAAGACAAAGAACGCATTAAAGCACGAAACTTTGCCATCTTTGCTCCTACAGGTGAAGGCAAGTCCTTTCTGGCCAATAATATTCTTCGTCAATATTTTGAAAGTGGCGTGCGTCTGGTAATAATCGACCTCGGCGGCTCCTACACCAAATTTGCAAAACTTTATCCTGAACAGTATACCGTACTACGCTATGAGAGCGGAAAGAACTTGGGTATCAATCCATTTTATATAAGCAACATATCTGACTTAGCTCCTGAACGTCTTGAAGATTTATCAATATTTCTTTTTGAATTGTTTGCTTCAGACCTTAAAGTGACCAAGGCACAATCGGTTTCCGTCAAAAAGATCCTGCGTCACTATTATGATAGCACTTCAGTGAACTATTCTTTGGAAGGCTTCTATAATTTTATAGAAAGGAACCAAGAAGATCTTTTGGACACCCTTAAAATCCATCCCGACTATTTTAACGTCACGAGCTTCTTGCATGTCATGTCTGAATACGTTGGAGATGGTCTATATAGTTTTCTTTTTGAGGTAAGTGAAGACCAGACTTATAAAATCGAGGACAAAAGACTGATTGTTTTTGAACTGGATGAAGTCAAGGACAACAAGGAAATCTTGTCTGTAATGTTGAAGCTGATAAAGTCAGCGATCCAAAGAACCATATGGAAAAACCGTGCCGAGAAAGGCATCATCCTTTTTGACGAGTTTGCCAAACAACTGAAGTTTGAAAACGTACTGGAAAGTGTAGAGTTCTACTATCAAGCAATCCGTAAACAAAACGGTGCCATTGGCATTATTCTGCAATCCATCAATCAGCTTCCGAATAATTCCACTTCTGCAAGCATACTTGAAAATACGCAGGTCATTTATAGCCTCAACAATGAAAAGGGCTATGATGAACTGGTTAAAAGACTAAACCTCTCAACCCACGATTTGAACCAATTAAAGTCTATTAAAAACAATCTTTCCGGTCCACGGAAGTATACCGAAATGTTTATCAAAATTGGAAAGGAAAGCAACATTTTCAGGCTGGAAGTTCCGAAGGAAGTTTATGCCGCCTATCTAACCGATGGTCAAGAAAATGCAGAAATAATGAAGCTCTACGAGAAACATCACGATATGAAAAAAGCAATCATCGAATTCACTTCTAAATCCTAATACTATGAAAAACGTAATGAAAATTCAAAACCAGTTTAACGAGATGAAGTCCGTGAGTATAATAAAAATATTAATCCTAGTAATGGCACTTCTGTTTAGCTTGGCTGGTGAAGCCCAGGGAATGCCTACCTATGACAACACCAATTTTATCAGCTTGGTAAAACAACTGATAGAATCTGGAAAGCAGACCGCAAACATTATCAAGACCGTTCAGTTCTTAAAAACCCAAAAGGAGAACATTGAAAAGGTCAACGATGTGGTCAAGCAATTAAAAGCTGTTCGTGAAATTGGAAGGAACAACCAACGTCTGATTAATGTGGTGCAAAATGACCTGAGGGACATTTTAGACAGTCCTTACATTAAACCTGATGAAGTATCAAGGGTGTCACAATCATTCACTGCGATCGTTGAAAACTCGTTGGATACGCTGGATTTTATAGATGAGATTCTGTCGAGCGACTATTTAAAAATGACCGATGCGGAGCGTGCAGCTATTCTAAAAGAGAAAGAACTGGAATCTAGGGAAATGGTGTCCAATATTACAACTAGAATAAAGCGTTACAAGGATATCATTTCATTTAGAAAAATGCAGGACAAAATCAATAACCGCGAAACCGAATATTAAAGATGACCGCAACTTTCATTTTAGGAATAGGATTGGAATATATCGATACGGTTTTCCAAACGATAAAGAACAGTAGTTTCTCGCAATACACCATTGCAGGAATGAAGACGCTTGCTGTTTTATTTTTTCTGGTCAATATTCTCAAAAAATATAATGAAGGTGTTGCCGATAAAGATGGCTACACATGGGGATTAACTCCGAGTGAACTTGCTAAAAACTTTGCAATAGTCCTATTGGTAATATTCTCAACGCAAGTATTAGGATTCTTTGATGGCATCCTGGTCGCAATTGAAGGGCAATATCGTGCCACCGCTCCTGCTCTACTTCCATTGCAAATGCAAGACCTCCCTATAGAAGAAGATGTCAATTTCATAGAAGCCGCACAAGCCGCTATGACACTTCTATATGAAGCCTTAATAACGCCATTATATGGCTTCAAGATATTGGCTTTTATAATAAGCTTTTTTCTTTGGATTTTGGATTTATTTATTTACCCGCTGTTTCTAGCAGAACGTTATTTTCTATTGGGCATTATGCAAGCATTTTTCCCATTGGTAATAAGCTTGGCGGTATTTGAAAAGTTCCGATCACTTGCATACTCGTTTTTCAAGTTATACGCTGCGGTTTATATGCTCGTGCCAGCCTTCTTTCTGGTCAACATATTTATCAATGCAATCTATACCGAAATAAATACAAATTTCTGGATAAACCTTTTTGGAACAGATGTAGGTCAAGGCTTTTTTGCTCCTGTTGTACAGCTTGGATCTGTTGGCTTCATTGTATTTCTGAAATTCAAATTATACAGACGCGCCACGTCCTTCACCCTCAGATTATTTACTAGCTAATTTAAGAAATAATGAAAACACCATATAAGAATATTTATAACGTCTTGAAATTGAATAGATTTATCGTTTTGGCAGTTGTTATCTGTGCCTTACTATCCAGCACCTTGTCAATCTGGATGGCATTTAGCACGAATAGAAAAGCACTGAATAGTGCGTTTGCAATCAATACCGATGGCAGTATCATTCCGCTGAAGCTTGTTACCCAAAAAGAAAATTTCAGGGTTGAAGCTTTATCACATTTAGAGCTTTTCCACAGTTACTTCTATAACATAGATGCTAGCAACTATGAAAGTAATTTAAAAAAAGCACTTTGGCTAGGTAATAGTTCCGTTGACAACCTGTACCGCCAGAAAAAGGCTAATGGAGTTTATAATCGATTATTGCAGTATTCCTTGGTCCAAAAAGTACTTAGCATCGATTCCAAATTAAGCGAAAATAATGGTTCATATAGTTTTACTACAACAACGGTTTTTGAAATCAACAGAGGGTCAATAGTCGACACCTATGAATTGATTTCTACCGGGAATCTTATTATGGTTGACCGAAACTTCCCAAACAATCCGCACGGATTATTGATTACCAATTACTTTGAAAACACTTTAAAAAAACTGAATAATGAAAGTTAAAAAAAATAAAATTGTCTTCGTAGCGGTATTGGCCGTGATTTTCATATTTCTGATTTCCTATTCTGTTATGTTAATGGGTGGTGATGAAAGTGATAGTAAAAACCTCGAGCAAACCTTGATACCCGATCTGGAAGAAAACCAAAAGGAGTACAACTCAAAATTGGATGCCATCAATGATTTGAAGGAAGTTCGCGAAACCAACGCTCCGAGTATTTATAATGAGAAACTGATCGACTCTTTAGGATTTTATGATCCGGATATTCCGAAACGTGAAAAAGAACGCATTGTAGATAGCATTTACGATTCAGGAAGAATCCAATATTCAGAAAAGCGGTATCAAAATATTGGAGAAAAAAGAGCCACTCGAAACAAGGTACAGCAAATTGATTCAGCTGAAATAAAGAGAGAGCAAAAAATTGAAGCCAAGGAACTTGGTTTGGAACATCAACTCTTTTTCGCTGCTTCACCAAGACCTAATGAGATTTCAATAATCGGTAATACAGACGAAACTATTTATGTGGTGGTCGATGGCGACCAAGTAGTACAGGCGAATACTAGATTGAGAATGCGACTAACCAAAGCTGCAACAATCAACAGTAAAATGATGCCAAAGAATACTCTTGTTTTTGGATTCATAAGATTTCAGCCTAATCGTGCTTTGATTGAAATTGAAAATATCAATCATCATCCCACAAAGCTTAAAGCATTCGATTTGCAAGATGGCAGTGAAGGAATTTATGTTGAAAACAATTTTCGCGCTGAGGCAACCAACGAGGTTCTGAGTGATATTATTGATGATATCAACATCCCAACTGTCCCGCAAGTTGGCGGGATAACTAAGGTTCTTAAACGTAGAAATCGCAAAATAAAAGTGACCATATTGAACAACTACAAACTAATTCTAAAACCAAAGCTATGAGAACATTTATTTTAATATCAGCTATACTAATTTGCAGTTTTGCATCTCGACCTTGCACTGCACAAGCTACAGCGCAAACAACTAAAAATATGGACACTATCTATGCCAATGACACCAAAAACGTCGCCCTCTTTTTCCCTGAACCCATTCGACAAGGAATAACAGGTTCAGATAATTTTGTGTTTACTTACAACCGTGAAAAAGAACAGTATTTCGGACTGCTACAAGCAAAGCCGGGAAAAGAAAGTAATCTTCTGGTAGTCAATAGAAATGGTTCGATTTTTTCGTATATTGTAAGGTATAAAAAACAGCTTTCAAAGCTTAATTATTTCATTCCAACATCCAGTAGTATTGGGAATGAAAAACCAAAAGTGAAGGATTCAATTCAGACTGAAACTCCTGAGAAAAGTGTTGATTATGGAGAATATTACTATGAGAAATTCTGTACTTATCTCCTTGACAGAAAACAACACGTCGGGCGGATTAAGAAACAGAAAGAAAACATCATTTTAAGTGTTGAAAATGTTGTTTTTGATAAGTCAGCTCTCTACTTCGTTATCCAAATCGAGAATAATTCTACTTTAGATTATGATTTGAATTTCTTGAAGCTCTCGGTTGAAACAAGACAAAAAGGAAAAAGGAAATCGTTACAGCGGCTGAATCAAGAACCTCTTTTTAAGTATAATTTGCCTAATAAAATTGTAGAAAATGAAATGGTACGATTCGTTTATGTTATGCCCAAGTTTTCATTATCCAATGACCGCAGGGCAATTTTGGAACTGAACGAAAAAGATGGCGAACGTAATATTGAATTGAAAATATCACATAGATATATTAATAATCCAAACTGATACTGTTATGAAAAGAATATTCATTTTTTCAGTCATACTTCTATTTATTTCCTGTTCTCAGAATAAGAACCTTTCACCTGCTGATACCGCAAGAATGGTTCTAAAAAGCTTCTACGAAAAGGATAATAGCACTATGAAAAAGTACACTACTACCGATGGTTATAGCGGGCTTTTGATGATTCAAGATATGGTACCGGAAAATAACAAAGAAGTCACCGTAGAAATCTTAGATGAAAACGTCGATGGCGATACAGCCTGGGTTAAATACAATACTTCCTATGACGAGAAGCCTGGTGTTTTTAAATTGATTAAAGAAAATGCCCAATGGAAGGTTTCTAGTAAAGGACCTAGAGAAAGAGGACCTTTTTAAGAGCGGACTTCTATTTCAAGCTTTGTCAATTATTTTGTAGGTTAATTTGCCAATATTCTAGTGTACAGCCGTGGCGTATTAAAAACCCTTTATTCTCAATAGCCGTAGTTCGTTTTATAAAGCAATTGTAGGACTGAATGAATTGCAATGCAACGGAAATGAATGAAAAATTTCTCTTGCTGCGCGTTGCTGGAAGTGGGTGATTGTAGTGAGTGAGACACGAGCGAACGAAAAGAACCTACTGGAGGCAAATAGCTGCGCGATGGAGAATATAATTAAAATTCGTTAGATTTATTCGAAAATACATTATTTTAAACACTAAAATTAAAATGGCATCGGATTTATAAAGATTGTTTCAGAAGATTCTTTCCATTGTATGGAAATTCTGGTGTATTTATGGACGCTATCATAAAAATTTATTGTGTACAAATCTTTATCCTCCAGCCATTCCTTTTGTTCGATTTTGGGACGAAGTGGACCAACAGAACTATTCTGGGCGCAATTAACCAACATTTTTAAATAACGGTAACACCGCATTTTGTTTGGAAACTCTGTAATAACATTTTGTAATAATAGGAAAGGAATGAAATCTTTTGGCTTGTATTCTATACAAGATCCTATTAATGCTTCCTTAATCTCGATTGCGGTATAATTACGGGGTTTCTTCACTGGGAAATGAATGTTAATTTTATCTTTAAATTTTAAATGTTTTTAATTTAATTAATTTCAAACCCTCCACCTGATATAAAATATTTTGACTATGCTTGGCGTTGCCATCTGGAACTGTTAGAATCTGTTTATTAACTTTATTTATTTCTTGAATTTTTAAATAAGCCCACTCTTTCTGATGTTCAAATTTTTCAGTTTGGGGATTGAATAAATAATAGGCATCATAACACGATTTACTGCAATCGATTGGGATTGAAAAATCTATATATCCGTCCATATTGTAATCGTAAAAGGTAATGTTAATCTCGCCAATTGCTATGCCATCCTCAATGTTCTTTATGGTTTGAAGTAGCTTATTATTTTTAAGAACCTTTAGCTCTGAAATCCCGCCGTAATATCCTAAATTATCTGAATAACTTAGCTTATTGTCCCAAGTAGCTTGGAATGAAAATTCGTTTACACTTAATGTTTCCGATTTTGAGAAGGATAGGGTAGTAATTGGTTCCTTATCCATTAAAAGCCAAGACTCACTTTTCTGTGAAAATAGGAGAGTGAACGTAAAAAGTGCGATTATTAGGAATACTTGTTTTATCATTGGTTAGGAGTTATGGAATAGGAAACCAGTTTAATTCTTTTTCTATGAGTTGGCGGTATTTCGTGTTTATTTGAATCGGGGCTTTTCGGATGTATTCTTCTGCTATTCTTTTTGTAGAATCATCTAAGTTTTTCAGATATTCTACTCGTTTGTCTTTATGAATTGTAATGTTATTTTTTGTTGTCCATTTTTCACCGAGATCTGTCCATATTACCGCATCTATATCGACTTTATCATTAAGCCAAAGTTGAATTGCCTTTGCACCTTCTGTATTTCTAGTTTTTAATAATTTAGTCACTTTTGAATATGAACCAATAGGTGTTTTTTGATTTCCTTCTCTCAACTTCAAGTTTAAAACTGCGTCTTCTAGGTCAGTTAGAGTTGATATACTATATAGGGTCTTCACTTTAGTCCCTTCTGAAGTAATAACAATAGTAAGATGTTGATCACTGGATATACGTGCAAATTCTAAAGGTAAAATAGGTCCATCTTTTTGCCAACCTATTTCTTTATTGTACTGAAGTGTTTTAGGGTTCCAGACTAAGGAGCCCCAGCCTAAGATTGCGATTTTCATAATAAATTTATTGGGTACATAAGTGGTTAAATTTTGCCTTAAAGTTTTCTCTTAAATCTTTTGTTGAAATCTTCTTATCAAATTCTGCCCCTTCAATTATAGCTTTTTTATGGTATGAAATAACCTTTTTTAAATCCTTCTGGAACTGGTCGCGGTAGATTATTTTTTCGCCATTTTCACACGCATAAGATGAAATTTTTGAAAAATCTTTCCGTATAACCCAACCGTTCTTAGTCTGGGTTTCGTGGAGCAATCCGCATCTTACATCTTTGAAGAAATCCTTTCCGCAAATAAGCTTCTCTTTAAAAGGCCTTCGCTTAGAAAAAAATAGAAATAAAAATAATCGACATTATTCAAGTAATTATTTTGAGAATTGCGAACGACGTTTTTTTTATGATGCCACTTGTACTTAATCAATCCATTTTTAGTTTCATTGCTATAAACCCAACCATTAATAAAGCTTTCAATAGTCTCAATAAGTGAGCATTGGAGGTTGACTACAGCAAAACCTTCCCCTTCATACTTTTCCATATCCAGAATTGACTGTATAGGTTCTAAATATCTTGTTCGGATGCGTTCTTCAAAAAAATGGAAGGCATTGCCCCAATTTTCGTTTTCTTCGGGTTTTAAAGTACAAGCTAACTCTTTCCAGTCTTTATCCGTTAATGTTCCTGCTACTATCATTGTTTGATTTTTTTTATAATTTGCTCTATTAAAGCATCAGCCAAATATGGTGTAAAGCAGTTCCAAATTTCTTCACTAGCCTCCCATTTAGAAGCATATTTGTGTATTAAAGGAATGCTATGATGGAGACCTTTATTATTACTTAGATTTCTAAAACTGTTTTTCCAAATTAAACTATGTTCGTATTTGGAAAGCATTTCTTCTGTCCAATTAATTGCTGGATTACCACTTAGTGTTTCCCAATCCCATTTATCTATATATTTGTCAATTAGCTTTATGGACCAAGGAAGTTCTGTGTTGTAAGATAAATTTTCCCAACAGAAATAATTTGAATATTTATTAATAAAGTTTTCACTCCAAGGCAAAAAATCCCTAGTACTTAATATTGTCCAGTTAAACTTATCCTTAAATTCTTCAATAAACTCCTCTGACCACGGCAGATTGGGATTATCACTTAGGCCGCCAGAAAATCCATATTCATCACCTTCCCAATCGAATTTATCGGCATTATCTCTAATAAAGTCAATAGGTAGTTTTAAGTACGTTTTATGAGATAAAGAATAAAAAGATAACCTATCTTTCCATCTATAAACCATTTCAAGCGACCAGCTAATAGCGCTATTACTTGATAAAACTTCCCAGTTCCATCTTTCATAAAAATGTTCAATGAGTTCTTCAGACCACGGTAATGATTTGATGCTGCTAAGATTTCTCCAGTTAAGTTGTTCTTTAAATTTATCAATAAGATTAAGTGACCAAGGTATAGCTTCATTAAAGCATAAACCGTTAAAATATTGTTTTTCAAAATTGTGCTCAACTCCATTTGACCATTTCCATTTAGTTTTGAAAGTGTCAATTAACTCTTCAGACCAAGGCAAAGATGTATTTGAACTTAAAAAACCCCACGCCCATTTTTCTTCAAATTCTTGAATTATCTCTATAGACCACGGGATGCCTTTATTACAGCTTAGATCAACCCAGTCCCATTCATCAACAAATTCACTAATTAATTCTATGCTCCAAGGAAGGTGTGGATTTTTGCTTAGAGTTTTATCTAATTGTGATTTAGGACTTGACTTCCATATTAACAGGTCCTTATAACGCTTTATAAAGGTTGTTGACCAATCAACATCTTTATAGCTGCTAATTACATCCCAATTCACATAACCTCTATTTATTTCAATATAGTCAGTATCAATCTTTATTTCTTTTGATGGTGGTTTTGTTTTAATCTGATAAGTTTTTGTAGGCTCCAAAAAAGGATATTTTTGAAATAGCTCCCTACTATTAGGATACCATCTCCATAATAGATCAATAATCAATTGAGGATTCTCTCTTGCGATGTCTATAATTAGTTTTTTATAGTAGACTTCAAGATTTTCTGAATTATGCTCAAAATCCAACACATTTTGGCTAACCAATATATCCCAAATTGCCAACGGTCGCCTTAAATATAACCCTTGTAAACTTTTTACCCGGCTTAGGGCCACATAAGCCTGACCGCTGGCAAAGGTGCCGTTGTGGAAATCAATAATGAGTTTTTCAAAGGTGAGTCCCTGACTTTTATGGATGGTTATTGCCCAAGCTAATTTTAAGGGAAACTGTGTAAAAATCCCTTCTATTTTTTGTTCTATTTTACCCTTATGGCGGTCATAAGTATAGCTTAGGTTTTCCCAACTAACCTGTTGGACTGTCTCAATTCTATTGTTTTCCAGTTCAATTTTTATTTCATCATCTTTTAGGCTGTGTATTTTAGCAATAGTACCATTGTACCATCGTTTTTCTGAATCATTCCTAACACATACTACTTGGGCACCCACCTTTAATTCTAAAGTTTTGTCAGTGGGAAATTTACTTTCTTCAAATGAATTGATAATTTGTGCTTCGTAAAAAAAACTTTGTGCAGAAAGTTTATTTAGTTTATTTCTATTGTGAAGATTTGCAGCATCGTTTCTTGTAGTTAGTGTTATTACAAATTCTTCATTAATTAAATTCTGGTTTGCCTCAACTTGCTTATTAAAATCATCAATCTCTTCAGGAGTAATGGAAGCATCGCGAACTTTTTGTAAAAATTGGGTAAACTCTCTATCCTTTTGCCTGAATATTTTAGATAGTTCCACCACTGGAAGTTCTATTTCATTAAAAATATGCGCACTGAAAAAATATGGAGAATCATAGAGTTCGGCCATAATTTCCTTTTCTTTCTTTCCGGCAACTACTGGTTCGAGTTGAAATATGTCCCCAATGAATATCACTTGTTTTCCACCAAAAGGGATGGAAGGATTGTTTGTGTTTTTCCGCAAGGAAAAATCGATAGCATCAATCACGTCTGCACGCACCATTGAAACTTCATCAATGATAAGTGTATCCATTTTATTTAGCAATTCGCTTTTGACAGAATCTTTAGAATAAATAGTTATGTCAGCATCGCGGTGGAGCATTGGTCTAAAGGGAAAACCGAATAAAGAATGAATTGTTACGCCATTGGCGTTTATTGCGGCTATTCCTGTAGGTGCAACAACCACAAATTCTTTTTTACAAGTTTTTACAATATGTTTCAAAAAGGAAGATTTCCCCGTTCCTGCTTTACCAGTTAAGAAAAAAGATTGGTTTGTATTTTCTATTAGATGGAGTGCTTGGTTAAAATCTGTTGTGGTGAATTTCATATTTTATATTTTACAAAAATCATAGTTTCCTTTTTGTTTCATTCTTAATGTTGTTTTGAAAGCGGGATACTGTTTGTTATTTTATCCAATCCGATTTTTCACCAATTCCCGTAATAATGAGTGTTTGAATTGCTCTTGAAAACACTACGTAGTAAAGTGATTTTTCTTGTTTCAAATATGCTCTTTTTTGAATATCCGAATAAGTGTCAAAATCTGGATGCTTAAACGGCACAAGGTCTTTACTAAAGCCTCTTACCAATAAATGCTTAAACTCGTGTCCTTTCAAATTATGAAACGTTGACACTACCACAGCTTCGCTTGGTCTTTTACTTGCTTTAATATCTGTATACTTCTGTTGAAATTCGTTTAGAAGAGTTTTGGTATCATCAACGAGTTTATTGGTTCTACCGGCAATGCAAATATCACTAGGACTTACATTGTCGTTTATTAATAGCTTTTGAATTTCTCCAATGATATAGGCATCTTCTTCTTCTGGATTAGAAAATGTTTGATATAAAGGGTCTGCACCGTGCATTAAACTTACGTAGCCTGCATTTGTCTCAGCTTCTCCATCAAAATCATCATATACTTCATCAAAGAGAACACTTACAGCTTTCTTTTTTATTTCTTCTGTCGTACGATAATTGACTTTTAACTTCCTAGACCGTCTTCCTCTTATGTGTATTCCCGATTTAGAAAAGTTAATTCTCCTACCATAAATGTTTTGAAATGGATCACCTACTAAAAATAAATCGTTTGCTTTTTCTATCACCAATAACCTTAAGAGGGTCAGTTCAAGATTAGAAAAATCTTGAATTTCATCACAGATAATATAGGAATATGGTTTATCCACTTCTTCTCTGTAATGAGCTATAAGTAAATTACAGAGTTCAAATTTAGTGTAATTGGCTTCTTTGGCTTTTTTAAACTCCTCACATAATTCCCATATCTGAGTTTTATCTTGACGACCTATTCTAACAGAACGACCTATTCTAGATGTTTTATAATATTCACTTAATGTACCAACTGAATTCGATAAAATAACATCGTTATATTCTTCTTGCAAAAATCTTTCATCAAATGTAGATGGGTTATATTCAATAATCTCTTTCCATAGTTCCAATTCTTGGGAACTATTTATCATTCCCGATGAAGATTCAATTACGTTAGAACTTTTGGCAACATCCAATATCAATTTATCAATGTTATTAATTACGATTTCGCTTTCTGGAATGTTGAATTTTTCAGTTACTGAACTTAAGTACTGCGTTAAACTTTTTGTGTAAGTTGTAAATAATATTGGCTTATCAAAAGTCTCCAATTTTTGACTTAAAAACTTAGCTCTGTGCAATGCGCATACGGTTTTACCTGTTCCTGCACTTCCAGTGACCTTTAATGGCCCTTTAAATTCTCCATAAGCTATTGATCGTTGAGATGGGTGAAGAAAGAGTTTCCATTTTTCGAAATCTCCTGAAAGTATATTTTCTAAATCACTATCATCAGTAAGCACATAAACATTCTTCTGAGCATTAGGACTTAGCTCTTCCGTATCTTGAACTTTACCAGCTTCTATCTCTTGTAATATATCTTCAATTGAAATACCTTCAGATAAATAATAGAGGTATTCATATACATCTGTTGGAATGTTTGAAGCATAGCTTTCTAAGTGTTCAACACGTTCAATACTTCTTACGAGTTGTAATAAGTCACTAGGTACTCCAATTTGAGTTAGCTCAGAATCTGTATAGGTTTCAAATAATACTGGTGTGCTTTCAGTCTTATCTTTCGTAACTACTTTACGTTCTTCCGCAGCAGGCTTATCATACATTTGAAAAGACTGAGTACTTGAATTCCATTCAAATACTTTGTTTTGAGCCCAGTCCATTGCTTCGTCGTGATTATCTACCCATAGTAAATGATAACCGTTTCCCTCTTCTGGCGCTTGAATGATAGCACGATATTTCTGGTCAATCCTTACAGTTCTCAAAGACTGATCTCTAAACGTGCTTATCTTTTCATAATTGATTGCACTAGACTTAGGGTCTTCTTTGAATTTTTTCATAAACTCCCTAGTCTTCTTTTGAATTTTTCTAGGAAGTACCGAAAAAGCATCGAAAAAAGAATCGTGTATAAATAGTTTTATTGCGTGATTCATATTAATCTTCTAATTTAAAATTATCCGGACTATATACTTTGTATCCGTTATTAATAAATGTTTGTTTTGATTCTTCATCAAATGGATTGATAACAATTTTCTTAGAGTGTGCACCCAGCTCTGCCGAAGCAATGATGATATCGCTTTCAATGAGATCAAAGTCATACTCGGTATTAAACTCAATATTTTCCTTAAAAAATAGCCTAACAATAACGTGAAGTTCTTCATCAAAATTTGATAGAATTTCATTACTTACCTCATTTTTAGGGGCGACATCTTGGGGTTTGATTTCAGCATCCAAAGATTCAACAGTTATGTTGTGAAATTGTGTTAGATTATAAATTTTCCAAAATTTTATCCAGTTTTCTTTATCCCAAAACGTTACAACCTTAAATCCGCCAAAAGCTTTTAATAAAAAATCTTGAGGGCGAATAAACACTCCAAATGTGGCTTCTTCCTTAAATTTTATGCCATCGGCATAAACATAATTAGTAAGTCCTTGGGGTGCTTTTTCAATTTCAGAAACACTTCTATGATTTAATATAGCTTCAGTATTATCAGGACTATAAAACGTACCCATCATTTTGGACTGTGAATTAAATAGCGCTAAACTTGACCAAATCTTTAAATCAATATTGGTGAGTGGATTAATAATTAAATGGAAGAATCTTGTTATATTATTGTTGAGAAATATGTCCGAAACATCATAGCCTCTGAAAGAAGGATGCTTTAAGAAAAACTTGTCTTTAATAACTTTCTCATCTTGCTTTAATCCTAGAATATCTTTTTCGTTAAACATATTTTCAGAAAAATCTCCCCAAGTAAATATCCATTGATTATACCTTCCGGAATCTATAATGTTATTTCTAATTGCTAAGTCAGATGGAAATCTCGAGTGATTTTCACTAGCGTGAAATTCATAACCGTCTAGGTAAATGGCAATAGATTTTAATTTTTCAATATCATCTAAAGACCATTCTTTGTCATTTATTGAGATACGAACACAAGTCATTACAAAATCTGGACGTGTCTTTAACGTTACTCCTTGAAGGACTCTCCCTAAATTTTGAGGATATATTTTATAAACAATTTCACAATTTCTATAGATTAATTTCAGTCTATAAATTTTAAGTCCTTTTTCATTATCTGGTTTAAAAGATGAGCCTGTATATCGGTCTGATAATGTTTCTAATAAAGTAACGAACTTCAGTTCTAAATCAGACTCTTCATTGTTTGCAAATGTGCTTACGTTTTGTAGGCTCTCAATGCTATTCCATTCATCTGCTTTTTCGATAATATCTGAAAATAATTCCTGAGCTTCAGACCTGCTTAAAATTGTTCTTTCATATTGGTTTCCATATGTATATATACATCGATAACAACCATCTTTACCCTCTTGTTTACAAGAACAAAAAGCAATTCTTTCATAAGCTTTTTTAAGAATCTCAGTAAATACCTCGGTGTCGAATAATTTGGATAGATAACCTGTGCCTCCTGGTATAGTTTCATAGAAAACCAAATACTTGTCTTTTCTATTAGAAGCTTTATTAAAAATCTCGTTTTCTCTTATCAAGATATGGTCTGGTCTTCCTTTAAAATATTCTTTGAGTCCTAGTTGTAAACCAGCTTTAAATAGAGCGATTCTTTCCTCAGACCTAAATTCTTGAATAGGCAACAAAATAGATAATGCTTCTGTATTGAACTTTCTATACAAATAGATTTCATTAAATACGTCATCGATGGCATCGTCATATACAGCTTCTCTATTCGAACAATATGGAAAGTGGTATGCTCTTCGCCTATCGCTTAACTCCCTAGCTGTTAAAGGTCTTTCCGTTGACTTGCCGCAGGTTTTACAAACCACAAAACCTACTTGAGGATGTTTTTCACCGTTTATTTCAATTTCTCTTGTGCCAAAGAAACCTTCTTCTCTAATTCCTGTATTGATTTCTAAATACTCAACATCTTGAAAAAATTCTATTCCAAAAGGAACTCTTTTTAAAACGTGAGCTCCCTGAGAGGAAGATTGGTTAATTTTTATATGAACTGATTTTTGATAAAATTTTCGTTCTCTATCATCTGAGGAATCTGTTATTTTAGAATCCTCTTTGTCATTAACAGACAAAACCCCTTGAAGTTTAACTAGTACTTTACGATTATTCAAACTAGACCAAGAACCGTGACCACAAACAGGACATTGAGTTTGATGTTCTTCTTCAACATCAATCTCTTTCTTTACGTGGTCACAATTACTACAAAAACGATGTTCTTCATAATCTTCTTGAGATTTTATTTCTAAGCCTTCCGACTTTAATTTATAGCCTTGAGAATAAAAAGTATTTGCAGGCGCAAGTTCCGTTAAAGCAGAAGAGCTCGGCCTTACTATTTCACTAAAATCTTCATATTTATATTCAGTCTTGCCATCAACTTGCTTTTTCCTTTTTATTTGAGCATTAAGAGTTACACCAGTTTCAGGAAAAGCATAGTTTGGAAGTACACCAACATTTGTAAGATACTCTATTACATTCCGCCTATGGATGTTATAAATTGCACTTGACAAAGCTCGTTTTTCATTCTTTAAAATAATTGTTTCATTACCAGTTTCTGGCAGGCTTCTCAATCTTTTATTTACATCCTTCACTTTTTTTGCGTAATACTCTAGCTCAGCAAGTAAATCTTTATGAATTACAGTTAATCGGTTTACTAATCTCCCTGAACTTAAATCTTCGAATATTGATGACAAACTATTAGAATTTTCTCCTAACTGGTCCTTATATTGGTCAACAAATGCCTCGTATAAAAGAGTTTTATTTGATTCGATATAAGCTGCAATTTTTTGAAACAGGAAATTAGGATCACCAGGTCTGAGTGATTTAACATTTAACATTCTCACCAAAGGTGGAATTTTATTTTCTTCAGGATCTAAGGTTGCCCAATTATCAAAACAAAAAGCCATAAAATGTCTTTTCAAAATATCTTTTGCCTCTAAATAGCAAGCTGGTGTTTTAATTTCACCACTCATCATATCTTGAGGGTCTTGAAAGTAATAGAGATCGTGTTCATCCCTTCCAGCAAGATTTAAAATCATAGATGTTCCACTAGACCTTCCTGCACGTCCAATGCGCTGTAAATAGTTTGCTGTTTCTGGTGGAAGTGACGAATTAAATGTCACATTTAAGTCTCCAATGTCAATTCCCATTTCTAGCGTTGACGTTGCCACTAATACATTAGTGCTATTTTGCTTAGGTTGTTTTTTAAAATCGTACTCTAATTTTTCTCTTTCGTTTCTATCTATAAGGCCTGTATGGTCTTTTGCAAAAATTCTTAATGAGCGACCTCTGTTGTAGACCATTCTATAGTAATCTAACTGAGATTTTTCAATAACTTCATAATGGCCATTACACCTATATTGAAGGCATTTCATATCCTTAACCAAATCGGCGCCACTAAAACCTGTATTTACTTTATGACCACACTTTACACAACCAAAAAAGGTCACATCGGAACTTACGTAAATACTATCTTCTGCTAAACCATAATTTGTAACACCAGCTGCTACTCGCGTATCTAAGATTCTGTTTGAATCTAAATAAGCTAAAAGCTGAGCATAGAAATCATTAATTAATTCTTTTTCTTCTGATACAATGGTTTGAAAGCATTTCTTAAAATAGGCACTAAACCAGTTGTCCTTCGATGCTGCTTGCACCACATCAAAAGCTCTTGTATTTGGACCACTTGCTAGTGCTAGAAACTTTGGAAGCCTAGATGAAGGTCCAAAATTCTTCATTAAAAAGAATTGTTGATTAACATTTCCTCTATGCCCAATCAAATAAGAATTTGTACGCTCTGTCCTGTACTTTTTTAAGTAGCGGTGATCTACACCACCTTTTGTTCTCAACCTGTGTAAAAAGCCATTTAAAAACTTAAGGAAAGGCTCTTTATCAATAGCACTACCTAATTCATTTTCATCTAACCAATACTTCATCTGGTCATATACTTCTCCCATCAATCCACTATCAAAGTGAGTTGCTGAAGCTCCTGTTTTTTCTAGGGTACGACCAATGATTGCTCGATAAGAAAACTCAGCCCATATTTCCCAAGACATTCTATTCGAGAATTCTTGGTCAAAAACAGCACTAAATTTTCCACTTTTATTTTGATAATCTGTTATTTCTAATCTTGCTTCGCAATCTGGCGGAAAGAATTTGTAATAATACGCTTCAAGATTCCCTTTGCCTTCATCATCTGAATTTGCTCTCCAATAATTAATAAAACGTTCATAAACTTCAGACAGCTTTATAGGTTCTTTTGAACCTTTTAATATGGTTTGAATGGCGTGCCTCATTCCAAAACGAAAATTTCTATTTTCTATAAATCCAGCTTGATGTGCTGCATCTTGGACACCATTAGTAAATGCTAATAGTTTTCGTTGACGGTCATTAGTAGGGTCTGTGGCCGTTGCTAAAACTTGTGCCGTAGCGATAGATTCTAATGTCGGCACCCCTGTACCAATTAGAGCTAAAGTGTTTCTTGAATTACAATGAGGGCAAATTTTATCTACTCTATTGCCATCTACAATCCGAGTACCTAATATTTTAAAATACTCTGGACTCTCATAATTATCATAAATACTAAGAGAATTCGGGTGTAAATAGCCATCAATCTCATCACCGGAATGACTGTAGTCTGACGCATATATTTCTGTATATCCTTTATCTTGTAGACTACTAATAAAGTAAAGGTTCTTATTTTGATTATTTGCTATTAAATGTTGACGTGTTCTTTTTAAATCTTCTTCAAAATGTACATTTTGTTCTTTTTTAATTCCTATCCAACCACTACCTCCACATTCACGACAAAAGTATGGTGGTAATGATTTTGCCTTGTCATTTGGATTACTGTCACTTTCCCATTCAAAAACAGGGCTAGGTTGAAGTTTGCGTACAATTTTAGAAAGACTGCGTAACCAATAGGTTATTTGTAAATAAAGAAATGGAAATTGCTTTTTACCCGATTGTTCCTTAGCATAGGTTATCAATGACAGTAAAGAGCCAAATAATAATCTTACATTATCTGGGTCTAAGTCTACATCAATTTTATCCTTCCATCTTATAAGTAGTGGCTTAATTTCAACCACTTTAGATTTTGATATCTTAAGTAGTTCAAAAAACCATTCGTTTTTCTTTAAAGCTTCTCCTAACTGGCTTGGGTTTAAATCCTCGTAAGTCCAAAATTTTAGCTGTCTTGCCAAATAAGTCTCATAGGTGTCATTCTCTAAGAATGCACATTGTGCTATATTTTTAAGATTCACATTAGGGGCTTCAAGAGCATCTGCAAAAAACTCATCAGGTTCTTGCCGTTGTTCTTCTATTACTGAATCTATTGTTACTTTAACACCAAAAACTTTAGAAAAGAACTCAACTAATTCTTGTTTCCCTTCATCTCCTCCTGCTAATGTTGCAGAAGTTCCAACAGGGACAATTTGATCTTTTGGTAGTTTAAGTTTTAATTTTAAGCGACGTATTAAGTTTGCTACATCTGAACCTTTTGCACCATCATAAGTGTGAAGCTCATCTAGGACTATGAATTTTAATAAGCTTGTATTCTTAAAATTATGGTGCCATAAATTGTGAAATCTTGATTGCAATAAAGCAAAATCAAGCATTTTAAAGTTTGTCAATAAAATATCTGGCGGCGATTTTACGAGGGTATCTCTATCTTCTATGATATGATCTTCACCCATTCTTGTGTTACGCACACCATTTTTATCTTTTCCCTCACCAATAAATAAACCTGCACGGATTTTTCCTTGTAAAACGTGCTTACCATCAGCATCTTCAAAATTATTTATTTCTTCAGCAATTCTTCTTGCCTGATCTGTAGCCAATGCATTCATTGGATATAGAATTATTGCTTTTATCCCTGGCGTATCTCTATGCTGATAGCAATAATCCAATAATGGGAATAAGAAACTTTCTGTTTTACCAGACCCTGTTCCAGTTGTTAGAATTACAGGTTCAGGATTATGCCCATTTCTGGTAGACAATTTAGCAAATGAAGCGAATTGATGGTGGTAGGGGTCAAAGGGTGGTTTTACAAATAAGGATTTTTCAAAAATTTCCTTATCACTTTCCGAAGTGATTTTATCAAACGGTAGTCTAAGTTGCATATAGGGCCCTTTAAACATACCTCTCCTTTCATTCAAAAGAAAGGCCTCAAAAGATTGGTCTAATGCTGCATCTTCAAAATTGAAAGTAGATCTTAAGTAATCTACTACCGCACGTTTTATTTCATTTGCTTGTAATAATGGTAGCATAGTCTTTTACTGTTCTTTTTTTAGTTGTAATGAAATTATATAATCTGATGGCGAAGCATAAAACAAATCATTGTTATCAAAATCAACATCTTCATTAAAATAGTCTTTTAAAATATGTACTTGTCCATCAATGACCAGAGCTATCTCAAAGTCCTTTCCTCTCTTAATTGCTTCCTTTTTTTCCGACCTACTTAAATGAAAGTAAGTACCATTAAATGACTTAACCTCTAAGTATTTCCAGTTTGGGTTATCATTCAATTTGTAACGTATATCGTAATGTTTATTATCTGATTTATCTGATGTATTGGAAAAACTAGAAACCCATTCCACCTTTGCAACGTCCTCACTTTTCATTAGTGAGTTAAATACAATTTGCTCCGCTTTCTTTCCAGATAATTTGTTTCGCTTTCCAACTTTATCATTGTGATTCCAACTACCATTTTTACTACTTTTACCATTGGAAAAAGTATGGTTTAGTTTTGTTGAAGAACTGTATATAATTTCTCCAGTTACTTCTTCTTCAGGATCACTATTGTCATCCTTTTCATTACTTTCTATAGCAGCCGTTAAATAAGAAATAATTTTATCGTCATTACCCTTAAAGTAGAAAAGACTTCTAATTTCACTTTCTTCAATATCTACCTCGTTAATCTTACTTTCCTTAAGCAGTGATTTATATTCAGGTAGAATTTTTATCAAAGATACTTCTGCACTTTCCTTTATTTGAATTCCAAACTCCTTGCTCACTACTTGTTTAAGCACATCTAGATAGTTTAGCTCTAATTCAAATCTGTTATTTAGCAGCGAGTTTTCAATAACTTGTCCATATATGAGGTTTTCATACTTTTCTTGAAAGTTAATAAGGTGCTTTTGCAGTTCTTTATTTTGATTTAAGTGCTTCCAAAGGGATGTATTGAAATCTTCTTTTAAGTCGTTTCTTTTATTTTCAAACTGTGCTTTATGATAATTTATAATTCCATTAAAATCATCCTCAAACAAGTGAGTAATTGGGATTTCTAATTCACTAGTTATTGCTTTCAAAAAATCGATGGATAGTTGGTCATTAAAATCAGTATAATCGATATTCTTAAATTTCTTCGAAATGGTATAGCCAAAATCATTAAGTAATAACTCCGCTAATTCATCTGAATCCTTTACTGTAGCAGGAAACTCCTTATCTCCATATTCATAAACTCTAGACCAAAAACAAATTTCATCCTTAGAGATTCCAAGCAACTCTAAAGCCTTGTTGTAATGTTCAGTTAAAGAATTGACCTCAATTGTAAAAATGGTGTCTTTGAGACTATTTTTGTCTTTAAAGATTGTTCTGTAATTATCTTTGTGCTCATTCACTTTAAACAACACACATAGAATTTCAGCAAAAGCTTCACATATTTTTGGTGTGTCTTTTACAATTTCTAAAGTGGTGTTTTGTTCTACACATAAATAAAAGCCTTGACTTGTTGGGTTGGGTAAGAATTCACCTGAAAGAAGGTTCTTAGATTCCCCATTTTCAATAGCATACCTTAATGAAGAAACGAGTCTTATATCAACTTTCTTCAACTCATCTGCTTCATTTTTTTGAATAGAGTCCTTAATTGAACTTAACCTGTATGTTAGGATATATGGCTTAATTTTTTCTAACCACTTTTGAAACTTATCATTGACAACACTTTCACGTACAGAATCTTGGTAAATCTGTAAATCAACATCTTTGAATGTTTTTACCCCAAAATATTTCGAGATTTGACTTTCCCCAGACCTTTTCGGAAAATCAAAAACCCAAAAATCTTCAGCAATTTTTGAAGGCAAAGTTGAATTGTCACTGTAGTATACTTTCTCAACAGATATGTACTCTTTCTTATTACGCTTCTTTGCTAATAGTTTATAATCTTTAACCTTGTTGGCATAGTCAAAATCCTTTTTAAGTTTAAAAAAAACTGAACGCAAGATTGTAAATTTTACGTGCGTATTTTTCTTCGGGATTTATACGTTCTAATTCTTGTAATATGCTATACACTTCGTCAACCTCTAAATCGTTAAATAAACGACTCACTTTAAGCTGATGCAATACATCTATTATTTTATTTTCACTAATACTTAACGCTTTGAAAACCTGATGTTCAAAGTTTATGGAATTATAGCCTAGTTCTTTAGCAAAATCTAGGTCTGCAATAAATTTGGTGTTTAAACCATTTAAGTAATTTTCTGCTACTTGATAATAAATATAAGAGGGATTGTCATTTACTGGTGTCACCTTATTATGAAAAGAGTAACTAAAGGTATCTACATTGTCAAAACTCAATTGTCTTGATATATAACCGTCTGAAATTATCCAAGCAACTAAAAATTTACTTATTGAAAAGTTAAGGGTGATTAACTAATCGATTCAAAGTTTAGTTAATCTCCGTTACCTTATACTCTTTATGAGAGTATTTTCTGGCCAACTTGTCTGATTAAAAAACTAAATTTTAGTAAATGTAATTTTCATCATCTCTATGCAGCTGTTCTGTAATCTGCTTGGTTTTTGTAATTCTATTTACACCTAGCCATAAAAAGAAATTGTCTAAGTAGCTTATACCATTATCTTCTAGCTCCCAATAATCATTGTCTAAAACATAGTTTGCATCATCAAAAATATCTTTAAAGATGATGGCTGTTGTTTTACCAGTATCATATCCTTCACCCAAAAAGAGGTCTTTGCCGTAACTTACTTCCAAGTTTTTATTTAATAAAGGCACATCCAAGTTAATACTGTTTCTCCTATCTGGGTTTACTTGATAAATTGAAAATAAAGACTTTACCATTTCAGTAACTATCTTTAATTTGCCATCATCATTTTCTTCGGTAGCTTTTATTTTATTTTCTGAAGTAGTAACGATATGCCTAATAACATCAGTTATATCGTTTGAACCGATATTAACGATATCTGAAATCAACCTTTTAAGAGGTCGAGAACGGTGTTCATTCTCAATCCGTTTTTCCTTAATTTCTTCTTCAAAGACTTTAATCAATTCAGTATATAAGCCATCTGACATAAATGAAATTTCAACAGCTTTAGGAATAAAATATTTTTCAATATCCTTCCTATTCATCATAAATGCCTGATTATGCTCAGAAATAGGATTACCTGCATTATCAATAAGTAATGGCACTTTATTTTTTGAAGAATGAATTTTTCTGAAAGACCAACTTGTCAATAATTTTATAAGTTGTGCACGTTCTGGTATACTAGTTATTAATTTTGTAACCGAGGCTAAAATTTCTTGCCATCCTTCTTCAGAATATTCAGAACCATAATTTAAATCTGCCTCTATATCTTCCGGAATAATTAGGTCGGCAAATAAGGATTCAACCTTGTTTCGCATCACCCAATTAGAAAATTCATCGCCGTAAAATACAGCATCTTCGTAAGTGCAATAACTACCGTCAACACAAGGAAATATCTTTAAAGTGTTTTTAAAACCTGCTATGGTTTTATAAAAATCTTTAAGTATTTCATTTTCATTAGCTCGGTCTACAGTCAGGAATTTATAAGATGACCAATCACTTGTTTCTTTTCTAATACTGTTTTCTGCAATATCACCAATGCTTTTAGCAATTTCTGATAGTAAATTGATGTTATCTTTTGAATTATTTATGTGATTTCTAGTTGGGTCAAGATCGAGCGTTGCGTGTATTAAAAAAGGTAAGTGTGTTCGTTCTTGGGTAGGGAAATAGGTAAAAAACTTCGAGTTTACATCGCTTAAATCATCTTTCCAAGCAATTTTGTATCTGTAATATTGTTCTTTCCCTTTTACCGTTTTATATAAAACATCACCAGAATCTTTAATATTCCAAGTGGCATCATTAATAGTTATTTTGGCTCCAGAATCGTTTGTAAATCTAGAAAGGCTTTTATCTAAAACCCCTTGACTATCTTTTACCTCTATAGTTTTTATATGATTTAAAAAAAGTAATATCTCTGGTGCTAACAAACTTAACTGACCTTCAATACCGTTTATAACTTCTTCGTTATCTGAAATATACTTTAACTCAATAGTTGTTTGATAAGCTGAAGGTTCTTTGTTGGTATATAATCTAGGAATTGCTAGAATGGCAAAAGGCACTTCACCTTCGCTTAAATACTCTTTATTGTCTGCTATTAATTTGCGTTGGCCCTCTTCTGAGAGCGCATTAAATTCAGCTTTGGCAATCTCTTGAGAAAAAACAACAGTATCGGTTTTAGTTTTAATCTTTACCTCTGTTACCCAATTAAGAATAGAACGGAAGCCCAATCCTTTGTTTCCAATAAACTCTCGTTTTTTGCTTGAGGTATGTGCAATCATTAAAGATGCAATTCCTTCTTCAGCAGTAAACGGATTTCCGTTGTTTGATATAGATAAAGTATGGTTCTCTCTGTCTAGCTCAATAACTACCGTATCTGTCTTTGCATCATCTGCATTTTGTAACAGTTCTAATATCTGTCTACCATTATAGGATTCTGTTGTCCCTTTCTCTAACCTGTAATCACTGGTAATGCGTTTTACTTGTTTATAAGTATCACGATTCTCCTCAATTAATTTGAGTACATCTTCAGCAAATATGGTTTGTGCTTTAATCAACATTGTTTTATTTCCTATTCTTTTTTATCGTTAAATAGCTCTTCAAAATGTGCCCAAGCCGTTTTATAATCTTCTACGCGGTCACATTTAGCAAATGGCGCATAATAGGTTATTTTTTTTCCTTGGTATAATTCGCTTTTAGTAATTGTATGCTCGTAGGTTTCGCCTGCTTTCATTGCTGCAATAGCATTCCAATCACCTCTATCTAAACCAACACCTACTAAACCTTTAGAAACTGTAAAAACAATATTTCCTTTAGTATCATACCAAGTATCGTCTTCGTTTTGCTGTAGTACGGGAAACTGAACATTATACATTAAAACCAATTCTTCTAAGGATAACCCTAATGCCATAGCAGTAATGACATCTATTTCCACCAAAGCTTGTCTGCGTTCAAACCAATTGCGCAATGGTATTTCCCATTTCCATTCTTCAGTAAGTGAATCAAATGGCTTTAAACGTTGATCAGCCTTACTCCACGAGTCTTGATTAAAATCATCATTCCAATTGCGCTCCCATAAATCTGCGTAGTAATTATTTATGCAGTTTAAAGTAAGCGTTCTAGAAATCAATTGTGATTTATAATTTTCTGGAACCCCCAAAGGAAAAGATTGGATTCTGCTATCTGATAGATTAGCTGAGCCAATAGTTTTTACAAAGAAATCATAAATCAAAGAAGATGTAAGGGCAGAGGCCTCTAACAAGTGTTTTTCCTCTTTAAAAATTATAGATATTACTCCGTGTATATGAGCAGTTTTTGGTGGAAAAAGAGCTGATGCAAGTGATCTCTCTGTATTAATATCAACCATTTTTCTAAAGCCCAACTTATAGTAATCAAGCCAATTATCAGTTTTCTGTAAACCATTTTCATCTTTTCCAACTATAAATGCACGTATACAGGTTTCATAACCTAATTGAACATTTGCCGGAACATAATTTGTTCTTGCTACAGTAAATTCATCAATTAAAGTGTGATCAATAATATCATAATGGGAATTTTGTGTGCAAATTTCTCTTGGGGTTTTGTATAAAGGATTACCGACAAAAAAATGAGGTCCGCTATAAACCATTTCAAAACTATCTAATTTAGGGTGTTTTGTTATTCTAATAATGTGTCCTGCATTTAAATCGTTTGTTTCATCCCAACAGACTGTAACTTTATTTTTAAAATCTAATACAGTATGATTGGAATTTCCGATTTTCTGAAGAATACTTATAATTTCACTTGCGTGAACGCTGACTAATTTGGCGCTTTGCCAATTAGTATTATTCCCAAACGTTTTTGAAAGAATTCTTAACTCCTTTTCGGTAAAATTAATGACTCTCGATTTATGCGGTTTCGTGTTCCAATTAAAGCTGTTGTCATTTTCATCTTTTATTTTCATTCCCTGAACAACGCCAGACCCATTATGGGACAATGAACTTCCTATAGTACTTGGATGAAATAAATTGTTTATAGCTTTAAAGTTTGGCTTTTCTTTTAGTTCTTCATACACACAAATGGAATAAAATCTAGTATGTGAAACCTCCGAAAACAGCATTAATTCATTTCTAAAGTTGAAATAATACTTAAGTCTCGCATTTCCAACTTTCCTAAATGGTTTTCCTTTAGAGTCATTAAAGATGTCAATTGGATGGATCAAGCCCATAAAACCATTCATTGACATTAATGAAAATCCATTTTCAAGTACACATTTATATAAGTTCGTTTGCTGTCCTTTTAATAATGGATAGTTTTGGTGACCATTCATAAAAGTTGCAGCAGATTCTACAGCTATATATTCATTAAAATAGGCTTCTTTTTGTATTTCAACTCTCAAGAACTCTTCTTGAAGCTTTCTAATTTTAGGTGCAGAAATCTTTCTAATCTCCAATTCAGGAAAAGACTCACCCATAATCCCTTTTTCTTCAAATTGAAGCTTCAACCAAGGCGGATTCCCTACAATAACATCAAAACCACCACGTTCTTTAAATACTTCTATAAATTCAATTTCATTGTGGAAAAAGCGGTGTTGTTGTGCTAATGCTTCTACGTATTTTATGCGCTCATCATCGTCAAACAAATTTCCTGCTCTGGCTTTTTTACGTATTTGTTCTTTTATGTTTTGCTCAGTGCCATCAAGCGTAAGTTCATTACTGTCTATTTGTAGTATCGATTCAATTTCATTGTACCACTCGGTTCTGCTGGGTAATAAGCGTACATCACGCACATCCCAAAACCAAAGGCTACACCAATAATCCAACACTAATTTTAACTTGTAATAAGGTGCAGAACGGTCTTTACGAGATTCGGCTAGTCGCTCTTTTTCGTCATAGCCTTTTGCCTTAATTTGAGGGTTAGGTTGTCCATATACTTGGTACACAGAAGAAGTATCTGCAATTACTCCCTTTTGCTGTTTGTAATGTTCTTCCAGTAAATAATCTATGACACTACTTATCTTTTGCAGTCGTGTAATTTCAACACTGGTTAATGGTTGTTTAAATTCGTTTCGCCAGTCTTTAAAAGCAGTTAGCTCAACATCCGTTAATTCTTCCTTCAATAATTTAATGCCATAACTTGGCACCATATTATCATCTGCTAATAAGAAGTGGTAAATCTGATTTTGCTTTCGCGAAAGCGTTCCATCTTTCTTCCATAATACACGCTTAGGCGCTTTGTCCCACCAAGGTTTTGGCAATGGCTTTTTGGCAATGGCGCCAGATGCGGTTTTAGGATATTGCAGTGAGCAGTCCTTCTCGTTATATACTTTTAGCCAAGCGCCAACAACTGCATTACCAGCACCAAGACGGTGTGCAAAAAATGGGGTTTCCATATTTTTGTGCATACAATTAAGCCACAATGATAGTTTACCGAGCTCAACCGCAGTTGGGTTTAAATCGACACCATACACATTATTTGCTGCGATATAGGCTTTTACTTTCTGTAATTCGTCCTTATAAACTCCTGGCGTAATACGTTTGCGGCCAGCCGCTTGTTCTTCATTTTCCTTTAACTCTAAATATGCAACAGCTAGTTGGTTAATTACCTCGTTATGGAATGCAGCTGCTCCCATTGCAGGTTCTAATATTTTAAGTTTTAAAATCTCATCTGCACAGTTTGTTCCTGTTAAAGCTCCATCAACTATAGCTTGTTGTTCTTTGAGTTTTTCAATAATGCCTTTCAGGGTATATTTTACGGTACACTGCGTTAAAACTTCGGGCGTGTAATACGATGCCGAATTTTTACGGTCTCTACCATTTAATCGATATACAAATTGTCCTTTTGGTATAACCACATCTTGTTCGAGATGCTCACAATCTTTTAAAATTTCAGCTTCTTTAAAATCATCTCGTCTTGATTTTGGCACTAAAAATGTGCCGTCACTTCCGTTTTTATCTTTAGCACTTTTAACCTCAATTAAATCTTCTCTTGCAAAGAAACCTGAATAGGATAGTAAACTTTCATAGACGCTACCCAATTGGTTAATTCCAAGATTAGAGTACGATATTCTGCCACGACCTTTATTTTTTGTTCTTTCGGAAAGCGATAAGCGAACCACAATTTCTTGCAGTACTTTATTGCTAAATTGAATTCCCTGAAGATGTATGAGCGCATCATTATCAAACAAAGGGGAATCTAGAGGTCGCATTTGGAATCCATTTTTCAAATTGGAACCTGTATGCAGGAAATCAAAAAGTTTCCATAAGCTTTCGGAAAAGAAATACCCGTTTCTAGAAGATTCTGTTGTCAATGCTACCATTTCTAAATCACGAAGCATTTCAAGACTGTAGCCTTTTTGATAGGTACTGTCTTTCATAGGTAAAATCTCTAAATCCTCTCTAGATTCTGCATAGAAAAGAAAGAGTAAACGGTACACAAAATTTAGACATTCGTCCTTTAGCTCTCTAGCGAAATTATCGCTGTTACGCAGTTCTACTATCTTACGTTTGTCATCTTGTGTAGCCGCATTCATTAATCGGTATTCAATAGCTTCATTCGCCAATGCCTCTACAGCATAGATAACCGCACTTTTTAAAGTAACTGTTACGCCATAACTTGCTTTATGGGCATCTTCCTCTAAACCAGTTAAAATACTTTCGGTTTCAGAAATAAATTGCTTTTTTGCTAGTAAAGCATAAAATAAAGCGAGTAAATTTCTATTGGATGCTGTTTTTGTGACTGTAAATAATTCTTCTAAATCGAAGAGTAAATAGCTATCAAACTTCCATTTCTCGTACTGAATTAAAAATATCTTTGGACCAGCAAGCATAATCAAATAGACTGGACGTTCTTCTTCGGGAAGTAAAAACAGTTCGGATAACGCTTCTTTAATTACTTCTGGTCTTATATCAAAACCATCCCAAGAATTCGGTAGCACTTTTTCCCAATCGTCTTTAATATAACTCTGCTCATATAACCCATCTGCATCAACATCGCCCACTTGTATCATAGGCTGCATTTCCATTATGTAGAGATAAGGCTTGTCATTTTTATTGAAACGGTAGCGAACAGGAATAATTTTATTATCGTCCATTACCACAGGTTCATCATAGGCTCTTACGCCATTAATGTAACCTAATGCTTCTAATAATTCTGTATGAAATTGGTGCGTGCGAAGCACTTTATCCTTCGTTCTTCTTAGATTTAGATAATCATTCTTAAACTTATAATACTTTTCACTAATTGGGGCAATCTTGCTTGTAAACTCTTTTATATGCTCAGTCCCATAGCCAGACTTATCAAACACTTTCTTCGGAAAATCTTCATCAAAGAAATGTTGAGAAAAGTAATCGCCTATATTTTCTAAAAATTCTATCATTCTTAATTACCCGTTATAAAAAACCGCTAATACTCTTAGGAAGGGTTCATTTTCTAATTGGAAGTATTCATTGTAAAATGCATCCATTTGATTTTTTACATAATTTACTTCACTCTGCCTCTTCTTTTTATAAAAAGAGCCTCCTCCATTTTTTTCATCTCCAAACTTAATTTCCATTTGTCGCTCGGATGCGCTTAGCCAATCATTCAGTTTCTTTTGATAGCGTTCTAATTTATCTTCCATTTTATCCTCCAGATCACCTTGAATTTTTAAATCATAAAAAAGTTTAGCACTTTTCACTGCTGCCGGAAGTAGTTTTTTAATATTATCAAGTTGTTCAGCAGTTGTTTCAAGTTCAGGCAATGTGTCCTTAAGGCGGTATTGATTTATAAACTCTTCAAATTCTTCCAAATTTCCCACGCTTGACTCTCCAAATGATTTGCCTATTACGAAGGTTTTGGAAAAAATAGGTTTTCCCTGTTGATTAGATGTTATTCCTTGAAAAACAAACCAAGCTGTATTTTTAGGAAGTGGCTCTCTTAGTCTAGCCACTAAAGCTTTACCGCGATCTATTTGTCCAAGCAACTTGTATTGCATCCATTTTGCAATAGGATTAAGGTCGTATAATAGTTGAAAGTTTGGCCATTCATTTTGTTTCTTTCTCGCTTGAATTATTGCATTTTCAACGATATCAACATTTGTAGTAAGATTGAATGTTTGATTTGGTTTTGGAAAAGCTTCTTTAGGCATATCGTACAAAACACCTTTAGATGAAAGCTCTTCAAATTGTTCAATTTCTAAAACTTTGTCGTTACTATCTATATTAATTAAAGGGATGAGCCTATCGTCTTTCGATTTTAATTCATCAATAAGCGAAGCATAATAGCTAAAATCATCTTCATAAAACGAAGCAAAACCTTCGTCGATTTTCATTTGAGCTTTAGTAGCAGATGAATCTTCAGTCAATGCACTTAACCAATCATCGTCCACCGTATTTTCTTCATTAGAATCCAAAAGTGACGGGTCATTATTGGCAATCGCTTTTTCTACTAATTTTGATTCTTGCTGTTGGTCATAAAAGCCCATAACACTCCCAGCATCTCCCAAACTTTTATGTACTTCTTCTTCCTTTTCTTTTAAACGCTCTACAATTCTAATATCTCCTTGAACATCTTCACTTTGAGATTCAGCAATAAGGTAATAGATGAATGGTGTTTTGGTTTGACCAAAACGGTCTATTCGCCCATTCCTTTGATCTAAAGTTATAATTGACCAAGGAATATCGTAATTAAACATTTGATTACAGAAGTAGTGAAGATTCACACCTTGACTTCCAGCATCAGAAGCAAGAAAAAGCCTAATTGTACTATCTTCTTTAGAAAAATCTTCTAAGATATCTTGCTGTTGTGTGTCCGTGAGGCTTCCGTTAAATTGAACTACCGCGTTATCGTTTAGCTTGAAGTCTTCTTTCAGATTCTTTTCTAATTCATTTAATGTAGCTCTGCGCTCTGCAAAAATGATTATGCGCTCATCACTCTTTTTCCCTTTCCAACCCATCTGGTCTAGTTTAAAGAGAAACTGGTTATACTTAGAATCACTTTTTTGAGCCACAATTTTTTCGAGAACGTCTTTCAGCTCTTCTAGATGTTCTATTACACCATCTTCATCAATCGCTTTATCTATTCTTTTAATTACGGTTTCTAAACACGCTTTAGGCGATGACATATATGCCTTGAATAAACCTATGGAAAAAAGCAATGCTCCGAACGTAGAATTTCCATCACTCTCTTCCTGTGCAACAGCTTTAAATTCTTGAATAATTCGTAAAGCTTCTTCTTCATCAGGATTTAAAGGGCAATCTATTTTACTTGTTATCCTGTCTCTAAAGGCATCACCAACTTCATCCTCAATATCCTTTTTAAACCTACGAACATATAATGGCTGAATATCTTCTTTTGTAAATTCGCCATCATAAGGTATTGCCGTAGGATCTAACATACTTATTAAATTTGCAAAATTCTCACGTTTACCGTTGTGAGGTGTCGCAGATGTCAAAACCATTGCTTGCGTTCTCTCTGATAAAAATTTAGCTAATCCACCTCTCTGAGATGCAACATTGGCAACCGTATGGCATTCATCTATTGCAACGATATCCCATTTTACTTTTTCTAAATAGTGCCTGAATTTTGCATTGTTTTTCAACGTATCGATAGATACTATAACCTTGTCATAGTAATCGAATGGATTTTTGTTTGATGGTATTTCTGTTTTAATTCTTGCTATTCCCTGACTATCTAATCTAACTAATGGAATTGCAAAACGAGCCCATATTTCCTGCTGAAATTGAGCAAGAATAGATTTTGGTGTAACTACTAAAACCTTCTTTCCCTTTCCACGTCTGATTAATTCCGCTAAAAAAATGCCAACTTGAACTGTTTTACCAAGCCCAACAGCATCTGCAATTAGGATTTTTGGTTGTGGCAATGAAAGTGCCTTTATAGTAGATTCAAATTGATAATTAGCACCTCTTATTGCCGCTTTATGAGCTATTTCAATATGTTCAGAATAATGCGAAGAGTTTCTGAATATTGTCTCAAGAAACAACTTTGTTTGCCTATAATGGGTAGAGTCGTCAGCCTGAAGTTCGGTTTCTTCTGGTTGTATTACTCGATAGTTTTCTAATCGTAAATCAAATTGAAAACTTTGACCGTATACTAATTCAGAAATTCCTTCGACATCAATGATGTCGCGTTCTCTGTTGGTAACTATAAAATCTTCTCCTCTTAAGTTAATCCTTATTCCAGGGGTAACATTAAGGCTTTGGTTGGTTAAAGTATCGTTGCTCAAATTATTATATCTAATCTTTATACATTATCGATTGCAAGCCTTAAAGCTTCTTTTGTAAACTTCTCACTTTTAACAGTTTTCAAAATTTTATCTGCTAACCACATCGTAAGTAAATCCTTTTTTGGCTGCTTAAAAATTTTTGCTAAAACATCTATATGTTCTCTTTTAAATGAACGCTCACTGCGTTCCATTTTACTTAACATTGCTTGGTCTATTTCCAATTGAGCTGCTAATTGCCGCAACAATACATCATTAGACTCTCTAAGTGCTCGTATGTGTTCGCCTATCATAATCAGGTAGTTTTCATTAAAAGACTTGACAAATTTTGGACAATTTAAGGATTATGTTGGAGAAAATTTCTACTTTGTAGGCTTAAGTTTTTAACATTTGAGTATTTTATAAATATATGAGAAGTGTTCCAACCATAAGATTGAATAAAGTGTTGAGAGAGTTAAATTTATCGTTAGATAAGGCTATATCTTTCTTAGACGGGAAAGGTCTTGAAATTGAAGCCAGACCTACAACTATAATAGATGATTCAGTATACAATTTATTATTAGACGAATTTTCTAAACCAAAAAATAGCATAATCAACGAACCTAAGTCTATTATTCAGATTGCAAGCCCACCTATCAATCACGATGCTTTAGAACTGAACAAAAATATACGTATTCCAGATTTTGATTTTGATGAGCAAGAAGAATTAGAAGAAGAAAATCAAACTGAATATGAAAGAAACAAAAGAGTTTGGCATAAATATATAACTGCACAAGAAAAAATTATTGACTACCGAAGTCTCCCTGTAGCTATTAACCCTAATCAAAAGTATACGTTGGAGGGCAACACTTTAAAGATAGAGGTAGATCAAGATATTTTCAAAAAAATCTTTAAGGATGAAGTTGAGACTATTTTTAAAATAGATACTTATGATTTTGATAGCGATCATATACTACAAGACTTAGAAATAACGGAGCAAATTAATATCGAAGACTTAAAAAATTTAAAGGAAAGTGCTTCGTCAAAGTATATCGAGTTCAATGAACATCCAATTATTGAAGGTGTTATCAGAGAGCGAAACAGCAAGTCAAAAGGTTTAGAAAAAATCATAGGAAGAATATCAAGAAACTTTCTTTTCAATAAAGAAGGACTTATACTTCTTACACAAGCAGAGAAAGAAAAAGTAGACATTTTGAAAAATGTTTCTTTTGAAAAAAATGCTGGAGCTGTTTTTCCTTTATTCCCCAATATTAAATTTTTACTTAGTCTTATCTATAAAGAAAATTCTATTCAGGAAACTGGTAATAGATTCACCATATTTAACGGAAAGATTCATAATAATATCGAAGCCTATTTAGAGAAGGAAATTGGGTTAAAGCGGAAGCGTTTTCTTTTAATTTTTCAGTTTCCGAAAAATTCAGGACTTGAAAAAAAAATAAAAGATTTAGAAAAATTCAAAGGTATCGATTTACCAACACCAGAAAATGATGCGATTAGCTTTAGGATAGAGGTTAATAGTAGCAATTTAAATGATACTGAAACGCGAAACTCCATTAGTTTAGAAGAACAGTTATCACATTTTAAAAGAGAATACCGAAGGATAGATCAAATTATAAGAAAGTATTTCCCTAAAAAATCATATCGAACGAATTGGAATGTAAAATATAGTTACGATGGGAAGCAACTCAGAAAATTTTACTCAAAAAATAGCGATATAGAACTAAAATTTTGGGATAGAATTTATCCTGACATACACGGTGAAGAATTTCAAATAAGTAGTGACAAGTCAACGCTTTCTTTTGATTTTCAGGATTTTGAAGGCTTAGAAAGCAAAAAACAAAGCTTAAGGGCTTACAATTATTTTTACCTTGAAGATTATGGAACGGATCACAAGTTTAAGTTCAACATAAAATTTGAAACAGGTCTTCACGATCTTCAGAAGAAACTAAAGATTAATGCAGAATCATTATCAACAAGACTAATGTTGAATGGTCAAGAGCTACGGTTTCATAAACATTATAAACCAGGCAACAAAGGATTTGTACGGGACTATTTAACAAATGTAATCCGTGAGTATATTGAAGACGAAAAATACGATGTTTACATTGATGATACGTTTAAAGAAAAGTATCTCTGCGTTGAAAATTTTGAATTAAAAGTAGAGCAAGAAGAAGAAAAACTTTCGAAACTGAAAAGAGAAAGTTTTTATTATGGTGATAAAAAGAATAAAAAGCCACTAGGTAGATTACAAAAGGTAGATTATCCTAGCCTTGAATTCTTTGTGGAAGACGAGAACATTGAAGATCTAAATAAATCATTATTAAAACAGGAGATAAAAGCTGTCTTTCCAGATTTAAAAGGCGAAAGAGATAAAATTTTAAGACTTACAGACACAGTAAATAAATTAGAATCTGAGGTTACTCTTCCAAATAATAATAGCAGAAATTTTCTTTTTGACTCGTCAATGGCTAAGCCTATTCACGATGTAGATTCTCTTCTGGATGAACAAGGAAATCAATGGAGACTTTTTGAGGAACAAATGTTATCTCAACATTTAAATACATCACAAAAGCAAGCGATACTAAAAAGTTTACACGCTCAGGATTTAATGCTTATACAAGGACCACCCGGAACAGGCAAATCCACTGCCATTGCAGAAATTATATGGCACCATATTCTAGAAAACCCCAAACAAAAAATACTTCTTACCTCTGAAACAAATCTTGCAGTGGATAACGCAATGGATAGAATTAAAACTGGTTCAAATAATATTGTGAAACCTATACGGTTTGGAAACGAAGATAGACTGGCCTCAGAAGGATTATTTTATTCCTATGAAACTGTGGTATCATTCGGTAGTGATTTAAGTTTTAAAGAACCTAACATAGTGGAGCATTGGGTTGAAAACGTGGCTAAAAGAGTTGGTAATGATGAAAATATAAATAACGCATTAAATGATTGGAGGTCTTACCTTAATGGCAAAGACAAAGAAGTGAGATCTATTTTCACGCAACAATATTTAGAAAATGTAAACTTGATTGGAGCAACTGGAAGCTCAATGGGTAAACTTAATTCTGAAGGACGCTATACTTCGTTTTTTCATTCGTACTTAAAGGTTTTCAATAAAGGAGATTACTTTCCAAAAATTGATTATAAGAAATGTAATGGCATTGATATTGTTTTTGATACAATCATTATGGATGAGGCCAGTAAAGCCACACCACCTGAACTAGCATTACCAATTATATATGGTAAAAAAGCAATTATAGTTGGAGACCATAGGCAATTGCCTCCAATGGTTGATGGAGAAGAAATAAAAGACACCTTGTACTCAATAGGCGAAAAGGAATTGGCAAGCACTCTGGAAAGAGATGAGTTTAAAAAATCTCAGTTCGAAAATTTATTTCAGAACCCAAATTTAGATTTAAGCTTAAAAGGTACTTTTAATACTCAGTATAGAATGCACCCGGCTATAAATGATGCTGTGTCTCAGTTTTACATAGATGATGGCGGCTTACATTGTGGATTGCCTCTTGACGAGAAAGATCACCAAAGTTTTTTAGAACCATCTTCTAGGTATCACGGTCTCAACTATAAAAATATTTTAACGCCAGAAACACACACGATGTGGATTGATGTAAATGGACCTGAAATAAAAGAAGGTACATCTAGATCTAACATTGGCGAAGTTGAGGCTATTGACTCCATACTATATTGCATCAAAAACAGCGACGGATATCCAGAATATACTAAATGGCTTTCTACACAACCTAAAGAGGAAAGTGAAATAGGCATTATTAGTTTTTATGGGAAGCAAATCAATCATTTGAATAAAATGATTGAAAAAAATCATAAAGACATATCTACTAGGCTAAGTACAGTTGATAAATTTCAGGGAATGGAGCGGAATATTATCATTGTTTCAATGGTGAGAAGTGATAAGATAGCAGCTACTACTGATCAATCACCAGATTTCTCTCTTTATGAAAGCAAAGGGTATCCTGAGCAATCTAGCTTGGGTTTTGCAGAATCTCCTAATAGGCTTAATGTAGGTCTTTCTCGCGCAAGAAGATTACTCATTATCGTTGGAAATAAGGATCACTTTTGTAAAAAAGAAATATACCAGAATGTTTTCAACACTATAAGTGATTCTACAAACGGAAAAATAATTTCTTCCAATATTTTCAAAAAGACCATTACGACAGATGAGCAATAAGATCCTTTCCATATTTAAAACAAACTGGGTAGTTAAATCTATTCCATTTGAAATCCAGTACCGTAAGGCAAGTTCAACTACTGAAACTGATAAAATACTCTGTACTATAATTAGAGAAAATTGCGGCAATATCTCGTATAATGAATTTGCAATATTATTGGGCTTTAATATATCAACCATAGAAGGTGTAATAAAATATGGTGACCCCGCTGAGAATAAAATTTTTGACTTTTATTTAAAACGTCTCGAAGATTTCCATTTAACAGAATCACGAAATAATATTATTAAGCTAACAAATGCAGGTTTAGACTCATTAGAAACAGGTCTTAAATACAAATACTTCGCTGCGCGAATTACTGTATTAGAAAATATAACAGCTAATGACAGTGATGATAGATTTTTTTCTTTTAAAGATGCATTTGGTTTGACTAAATCTCTGACAGCAGTAACTGAATTGAATTCAATTGTTGTTATCGAACGTGACTTTTTATTGGAAAAGATAGATTTTCAACTTTTTCAAAGTGATGAATTTGAAGGAGAAGCTTTAAATTTTAAAATGCTAGAATCTAAGGAAGCATTTAATGAATTCGATATAAACACATTTTTAGTGGTAGATGAAAATCAGACGATGTCGATACAGTTTGAGCATTCTGATAATGAGTCTACTTCAATAGACAATTTGGTCAAACAAGATCAAAATTCCGATCTATACAGAGCACTTATAAGAAAAGGGGAATTCTATTATTTCTTGAGCCTTAATAAGACGATAGATTCAGAAATCTTAATTTTATATTTAGACCTATGGGATTGGTCACAACTTGTCGAAAACCCAAATGTAAATTGGAGCGATAAGCAAGTTTTTGAAATCGTCAGCCAAAATGCGGATAAAGGAATATGGAGAGTAATTAGCTCTAACGTAGCTCTGGAAATTCTTGTTGAGCACTTAAAACAATATCTCTATTTCTGGGATTGGTCAATATTATCAAATAGATTTAGTGAAGCTGTAATAAGAGCAAGCATTACAGAATATCCTTGGGATTTTGAGATCCTATCTGGAAAGGACTCAGACTTAGTTATCGATTTACTTCAAAATAAAGAATTAAATGATGAGAATTGGGACTGGTCATATTTATCTGTGGAACTACCAGAGAGTTTTATTAGAAAAAACATAGAACAATTTCCGTGGGACTATTTTACCATTACTCAGAATAGATTTAGCATTTTTAAGGATATCTTTAATGAAGCTTTTAAAAGCGACTCCTATGATGCCCTAAAGTTTTTGTGGGATTGGAAATATATCTCATCGGAAATTAATCTAAACACAGTTTACAAGCATCTAGATATATTTGCACCATATATCAGTTGGGAAATCATTCTAAAACGATTTTTCACTAATGAAAGTATCATAGAAACATTTTTAGCTGACAAATCTTTTCAAGAAAAGTTAAAAAATCTACTGCCAAAAAACATTAGCGTTACTACCCAAGAATATTATTTCACAAAAGAATTAG
>NZ_LZRN01000033.1 GCF_001678675.1 Gelidibacter algens
ATGTTAATTTAAGTTTTTTTATATTTGAGGTAACCATTAGTAAAATCAGGTTAATAGCAACCCTTACATGAGTCTATTTCGTAAAATTTTCGGCCTAAAAAACACGCCAGAAGATAACATAAAAAGCGAAGAGAGAGGCAAATATATGCCTGAAATCAAGTTGCCTATAGACGAAAAATTCACTATAAATTTCAAGGCCAACGGTGGGAAGTTTCTGTATTGTGAGAATATGGAAGAAATTTACAAATCCTTAAATAATATTCTTCAAGAAAACAATTGGGAGGACAAAAATGTATTTTTATTTGATTCCAAGCTTAATGACCTGTTCAAGGATTTTAACCTCAAAGCCACAAAAAAGTCATCAGAAAGTGAATACTTCTTTTCTACATGTGAGTATTTAATTGCAGATGACGGTTCTTTATTGATTTCTTCAAACCAGATAGCGGAGAAAAAACTGAGAGATTTGCCTCCAAATTTCATTATCTATGCCACAACAAGCCAGTTTGTTGAAAATATTGGAGAAGGATTGAGAGGCATTAAAAATAAGAACAGAAATAAAATTCCTACCAATATTACAACCATTAAACATTTTAAGACTTTAGAAGATAAAGACTTTCTTACTTATGGAAGTAGCTCAAAAAACCTATATTTGCTGCTGCTAGAAGATCTATAATGAAATTTTTTACGTTTTTTATATTCAAAAGTTTATTTATAATGTGCCATCTATCATTCATAACAACCTAAAATGTAGATGAAAGAACTTAGCACAAGGGCCGTTTCTGGCGCCATCTATATCTCATTGCTTATACTGTCAATTTATTGGCAATACGTTCTGGTGTTGCTCTTTCTAATCTTTGGACTTATTTGTATGGCCGAGTTTAAAAAACTCATCCAATTAGAAAGTAAAGCTCCATATATCGTCTTTACATTGATGTATCTTGGTTTTAGTGTTTGGTGCATTATCCCAGAAACGGATGCCGGATTTAATGAAGCCATCAAAATACTGCATGTCATTACCATTTTTGTCCAGTTATTCTTGATCAAGGATTTGTTTTCAGAAAAAACTATTCCGCTGTTTGAGTCCAAGCGCTTTATATTGACTACCTTTTATTTGACTAGTGCGTTTATATTTTTAATACTGATTGCCAATAACAATAAAGAGTTTACACCTCTATTATTATTGGGTGTGTTTGTACTGATCTGGGTCAATGACACAGGTGCCTATATTGTAGGAAAGAATTTTGGGAGACAAAAACTGTTTCCGAGTGTCTCTCCAAAGAAAACTGTTGAAGGCTTTTTGGGCGGTTTGTTTTTTGCCTGTATTGCCAGTTATTTCATTGCTTGGCTCACCGGCACATTAGATTTTACAAATTGGTTAATATTGAGTATTATTGCAAGCGTTTTTGGTACTTTAGGTGACTTGATAGAGTCTAAGTTCAAAAGACAAGCCGATGTTAAAGACAGTGGTGTGATTATGCCAGGACATGGCGGTTTGTTAGATCGGTTAGATAGTATTATTTTTGCAGCACCATTTTTATATTTATTTTTAAGATTGTTCCCCTATGTTTCATAAAGAAGGCCATAAAATAGTCATGATTTCTATTGCTCTAGTAGTAATTGCCATCATGAGCATTGATTACTTTGTCACATTATCGTGGTTAAGAACCACGTTAATGCTAATTATTGTTGCATTTTTTATCATTATCCTTCAGTTTTTTAGAAACCCAAAACGTATAGGCGCCCTTCATGACCAGCATGTTTTATCGCCAGTTGACGGAAAAGTTGTGGTGATTGAAGAAGTTTTTGAGAAAGAATTTTTTAAAGACAAGCGCCTACAGGTGTCTGTTTTTATGTCGCCTATTAACGTACATGTCACACGCTACCCAATTGGTGGTAAGGTTATTTTTAGCAAGTATCATCCCGGGAAATTTTTGGTAGCGTGGCATCCAAAATCGAGTGAGGAAAATGAACGTACCACTGTTGTAGTTGAAAATAATACCTTCGGACAGGTTTTGTACCGTCAAATTGCCGGTGCTTTGGCCAAACGTATTATCAATTATGCCAAAGTAGACGCTAAGGTGCAACAAGGCGCAGACTCAGGATTTATTAAATTTGGATCACGAGTTGATTTATTTTTACCATTAGATTCAGATATAAAAGTGGCGCTCAATCAGAAAGTAAAAGGTGGTGTTACTGTGATTGCCGAAACAAAATGACTTCAAATAGCTTAGATATTGAATTTGAAGAGGCTGTAGAGCGCATCAACAGCTATGGTGAACCTTTCCCTGCCGATTTGTTACTTCGTCTTTATGCGTATTACAAAAAGGCCACTAATGACTATTCAACCCCGAGAGGAAAAAAACCAATGATCAATGCTTTTAAAACCAATGCGCTATTTCAAGTAAGCAGTGTCTCACCTGATGAGGCCAAACGTATTTATATTGATTTGGTAAACAACTATTTTTTGTATGGGAAGTAATAAGTCTGGGATCATAAGAGTAGAAGTTGTTAAAACTCAGCTTATCTTGTATTAATTACAGCTAACTCATTAACCATTGATATGACATCTACAAGAATTTTTAAAAGGGATTATATTTTAGTGCTTTTAATGAGTGTAATGTATTTTTTCACAATAAAAAATATAATTCCACCTTTTGTCAACCTAATTATTGCTCTAATGGTGAGCATTTATTTTTTTCCCATAAAATTAATTTATAGGAAATGACTTTGTAAAATTCCCCATTAAAAAGAAAATTCTGGTTGCACTTTCATATTACATCGTTAGTAATGTAATTGCACTTACAGCTCTAGCTGCGTACATGGATGACTGGGTATTTCTTCACACCGCAATTTTTATTTATGGGCTTACAAATCTAGCCTTCTTATTTTATTTCTATTTTACCGAAAATGTGAGCTACAATTTTCTATTGACATGTTGTGCAACTATTTTGATTTCTGCTGCAAGTAGTCTCTAAATCTTGACTCAAACCCATAAAAAACTGGAATAAATATTCTTTCTTACCCCAGATCTTTATTTAATCCCTTATCAAAGGCATCGTACTACAACGCAACAAGCCTTCTTGCTTTGAGATTTCTGCGTAAGGCACTTCTTCCACCGTAAAACCATTAGTGCGAAGCCATGTATTTAAACGTGTAAAATTCCGTTCTGAAATCACAACATCTTCTGATATGGAAAACACGTTACTGTTCATATGGTACATCTCCTCACGGGTGATGTGAAAGAGGTTTTCGTTTCCAAATAAATTGACCAAGTACATATAGTCACTTTCTTCCCTAAAACCACTCTTATAAATAATCCCTTTATTTTTTCCTACAGGTTGAAAACAACAATCTAGATGCAGCGCATTATCCCGTGGTTCAATTCTTGATTTCACGAGATCAAATTCCTTAACGATTTTATTGGGGAACAACTCTTTGATGTAAGCAACACCTTCAATATTAGTGCGCGCTGTAATATAATCTTTATAATCACCGCCTTTATAGGTGCCTATAAAAATATGGTCATTCCAGAGCATCACATCACCACCTTCAATATGGACTTCTTCTGGAGGACGGATCACTTTTTCTGGGTTGATTTGATCAATAACATATTGAATGGCATCCAATTCTTTTTCTCTATCAGGTAAGATATTGGCCTTAACGAAAATATCATCAATAACAAAAGCGATATCTCTTGTAAAAATTTGATTATAGTCAGCAACTTGTTCAGGCCGGTAGACCTTTACATCATATTTTTCAAAAACTTTGGCCACAGCTTCCATTTCTTTCACCATATCTGTTTCTACAGGATACGTGCCCGCTTTGATATGCTCTAAAGATTTTGGATCATAGGCCTCTTCCATCTTAGGCGTTGGTCCATTACTAATAGCTGTTCCCAAAACGACAGCTCTCAACCGAGAAGTTTCGTTTTTAATATTTAATTTTAGCATGCTCTAAAGTATAAAAAAAAGCCCCATCTATAAAAATGAAGCTTTTTAGCATTAATAGTTTTATTCTAACGTTTATCTATCGCTCTAAATGACCTTAAGGTTTCACCAACATAAACTTGTCTCGGTCTTCCTATTGGTTCTTTATTTAATCTCATTTCACGCCATTGTGCAATCCAACCTGGTAAACGGCCTAATGCAAACATTACGGTAAACATATCCGTTGGGATGCCCATCGCTCTGTAGATGATTCCTGAATAGAAATCAACATTGGGATACAGCTTACGATCTACGAAATAAGGATCTTGTAAAGCCTCTTTTTCTAAAGCTTTGGCAATCTCCAAAATCTTGTCCTCAACACCCAAGTCGTTCAATACTTCATCAGCTGCTTTTTTGATGATTTTAGCTCTTGGATCAAAGTTTTTGTAAACACGATGTCCAAAGCCCATCAATCGGAACGGATCCTCTTTATCTTTAGCTTTTGCCATGTATTTGTCAGTGTCTCCACCATCAGCATTAATACTTTCCAACATTTCCAACACGGCTTGATTGGCCCCACCGTGAAGTGGTCCCCAAAGTGCGGAAATACCTGTAGAAAGTGATGCGAACAAACCAACATGAGATGAGCCTGCAATTCTTACCGTAGAGGTAGAACAGTTTTGCTCATGATCAGCATGAAGGATCAATAATTTGTCTAATGCATTTAAGACAATTGGATTCATTTTATAATCCTCATTAGGTTGTTTGAACATCATTTTCAAAATGTTCTCTACATAACCCAAATTTTTATCGCCATAATCTAATGGCAATCCGTTTTTCTTACGGAAGGTCCAAGCTACCAAAACAGGAAATTTACCTAAAATTTTTACGATGGCTTTATACATATCTTCTTCAGAATTGACATTGACTGAAGACGGGTTGAAAGCTGTTAATGCACTCGTAAGCGATGCAAGAACACCCATTGGATGTGCAGATTTTGGAAATGCATCTACTATTTTTCGAATATCTTCATCCACAACTGATTGTGCCTTGATATCTGAATGGAACTTTTGCAATTGCTCAGTAGTTGGCAATTCACCAAAAATAAGCAAGAAGGCTACTTCAAGAAAATCGGCCTTTTCGGCTAATTCTTCAATGGAATATCCTCGGTATCTCAAGATTCCCTTTTCCCCGTCCAAAAATGTAATGGCACTCTCACAAGAACCTGTGTTTTTGTAACCTGGGTCTAGTGTAATAACACTATCTGTAGTACTTCTTAAACTGCTGATATCAATGGCAACTTCTTTCTCAGTTCCCACAACCAATGGGAATTCGTATTTTTTACCGTTTATTTCTAACGTAGCTTTATCTGACATATGTATTTGTAAGTTTATTTTGAATTTGTGTTTCTGAAAAGATAATCACGAATTTACAAAATTTATCACAATTTCTAAAGCACCTTAACAAGCATTTTAACACTTTTTAAATTTGCAAAATCTATTTAAAACAACCGCTCAAAGGCCTCTTTTCACATAAGTTTTTTAATTTTGTCCTTAAATTAATTTCATTCTTCTTATGGAATGTTAAAACTCAATTATTTAAATTTGAATTTCTTTTCATGAAACAAATTATTTTTTTGTTTTTCTTACTCATATATGGTTATGCCCAATCACAAGTCATTAACGTTGAAACCTTACGGAAGAAAACGGATTCCGCAAAATGGACGGGGTCTGTGAGTTTAGACGCCAGCTTGATCAAAAACAAAAATAGCATCTTCAAGATTGCCAATACAGCTGATGTGCAGTATAACAATAAAAAGGAGCTATGGCTTTTCATAAATGACCTGAAGTTTGAAAAAGCAGCGGGAGAATCTTTCGTCAATAAAGGCACCCAACACTTGCGCTACAACCATAGCGTAACGGAAACCATAAAAATGGAAGCCTTTGTACAAGCCCAATATGATGCTATATCAGAAATAGATTTCAGGGGATTGATTGGCACGGGACCACGTTTTAAACTATCCTCCAACGAAGATTATCGTTTTTATTTGGGGACGCTTATCATGTATGAGTATGAACAAGCTTCAGAAGTTGAAGACAACAAAACCCGTAAAGATATCCGAGGAAGTGCGTATGTCTCTTTCAGTATTTATCCTACAGAAAGTATTGGAATCATCAGCACCAGCTATTACCAACCACGGGTGGATGCCTTAAAAGATTACCGACTTTCTAGCACCACAAGCATCTTATTCAAAATTTGGGAGAACCTTGCCTTCAAAACCACCTTCATCTACAATTTTGATGCTTATCCCGTGATTACAATACCAAAAGCCCAATACGAATTAACGAATGGGCTTTTATTTACGTTTTAAACCTTAAGTTTATTTTAGTTTAAAGGCTTTGTCTTGTGGAAAGTAGGCTACATTCTCCAATTCTTCCTCAATACGCAACAATTGGTTGTATTTGGCCATACGATCACTACGCGATGCTGAACCCGTTTTAATTTGACCGGTGTTTAAAGCCACTGCCAAATCAGCAATAGTGTTATCTTCCGTTTCACCTGAACGATGAGACATTACCGACGTGTAGCCTGCATTATGTGCCATGTTTACAGCAGCAATAGTTTCAGTCAAGGTTCCAATTTGGTTCACTTTGATCAAAATTGAATTGGCAATGCCATTTTCAATACCTCTTGACAAACGTTCTACATTGGTCACAAACAAATCGTCACCCACCAACTGAACTTTATGACCAATCTTTTCTGTTAGATATTTCCAACCTTCCCAATCGTTTTCATCCATCCCATCTTCAATAGAGATGATTGGATATTTAGAGGCCAATTCAGCCAAATAATCGGCTTGTTCTATACTTGATCTTATTTTTCCTGAAGTGCCTTCAAATTTGGTATAATCATACTTGCCATCCACATAAAATTCTGCGGCAGCGCAATCTAAAGCAATCATAACATCGTCTCCTAACGTGTAACCCGCTTTGTCAACTGCTTTTTTGATGGTATCCAAAGCATCTTCCGTACCACCTTCCAGAGTTGGTGCAAATCCGCCTTCATCACCTACAGCTGTACTCAAACCTCTATCGTGCAATACACTTTTTAGATTATGAAAAATTTCAGTCCCCATCTGCATGGCATGCGTAAAACTTTTAGCCTTGACAGGCATAATCATAAACTCCTGGAATGCAATAGGCGCGTCAGAATGTGAGCCACCATTAATGATGTTCATCATAGGTACTGGAAGTGTATTGGCTGAAACACCGCCAACATACCTATATAATGGCATGCCTAACTCTCCTGCTGCTGCTTTGGCAACTGCCAGGGAAACTCCCAGAATAGCATTGGCACCCAATTTTGATTTGTTTTTGGTACCGTCCAGATCAATCATCATCTGGTCTACTTTATTTTGTTCGAACACCGAAGTCCCCAAAAGTTCCTGAGCAATTACGGTATTGACATTTTCAACAGCATTCAAGACACCTTTGCCCATGTATGCTTTGCCACCATCTCTCAGCTCCACAGCTTCATGTTCTCCTGTTGAGGCTCCTGAAGGTACCGCAGCGCGTCCCATGATTCCGTTTTCTGTTACGACATCTACTTCTACTGTTGGATTACCACGTGAATCAAAAATTTGTCTTGCATGAATGTTGATGATGATGCTCATTGTGTTCTATTATTTAGTGTTATTGTTTATTTGATATGATGAGACACCGAAAAACCGAAGCCAATCTGTGCCGCCATGTTATTGCTAATTTACGAAATAGTTGCCCCAAAGTCCCAACACGCTTTGAGAATTCCATTTAAAATAAGCGATAATGATTGCGCTATAAGAAAACCTCAAAAAATCTGACGTTTTTTTGTAGGTTTTAGTACTATTTGTTTTGAATATTTTCTATAAATTGATCAAACAAGTAAGACGCATCATGCGGACCCGGACTTGCTTCGGGATGGTATTGTACCGAGAAACAATTTTTCGACTTCATGCGCATTCCTGCCACTGTATGATCGTTTAAGTGTGTGTGTGTAATTTCAACATCTGGATGTTGTTCCGTTTCTTCCTTATTGATAGAGAACCCGTGGTTTTGAGAGGTAATTTCCCCTTTTCCAGTCAGCAAATTCATTACTGGATGGTTGATCCCTCTATGGCCATTGTGCATTTTATAGGTTGAAATGCCATTGGCCAAACCAATTATTTGATGTCCAAGACAGATCCCAAAGAGCGGCAAGTTGCGCTTGATAATTTCTTGCGCCAAAGAAATGGCGTTTTCTAAAGGTTCTGGATCTCCAGGTCCGTTAGAAAGAAAAAATCCATCAGGTTCAAAAGCATTCATTTCTTCAAAGGTAGCATCATATGGAAACACCTTGATATACGCATCTCTTTTGGCCAAATTTCTAAGAATATTTTTCTTGATGCCCAAATCGAGTGCTGCAATGCGATAGGTGGCATTTTCATCACCTGCAAAATAGGGCTCCTTGGTACTGACTTTTGATGCCAATTCAAGACCGTTCATATCAGGCACTTCAGCCAACTGTTTCTTCAATCCTTCAATATTTTCCACTTCCGTTGAAATGACCGCATTCATGGCGCCATTTTCTCTTATATAAGTTACAAGCGCTCGCGTATCAACATCTGAGATGGCCAAAAGATTATTCTTTTCAAAAAACTCTTCAAGAGAGGCATCAGCTGCAGGTCTGGAATAATTATAGCTAAAATTTTTGCAAATTAAGCCTGCAATCTTAATAGAATCAGATTCCACTTCTTCTGCATGCGTTCCATAGTTACCAATATGTGCATTGGTCGCGACCATTAATTGTCCGTAATATGAAGGATCTGTAAAAATCTCTTGATACCCAGTGGTTCCCGTATTAAAACAAACTTCTCCAAAGGCTGAACCTTGTTTACCTACTGATTTACCGTGGAAAATAGTGCCATCTGAAAGTAGAATGATGGCCTTTTGTCTTTTGTTGTATTTCATCTGATTAGTTTTGTTTTTTCATAAGATCTGATTTAACACCCCATTGTTTATTCGGCTGAACCAAAGCTCCTAAAGGTTGTTGCATACTGCTTAATGAGATTCCTGCCTACGCCGGAATGAATTTCGCAAAATTGCATAAAAAAAAGGATAAACTAAAACGTTTATCCTTTTTATATTTATAAATGTAAAACCATTTATTCTTCTTCCTCGTTGGTTGCTTTCTTATCAACTACTGGTGCAGCAGCAGCAGCAGCAGTACCGGCAGCGGCAGTTGCAACAGTTGCGTCAGTAGCATCAGATTTTTTAGAACGACCTCTACGAGTTGTTTTTTTCTTAGGCTGCTTGTCAACATTGTAAATTTCGTTGAAATCAACTAATTCGATCATTGCCATATCAGCGTTATCACCTAAACGATTTCCTAATCTGATGATACGTGTGTATCCTCCTGGACGATCGCCAACTTTTGGTGCAACATCTCTAAACAATTCAGCTACCGCTTCTTTCTGTCTCAATCTGGCATACACAATTCGTCTGTTATGTGTAGTATCTTCTTTTGACTTTGTAATCATTGGCTCAACAAATTGCTTTAAAGCTTTCGCTTTTGCAACTGTAGTGTTGATACGCTTATGCTCAATTAGAGAACAAGCCATGTTTGCCAACATTGATTTTCTGTGTGCGGTTTTACGACCTAAATGGTTTATTTTTTTTCCGTGTCTCATGACATTTTAAATTTGACATCATCTTGCTTCTATATCCATCCGGAGAGCAAATTATGAGTCGTTAATAATCTTTATTTTGAAAAAATCAGAACTTGTCAATCGTAAATCTAAAATCTACAATCGTAAATACTCTAATCTTTATCTAATTTGTATTTGCTTAAATCCATTCCGAAGTTCAAACCTTTAACGTTTACTAGTTCTTCTAGTTCTGTTAATGACTTTTTACCGAAGTTTCTGAATTTCATTAAATCATTTTTATTGAAAGACACCAAGTCTCCTAAGGTATCAACCTCTGCAGCTTTTAAACAATTAAGTGCACGTACGGAAAGATCCATATCAACCAATTTGGTCTTCAATAGTTGTCTCATGTGAAGTGATTCTTCATCATAAGTCTCAGTTTGTGCAATTTCATCAGCTTCTAATGTGATACGCTCATCAGAGAATAACATGAAATGGTGGATTAAAATCTTGGCCGCTTCAGTTAACGCATCTTTAGGATTGATTGAACCATCAGTGATGATTTCAAAAACCAGTTTCTCGTAATCTGTTTTTTGCTCAACACGGAAGTTTTCAATACTGTACTTCACATTTTTTATTGGCGTATAAATTGAATCTGTAAAGATAGTGCCAATTGGTGCAGAAGCTTTTTTGTTTTCTTCAGCAGGAACATATCCTCTACCCTTTTCAATAGTCAACTCCATATTAATGCTCACTTTGGAATCTAAATTACAGATTACCAAATCTTTGTTAAGCACTTGAAATCCTGAGATGAACTTTTGGAAATCACCAGCAGTAATTTGGTCTTGTCCTGAGATAGAAATGGTAACAGTTTCGTTATCGATTTCATCAATTTGACGCTTAAAGTTAACTTGCTTTAAGTTCAATATAATTTCAGTAACATCTTCCACTACGCCAGCTATTGTAGAAAATTCGTGATCAACACCTTCAATTCTAACAGATGTAATAGCAAATCCTTCCAAAGAAGACAACAAAACTCTTCTTAAAGCATTACCTACAGTTAATCCATAGCCAGGTTCTAAAGGTCTGAATTCAAACTTTCCTTCAAAAGGAGTTGAATCAATCATGATGACTTTGTCGGGCTTCTGAAAATTTAATATTGCCATATAATTCTTCGTTTTAATTGTTATTTAGTTGCGCGGTATATAAGTTTGAAGAAGACCAATAAACCCTTTGGCTAAATACCAATATGATTAATTTATTATTTAGAGTATAATTCAACGATAAATTGTTCGTTGATATTTTCTGGAATTTGAACTCTCGCAGGAATTGAAACATAAGTTCCTTGTTTAGTTTCGCTGTTCCATGTCATCCACTCATAAACGTTGTTAGAGTTAGACAATGAATTTTGAATAGCGTCAAGAGATTTAGATTTTTCTCTAACGGCAACAACATCACCCGCTTTTAACTGGTAAGAAGGAATGTTCACGATTTCTCCATTGACGGTAATGTGTCTGTGAGAAACCAATTGACGTGCACCACTTCGTGATGGAGACAATCCTAATCTGAAAACCACATTATCTAAACGTGACTCACACAATTGTAACAATACTTCACCAGTAATTCCTTTGGCAGCAGTTGCTTTTTTAAACATGTTTCTGAATTGCTTCTCTAATATACCGTAAGTATATTTTGCTTTTTGCTTCTCCATTAACTGGATAGCGTATTCAGATTTTTTTCCACGACGCTTGTTTGCACCGTGTTGACCTGGAGGATAGTTTCTTTTCTCGAAAGCTTTATCATCTCCAAAAATAGCTTCACCGAATTTTCGGGCTATTTTAGTTTTAGGACCAGTATATCTTGCCATTTCTTAATTAAATTATGAGAGTGTTTATGAATTAAGGTCTTAATCTTATCCTTCGATAAACGTTGATCTCCCGTTAATACTTGTTTGTTAATTTTTTTCAGTTTGCAAATTTACACATAAAAAATTAATATCAACCATTTAAAACAGTTGATATTAATTCTATACGTTTTGTAAATTATACACGTCTACGTTTTGGAGGACGACATCCATTATGTGGCAATGGCGTAACATCAATAATTTCTGTTACTTCAATACCTGCATTATGGATAGAACGGATAGCAGATTCTCTACCGTTACCTGGTCCTTTAACATATACTTTCACTTTTTTCAGTCCTGCTTCTTTTGCTACACCAGCAGCATCTTCAGCGGCCATTTGGGCAGCATACGGAGTGTTCTTTTTAGAACCTCTAAAGCCCATCTTACCAGCTGATGACCAAGAAACGACATCACCTTTTTTGTTTGTCAAAGAAATAATGATATTGTTGAATGAAGCCGCAATGTGTGCTTCTCCATTAGCTTCAACAATAACTTTACGTTTTTTAACCTTTGTACTTGACTTTGCCATAATTTTTAGTTTCTAGTTGTTAGCTTTTAGTTGTTAGAATCCTAGACTTTTACATTTCAGACAGATTCATCTAACGCTCTAATTACTAATGACTAATGTCTTGTTATTATTTAGTTGCCTTTTTCTTGTTAGCAACAGTTTTTCTTCTACCTTTTCTCGTTCTAGAGTTGTTTTTAGTACGTTGTCCTCTTAATGGAAGTCCAGCTCTATGACGAATACCTCTGTAACATCCAATATCCATTAAACGTTTGATGCTTAATTGGATTTCTGAACGCAACTCACCTTCAATAGTAAAAGCACCTACAGCCTCACGAATATTACTTATTTCGTCATCTGTCCAGTCTTGAACTTTTGTGTTTTCATCAACTTTAGCCTGTGCTAAAATTTCTTTTGCTCTGCTTGCACCTATCCCGTAGATGTAAGTTAGGGAGATTACTCCTCTTTTCTGTTTTGGTATATCAACACCTGCAATTCTTGCCATAATTAACCTTGTCTTTGTTTGAATCTAGGATTCTTTTTGTTAATGACGTAAAGTCTACCTTTTCTGCGCACTAGTTTACAGTCGGCGCTTCTTTTTTTAACTGATGCTCTAACTTTCATCTGTTTTTTTGTTATTAGTTTTATACTGATAGATAAAATCTTTTGACTTTACCCTAATTAGTACCTATAAGTTATGCGAGCCTTAGACAAATCATAAGGACTCATTTCTAATTTTACTTTGTCTCCTGGTAATAATTTAATGTAGTGCATGCGCATTTTACCAGAAATGTGCGCTGTTACAATGTGTCCATTCTCTAATTCAACACGGAACATGGCATTGGATAATGCCTCAATAATTGATCCGTCTTGTTCTATTGCTGCTTGTTTTGCCATAATAATATTAAGCTACTGCTTTTCTATTTTTCCCGGTTTTCATTAAGCCATCATAGTGTTTGTTCAACAAGTATGAATTGACCTGCTGCATGGTATCAATTGCCACACCTACCATAATCAGTAACGATGTACCTCCAAAAAACAATGCCCAACCTGGCTGTACGCCCATCAATTGAACTACAACCGCTGGGAACACAGCAATCATTGCCAAAAAGATAGATCCTGGTAAGGTTATTTGAGACATAATTCTGTCTAAATACTCCGAAGTTTCAGTTCCTGGTCTAATGCCTGGTATGAAACCACCACTACGTTTTAAATCATCTGCCATCTTATTGGTTGGTACTGTAATAGCGGTGTAGAAGTACGTAAACACGATTATCAACAACGCAAACACTACATTATACCAAAGACCAAAAATATCAGCAAAATTAGTCTGTAACCATTGTCCAACGGCACCTTCACCTAAACCTTTACCAATTAACGTTGGTACAAACATAATTGCTTGAGCAAAGATGATAGGCATTACACCAGAGGCATTTAACTTTAAAGGTAAAAATTGTCTTGATCCAAACACATTCTTTTCGTAACCACCAGAAGCAGTGCGTCGTGCATATTGCACAGCAATCTTACGGACACCCATGACTAACATGATTGATAGTAAGATAATCACAAACCAAATGACCAATTCAATAAGCACCATCATTAAACCACCGTTTCCACCACCTTCTAATCTAGAAGCATAGTTTTGAATAAAAGATACTGGCATACGGGCAATAATACCCACCATGATCAACAGTGAAATACCATTACCGATACCTTTATCTGTAATCTTTTCACCCAACCACATTGCAAATACAGTTCCTGTTACCAATATAATTACTGAAGACACATAAAACATAGTTCCTGTACCCAATAAAAATGCTGATGATGGAATACCTAAAGCTGGTAAACTTGCCAAATATCCTGGTGCTTGCACCAAACAGATACCAATAGTCAACCAACGCGTGATTTGGTTTATCTTTTTACGTCCACTCTCACCATCCTTCTGTAACTTTTGAAGGTAAGGAATTGCAATACCCATTAATTGTACCACAATGGAAGCGGAGATGTAAGGCATGATCCCTAAAGCAAATACTGAAGCGTTTGCAAAAGCACCGCCGGTGAAAGCATTAAGAAGTCCTAGAATACCTTGATCTGTGTTATCAGCCAAAGCACCTAATTGACTTGCGTCAATACCTGGTAAAACCACTTGAGCACCAAAACGATAAACTAAAAGAAGACCAAGCGTAAGCATGATTCTATCCTTCAGTTCTGTTATTTTCCAAACATTTTTTAAAGTCTCTATAAATTTCATCCTCTAAACGGTCTTATAAAGTTACGGCTTCTCCTCCTGCGGCTTCAATAGCAGCTTTTGCTGAAGCAGTAAATTTATGAGCAGTCACTTTTAGTTTTGATTTCAATTCGCCACGACCTAAGATTTTAACAAGATCATTCTTGTTAACAATGCCTAGCTCTAATAACGTCACAAAATCAACAGTATCCTTAATGACTTGATCATCTACCAATTCTTGTAATTTATCAAGATTGACACCTTGATACTCTACACGATTGATATTTGTAAATCCAAACTTAGGCACACGTCTTTGAAGTGGCATTTGCCCACCTTCAAATCCTACTTTCTTAGAATACCCTGAACGTGACTTAGCTCCTTTGTGACCACGAGTTGCGGTACCACCTTTTCCAGAACCTTGTCCACGACCTATTCTTTTGCCTTGATTTTTAACTGACCCTTCAGCCGGTTTTAAATTACTTAAATCCATTATTCTGCTGTATTATTTTGTTCCTTCTACAGAAACTAAATGTTGAACTTTATTAATCATTCCAAGGATACTTGGCGTGTCATCATGCTCAACAACCTGATTCATTTTACGCAAGCCTAGAGATTCTAATATTCTCTTTTGAGTTTGCGTACGGTTGATAGCACTTTTTACTTTTTTCACTTTAATCTTTGCCATTATTCTATAGATTAACCGTTAAATACTTTTTGAAGTGTAATTCCTCTGTCTTTCGCCACAGATCCTGCATCTCTTAATTGCAACAAAGCATCAAAAGTTGCTTTTACTACGTTGTGAGGATTTGAAGAGCCTTGAGATTTTGACAATACATCATGTACTCCAACAGCCTCTAAAACCGTTCTAACAGCACCACCGGCTATAACTCCAGTTCCTTCAGCAGCTGGAATGATATTTACTCTTGCACCACCATACTTACCTTTTTGCTCGTGTGGCAATGTTTTTTTAAGAATTGGAATTCTTACTAAGTTTTTCTTAGCGTCTTCAATGCCTTTGGCAATTGCAGTTGCAACATCTTTAGATTTCCCTAAACCATGTCCTACAACACCCGCTTCATCTCCAACTACTACAATAGCAGAAAAACCGAATGCTCTACCACCTTTAGTAACTTTAGTAACCCTTTGTACACCTATAAGATGATCTTTAAGGTCTAAACCACTTGGCTTTACTAATTCTACGTTTTTATATTTTTGATACATAATGTCTTAAAATTTTAGTCCTGCTTCTCTAGCACCATCTGCTAATGATTTTACTCTACCGTGATATTGATACCCACCTCTGTCAAAAGAAATGGTCTCAACGCCAGCTTTCAAAGCTCTTTCACCAACAGCTTTACCAACCAAGGTTGCAATATCTGTTTTGGTGCCTTTGGTAGAACTAATGTCTTTGTCTCTTGAAGATGCAGCACTAATAGTTTTACCAGTAACATCGTCAATAATTTGAGCATAAATTTCTTTATTGCTTCTAAATACAGCTAAACGAGGTCTTGCTTCTGTTCCAGAAACAACCTTACGGATCCTGCTTTTTATTCTTAATCTTTTTTGATTTTTTGTCAATGCCATAACTAAACGATTATGCTGATTTACCTGCTTTTCTTCTTAATACTTCTCCTACAAACTTAACTCCTTTTCCTTTGTAAGGCTCTGGTTTTCTATAGCCGCGAATCTTCGCTGCAACCTGTCCTACCAATTGTTTGTCATGTGAAGTTAGCTTTATGACTGGATTCTTTCCTTTTTCAGAAATCGTTTCCACTTTAACTTCAGGAGCGATGTCCATCACGATATTGTGGGAAAACCCTAAAGCCAAATCTAATTTTTGTCCTTGGTTTGAAGCTCTATAACCTACACCAACCAATTCTAATTGTTTGGTCCAGCCTTGAGACACTCCTTCTACCATATTTTTTACCAATGATCTGTATAGACCGTGGTTAGTTCTTGCTTCTTTACTATCTGATGGGCGTGCCACTGACACTTCACCATCTCCTACAGTAATTTCAACGCTTTCAAATTTTTGACTCAGTTCACCTAACTTACCTTTTACGGTAACTACGTTATCTTTGACGTCTATTGTAACCCCTTGTGGGATTGCTACTGGATTATTTCCTATTCTTGACATATCTCTCCTTTTTTAGTAAACGTAGCACAATAATTCACCACCAACATTTTCTCTATGCGCTTGCTTTCCTGTCATTACCCCGTGAGAAGTAGAAACAATTGCAATTCCAAGCCCGTTAAGGATTCTTGGCATCTCGCTAGAGCTTGCGTATTTACGTAAACCTGGTTTACTTAATCTCTGAATTTTTCTGATTACAGGCTCTTTAGTCTCTTTGTTGTACTTAAGGGCTATCTTGATAGTGCCTTGTACTGAAGAGTCATCAAACTTGTAACTTAAAATATATCCTTGGTCGAATAATATTTTAGTAATTTCTTTTTTTAGATTAGATGCAGGGATCTCAACAACTCTGTGGTTGGCCTTTACTGCATTTCTAACTCGTGTTAGATAATCTGCGATTGGATCTGTATTCATTTACATTAAATTGCGGACGTGGTTTTTGGTTCTCCCCAAACCTATGTCCAGTTCATACTTTTTGTTGCATCCTCTTACTTCTGTATGAAAATGTAATGAATCACATTTCATACGAGACGCAAGGTATTGCGTTTTTACCAGGATGCTTTTCTAACTCCTGGGATCAAGCCTTGGTTTGCCATTTCGCGCAACATAACACGAGAGATTCCAAAGATACGTACGTATCCTCTTGGTCTTCCGGTTAATTTACAACGGTTGTGCAAACGTACTGGTGATGCATTTCTTGGTAATTTTTGTAATGCTTCGTAATCTCCAGCCTCTTTCAAAGCTTTACGTTTGTCAGCATACTTATCCACCATTTTTTGTCTTTTCACCTCACGGGCTTTCATTGATTCTTTAGCCATATCTTAGTTCTTTTGAAAAGGTAAACCTAATTCTGTTAATAGCGATTTTGCTTCTTTATCTGTAGCAGCCGAAGTGACAAAGGTAATATCCATTCCTGAAATATTGTTCACTTTATCAATATCAATTTCCGGAAAGATAATTTGTTCAACAATACCTAAGTTGTAATTACCTCTACCGTCAAAGCCTTTGGCTTTAATACCGTTAAAATCTCTTACACGTGGTAAAGCTGAAGTTACCAAACGGTCTAAGAACTCATACATTTGCTCACCGCGTAATGTAACTCTTGCACCAATTGGCATACCTTTACGTAACTTGAACGTTGCGATATCTTTTTTAGACAACGTAGCTACGGCTTTTTGACCAGAAATTTTGGTCAACTCATCCACAGCATGGTCTACTAATTTCTTATCGGCAACTGCAGCACCTACACCCTTAGATATTACTATCTTTTGAAGTTTAGGAACTTGCATTACGTTGTTATATCCGAATTCTTCTGTAAGAGCAGAAACTATTTTGTCCTTGTACTCTTGTTTTAATCTTGGAATATAAGCCATAACTAAATTACTTCATTTGATTTTTTAGAAAATCTCACTTTTTTATCGCCTTCCATTCTATACCCAATACGTGTTGTTTCACCCTTTTTATTCAAAAGTGACAGGTTGGAAATATGAATAGGCGCTTCTTTCTCTACAATGCCACCTTGAGGACTTTGTGCACTTGGTTTAGTATGTTTCTTAACCATGTTCACACCTTCAATGATTGCTTTGTTTTTATCTTTTAAGATCTTTACAACCTTACCTTCAGTACCTTTATGGTCTCCAGCAATTACTTGTACTGTATCTCCCGATTTTATTTTAAACTTTGTCGTCATCTTTATTTTATTTTGCAACTTTAGCTGTTGAAACGCAATAGGCTGCGTTTTTACAGCACTTCAGGTGCCAATGATACAATTTTCATGAATTGTTTATCACGAAGTTCTCTTGCAACAGGTCCAAAAACACGGGTGCCTCTCATTTCTCCTTGCGGATTTAAAAGGACACAGGCGTTGTCATCAAATCTGATATAAGATCCATCAGGACGTCTTACTTCCTTTTTGGTACGTACAACCACAGCTGTAGAAACAGCTCCCTTTTTGATGTTACCGTTAGGCGTTGCATCTTTTACAGAAACAACTATCTTGTCACCTACAGAAGCATATCTTCTTTTAGTACCACCTAGAACACGGATAGTCAATACTTCCTTAGCTCCAGTGTTATCAGCTACTTTTAATCTTGATTCTTGTTGTAACATAATTACTTGGCTCTTTCAATTATTTCTACTAATCTCCAACATTTAGATTTACTTAAAGGTCGTGTTTCCATGATCTTTACTGTATCTCCAATGTTACAGTCGTTTGTTTCATCGTGTGCAACGTATTTTTTCGTTTTTAACACGAATTTTCCATACATAGGGTGCTTTACTTTCTTAACTTCAGAAACCACGATTGATTTCATCATTTTGTTACTTGTAACAATCCCTATACGTTCTTTTCTTAAATTTCTTTTTTCCATCTTTCCGCGGAATACAAATTATTGTACTTCTCTTTTAGTTAATTCGGTTGCAATTCTTGCTACAGAACGTCTTACGTTGCGTAATTGAATTGGATTTTCTAAAGGAGAGATAGCGTGAGCCATTTTCAGGTCAGCATAACTCTTTTTAGTTTCACCTAACTTATCTTGTAATTCAGCTGTAGAAAGCTGTTTAATTTCTGATTGCTTCATAATATCTATATGTTAAGCTTGGTAATCTCTAGCGATTAAGAATTTGGTTTTTACAGGCAATTTTTGAGCCGCCAAACGTAATGCTTCTTTTGCAACGTCTAATGGCACACCACCTACTTCAAACATAATTCTACCTGGTTTTACTACAGCTACCCAATATTCTACAGCACCCTTACCTTTACCCATACGTACTTCAAGAGGTTTCTTGGTGATAGGCTTGTCTGGAAATACTTTGATCCAAAGTTGCCCTTCTCTTTTCATAAAACGTGTAGCTGCAATACGAGCTGCCTCAATTTGACGAGATGTTAAAAACATTCCCGTTTCGTGTACCGATTTTATACCGAACATTCCATTTGAAAGTTCGTGTCCTCTACCGGAATTTCCTTTCATGCGGCCTTTTTGCTGCTTACGGAATTTTGTCTTTCTAGGTTGTAACATTTTTCTTTTCCTTTAAAAATTACTTTCTACGGCGAGGCTTATTAGCGTTCCCACCACGTCTTGGCGCATCAGATCCTCCTTTGCCTCCTTGTTTTTTGGATAAACCAACCAACGGCGAAAGGTCTCTTTTACCATACACTTCACCCTTCATGATCCACACTTTAACACCCAATCTACCATAAGTAGTATGTGCCTCAACTAAAGCATAGTCAATATCGGCTCTAAACGTCGATAATGGAATTCTTCCTTCTTTGTAGTGCTCAGAACGTGCCATTTCAGCACCGTTTAAACGACCACTAATTTGAATCTTGATACCTTCAGCGTTCATTCGCATTGTTGCAGCAATAGCCATTTTGATGGCACGTCTGTAAGAAATACGATTCTCGATTTGACGAGCAACGCTAGATGCGACTAAAAATGCATCCAATTCTGGTCTCTTGATCTCGAAGATGTTCAATTGAACTTCCTTATCTGTAATTTTCTTAAGCTCTTCTTTTAACTTGTCTACCTCTTGACCGCCTTTCCCAATAATGATACCAGGTCTTGCAGTGGTGATAGTAACGGTTACAAGTTTAAGCGTACGCTCAATAATTACTCTCGACACACTTGCTTTAGATAAACGAGCGTGAACATATTTTCTAATCTTATCGTCTTCAGCAAGTTTATCTCCATAATCTTTACCACCATACCAGTTAGATTCCCATCCTCTGATAATTCCTAAACGATTTCCGATTGGATTTGTCTTTTGTCCCATATCTCTATTTAAGCTTGTGTGTTATTGTTAGCTCCAATAACCACAGTAACGTGGTTGGAACGTTTTCTTATTCTGTGTGCACGACCTTGAGGTGCTGGACGTAATCTTTTCAACATTGCGCCACCATCTACTCTGATCTCTTTTACGAATAAGTCAGCATCTTCAATGCTTGCATCTTCGTTTTTTGCTTGCCAATTGGCAATTGCTGAAAGCACCAACTTCTCTAAACGACGAGATGCTTCTTTAGGGCTAAATCTTAAGATATTAAGAGCCATTTCAGCTTTTTGTCCTCTAACCAAATCCGCAACCAAGCGCATTTTTCTAGGTGATGTAGGACAGTTATTAAGCTTTGCAAAAGCGATGTGCTTCTTTTCTTCCTTAATAGCGTCTGCCATTTGTTTTTTACGACTTCCCATAGCTCTACTTATTTTTTACCTTTATTTTTAGCACCGGAATGACCTCTAAAAGATCGTGTTGGTGAAAATTCTCCTAATTTGTGACCTACCATATTTTCAGTTACATAAACTGGTACAAATTGACGACCATTGTGAACAGCTATTGTCTGTCCAACAAAATCAGGTGAAATCATAGAGGCTCTAGACCACGTTTTGATTACCGTTTTTTTGTTTGAAGCAACATTCTCTTCAACTTTTTTACTCAATTTATAATGGATGTAAGGTCCTTTTTTTAATGAACGTGCCATATTATCTCAATTATTTCTTTCTACGTTCTACAATATATTTATTACTCGCTTTTGTTTTAGAACGGGTTCTATAACCTTTTGCAGGTATACCATTTCTAGAACGTGGGTGACCACCTGAAGATTTACCTTCACCACCACCCATTGGGTGATCGACAGGGTTCATCACTACTGGTCTTGTACGTGGACGTCTTCCTAACCATCTTGATCTACCAGCTTTACCGGATACGGTCAATTGGTGATCAGAGTTAGATACAACCCCAATAGTCGCCATACATTCTACAAGTATTAAACGTGTTTCACCAGAAGGCAATTTCACGGATGCAAATTTGCCATCTCTCGCCATTAATTGAGCGAATGCACCAGCACTTCTTGCCATGATAGCTCCTTGACCAGGACGCAACTCAATACATGAGATGATAGTACCTAATGGCACTTGAGCCAAGGTCATTGAATTTCCAATTTCTGGAGCCACACCTTCTGTACCAGAAACTACACTCTGTCCAACTTGTAAACCGTTTGGAGCAATAATGTAACGTTTTTCACCATCCTGATAATTCAATAGAGCGATAAATGCTGTTCTGTTTGGATCGTACTCAATAGACGCAACCTCAGCTGGAATACCAGTTTTGTTACGTTTGAAATCGATGATACGATACTTTCTTTTATGACCACCACCAATATAGCGCATGGTCATTTTTCCTTGACTGTTTCTACCACCAGATCGCTTGTTCGGAACGAGTAAACTCTTTTCCGGCTTATCAGTAGTAATGGCGTCAAATCCATTTACTACTCTAAATCGCTGCGCTGATGTGATCGGTTTTAATTTTCTTACTGACATTTGTCTTTAATTACATGTTAGTGTATAAATCAATAGATTCACCTTCCGCCAGTTGTACAATTGCTTTTTTGACAGCATTTGTTTTACCATTCTGAATACCAGTCTTTGTGTGACGGGTTTTTCTATCTGGACGGACATTTATAGTACGAACTTTTTCAACGGAAACGCCATAAGCAGCTTCCACCGCTTTTTTTATTTCAACCTTGTTCGCCTTCGTATTCACTTGGAAGCTATAGCAGTTGTTCAACTCGCTATTAGCTGTCGCTTTTTCAGTGATTATAGGTTTAATTAAGATGCTCATGTTTCCTTATTTACTTAAATTCGATTCAATTCCTTCTAAAGAACTCTCTAAAAGAACTAATTTATTTGCGTTTAAAATCTTGTAAGTGCTTAATTCTGAGTTCATTATAACATCAGAACCCTTTAAATTACGTGACGACAAATATACATTATTATTTGTAGCACCCAACACAAACAAAGATTTTTTATTCTCAACACCCAACGCTTTCAAGACGTTAGTGAAGTTTTTGGTTTTTGGAGAATCAAAATTAAAGTCTTCCATAACCACAATTGCTGAGTCATTAGCTTTCATTGTCAAGGCTGATTTACGTGCTAAACGTTTAACGCCTTTGTTCAATTTAAAACTATAGTTTCTTGGTCTTGGACCAAACATACGTCCACCTCCTTTAAAGATACCAGATTTGATACTTCCTGCACGTGCAGTACCGGTACCTTTTTGTTTCTTGATCTTACGTGTACTTCCTGAGATTTCTGCTCTTTCCTTACTCTTATGAGTTCCTTGACGTTGGTTAGCAAGATATTGCTTAACATCTAAGTAAACTGCATGGTTATTAGGCTCAATAGCAAACACATCTGCAGAAAGTTCAACCTCTCTACCTGTGTTTTTTCCGTTTATATCTACAACTGCTACTTTCATTATTTCTGAATAATTACATAAGAGTTTTTATGACCAGGAACACATCCTTTAACCACCAATAAGTTCTTTTCAGGAACTACTTTGTAAACTCTTAAATTTTCAACATTCACTCTTTCGCCGCCCATTCTTCCGGCCATTTTCATTCCTTTAAATACTCTTGCAGGATATGAAGCGGCACCAATAGAACCTGGAGCTCTTAAACGGTTATGTTGACCATGCGTAGCTTGACCAACTCCAGCAAAACCATGACGTTTTACAACCCCTTGAAATCCTTTTCCTTTAGATGTACCAGCAATATCCACAAATTCACCCTCGATGAAATGTGCTACAGTGATGGCATCACCTAATTTGTAATCTTCTCCAAATCCTTGGAATTCAACGACTTTTCTTTTAACAGAAGTACCGGCTTTCTTGGCATGACCTGCCTCAGCTTTAGTGGAACTTTTCTCTGTCTTGTCATCGAAACCAAGTTGAAGAGCACTATACCCGTCAACCTCTTCGGTTCTGACTTGGGTGACGATACATGGACCTGCTTCAATAACGGTACACGGAATATTCTTTCCGTTCTCGTCGTAGATACTGGTCATACCGATTTTTTTTCCAATTAACCCAGACATAAATATTAATTTGTTTGTTATGGACAATTCACGACTTGTCCGCTTTTGTTTTTTTACAGGCAATTCGCGACTTACCTACACTATTTAAAATATTCAGGGCCGAAAATACTTCAGCCCTGAATGTATTTTTACCGTTTTTCCTTAACCATCGTTAAGGACATGTTGGACAGACGCAAGATATTGCGTCTTTGTGAGATGCAAGATATCGCCTCCCTATGAGACGCAATATCTTGCGCAGACGCAATATTTTGCGCAGACGCAATATTTTGCGCTCTATACCTTGATTTCTACTTCTACACCACTTGGCAACTCAAGCTTCATCAAAGCATCAATAGTTTTTGATGAAGAACTATAGATATCCAAAAGTCTTTTGTAAGAACTTAATTGGAACTGCTCTCTAGCTTTCTTGTTAACGTGTGGAGAACGTAAAACCGTAAAGATTTTTTTATTTGTTGGTAAAGGGATCGGACCAGTTACAACTGCGCCAGTACTTTTTACCGTTTTAACAATCTTGTCCGCAGATTTGTCCACCAACATATGATCGTAAGATTTTAGTTTTATTCTGATTTTTTGACTCATTTTCTTAAAATTTAAGCTTCAACGCCTTTAGCTGCCTTAATTACTTCTTCAGATATATTAGAAGGTGTTTCAGCATAATGTGAAAATTCCATAGTTGATGTTGCACGACCTGAAGACAACGTTCTTAATGTGGTAACATAACCAAACATTTCTGATAACGGCACTGTAGCCTTTACTGTTTTTGCTCCAGCTCTGTCACCCATATCACTCATTTGTCCTCTACGACGGTTAAGGTCACCAACAATATCACCCATGTTTTCTTCTGGTGTGATCACCTCAATTTTCATAATTGGCTCCATGATAACAGCTTTGGCCGCTTTTGCAGCATTTTTAAATCCAATTTTAGCCGCTAATTCAAATGATAAAGCATCAGAATCCACGTCATGGTAAGAACCATCCGTCAATGTTACTTTCATAGCATCAACTTCATATCCAGCCAATGGACCATTAACCATAGCCATTTTAAAGCCTTTTTCAATTGAAGGAATAAATTCCTTAGGAACGTTACCACCTTTAATTGCGGAAACGAACTCTAAACCAATTTTACCTTCCTCAGCTGGTTCCAATGTAAATTGGATGTCAGCAAATTTACCACGACCACCAGATTGTTTTTTGTAAACTTCCCTATGTTGTGCTGCTCTAGTGATAGATTCTTTATATTCTACTTGTGGTGCACCTTGATTGACTTCAACTTTGAACTCACGACGTAAACGATCTACAATGATATCCAAGTGAAGCTCTCCCATTCCAGAAATGATAGTCTGTCCTGAAGCTTCATCTGTACGCGCTGTAAACGTAGGATCTTCCTCTGCCAACTTGGACAAAGCCATACCTAGTTTATCAACATCTGCTTTTGTTTTAGGCTCAACCGCAATACCAATAACAGGATCAGGGAAGTTCATAGATTCTAAAACAATCGGATGTTTTTCGTCAGACATGGTATCACCAGTCTTGATGTCTTTAAACCCAACTGCCGCTCCAATATCACCTGCCTCAATAAAATCGATAGCATTTTGTTTATTAGCATGCATTTGATAGATACGTGAAATACGCTCTTTTTTTGCTGAACGGTTGTTCAAGATATAAGAACCTGCGTCCAAACGTCCTGAATAAACTCTAAAGAATGCCAAACGACCAACAAAAGGATCCGTTGCAATCTTAAATGCCAATGCAGCAAAAGGCTCATTAACATCTGGCTTACGTCTTTCTTCTTTGTCTGTATCTGGGTTATACCCTATAACACTTTCTCTATCCATTGGAGAAGGTAAGTATCTACAAACAGCATCCAATAAAAATTGAACACCTTTATTTTTGAACGAAGAACCACAAATCATAGGTATGATAGCCATATCCATAACGGCAGCTCTTAATGCAGTGTGAATTTCATCTTCAGTGATCGATTCTTCATCTTCCATGAATTTTTCAAGAAGATTTTCATCATAACTTGCTACTTCCTCGATCAATTTTGCTCTGTATTCTTTGGCTTCAGCTTTTAATTCTTCAGGAATTTCAACGATATCGAAAGTTGCTCCTAAAGTATCTTCATGCCATATAATAGCACGATTTTTCACTAAATCAACGACACCTTTGAAATCGATTTCATCGCCAATAGGCAAAACAATAGGCACTGCATTAGAACCTAACATTTCTTTTACCTGCTTGTTGACCATCATAAAGTCAGAACCTTGACGGTCCATTTTATTTACGAAACCAATTCTTGGCACTTTGTAATTATCAGCCAATCTCCAGTTAGTTTCTGATTGAGGCTCAACACCATCAACAGCACTAAACAAGAATACCAATCCATCCAATACACGTAATGAACGGTTTACTTCAACCGTAAAATCAACGTGGCCTGGAGTATCAATAATATTGAAATGATAATCTTTAGACTCAGGTGTTGGCTCTCCATTCAAACGAGGAAAAACCCACTCACAAGTTGTAGCGGCAGACGTAATTGTAATACCTCTTTCCTGTTCTTGCTCCATCCAGTCCATTGTTGCTGCACCGTCATGAACCTCACCAATTTTGTGAGACACACCGGTATAGAACAAAATACGTTCTGTGGTCGTTGTTTTTCCTGCGTCAATATGCGCAGCAATACCTATATTTCTTGTATATCTTAAATCTCTTGCCATCTTAAATTAAAATCTAAAGTGTGAGAATGCTTTATTGGCTTCTGCCATTTTATGTGTATCCAAACGCTTCTTAACCGCAGCACCTTCTTCTTTGGCAGCAGCCAAAATTTCAGCAGCAAGTTTTGCCGGCATGGATTTTTCATTTCTTTTACGTGAGTAGCTGATCAACCATTTCATGGCTGTAGATACTTTACGGTCTGGACGAATTTGCATTGGGATTTGGAAGGTTGCACCTCCAACACGACGACTACGTACTTCTACGTGAGGCATTACGTTAGATAAAGCATCTTTCCATGTTTCCAAGGCTGATTTTTCTTCATCAGTTTTCTTTGATTCAACAATGTCAATAGCATCATAGAATACTTTAAAAGCTACGGACTTCTTTCCATCCCACATCATCATGTTAACGAAACGAGTTACTAACTGATCGTTGAAACGTGGATCTGGTAAAAGCGGTCTCTTTTTTGCTGCTCTTTTTCTCATGTCTTCTTTTTGAGTTAATTGTTATTGGCCATTAGTTAATTGCTATTTGTTTTTTTCAAACTCCTAACTCCTAACTCCTAACTTATAACTTGTTTTACTTCTTAGGGCGTTTTGTACCATACTTAGATCTACGTTGTGTTCTACCTGAAACACCTGCGGTGTCTAAAGCCCCACGAACGATGTGATATCTAACTCCTGGCAAATCTTTTACCCTTCCACCTCTAACCAATACTATCGAGTGCTCCTGTAGATTGTGACCTTCGCCGCCAATGTATGCATTAACCTCGTTTCCGTTTGTCAAACGAACCCTTGCTACCTTACGCATTGCTGAGTTAGGTTTCTTAGGTGTCGTCGTGTAAACACGAGTACACACACCACGTCTTTGTGGACACGAATCAAGGGCAACCGATTTACTCTTCTTGGTTATTTTGGTTCTTCCTTTTCGTACTAATTGTGAAATTGTTGGCATATATTTCTATATAAATTTATTTTACTCCTCGCTTTTGAGGGCTGCAAAGGTAGAAAATAAATTTACTTTTTCAAAAGTAAAAGGATTAATTTTCAAATCTTTGCTATATTATTTAACATTGCACATGTTTTTAGATAATTTTTTCCGTTAGCTTTGAACATCATTAAGTTTTACATGGCTTTAAAAATATTCTCCTTTCTGTTTTGCTTTGGATGGGTCTCACCTCTAACCCTATCAGCCCAATCGTTGCATCTTAGTGCTGTTGGAGAAACTGAAGATGAAACCAGACTTCTTGATTCCTTGGCTTATAAGATGTTATTTGAGGATTTTAAGTCGCTTGAAGCTGAAGCCGAAAATATCCAAAAAACCCTCTCCCATCTAGGGTATTTGGAAAGTGAATTTATTAATCTTCAAAAAGATAACGATTCCTCTTTTATCGCCACATATAAAATAGGAACACTTTACAAAAAAGCTCGAATCCATTTTAACGCTGGGTTGAATAGAAAAATTTTGAAATTGGTTTCTAATACCATTACGGACAATTACTTTGAAGTTGACGTGTCTAAATTGGAAACGGCACTCGACATTTTAAACGCAGAGATCTCCAATAATGGCGATCCTTTTTCAACGCTTCAACTTATTAATATAAAAAAAAGCAACGCTATTTTATATGCCGATCTAAATGTTGAGGAAGCGCAACAAAGAACTATTGACACTATTATTGTAAAGGGCTATGACAAATTTCCAAAATCCTATATAAAACGCTATCTAAAAATAAAACCCAAGCGGCCCTTCAACTTAAAAACCATCACCCAAAAAACAGAAGCTCTTGAGAATTTACAATTTGCCTCCCAAATAAAAAATCCGGAAGTTCTTTTTACCAAAGACTCCACTTTACTATATATATATGTAGAAAAACAAAAAAGCAACACTTTTGACGGCTTTTTGGGTTTTGGGTCTAACACTGAAACAAGGAAAATTGAATTTGATGGGTACCTCAATCTCAACCTCATCAATAATTTAAATTATGGAGAATCCTTTAGGCTACTCTATAAAAGTGACGAAAGTGAGCAAAAGACATTTGACGTTAAAATAAAACTGCCCTATTTATTTGGCACCCCTATTGGCGCACAAGTAGGACTCAACATATTCAAAAAAGATTCCTCATTTGTAACCACCTCACAATTTGCCAAAGTTGACTACCAGATCAATCCACAAAATAGTGTAGCATTGGGCGTAAACATTTTAAACTCGTCAAATCTGTTAGATAACCCTACCGCAACTATTAATGACTTTAAATCAAGGTTTAACACCATAAGTTATCATTATATTAAACCGCAGCGGCTTGATAAGCTGTTCCCTATTAATTTCCTGTTCGATATTTCAGCAGGCTCGGGCAAGAAGACAATTGACAGAAATGATCAATTCCAAAGCAAATTTGAACTGAACACTTTTAAAATAGTAAACTTAAATATCCGGAATAGCATTTACGGTAATGTCAGTGCCGCCATTTTGAATTCTGAAAATTTTCTAGAGAATGAATTGTTTCGGTTTGGGGGCATCAATTCCATTAGAGGTTTTGAAGAAAATAGCTTAATAGCCAATGTATTTGCAGTTTTTAATACAGAATACCGCTACAAGGTAACCAATGGCCTATACATCAACTCAATTATTGATTTGGCTTACTATGAAAATCAAATCATCACCACCAAAAACAAACTTTTAGGCTTAGGTTTTGGTTTTGGAGTGCTCACACAGGCGGGCCTTTTTAAATTAAATTACAGCAATGGAAGTTCAGAAAACCAAACTATCAAACTATCCAATTCTAAAATCCATATAAGTTTGTCAGCGACATTTTAAACAGGGTTATAAACATGGTAAGGCTCAGATTCTGAAAAATATATTTCTAATGTACAGCACCACCTCAAGTTTTTCAAATCAAAAAAAAACATTTCCCATCTTTTTCTTCCAAACACTCTCTGTCTTTCTATCTGAAGCCCAACAAACAGACCTCAAAAAGCAGAAATTTTAATAACTCATTAACCATCAGCATATTGAAAGTTTACACCTCTTTAAACTCTAGTTGAAATAAAAATTTATTTGTTTGAGAAACCTAATTCTTTTCAATTAATGTTGCTTTTTTAACTTTTTATTAGCACTTTTACGCCAGGCTAATTCAAATTAATTTAAAATATGAAAACACAGTTTAGTGTAATTCTAACGCTATTACTAGCGCTAGTAGTGCATACGTCGTATGCGCAGGACAAAGTAATTTCTGGTACGATATCAGACCAATCTGGTTTGCCTCTTCCTGGAGTTAACATTATTGTAAAGGGCACCACAAACGGAACCCAATCTGACTTTGATGGAAATTATACCATTGACGCGAGTACAGGTGATATTCTTTCCTTCACCTATGTTGGGCTCAAAGCTCAAGAAATTACTGTAGGAACTTCAAATACCCTCAACGTCACCATGACGGAAGACGCTTCTGTGCTTGACGAAGTTGTGGTAACTGCTTTGGGTATTTCGAGAGAGAAAAAATCGCTTGGGTATTCGACCCAAGAAGTGGAAGGCGATGAACTCAGCACTGTTAAAAGTGGAAACTTCGTCAACGCGCTGTCTGGTAGGGCATCAGGAGTACAAATTAAAAGAAACAATAACCTTGGTGGATCTACTAACGTAGTCATTAGAGGAAATGCGTCTTTAACTGGTAGCAACCAGGCTTTATTTGTTATTGATGGTGTGCCTATCAATAATACAAACACCAACTCTGCCGGGCAAGCACAAGCATCTGGTGGGTATTATGACTACGGCAACACAGCGTCTGACATTAATCCTGATGACATTGAATCTGTAAACATCTTAAAAGGTGCTGCAGCATCCGCACTCTATGGATCAAGAGCGGCAAATGGAGTAATTATGATCACAACCAAAACTGGCAAAAAGAGCAAAGGTTTGGGCGTTACAATCAATTCGGGTGTCACCTTCGGATCTGTTGACAAAAGCACTTTCATAAAATATCAAAAAGATTATGGTGCAGGTTATGGTCCTTATTATGGGGCATGTGAATGTCTATATTATAATGATAATATTGATGTTGACGGTGATGGTGTAAATGACATTTCTGTGCCATTTACTGAAGACGGATCTTATGGTCTAGCTTTTGATTCCAATTTATTAATTTATCAATGGAATTCATTTGACCCAGATTCGCCAAATTATTTAACAGCAACACCTTGGGAAAATGCTGCCAACGGTCCTATTACATTTTTTGAGACTCCTATTACAACCACCAATTCTGTTTCCATAGAAAATGGTATGGACAATGGATCTTACAGATTAGGTTACACGCGATTTGAACAAGATGGACTTTTGCCAAACAGTAATATCACAAAACATAATTTTTCTATCAGTGGAACTTATAAGTTGAACGAGAAATTAACTGCGACAGGGTATGCCAATTTTCTCAAATCCGATGGATTAGGACGTAACTCTACAGGTTATAACGACAATATCATTTCTAATTTTAAGCAATGGTGGCAAACCAATGTTGACCTAAAAGAATTAAAAGATATCTATTTTGCAACAGGAAGAAATGTAACTTGGAATCCTCAGACTACGGCACCCGGATCGGCGCCTTTATTCTGGGATAACCCATACTTTCAACGTTATGAAAATTATCAAAATGATTCAAGAAGTCGTTTTATTGGTAATATGTCCTTAAATTATGAATTGACAGATTGGTTAAATATTACCGGTAGAATTGCTACTGACACCTACTCTGAATTGCAAGAAGAACGTAGAGCAAACGGTAGTGTACCAACATCATTTGGTGTTCCTGATAGTAATGGTGTCAGAGGTAATGTTGATTCTGGTTATGGAAGAAGAAATATTGCCAATACAGAAACCAATTATGATTTGATGTTAAATTTCGATAAGGATTTTGGAGAGAAATTCAACCTTAAAGGAATTTTAGGTGCCAATATTAGAAGAAATGAATTTCAATCTATCTATGCCGCTACTAGTGGTGGGCTAAGTGTTCCAAAATTATATTCCTTACAAAACAGTGTAGGGCCTCTGCCTCTACCTAATGAGCAGGATGAACGTGTAGGCGTTGATGGTATTTATGCAAGTGCTTCACTTGGCTTTGACAGTACCATATTTGTGGATGCTACTATAAGAAGAGATCACTCTTCTACATTACCTAAAAACAACAGTACGTTTTATTACCCTTCTATTGCGACCAGTTTTGTATTTTCAAATTTGATTGACTCTGATGTGATTTCTTTTGGTAAATTAAGAGCCAGTTACGCAGAGGTAGGTAACAGTGCTCCATTTGACTTTCTTTATGACACCTATAACGTTAACATTCCTCCTGGATCTTCAAGCACATCTGTAGATAATGTTAAGAAAAACCCAAACCTGAAACCAGAAAATACGGAAAGTATAGAACTTGGTTTAGAAATGCGTTTTCTTAAAAGTAGATTAGGGTTAGACGTTGCCGTTTATAAAACTAACTCTGTGGATCAAATTTATGGTGTGCCAGTTTCAACCGCAACAGGATATTCTTCAAAAATCTTAAATGCAGGTGAAATCGAAAATAAAGGTGTGGAGATCACAATTTTCGCAGCCCCAATCAGAAATGAGAATTTTTCTTGGGACATGAATATCAACTGGTCCAAAAACGAGAATAAAGTTATCGCTCTAGCTGACGGTATTGATAACCTTCAATTGGGTAATTTTCAAGGCGGAATCACCCTTAACGCAAGAGTGGGCCAACCATATGGCGTGATCAACGGTACTGATTACACGTATGTAGACGGTCAACGTGTTGTGGATGCAACCTCTGGAGAATATATTAAAACATCTACCTCAGACAAGGTTATTGGGGACATCAATCCAGAATGGTCAGCAGGTTTCTCAAATAAACTTACCTACAAAAACCTTGCCTTAAGTGTCTTGATTGACGTTCAGAAAGGTGGTAGTATTTTCTCTTTGGATAACTATTACGGTCTTGCAACGGGACTATATGCTGAAACATCATTTATCAATGACCTGGGCAACCCGGTAAGAAATACTTTGGCCGATGGCGGCGGGTTTATCAATCCAGGCGTTAATGCCGATGGTTCTGAAAACACAACGCGTATTAGAGCTGATAGATTTGGCGCATTTGGTTACCGTAGAGGTTTACCAGACAAAGCGTTCGTATACGATGCAGGATTCGTGAAATTGAGAGAGGTGGCCTTATCTTATAGTTTGCCCCAAAAATTGATCGGTCAGTCATTGTTCAAAGAAGTAACATTTAGCGTCATTGGTTCAAACCTTTGGATCATTGATAAAAGTCTACCGCATGCCGATCCTGAAAGTGGATTAGGTTCTGGAAACCTGCAAGGATATTCTGTAGGTTCACTTCCAACAACAAGAGACTTTGCCTTTAATGTTAAATTGAAATTTTAAAAACTACTGAAAATGAAAAAAATAATAATTCTATTAATAGGCGCAGTCGCCATATATTCTTGCTCTACTGATTTAGAGAATTTAAATCAGAATATAAAAGATCCTGCTGAAGTTCCTGGTGAATCCTTATTTACTAGTGCTCAAAAGAGCTTAGTGGATCAAATTGTAGAAATCAATGTGAACCTCAACAATACACAACTGTGGTCGCAATTTTTACAGGAAGCCACTTATACTGATGAAAGCAACTACGATCAGGTGACACGAACCATTCCGCAAAGTCACTGGGATGCAATGTATAAAGATGTTTTAAAGGATTTGGATGAATCAACCAAAGTGATTGAGGCAACTACCTATACAACAGACGCATTGAATGCTTTAAAACCAAATAAGTTGTTAATCAATGAAATCTTAACGGTGTATGCCTACAGTAATTTGGTGGAAACCTTTGGTGATGTGCCTTATACTGAAGCTTTGAACATTGAGGACAATTTGCAACCAAAATATGATGATGGCCTAACTATTTACAAAGACTTGCTTTCAAGGTTAACAACTGCCATAAACGGTTTAGACACATCTGTAGAAAGCTATGGCAAGGCAGATAACCTTTATCAAGGCGATGTTAGTCAATGGAAAAAATTTGCAAATAGTCTTAAATTGAGAATGGCAAATACACTTTCTGACATTGAACCAGCTTTGGCTCAAACAGCTATGACAGAAGCGCTAACAAGTGGAGTTATCACAAGTGCTGCTGATAACGCAACGTTTACCTATTATGGTGCTGATCCAAATACAAACCCTGTCTACGCTTCACTAGTTTTAAGTGGAAGATTGGATTACGTTGCAGGAAAGACAGTGATCGACATTATGAATGCGTTGGATGACCCCAGAAGACCATTATACTTTACACAAATTAATGGTGCTTATGTAGGAGGTGTTATTGGCCAAGAATCAACATATGCCAATTTCTCGCATTTTTCTGAAAAATTTGAAAGTGCCACCTTGCCAGGAGTGCTCTTCTCCTATTCAGAGGTTGAATTTATTTTGGCTGAAGCTGCCGCTAGAAACTTTACGGTACCAGGAACGGCAGCAGATCATTATAACAATGGTGTTACGGCATCTATTCTATACTGGGGCGGAACTGCTGCAGATGCGACCGCGTATTTAGCGCAACCTGAAGTAGCTTACGCTTCTGCAATTGCATTAAGTACAGCTACAATGCCTTGGAAAGAAGTCATCGGAACACAAAAATGGTTGGCTTTATTTAATAGAGGTATGGAAGCCTGGACGTCCATCCGCCTTTTAGATTTCCCTATTATGGCTGAACCTGTGGATGCCGTATCAGGATATCCAAACAGATACACCTACCCTATTGTAGAGCAAACTTTAAATGGTACGAGCTACAATGCGGCTTCTGATGCTATTGGTGGAGATACTGCAGAGAACCAATTGTTCTGGGACATTAACGACTAGAAATTCAATCATCATAATAGAAGAGACCTCTTAAGTTTCAAACCTTAAGAGGTTTTTTTATTCAAATAAATCAAAAGCTAAACAGACCATAAATTTTATCTCTTGTAAAGAGCTTATTTTATACCTTTGCGTCATGGAAAACGAAACTACTATTTTCGGAATCAGAGCGGTCATTGAAGCGATCAAATCTGGAGAAAACATTGATAAAATATTTTTACAAAAAGGATTACGAGGCGAGTTGTTTACTGAGCTGGAGCAACTCTTGCACAAAGAACGTTTAAACTCGTCTTATGTTCCGGTTGAAAAACTTAACCGACTCACCACTAAGAACCATCAAGGCGTGGTGGCACAAATTGCACCTATCAGTTTCTATCCTTTAGAAGAATTGGTAACCAACGCTATAGAATCTGGCAAAACCCCTCTTTTCCTACTTTTAGATCAGCTGAGTGACGTGCGTAATTTTGGTGCGATCATTAGAACTGCTGAATGTACTGGTGTTTCAGGAATTATAATTCAGAAAAAAGGTGGTGCTCCGGTTAATGGAGATACCATCAAAACAAGTGCTGGGGCCATTTTTAAAATCCCGATCTGTAAAGTGGACCATATTAAGGATGCCGTTTTTTATATGCAAGCTTCAGGCATTAAAGTGATTGCTGCTACTGAAAAAACCGATCAAAATCTTTACGATGTTTCCTTTACTGAGCCTTGCGCCATTATTATGGGGTCTGAAGGGAAAGGCATCAATCCGTCCATTTTGAAAGTGGTAGATGACAAGGCCAAATTACCAATTTTAGGTGAGATTGAATCCTTGAATGTTTCTGTAGCTTGTGGTGCGTTTTTGTATGAAGCGGTTAGACAGAGGATGTCGGTTTGAGATGTTAGATGCTAGATGTTAGATGTTAGATGTTAGATGCTAGATGTTAGATGCTAGATGCTAGATGCTAGATGCTAGATGCTAGATGCTAGATGCTAGATGCTAGATGCTAGATGCTAGATGCTAGAAAAGTAAAAATTCCATGTTTAATTTTTAAGGTCTGCGACCTATTTAACTTAAAATCGAAGACTTATTTTTCTCAGAGATAGCAGATGTTGAATTTGAAGATTAATCTTGAATGATGCCTAAGGAATTCTCTTCATTCTAGTTTTTTTAGAATTGTAATTTCCCGAAGAACAAGTACCCAAAAATTCTTAATTAACTCTTAGGATTCTCCTTGTAAATATAATTGTATTTAGGTGTGTTCTTTTGGACTTCATCTTTTATGTCATTTTCATCTTTAAGTTCATCTTCAACTTCATCTTCAAATTCATCTTCAACTTCAATTTCAATTTCATCTTCAGGTTCTAAATTCTCAATGAAGTTTCCATGTTCATCAAAATGTCTTAAAAATGGGTCATCATCTTCATTGTAATGTGGCTCTTGCCAAAGGTAACGCTCTGGTTTGGCAATTGCCTTTCTAAAGATAATAGCAAACACAAAGCCCGTGATGAGTCCGCCCAAATGCCCTTCCCAAGACATGCCTTCCTTAATAGGAAAGACATACCAGATCATGCTTCCGTATAGAAAAATAATAATGAGGGATAATGCTATCAATCGAAAATGTTTGGCAAAAATCCCTTTAAAAAAAATAAAACTAACCAATACGTAAATTAAGCCACTGGCGCCAATATGGTTTGCTGGCCTACCGATAAACCAGGTGATCAAGCCTGATAACAAAATACCATACACCAACACTTTCCACGCGATTGGTCTATAAAAATAGAACAACGCCATGCTGAGCACCACTAACGGAACACTGTTGTGGTAAATGTGTTCAATATCTCCATGAATGAACGGACTTAAAACTACCCCACGCAGACCGACCAATGTATCTGGGATAATCCCCCAAGTTTTGATGACGGGAAAAAACCGGACCTGTAGCCAGAACACCACCCAAATGAGCATCAAAAAAAAGATGGGGTACGCCACAACGCCTGTTGAATACCTGAAATGTTGTTGATTGCTCATGCCTAAATTTAGAGGTTTCTTATCAAATTAGTTACCATTAATTGCAAATATGTAAAATTGTCCCGTTTCTGCATGCGTGATGGAGCGGTTTGTTTGAAATCCCTCTTTTTTTTTAAATAAACAAAAATATTGAGCTACGAAAGCACGACTTTTGCCCCACCCAGAATTGAAAAAAATCAATTCCGACCTCCCCAAAGGGCAGGTAAAAATGAAAAATGTTTGAAAATAGATCTATGTGGAAATTTCGCGGTTGGGTTTCTGTTTTACTCATAAATTCTTAATTTACAATTTTGTATTCGTGAATAAATTATTTCACAGGAATTCATGTAATTTTGCATTATGAATGCACCATTAGCCGAACGTTTACGTCCTAAATACTTAAAAGATTATTTAAGCCAGTCCCATTTGATTGGTGATCAAGGGGTTTTGACGCAGCATATCAAACAGGGCGTGATTCCTTCCATGATTTTTTGGGGCCCTCCAGGAACCGGAAAAACGACCTTGGCGAATATTATTGCAAACGAATCGAACCGTCCATTCTATAAACTGAGTGCCATCAATTCTGGCGTAAAAGATATCAGGGAAGTTATTGACAAGGCTAAACACAGTGGTGGTTTGTTCACGGCTAAAAATCCGCTGTTGTTTATTGATGAAATTCATAGGTTTAGCAAATCTCAGCAAGATTCGTTGCTGGAAGCTGTTGAAAAAGGTTGGGTCACCCTCATTGGCGCCACGACTGAAAACCCAAGTTTTGAAGTCATTCCTGCCCTACTCTCCCGAGCTCAAGTATATGTGCTGAATTCTTTTGACAAAAAAGATTTGGAGGCCTTATTGCAGCGTGCCCTAACTGAAGATGAAATTCTGTCTACACGCCACATAGAGCTCAAGGAAACGGAAGCTTTATTGCGGCTCTCAGGCGGCGATGCCCGTAAACTCCTGAATATTTTTGAACTCATTATTTCTTCTTACGATGAAAATGATAAGATTGTGATCACCAATGAAGGCGTGCTTCAAAAAGTACAAAGCAATACGGTGCGTTATGACAAAACTGGGGAGCAGCATTATGATATTATATCAGCATTTATTAAATCAATTAGGGGCAGTGATCCTAATGCGGCTGTGTATTGGTTGGCCCGGATGATTGAAGGTGGCGAAGATGTTAAATTTATTGCCCGCCGGTTATTGATTTTGGCCAGTGAAGATATTGGCAATGCCAACCCGACCGCTTTAGTGATGGCCAACACCACGTTTCAGGCTGTATCCGTGATTGGGCATCCAGAATCTCGCATTATTTTAAGCCAATGTGCAACTTACCTGGCAACTTCCGCAAAAAGCAATGCCGCTTATGAAGCCATCGGCAAAGCACAACAATTGGTGAGGGAAACAGGTGATTTATCGGTGCCTTTATCGGTCAGAAATGCACCAACCAAACTGATGAAAGAACTAGGTTATGGCGACAATTACCAATATGCCCATAGCTACGAAAACAATTTTGCCCCGCAAGAATTCCTTCCTGATGCCATCAAGAATACAACACTTTACAATCCTGGAAACAATGCAAGGGAACAGTCTCAGCGTGAGTTTTTGAGGCAACGATGGAAGTCTAAATACGGGTATTAAATTAGTTGAACTTTACATTAAGGGTTTTCATGGACACGCCTGCGTCATTGGCTTTTGCCACAATCCATGTGTTGTTCATTTTATAAAGAATAGCGTCCTGACCTTTAACAATAAACACATCTTCTTTACCGGAAAACACCAAATGATACAAAACTTTAGAAGAGGCATCTGAAATAGTGTAACCGTTTTCAACCGGATTAGCGAATAACGTTTGAAGCGTTTCATCAGATTTTGCTTCTGTTTTTAGAACTTTCTTTACCTCTTGCTTGACTTCTGGTTGGATGTCTTGAAGTGTTTTATTTTTTTCAGATGCTCTCAGCGCTATTTCTTCTCGCACTCGTTTTGCTTTGAGTTCTTCTACTTCCCTTTGCAAGCGTTGAATTTCTTCTTTTGCGTCGTTGTTTTCAACCGTTTCTGTAGTTGTCTTATTGCCCTTAAAGACAATTTCCTCATTGGGTTGATACGTGTAATTTAATTTATCAAAACTGTTGAAGGCCTCACGCAAAGCCAAATTATAGACCTTATCGTAATCCTTTTCTCTTGATTCTCCAACCTCTGAAGAGATCACTATTTTATTATTACAATCCCTTAAATGGACTTGTAATTTGGTATTTAAAAATGCTTTGAGTTTTTCTACATCAGCAAATAAGGCCAAACAACGGTTGTTGGTCAAGTCTTGAGGATATTCCTCATCTGCCATAAGTGCAGTAAATCCGTACTTTTTAAATAGAAACTTGGTCAGAGAGTTAATTTGGTATTGATCAGGTTCATTTAAAAAATTAAACGTGTTGGGTACAATGACATATTTGTAAGCATTGATATTTTGTTGGGCAAACCCATTAATGTTGAACAACATTAAAAAGGCAACTATAGCGAGAATGGATTTCATTGAATTTATTATTATTATTATTATTATTATTATTATTTATTGAGTTAAAGATAAAATTTTGAGACTTAAAAACCTACTCATGTTTAGAGGTACTGTTTGAGTTGCGACAAGTGTTTGATTTGTTTGATATGAGGTTCTGTCTCGTCATTTCTATAATTGAAAAATATGGCATCATAGCCTACGTTTAGTGCGCCAAGAATGTCAGCTTCATAATTATCGCCTATCATAATGCTCTCATTGGGTTCTGCCTTTGCTATTTTCAGGGCATAGTCAAAAATGATAGGATTGGGTTTCTTGACGCCTGCTACCTCTGCATTGGTAATGGTTTTAAAAAATGAGGTAATTGCAGAAGAATCCATCTTCTTCAACTGCGCTTCCTCAAAACCATTGGTGATAATGTGCAATTGATATTTTGGTTGCAAGTACTGCAATACATCGAGTGTGCCTTCAAAAAGGTGGCTAAAACTGGATAAATGTTCAATATAATCAGTGGAAAGATTGTGGATCAATCCATCTTCCACACTAAAATTTATCTCATCAAAAGTGTCACGGAGTCGCCCATAACGCAATTCTATTTTATCAATCTCTTCATTTCTGTAGCGTTTCCAGTATTGGAGATTAACCGGTTCATAAACCTTTAAAAAAGAATCTAAATTGACCCCAACCTTATGCAATTTGAAAATCTTATCAAAAGTCAATGCTGAGTTCTTATCAAAATCCCAAAGGGTATGATCTAAATCAAAAAAAACGTGTTGTATTGCTTTATTTTTCATCTACTGAGTCTAATACTTGTTGAAATAACTCCTTAAAACCTTTCCAACGGTCTAAGTTGCTAAATGCATAATTATGAAATACGGGAGTAAACGTGCCATTTACTCCTTTTACAGATTCTATTAAGCGTTGCAAATCTTCCTTTTTATCCAATAATGATTGTCTTTTCAACAACGCATAATCTACACAATGGAACGGATTAATTTGTAACGGCGTTTGCACTTCAAAGTCCAGATCATAAAATTGAAATGGTGTACAGGTTCCCGCTCTAAACCCCATATGGTTGATGTAGCCCATTGTAAAATCTTGTTTGATCTCCAACTCTATCAGATTGCGGTAAGTTTCTGGCAGGTTCAATTTAGAAAACGAATTTCTGGAGGCTTCTAGCGGATAATTGGTAGTCGCTTCCATTTTTAACTTCTCCTTCTTGAGCATGCTAAAATCTTCCAATGCCAAATACGACACTTTTAATCCAATTTTGCAATAATCGCCAACAGATTTTATGAGCGAGACAAATTTCTTTTTATTGATATTGATATTCTTGTCATACGTTGAATATTCGCCTATCAAGAAAAACACGATGAATTTAGTGGAGGTTTTCTTCTGCTTGGTCACAATCCATTTGAACGTATCATAAGGATCTCTTTTCACACCAGCCAAAGATTGATACCGTTGGTAAAGACGTTTTATTTGTAAACTGAACAAATCGTTGAGAGTACCGCCAATAGTTCTCATGAGACCTTTATCTTTGAAATAAAAGGCCATTGGCACATCAATCACTGGCTGAATATTATAAGTTCTAACCGGGAATTCAAAATTAGGAAACTGTGCTTGCAGGATTTCTTTAAATTTATAGGCCCAAATATCTACTACAGGTTGGTGAAGAAACCCTTTATTGAACGCCAAACTTTCCGTTGCCAAAAATCGGCCATAGGCATCATTTACATGCGGTAAATATTCTTCATATCTGCTTAACAAATAAAACGTGGCGGCAAAAATATCAAATGGCAAACTGCTTTTTTCAGAGGTTGAAAAGAAACATTTGGTACTGCCCCAATCTTGCACATTGATGTCCAAATCAGACAAACCTTGCTCAAATAACAGCTCATTGCTCCTAACGAACAATTCATTGCTCAAAGGTTGTTTGGCATATGAAATTTTCATACTGTCATGCGCTATAAAATCTTCCACAGTGGTTGTGAAACTCACGGGAACATTTAATATACGCAGACTGATATGCTTAAAGGCATATATTAATCTGGGGGTTATTTTATGTGTGTAAACTAGTAACATTAACAGTCGTAAATTCCAAATTTAAAAATTCCAAATTCCAAATCAATCACTTTACTGATGTATTTGTATATGGGAAAAATGATTGATAAAATCCGGACACTTTATCAATAGCCAAAAGATTGGAATTTGGTGCTTGATTATTGGATCTTAATTTTGAATTATAATATACCTTCATCAGCAAAGCTATAAAAAGCATTTTCGGTAATGATCAAATGGTCCAAAACTTTAACGTCCAAACTGTTTCCTGCAATTTTTAATTTTTGTGTGATTTGTTTATCGGCTTCACTAGGTTTTAGCGTTCCTGATGGATGGTTATGTGCCAAAATAATACCAACTGCACCAAGTTCTATTGCTGTTTTGAGAGCCAAACGCACGTCAACCAAGGTGCCCGTAATCCCACCTTTGCTCAGTTGAATTTTTTGAAGTACTTTATTGGAATTGTTTAAATAGATGATCCAAAATTCTTCGTGCGGCAGTTCACCAATAACAGGTTGCATCAATTCAAAAACTGATTGGCTGGACTCTATTTTATATAACTGTAGGGCTTCTTCTCCCCTGCGTCTTCTTCCCAACTCTAATGCTGCTATAATAGTAAGTGCTTTGGCTTCACCAATCCCCTTAAATTCCATTAACTGTTTGAGTGATAATTTACCTAGGGCATTTAAATTATTATTGGTACTTGCTAAAATGCGTTTGCACAGTTCTACAGCACTTTCATTTCTACTTCCAGAACCTATTAGGATGGCCAACAATTCAGCATCACTCAAGGCAGATTTTCCTTTATCTCTTAATTTCTCGCGAGGTTGGTCAAGGTGGGACCAGTTTTTTATGGAAAACGACGGGTGTTTTTCTGACATAAGCGCCACATAGATTTTAAGTGGTTATAAAGTTAATGATAAAAGGAGACGGACTTCATTTTCGTTACAAAAAATAGGTAATAATCATCAAAGAAAAGATAAAAATTGTAAATTTCAGAACCAATTAACTAATTGCGATAGTATGCAGACTTTATTTGATCAAAAGGTACATCAGGAGGTTTTGAGACGTGTGGATAGCCTGACGGAAAACTCTAAGCCTAGCTGGGGAAAAATGGACGTGGCACAAATGGTTAGACATTGCCAATTGCCGCTTCTGGTTGCCAACGGAAAAATGGAACTGACGGAAAAAGTGGGCTTGCTAAAAAAAATGATTTTTAAGCTTTACAAACCGGTCATGTACAATGACAAACCTTGGCCAGAGAACATCGCCACGACCAAGGATTTTAAAGTCACTGATCCACAAGTTTTTGAAACCCAAAGAAATCAACTAAAACTGACCATTGATGACTTCCACAATAAAGCTTTAAATATGCATTGGCCTAAACATCCTGTTTTCGGTAAATTCAGTACTGACCAATGGGGCAAAATGCAATACAAGCATTTGGATCATCATTTGAGACAGTTTGGCGTTTGAAGGTTCTAGTTTCTAGCTTCTAGCTTCTACCTTCTAATATCATAAAATTTCATAAATCAACAAGGCGATTCCGAAATTTCGGCACCGTTTTCCATACTAGCTAAAGGCAACATTAACAGAGGTTTTAATTAAATTAATAGCATTCCTGATTTCGACAGTATTACAACTATGACACATTACCCACCGCAGCAACATCAAGACAACAATCGTGAACACATGATTGACGTAATTAAAACCTATCCTTTAGCCATGCTTGTTTCTGTAAAGGAGACCAAGCCGCTAATCTCCCATCTGCCTTTAATTTATTCTGAAGGAAAATTGATTGGACATTTAGATAAATTCAATCCGCAGGCGGAAGTGCTGAAAGACAATAACGAGGTTACCGTTATATTTTCTGGTCCGCAGTGTTATATTTCCCCCAGTATTTATAGCACCACACAACTCCCGACCTGGAATTACGTGATGGTCCATATTACCGGAAAGGTCAAAGAAATTACAGATCCTGAAGTGATCAAAGCATCCATGATTGACATGACTTCCTTTTTGGAAGCCCCAGCACACCGTTACACGTTAGAACCTGACAATCCGAGAATGGCACAATTTATAAGCTATGTTAGAGGTTTTGAGATTGACATTGAGCATTGGGAAGGCAAGTTCAAACTCTCACAAGACAAAAAACCATCAGATATTGAGAATGCTAGAAATGAATTGATCCGCGCGAATCAGGAAAGTATAAAAGCATTTTTGGCGCGCGTGTTTTAATCTCTTAATTTGTTAAGAAAAAAATGAATTATGAAAACACTCAAAAAAGAAGATATCAGTCAGGAAGTTTTTGAACTTTATGACGATTATGCGCATGATAAAATTGGGCGGCGCCAGTTTGTTGAAAAACTATCGCTTTATGCCGTTGGTGGTATTACCATTGGATCGCTAATGAGTTTTATGTCTCCCAATTATATCGACACAATTACGGTGCCTGCAGACCATCCAAGATTAGATTCAGAATATATCACCTATGATTCTCCTCAGGGTGGCGGTTCAATAAAAGGATTACTTTCAAAACCAACTGACGCAAGTGGTAAATTGCCAGGAGTTATTGTAGTTCATGAAAACAGAGGGCTCAACCCTTATATAGAAGATGTTGGTAGACGAACGGCTTTAGATGGATTTATAAGTCTGGCTCCAGATGCGCTCACCCCATTGGGCGGTTACCCAGGAAACGATGATGAAGGTAGAGAATTACAAAAAAAGCGTGATCGTAATGAAATGCTTGAAGATTTTATTGCTGCCTACCGCTATTTAAAAGCACATCCAGATTGTAATGGTAACATAGGCGTTGTTGGTTTTTGTTTTGGGGGTTGGATTTCCAATATGATGGCTGTAAAAGTGCCTGATCTGATGGCAGCAATTCCTTTTTATGGCGGACAACCTTCAGCCGAAGAAACAGCACAAATAAAAGCACCACTTTTAATACATTATGCAGGACTGGACACTCGCGTCAATGAAGGATGGTCTGATTATGAAACTGCGCTCAAGGCTAATAATGTAGCCTATACCGTTCATTTTTATGATGGTGTTAACCATGGCTTTCACAATAATACAACGCCACGTTATGATAAAGATGCAGCCGAATTAGCGTGGACACGTACCATTGCGTTCTTTAAAGAAAAGTTGGTTTAAAAGTTTTAACAACGATCCTATTACAACTAAAAACTTTAAGACCGCAGTATTAGAGGCCTTTGCTTAAGATGGGGAACGCAATCCTTCCTATGGCCATGGGGCAAGTTATACATCTGCGTTACATTCATTGTCAAATAACAACGTAAAAGTATAAACTATTTGGGCAATCTTATGCAGATCTCGATGGGTTGTGACATAGAAGACAATCACAGTTATGTTGACACATTCAAGTGTGTGATTTTATCATCAAACATTCTGGATCAAATTGGTCTTAGAACCACTAAAAAGACTGAATATGCAAGGCGCTTAAAAAGATAACAATTAGTAATTAAATTTCTTCAGTTGACTAAATGGCCCAAGCTCCGACTAGTTCGCTAAACTTGGTCTAAAACTTAAATTTTCACCAGATCCAATGCAATCACGCCCATTCTAAAAAACATAGATTGCATTCTATATTACAAATACGAACCTCATAAATATTAGTAACACACTGAATGTGAGATACTATCAAAGAATTATACTATATTTAAAGTGATATTAAAAACTTTTGATATGGCCACTATAACCCTCTCTTCGCTTGTCCACAAAAACACTTCTCAAATTGCCATAGACTTTGCATTCAATGAAGATTTAAAACATTATATCACTGCATTTGAGGGGGTAAATTGGAGTAAAACCCACAACACATTTTACCTAAAACACACTGCTGACAATAAGAAAAGAATATATGCCTACTTGCGCAAGCGGCACCATTTTGTAGATTATAGTGCCCTGCAAGCACCTGCACTTGTTCCGTTAAGCACAGCTCCCGCTAAAAAGTCAGGACCGTTGGGAACCCTCAAAAAAGTGCATCTTGATGCTCTGAGCAGCTTTAATAACTATATGCTCCAAAAACGCTATAGCCAGAGCACCATAGAAAACTATGTAGGCTTATTGTCCATATTTTTCAGATACTATACTGCAAAAGACATCCTTGCAATCACAAAAATTGATATTGAGGAATTTAATCAAAATTATATTTTGGGTAATGGGTATGGTAGAACGTTTCAAAACCAAATTATAAGTGCTCTCAAACTATTTTATAGCCATCACAGCAACATCCATCTGGATATCAGTCATATTGAACGACCAAACAAAGACAAACGACTGCCAGAAGTCCTGTCTCTAGAAGAAGTGAAACAATTACTTACCAATGTCAAAAACGTCAAGCACAAAACCATGTTGAGTTTAGTTTACGCCTGTGGGATGCGAATTGGTGAGGCACTGGCCTTAAAAATGGACGCGATAGACGGCAGACGCGGTTTTATACACATTAAACACGCCAAGGGCGCCAAGGACAGATATGTGCCATTAAGTGAGAGAACTTTAGTGTTACTGCGTCACTATTATAAACTCTACAAACCAAAGGTTTACCTATTTGAAGGAATTGCTGGCCAAGTATATTCTCAAGAAAGCTGCCGAAAGGTATTGCGTACGGCCGTAAGAAGTACAGTGATTAAAAAGCATGTTACACTGCACACGTTAAGGCACAGTTACGCTACGCATTTATTGGAAAATGGCACAGACATCAGATATATTCAAGATATTTTAGGACACAACAGCCCTAAAACCACCATGATTTATACACACGTCAGTACGCACAGTTTAAAAAACATAAAAAATCCGTTTGATGATATGGATATATGATTTATATTCGGTGAAATAAGCACCAAAAGGTACGCCTATCCCTCCGGATTGGATGGTAATTAGTATGTTTGGTGCTTGTATATACAAGTTGTAAAACATACCCAAAGAAACTCTCGAACTTGAAAATAAACATTGGGAATTTTGAAAATAGTAACTTTTAAGTTACCTTTGTCCGAATGGAAAAAGTTAGGCAAGTAATACAATACAAAAATTATTTCGAGGAGTTTTTGCTTGCTCAACCGAAAAAGGTTCAGGACAAAATATTTAAGGTCATTGAAATTATCGAAACCTATCAGCACGTGCCGAAAACATATTTGGCACCAATGAAAACCCAGAAAGGATTATTTGAAGCTCGAATAAAATTAGGTTCTAATATTTGGCGAGTGTTTTGCTTCTTCGATAAAGGTAAATTAGTTATACTCTTGAACGGATTTACTAAAAAGACCCAGAAAACACCACAAAAAGAAATCGATAAAGCAGTCCGATTAATGAAAGAGTATTACGAAGAAAAAAACAAAGGCAATGGAAACTAAAAGTTGGAAAGAAATAAAGAACACTGTTTACGGAAAAAAAGGAACTGAACGCAGAGATGAACTTGACAGAGACTTTGAATCATTCAAAATCGGTTTACTCTTACGAAATGCACGAGTAGAAAAAAATCTGACTCAAGAACAACTTGGCGAACTGATTGACAAAAAGCGGACTTACATTTCGCGCGTGGAAAATAATGGCAGTAATCTGACTTTAAAAACATTATTTGACATCGTAGAAAAAGGTCTTGGCGGAAAAGTAAATATTTCAATTGAAGTCTGATAAAAGTACGTTTTACAACACCGTATATAAGCTATGGCTTGGTCTATGCGTATTTGGAAAATTTATGGATATCCAAAATTAGTTTATATTTGGAGAGGTTCGTGCTTTAACACGCCACAGCTCATATACATAAACGTTAGCACACAGTTGTCTGCTCAAGATAACACAGATAAACGAGAAAATTTTTTGATTTTTAAAGAGCTGAAACTGAAAAACCATACCGAAATTGAAATAGATACGGAAAAACCAAAACGGCGAAATTATCACTCGTGTGAACAATTTTATTTCTTGGCCTTCCAATAATAAGTCGCATCACTTGAAAAACCTGTGCTTGACCAAAGTTTGGGCAAAATTTTATTTTAGATATACGCGGAAATCAAATCTAACTGAAAAAACCGCGAAAAGGAACCGAAATTTTTTTTGGTTTTTTAAGTGCGAAACCGAAACTTTGCCCTTCCCTACCAAATCTGAAAAAAGTTTATTTTAAAACTCATTGCGAAAAATGGCAGCGGAATTTAAGAGGCAATTTTTAACCTGGATTTCTAAACAAAATTATGTCGGACTTTATTCTGTCTTGAGAAAAATAATAGCGAAGAAAGAATAAACCGTGTGCTAACACCGTGTATAGACCATTGCTGGGTTTGTGCTTTATTTGGAATATTATCGGATTAACCCAAAGTTTGTCTATATTTGGATTGGTTCGTGTGTGAGACACGCAACGGTCCATACACATAAACGTT
>NZ_LZRN01000034.1 GCF_001678675.1 Gelidibacter algens
GAAACTAACCTCACGTTTTTCAATTAAAAATGAACTTTAAAAACAGGAATTAGAGCAACAAAAGATAAGGTGCTAAAAAGTGCATAGAGGATGTTGAAAAAGATATTGAGATAGGCCCATTTTTTATACGGAATAAGAAACCGGTAAAACTTTTTTAAATACTCCATTTAGATAAGGTTCATGTCTTTTACGATGGCGTTAATTTTATGCTGCAGTTGGGCATCCACATTTGAAAATTGGTCAATAGAGGATAACGGTGCATTAACACTCATATAAAATTTTATTTTAGGCTCTGTACCGCTTGGTCTCAGTGCTATTTTACTACCATCTTCGGTATAATAAATAATGACGTTTGATTTTGGGATACTGATCTCCTCTTCTGTATTGTTAATAAAGTTTTTAGCTTTTGAAAGTTGGTAATCCTCAATGCGAGTCACTTTAGAACCGTTGATTTCCTTTAAGGGGTTCTCTCTGGCGTCAACCATCATTTTTTTGATTTCTTGAGCGCCGTCCATCCCTTTCTTTGTGATCGACACCAAATGTTCCTTGTAAAGACCATGAGCCACATATAATTGTAGTAAAGTCTCAAAGAAGGAACTGCCATCAGTTTTTGCCTGAGCAGCAATTTCGCAGGCCAGTAGGGTAGAGGTCACTGCATCTTTATCACGCACAAAATCGCCCACCATAAAACCAAAGCTTTCTTCGCCACCACCAATAAAGTCGAGCTCAGGAAAATCCTTGATCATCTTGGCAATCCATTTAAATCCGGTCAAACCCTCTTTATATGCAACATTGTATGATTTTGTCAAGACTTCCACCATGGGTGTAGAAACAATAGTTGAGCCTACAAACTCATTGCCATCAATCTTACCTTGTTTTTTCCATTGTTTCAAAAGGAAGTCAGTCATGACCACCATAGCTTGGTTGCCATTGAGGATGACCATTTCACCTTTCAAATTTCTAACGGCAACACCTAATCGGTCGCAATCAGGATCGGTACCAATTACGATATCAGCGTTAACTTTTTCCGCAAGTTCCAAAGCCATCTTTAAGGCTTCCGGTTCTTCAGGATTGGGCGATTTTACGGTTGGGAAATCGCCATTTGGAACCTCCTGTTCTTTAACGAGATGGACGTTTTTATAACCTGCACGTTTTAGTGTTTCAGGAACCGTTGTAATAGAAGTGCCATGAAGTGAGGTGAACACAACGGTCAAGTTGTCTTTGGCTTCCTGACTTGTAAAGTTTCCGTTTTTAACTGATGCGTTAATAAATGCCTCATCCACTTCTTTAGCAATCATAGTGATGAACTTATCTTTAGCTTCAAATTTGATTTCAGAATAATCCAAACTGTTTATTTTCTCCACAATTTCTGCATCCTGAGGCGGTACCAATTGTCCACCATCTTGCCAATACACCTTATAACCATTGTATTCTGGAGGATTATGGGAGGCAGTTAATACAATACCACAATGGCAGTCCAAGTATCTTACTGAAAATGATAGTTCTGGCGTGGTGCGTAAGTCTTCAAATAAAAAGACCTCAATGTCATTTGCTGAAAAGACATCAGCGACCACTTTAGCCAAGGACTTGCTATTATGGCGACAATCATAAGCTATCACCACTTTAGGCGTTTCATTTGGAAATTGCTCGTGCAAGTAATTGCTCAAGCCTTGAGTATTTCTTCCCAAAGTATATTTGTTGATACGGTTGGTGCCAACGCCCATAATACCGCGCATGCCACCGGTACCAAATTCTAGATCCTTATAAAATGCTTCCTGGATTTCTTTAGGTTGAAAAGCGATACTGTCCTTAATCTTATTTTGGGTCTCCTCGTCAAAGGTTGGGGTTAACCAAGCATTGATGCGTTCTAAAATTTTTGGTTCAATGTGAATCATGGCGTTGTGGTTATGAGTTATAGTACAAAAATAAACAATTCGACAACTGTTAACTTGATATGGGCTATTAATTTGATGGATTAGAAGTTCACTTCATCATTGATGAGGTACCGTTTTTTGTCTTCTTTGTTACGTAAAATAATTTCACCCAAAAAACCAGCAATAAAAAACTGAGTTCCGATAATCATGGTAGATAGGGCAATATAAAATTGTGGGCGTGCCGTTATAAGGCGCCCTGAAGTGTTTAAAAAGAGTTTGTCAATACCGAGATAAAGCGTAAATCCGAACCCAATAAATAACATGATCACACCCAGCGCACCAAAGAGATGCATTGGCCGCCTTGCAAAACGCGAAATAAACCAAATGGTCAATAAATCCAGAAATCCGTGAATAAACCGGTTTATACCATATTTTGTAGTCCCATATTTTCGAGCTTGATGGAGCACAACTTTTTCACCAATATTTGAGAACCCTGCATTTTTGGCCAACACAGGAATGTAACGGTGCATTTCACCATTGACATCTATATTTTTGACCACATCAAGATTGTAAGCTTTGAGTCCGCAGTTAAAATCATTCAATTTTACCCCAGAGGTTTGGCGTGCTGCCCAATTGAATAATTTGGAAGGTAAATTTTTTGAAATCACAGAATCATAGCGCTTTTTCTTCCATCCTGATACCAAGTCATAATGCTCATTGGCAATCATTTGATAGAGTTCCGGGATTTCTTCTGGATTGTCCTGTAAGTCCGCATCCATGGTAATGACCACCTCACCTTTTGCTTTGTCAAATCCTGCGTGAAGCGCTTGGGATTTACCAAAATTCCGTAAAAAACGAATTCCTTTGACATTGCTATCCTTTTGGGATAACTGTTGAATCACATTCCATGAATCATCGGTACTGCCATCATCAATAAAGATGATTTCATAAGAAAAATGATTGGATTGCATAACCTTTGCAATCCAATCATATAATTCAGTTAACGATTCCTGTTCGTTGAGTAGTGGTATGACTACTGATATATTCATCTAAGTGAGTTCAATAGGTGATGTTTAAAAAAGTAGCGAAATTAATTTAGCTCAATTTTGTTTCTTTTTTCATTATTAAACCGCCAATAAGAGCATAAATGAGACCAAAAAGAGCACTGAGTGCAATCCAAAAAGCACCCATAATCGCAGGGTTTGTAAACATTTCAACAAACTTCATTCCCTGATCTACCATCTCTTGGGTCATATCAGGATTTTGTTCAAGCATATTGTCCCTAGCGACATCCTTCATTTGGTTCACAAAATCTGGATCAATGATGTAATTAAATATTAAAGAATAAATTACGAAAACAATAGCACTTATAACACCAATTAATACACCAACTTTAAGTGCTTCACTTAAGGTCAGAAGGCTGGCATTTCGTTTTTTGTACTGAGAAATAGCATAAAATATGACAACAGGAAAAATAATATAGTAGATTGCTGTAGGCCATTGCGCACCCTCCAAAGCTAACCCTGTCACATAGGCGATGACACTGATGACGACCATAACAAGGCCTAAAATCACGCCATAATTAATTGCAAATTTGCCTGGGGCAAGTTTTTGTGTTTCCATAATAGTTGGTTTAATTAGTTTATTTGTTAGTTAGTAAGCAAATATAGGAAAACGTTACAATTTATTAAGACATAAGTGTGAATCTCATTTTAAAGACATCGAAAATTCGTCCTTTATAATTATTAATTTGAGCACTGCATATTCGATAAAACTTTTGACTTACAATTAAATGAGAAAAATAAAACCAAATGTATTGCACAAATGGAAAAAATACTTAAATTTGCACTTCTAAAAATTGAACGTTATTAAAGTATTTAGAGATGAAAAAAGGTATACATCCAGAAAATTATAGACTAGTAGCATTTAAAGATATGTCCAATGAAGACGTGTTTTTAACAAAATCTACAGCAGATACAAATGAAACGATTGACGTTGACGGTGTTGAGTATCCACTTGTAAAGATGGAGATTTCAAGATCATCTCACCCGTTTTATACTGGTAAATCGAAGTTGGTAGATACGGCTGGTCGTATTGATAAATTTAAAAATAAATACGCTAAATTTAATAAATAATTTAGTGTCCAAGATATTGAAAGCCTTCAGAATTGTCTGAAGGCTTTTTTTGTTTTCTAGAAATAACTTATTTTTGGATCGATAATTTGAGTTATAGTTAGGAGAAACCTTCTAGCTATTAACTTGTAACTTCTAACTTCAGTATGAACTACATTCTTTTCGACGGTCCCTCTAGAAATAATCTTCTCCCCTTCACCTATACGCGACCGGTTGCCGATATTAGAATTGGAATTTTAACCATTCGTGAAAAATGGGAAATTCATCTGGGTTGCACCACCACAACCATTACTGAAGATTATCTTTCTGAAAAGTTCCCAATGGTAGAAATGGACGAGAATGTCATGATCAATGCGTCCTATTTGCCTACTATTGAATTGGTAGAACTTGTAATGAATTTGGGAGAGAACCAAGCTATTTTTAAAGATGAAGATGTCATTGCATTTTTTACTAAAGACGCCCAAAAAGATATCGATTTTAATGCTTTTGAAGCGATTGAATATCACGGGAATGCCCTTAAATTAGAACACACTTGGGATATTTTCACGAAAAATGGAGAGGCGATTCAAGAAGATTTTGATTTAGTTACAAAAGGAAGGACGTCACAGCCCATTCCGTCCAGCAACAATATCATAGCAGCCCATAACATTTTCTTGGAGGAGGACGCAATTTTAGAATTTGCGACGCTTAATGCCAGCAATGGCCCAATTTATATTGGTAAAGATGCCGAAGTTATGGAAGGTGCTATGATTAGAGGACCTTTTGCTATTTGTGAGCATTCGGTAGTCAAAATGGGTGCTAAGATTTATGGACCCACCACCGTTGGACCATATTGTAAGATAGGAGGTGAGGTCACCAATTCCGTACTTTTTGCTTATAGCAATAAGGGGCACGAAGGGTATTTGGGCAACTCCGTTATTGGAGAATGGTGCAATTTGGGTGCAGATACCAACAATTCCAATCTCAAAAATAATTATGCCGAGGTAAGGATTTGGGAGTATACTACTGAAAGTTTTGCGCGTACCGGGCTGCAGTTTTGTGGACTTATGATGGCCGATCATAGTAAATGCGGCATCAATACTATGTTCAACACGGGTACGGTCGTGGGCGTGAGTGCCAATATCTTTGGAAGCGGTTTTCCGCGTAATTTCATACCTAGCTTTAGTTGGGGAGGACCTGGAGGATTTACAACATATTTGACTAAAAAAGCATTTGAAGCAACAGCGGTTGTGATGTCCAGACGTCAATTGGAGTTTACAGAGATAGACAAAGCAATCTTGGAACACATTTTTGAGATCAGTAAAAAGTTTAGAAGAGATTAAGATTTAAATTCCAAACTACTAAATTTTGGTTCACACTTCTTTTTAGTGCTCTTAAAATTATAAATTCTTCTCAGTAGTACCCGATATTGGTAGTATTTTCAAACATTTACGTAACTTTGCCCTTCCCATTCCAATAACAAAGTAAAAATCAATTTTACTTATAAAATTGCTGCTGATTTTCTTTAAAATAAGCTGCTGTTTTTAGGAAATGAAGACTGTATTATGAAAAAGAAAGTAGCATTTTATACCTTAGGTTGTAAACTGAATTTTTCAGAGACTTCCACCATTGCCAGAAGTTTTACCAATGAAGGTTTTGATCGTGTAGAGTTTAATGAAGTAGCAGACATTTATGTGATAAACACCTGCTCTGTTACAGATAATGCTGATAAGCGCTTTAAATCTATCGTAAAACAAGCACAAAAGGTCAATCCAGATGCTTTTGTGGCCGCTGTTGGCTGTTATGCACAATTGAAGCCTCAAGAATTGGCGGATGTAAATGGTGTTGACTTGGTACTTGGTGCTACAGAGAAATTCAATTTGACTAGCTATATTAATGAGTTGATCAATAATCCTGTGCGTAATAGAGGTACAGGTGAAGTGCATTCTTGTGAGATTGAAGACGCTGATTTTTATGTAGGGAGTTATTCCATTGGTGATAGAACTCGTGCATTTTTAAAGGTTCAGGACGGTTGCGATTATAAATGTACTTATTGTACGATTCCATTGGCCCGTGGTATTTCGCGTAGTGACACGATGGAAAGCGTGATTAATAATGCAAAAGAAATTGCCGCTCAAAACATCAAAGAAATTGTGTTGACGGGGGTCAATATTGGCGATTATGGCAAAGGAGAATTCGGCAATAAGAAGCACGAACACACCTTTTTGGATCTGGTTACAGAATTGGATAAAGTAGAAGGTATTGAACGCTTGCGCATCTCATCCATAGAGCCCAACTTGCTCAAAAATGAGACAATTGACCTAGTTTCAAGATCGAGAGCATTTGTGCCTCATTTCCATATTCCATTACAGAGTGGCAGTAACGACATTCTCAAAAAAATGAAACGTCGTTATATGAAAGAACTTTATATAGATCGTGTTTCAAAAATAAAAGAAGTCATGCCGCATGCCTGCATTGGTGTGGACGTTATTGTTGGTTTCCCTTCAGAGACCGATGTTCATTTTTTAGAAACCTATAACTTCTTAAACGCGCTTGATATTTCCTATTTGCATGTCTTTACCTATTCTGAGCGTGATCATACTGAAGCTGCAGTTATGGAAGGTGTGGTGCCAAAAAAGGTTAGGGCAAAACGCAGTAAAATGTTGAGAGGACTCTCTGCTAAAAAACGTCGTGCATTTTATGAAAGCCAATTGGGAAGTACGCGGACTGTTTTGTTTGAAAGTGAAAATAAGGCTGGCTATATTCATGGATTTACTGAGAACTACGTCAAAGTAAAAACACCATGGAATCCAGATTTGGTGAATACGTTGCATGACATTGAACTTACTAAAATTGATGATGATGGTATTGTGAGATTTGAATTTGTAGGTGTATTACTGCGCTAAATTACATATAATGAATTATAATCTGTTTTTCATCTGACTTTTTGGCTATTTGACCTATTTTTTTTAGAAGACGATACGTTATCTATAATTTTGAGGTTGTTCCTTATCTAACTAAGATTATTAATGAAAAAATCATTGTGCCTGCTTTTTCTTTCTGTTTGTTTTTTTGTCTGTTCAGCCTGTTCAAAGGACGATGTCAAAAACCCAATTATCGGGAACTGGAAATTAACAGCATGGTCCATTGAGATTCCTTTCAACTTAAATAATGATGCCACATTTAGCACTAATCTTTTGGATGAAACGACTTGTGAAGTTAATGAGATTTTGAGGTTTGATACAAATGGGCTGGTGACTTCCAATGATACGTTCAACCCTGAACTTAAAGTCCGCTTGAAGGATGGCACTTCTGATGTTTATATGATAACAGAAACCTGTGCCGAGGGTGCTATTGGTTTTGCAACTGAATACAATCAAGTCAATGATCAAAGTATTGGCTTTAATGGAGTGGTTGCAGTGGTGACGGGAACAAAGTTGACCGTAGTGTATGAAGGTGCTATTAAAGTTTATAATGAAGCACTAACAGAAATTATAGCTAAAAAGGACTTGACGTTGGTTTATGAGAAAAAATAAGCCACACTAAACATAAAAAATTATCCAAAGTTAGCTTTGGATATTTTTTTAGTCAATCAAAAATTATATTCTGATTCCCACAGGAAGCATCTTTTTATACTTTCTGTTTCTCCTTATAAACTTAGCTATTTCAGGACTGGTAGGAACAACACTAATGTTACGTTCAGAGATATTTTCAAACACTAAGGTTAAAAAATCATTCTCAAATTCTTCAGAGGTAATGCCTTCAGGGATTACCAATTTAGTTAAGAAAATCTTACGATCTTGGAGTGAATACTCAATTTTAGCCATGTCGTCTTCAACTTTAAGCTCAAATTGACGTAAGAAGTCATTGTCAACTAATTCTGCTGCATCAATCATATTAATATATTTAATTTATTTCAACGGTTGGAAGGGTGCGGTGACTACATTTTTATATAGCTTTGTGCGACAAATTTACGAAAAATTACTATAGCATTCGGTTTATGGACTGTTAAATACTTAGGAAATAAACCTTTACGGCCGCTATAGAAACTCATGATTTTGCTGTGTTATAAGGGCATTAATGTTTTTAGTCATAATTTGAAAATAGCAAATGGAACAAGATATTATACCAATATATCTCATGCCAGGAATGGCCGCAAAGCCGACAATTTTTGAACGCATCAGGTTGCCTGAAGATCAATTTAAAATCTACTGGTTGGAATGGATGATCCCAGAAACCAATGAAAGTTTCGAGCACTATGCAAAACGGATGATCGAAAAGATTACACATGAAAATCCAGTGCTTTTGGGCGTGTCATTTGGTGGGGTATTGGTACAGGAAATGAGTAAACATATGAAGGTCAGGAAACTCATTGTGGTAAGCAGTATCAAATCTCGTCATGAACTTCCTAAACGGATGAAGGTTGCTAAGTTTATGAAGGCTTATAAGTTTGCGCCCACACAATTGCTTTCCAATTTAGACGTTCTTAAAAAATACGCTTTCAATGATACCATTGCCAAACGCATCGATCTTTACAAAACCTATCTTGCCGTAAATGATAAACGCTATCTGGATTGGGCATTGAAAGAAATGTTGCTTTGGGACCAAGAAAAACCTATTGCTGATACCATTTATATTCACGGGGATAATGATGCCATTTTCACCAATTCCTGTCAAGGAAACTGTGTTGTGGTAAAAGGAGGCACACATATTATGATCGTTACAAAATACAAGTGGTTTAATAAAAACCTCCCAGCTTTAATAGCAGGATCAAATTGAATACTATTCAATTATTTTTTTACATTTATAAAAAATTCAGAAAATGAAAACTATTAAGAATTTACTAGCCATCGTGGGGCTGGTCAGCATTTCAGGATTGTTCATATTTGCGGTACAAAAACCTGCAGATAAGGACGTGGAGCCAGAAGAAATAATGATCAATGATTATAATGTATACGCTCTTAAATTACCTGATGATTTAAATTTTGCAGGAGAAAAGGTGCCGTTATCAGATCCTGATGTTTACGAACGTATGGATAAGGAGCTTTTAGTGAACACCTATTGGCAATCTAATGGTCTATTGATGTTTAAGCGCGCCAAAAAATACTTCCCAATTATTGAACCTATTTTGAAAAAGCATGGCATCCCAGATGACTTTAAGTATTTGGCAGTTATTGAAAGTGGGTTGACAAACGCCGTATCTCCAGCGGGAGCAAGAGGTGTTTGGCAAATTATGCCAGAAACAGGAAAGGAAAATGGCTTAGAAGTCAATGAAAATGTGGATGAACGTTACCACTTGGAAAAAGCTACAGAAGTGGCCTGCAAATATTTATTACAATCAAAAAATAGTTTAGGCTCATGGACCTTGGCGGCGGCGGCTTATAATGCTGGAAATACTGGAATGTCAAGACGCTTAAAAGAGCAAGATGTCAGTGACTACTACGATTTGTTATTAGGAGAGGAGACCGGGCGTTATATATTCAGGATTGTAGCTTTGAAAGAAATTTTAAAGAATCCAAAAACGTATGGGTTTAACTTTCAAGATGCTGATCTTTATAAAAATATTCCAACATTCACTGTTATGGTGGATAAAGAGGTGACTAATTTTGCTGCCTTTTCCAAAGAATATGGTATCAACTACAAAATTCTTAAAATTCATAATCCATGGTTGAGAGAAGCGCATTTAAATAATCGATCAAGAAAACAATATATGATTGAGATTCCTGAAAAGGGATATTATTCCAAACCTTAATGGGTGACTTCATTTCCAATAATATATGGGTTATTGTTATAACTGTTAATTATCTTTTAGTCATTTTAGCAGCATTTACAGTGCTTACCAAAAATTTGAATCCAACCAAAACGATATCCTATATTATCGTTTTGGTTTTTTTTCCATTTTTCGGACTTGTTGTCTACTACCTCTTTGGTCAGGAATACCGAAAAAATAAAATCTTCAACAGAAAACATATTCTCAATCAAAAATTGATTGCTGATGTCAGTAAACGCCTTAAGCCTGATAAACAGGAAATCACCGATTTAGAACACGATCTTCTCAATGAGAAAATCAAACTTGTAAAGCTGCTCCACAGCAGTCCAAACGCACCTTTGACGACGTTTAATGATGTCAAAATCATTAAAAATGGAGAACATAAGTTTAAGATCCTTTTAGAGGATTTGAAAAAAGCCACAATGCACATTCATATGGAGTACTATATTCTCCGTGATGATAAAATAGGAACGAAAATTATTGACATTTTATGTGATAAAGCCAAGGAAGGTGTCAAAGTAAGACTGAGCATAGACGATGTAGGCAGCAGCGTTTCAAGAAAAAATAAGAATAGGATGGAGGAGAGTGGTGTGGAATGGCATCCGTTTATGCCTGTTCTATTTCCTGGATTCACCGGTAAGATGAACTACAGAAATCACCGTAAGATTGTGGTCATTGATGGGCAAATAGGATATATTGGTGGCATTAATGTTTCAGATACTTACGTCAATTATGAGGGCACCCCCCATTATTGGAGAGATACCCATTTGCGAATTGTTGGCGAATCTGTAAAGTCCTTACAGATCCATTTCTTAATGAATTGGGAGTTTGTGTCCGGCCGTAATATTAAGATTGAGGAGAGCTTTTTCCCGAAGGAAGATTGCAAAGAGAGTGTCGCTATGCAAATTGCGGCAAGTGGTCCAGATACAGATTGGGCCAATATCATGGAGGTTATTTTTACGGCCATTGTCACTTCAGAGAACTATGTGTTTTTGACAACGCCTTATTTCATCCCTAATGATCAAATCATTACAGCGTTGCAAGTGGCTTCAAAAAGTGGCGTAGATGTTAGGCTACTTATTCCTAAAGAATCTGATTCCTGGACAGCAAAACACGCTACCAACTCCTATATCGAGTGTTTATTGGAGGCTAATATTAAAATCTATAGATATCGCAAAGGGTTTATCCATGCCAAAACAATAGTTATTGATGATGTGTTTTGTACCGTGGGGACCACCAATATAGATTATAGGAGTTTCAATATCAACTTTGAAATCAATGCGATTATCTACAATACAGATAAAAGTCTGGAGCTTAAATCGCACTTTTTTGAAGATTTAGAAGACAGTGAGCTCATTGATCAAGAACGATGGATGAACAGACCTAGAATCGAAAAATTCAAAGAATCTTATTGCAGACTTTGGGCACCATTGCTCTAATCTTCTAAGTGGCGTCTTGTTATTTCTTGGATGTCCAAAATGGTGCAAAAAAAACCTATTGATGTTTATGCATTAATAGGTTAATCAGTTTCACAAATCAATATCTAGCGTCTTCTTCCTTGCCTGTTTCCGCCGTAATGTTGGTTAGGCATCTGCGCTTTTTTCATGCTGTCTTTCATCATCTTAATCTGATCGGCCAACATGTTGCGTTTATCTAATTTTTGAGCTTCGTTCAACAATAATTTAGCCTCCTGAGGACGACGTTTGCTAAATGCGATTCCGGCAAGATTTAGTTTTGCCATAGCCATATCATGATCCATTGCCAGCCCAAATGTTAAGGCCTTTTTAAAATATTTTTCGGATTCATTCATATTGGTCTGAGACACCATGATGCCGTGAAGATAATTGTAATAGCCTTCTTGTTTTTTAACCAAAGCACTAGAAGGATTTTTGATTTTGTCTAACCAGCGCTTTGCACCAGGAAAATCTTGTTTTCTTAATCTTAAAAATGCCAAAAGGATAAATTCGTTTTTAAAATAAAGAAACACAAAAATTAGTGGACAACAAAATAAGCATGATGCCATTACCAATATTATTTTCAGTGAATTGATAAACGGCAAAAGCCAATATTAAAGCAGTAATTACGAGTTTTATATTTTTATTGTACATGATTAATTTAATGGTTTATAAGTAATTGTAGATGTTATTTTATTGGGTATGGTCATGTTTGCCGCACGTATTTTGGTGTCTCCATAATAAACACCTTCAACGGTTATAGTTGTGAGCAGCCCTGTTGTTGAATTGGCGTCAATGCTTGTTTTTGGTTACCTGTTGGCACCATCATAAAATAACAAGCAAAAAAGTACATGCTTTCATAAATCGTATTGATGTGTCTTTTTAAAAATTAACAAAGAAACTAATTTTTTTTAAGTTGACATTCATATTTTAGCTTATAAGTCAAGTCTTGCTTATATTCTTTATCCCTATTTTGGACATCAAACAGTAAGATCAAAATTTCATAAAAATTTTTTAAAATTAGATTTGCCAGAGTAAAAAGTCTTTGTATATTTGCCCGCAGTTTTGGGGAGAGAATCCAGACAATATTTTAGACTATATAAGATTATTTTAAAGATATAAGACAATGAGTAAAAGAACGTTTCAACCATCGAAAAGAAAGAGAAAAAACAAACACGGTTTTAGAGAAAGAATGGCTTCCGCTAATGGTAGAAAGGTTCTTGCACGTAGAAGAGCAAAAGGAAGAAAGAAACTATCTGTATCTTCAGAAACAAGACATAAAAAATAATGATTAACAATTGTTGATATTTAAAGGTGTTACTTAGGTGTAGCGCCTTTTTTTGTACCCAAATCCTATTTATTTTTGCAACACAAAATCCATCATAATGCCTAAAAACAAAAACATCAATTCTGTACTTATTATTGGCTCAGGACCAATCGTTATCGGACAAGCTTGCGAGTTTGATTATGCTGGCACCCAAGCCTTACGCTCACTTCGTGAAGATGGCATAGAAACCATACTCATCAATTCAAATCCGGCAACCATCATGACAGATCCAACTATGGCTGATCATGTTTATTTATTGCCGCTCACTACAAAATCAATTATTAAAATCTTGAAAGAACATCCACAAATTGATGCTGTTTTACCAACAATGGGGGGGCAAACAGCACTGAATTTATGTATTCAGGCAGATGAAAAAGGCATCTGGGATGATTTTGGTGTAAAACTTATTGGTGTTGATATCAATGCCATAAATATTACTGAAGATAGGGAAGAGTTTAGGGAGTTGATGCTCAAAATCGGTATTCCGATGGCCCCTCAAGCCACCGCAACATCCTATTTGGAAGGTAAAGAAATTGCTCAGGAGTTTGGTTTTCCTTTGGTGATTAGAGCTTCCTTCACACTTGGTGGAGAAGGTGCTTCATTTGTGCATACAGAAGGTCAATTTGATGAAATGCTGACCCGTGGTTTAGAAGTTTCTCCTATCCATGAGGTGATGATCGACAAAGCTATGATCGGATGGAAGGAGTATGAATTGGAGCTCTTGCGCGATAGAAATGACAACGTTGTTATTATTTGTGCTATTGAAAATATGGACCCAATGGGCATCCATACGGGAGATTCTATTACTGTGGCACCTGCAATGACATTGTCTGACACTACCTACCAGCGCATGCGTGACATGGCTATCCATATGATGCGCAGTATTGGTGATTTTGCCGGAGGTTGTAATGTTCAGTTTGCGGTGAGCCCTGATAAAAATGAAGATATTATTGCCATTGAGATCAATCCGCGTGTATCCCGTTCTTCTGCCTTGGCGAGTAAGGCTACAGGATATCCTATCGCAAAAATTGCTGCAAAATTGGCCATTGGTTATAATTTGAACGAATTGAGCAATCAAATAACAAAATCTACTTCGGCATTATTCGAACCAACTTTAGATTATGTGGTCGTAAAAATCCCACGTTGGAATTTTGATAAATTTGAAGGTGCTGATCGAACTTTGGGTCTGCAAATGAAATCGGTAGGTGAAGTGATGGCCATTGGGCGCTCCTTTCAAGAGGCACTCCATAAGGCAACGCAATCTTTGGAAATTAAACGTAACGGACTAGGAGCTGATGGGAAAGGTTATAAAGACTATGATCAGGTTATAGATAAGCTGACACATGCCAGTTGGGACCGTGTGTTTGTGATTTATGACGCCATTCAAATGGGAATTCCGTTGAGTCGCATCCATGAAATTACAAAGATTGATATGTGGTTCTTAAAGCAATATGAAGAATTATACCACCTTCAAAAAGAAATTTCAACCTTTACCATTGATACTATAGAGCGCGATTTATTGCTTGAAGCGAAGCAGAAAGGCTATGGCGACAGACAAATAGCACATATGTTGAATTGTTTGGAAAGTCAAGTCTATAAAAAACGTGATGAACTCAATGTCAAGCGTGTTTATAAATTGGTAGATACGTGTGCTGCTGAGTTCAAAGCACAAACACCGTATTATTACTCTACTTTTGAAAACGACATGGAGTCTCCAGACGGCACCCGCACATCAGCCAATGAGAGTGTGGTGTCTGACAAGAAAAAGATTATTGTTTTAGGCTCAGGGCCTAACCGAATTGGACAGGGTATTGAGTTTGATTATTGCTGCGTCCATGGAGTTATGGCAGCTTCAGAATGTGGTTATGAAACCATCATGATCAATTGTAACCCTGAAACAGTATCTACAGATTTTGATATCTCTGACAAGTTGTATTTTGAACCTGTTTTCTGGGAACATATTTACGACATTATTCGTCATGAAAAACCAGAAGGTGTTATTGTGCAGTTAGGTGGCCAAACGGCTTTGAAACTGGCAGAAAAGTTAGACCGTTATGGCATTAAAATCATTGGAACAACTTATAAGTCGCTCGACTTAGCTGAAGACAGAGGCAGTTTCTCAAAATTATTGCAAGAAAACAATATTCCTTATCCAGAGTTTGATGTTGCTACCACGGCAGATGAAGCCTTGGCAATTTCAGATCATCTTGGTTTCCCTATTTTGGTACGCCCTTCTTATGTACTTGGCGGCCAAGGGATGAAAATCGTGATCAATAAAAACGAATTGGAGGAGCATGTTGTGAATTTATTGCGAAGAATGCCAAACAATAAATTACTGCTAGATCATTATTTGGATGGTGCCATTGAGGCGGAAGCTGATGCTATTTGTGATGGAGAAAATGTTTACATTATCGGTATCATGGAGCATATTGAGCCTTGTGGTGTTCACTCTGGTGATAGTAATGCCACCTTGCCACCATTTAATTTGGGTGAGTTTGTGCTGCAACAGATAAAAGATCATACTAAAAAAATTGCGCTGGCTTTAAACACTGTAGGCCTGATCAACGTTCAATTTGCTATTAAGGATGATGTTGTGTACATCATTGAGGCTAACCCAAGAGCATCCAGAACCGTACCTTTCATTGCTAAGGCATATAAAGAGCCCTATGTAAACTATGCCACAAAAGTGATGCTGGGCGAGAATAAAGTGACCGACTTTAACTTCAACCCACAATTGGAAGGTTTTGCGATTAAGCAGCCGGTGTTCTCTTTTAACAAGTTTCCTAATGTGAACAAAAAACTGGGACCAGAAATGAAAAGTACTGGTGAAAGCATCTTGTTTATTGATAATTTGAAGGATGATGAGTTTTACAATTTGTACTCTAGACGTAAAATGTATTTGAGTAAATAAGAATCGGAACGTCAGTTTTTATAATAAACTGAATTTTTAAATAAATCTTATGAAAGCCATCAACCGTTACGTTGATGGTTTTTTTATGGCATTATCTGATGCCGATTAAATAGAGTAGGCCAATTAAAATGGCAATCCCAAAACTTATCAATGTTCCAATTAAGATGTATTCTGTCAGCTTACGCTCTTTTGATTCTTTTAAATCGCCAAACCTAAATACAGATTTTGCGGTAATTAAAAAGCCAACGGCTTCCCAATGATCTAAAATCACAAACACAAACACCAAAATGCGTTCTAAAATTCCAATGTACTTTCCCGCATCTTTAAGCGATTCATTACCTTCTGTAAGCTTTGAAATATTCCATTTTAAAAAGATGGACTTCATGATAATAGATACGGGTAGCGTTAAGAATAAGATAGCGGTGAGTAATATTAGAGTGCTGTCTGTAAAGATGCTACCTAAAGAGACATCATTAGCTATAAAAATCCAATAGACGGCTACAATGACTAAAAGATGGAATAATTGATCTAAAAAGAACAACAGTCGCTTTGTTTTTTTATTTTGAAGGATGAGTTTTAAAGCGTCAATAGCAAAATGGGAAAGGCCCACGATGAGTATGATTGGCCATTGTGAGAGATCCCAAAGGATAATAAAGAGTAGCGCTATATGGATGAGTACATGCAAATAAAGTTTTGGTGATCTCAGTTTTCGTTTCTCCTTTTCTTTGACCCAAGAAGTAGGTTGCAGGAAGAAATCACCAATAAGATGAGCGAGTATGAGTTTTATAAGTATCATGCCTGTAAGGGTGTTATTTTTTGTTGGTAAAGTTTTTCCAATTGCATAATAACGTCCAAATGCGCGCGTTTTTGTCTGCTGCTCACTGCATTTTGATTGATGCCCAAGCGTTGGCCAAGTTCTTCTTGGAGCGCCTGGGGTTGCTCTATGTACAGTTTTACGATTTCGGCAGAATTAGAGGTCCAATGATCCATAATGGTCAAGGCTAATTTGAAGTACAAATTGAGGTCTTGATCCAATTGCGCGTCGGTGGTTTTTATTTTAAGGTTGACTTTTTCTTTTTTTAACTGCTCTAAAGTTTCACCAGAAAACTGAAAAGCCTCTCCGTTAGACTCCACAACACTATTGCCGCTAAACGTTTTTTTGCCAATCCCTATGGCAATACGTACATCCAAGCCTTTTATGGTTTTTATACAGGCTTTAATATAGATGGCAGTTTTAAGACTGTCGGCAATGTTTGACGACTCCAATTGAAAGCTGTCGCCTCTATAGATGTTCCATTGCGATTTGTTCTGCGAGCACGCTGTCAACGCTTCCTTTAAAATCGAAAGCCATTCCTCAGAATTTTTGATTGATCTTGATCTGATAATATCTCCTGTCAATATACTTGTCATAGCAACCAATTTAGTGATACTCTTGATGATCTCTTACAAACGTGATAAATCATATTATCATCTATTTAAGTGATAAACATAAATATCACTTTATTAAGTGATATTCAAATATATTGCTTATTTACGAGATAAACAAATTAAGGTAGCATCACCTTAACTTTATAAGTTTCTAAAATATGCATGTAATCATTTGGCGAAAAATCTCTTTCTTCGAATTCTTTTCGTCGCAATTGCTTCATTTCAATACGTTTCAAACACTTCAAAAAGCGTCTGATTTCCTGTTTGTCGTTCAAGATCAATCCTGGCACTTCAACAGAATTTCCATCATCATCTTTGGCTACCATCGTAAAGTAAGAAGAGTTACAATGCTTTTTTACGCCAGTTCTAATATTCTCAGCTTCCACACGAATGCCCACCACCATAGAGGTGTTGCCAACATAATTAATAGAGGCTTTCATGGTCACCAACTCACCAATTTCAATCGGATTTAAAAAATCGACCGTATCTACAGAAGCCGTAACACAATAGGCTCGGGAATGTTTTGAAGCACATGCAAAAGCAATCTGATCCATTAAATTGAGAATATATCCCCCGTGGATTTTTCCGTTAAAATTAGAATTGGACGGTTGCATCAATTCTGAAATTAAGATTCTGGAGTCATCTACTTTTTTGTATTTTTTTTCGTCTTCCATATTATTCATCATCTATAGCACGTTTCAAAAGATTTTCGTTTTGTTGTTTACTGGCTTTTGCACCAAGCGTTTTTAGGTTCTCTACACGTTTGATCAAATTGCCTTTTCCTGTCAATTTCAGCATCGCACTTTCATATGATTTTTGAACGGTGCCTAATTGATTGCCAACCTTGATCAATTCTTCAGTTAAATTTACGAAAGAGTCATACAACCGCCCCGCCTGTGTGGCAATTTCTATAGCATTTGCCTTTTGTTTTTCGTTTTGCCACATACTATCAATCGTTTTCAACACAGCAAGCAGTGTAGTAGGGGTGACAATAATGATATTTTTCTCAAATGCATCACTGTACAACGCTGGATATTCCATAGAGGCAATGGCAAAAGCAGATTCGATGGGGATGAATAGCAGCACAAAATCAGGACTTTCCATCTCATAGAGTTGATGGTAATTTTTATCACCCAACTCACTCACGCGTTTTCTAACTGATAACAGATGGTTTTTTAAGTGGGTGGCGCGTTCTGATTCATCGACTTCATTGATGTAGCGCTCGTAAGCTACCAATGACACTTTTGAATCTACAATCATTTTTTTGTCACCAGGTAAAGAAATAACCACATCTGGAAGTACCCGTTTGCCTTCTTCCGTGGTAAAACTTTGTTGGATAAAATATTCACTGTCTTTTTGAAGACCACTGCGTTCCAGAACACGTTCCAACACCAATTCTCCCCAATTTCCCTGCATTTTGGTATCGCCTTTTAGGGCTTTGGTTAAATTGGAGGTTTCTTTACTCATCTGTTCATTGAGCTCTTTTAAACCAATAATCTGACGCCGCAAATCAGCACTTCTAGTAATATCTTCCTTATTGGTTTCTTCCACGCGTTTCTCAAAATGTTGAATTTTTTCTTGCAAAGGTTTTAAGATGGCATCAATGTTTTCTTTATTCTGCGTTGTGAACTTACTCGATTTTTCATCAAGAATCCGGTTGGCTAAATTTTCAAATTCCTTCGAAAATTTTTCCTGTAATTTTTCAACTTCTGCCTTTTGTTCCTGATTTTTCAGAGCTAGATTTTCAAAGTCCGAATTTTTACGGGTCAATTCAGTGTTGAGAAATTCTTTTTCAGCGCGGATGCTTTCACGATCCTCTTCTATTTTATTGAAGGCCTCTCTCATACTAATGAGCTGCGCTTCATTTTTTTTCTCTATTTTTTGAACTTCTGTAACATAGTGTGTCTTTGAATCTTGGAGCTGCTGCTGAATATTCAAAATACGTTCTTCCAGCGCGCTCTGTTCGCCTTTACTTTTAAGTTTAGAAAGGGTAATGCCAATATAGACGCCAATTCCGCCAGAAATTAATATGGAAATGATGAGGATAATGCTGTCGTTCATTTATAATTTCGATTTAATCAAAGATAGATTTTTTAGCTTGAAGTTGGAAGGATGAAATACGAAGTTAAGTGTAGTTCACTATATAGTATTGACCTCTTTTTTTTTAACCATTCCTTTTGAAATAGTTAGATAGGAGCTCTCTGTGTATTCTTTGTGCACCTTTGCGTAATGGCTATTTCGATTGTAAGAAAATGCATCACACAAGAGGTTTTTCGCAGATTTCACGGATTTTCACGGATTCTTAGTTAAAACCTTTACAAACCTAAGTGAGTTGACATCTCTTATTTCTTTCATGCGTTTTATTAAGAGTTTACAGTTGAACGCCAACTACTTTCTAACTCTAAAACTCCCTGTTTTTTCATCAAACGCAATCAAATCTTCAGGAAATAGGGTATTAAAAGTGCCTTTGGAAATCAATTTGCATGGTGTCCCTGAAACGACCTCATTTTTGCTCATCACAATCATGGTATCACATAACTGAATGGCCAAGTCAATTTCATGGGAAGAGAATAAAATGGTCTTTCCCGTTTCTTTGGCTAATTTTTGAAGCAATTTTAAAATGTATGCTTTGTGGTACATGTCCAGATGCGTGGTTGGTTCATCAAGAATAATCAAATCCGTATCTTGAGCCAAAGCCCTTGCAATCATCACTTTTTGAAGTTGGCCATCACTCAACTCAAAACATTTTTTCTCTCTAAGGAAATCAATATTGGTTTGTTGGAGCGTCTTTTCAATAACCACAAGATCTTCTTGAGATAGGTTACCTACCCAATTGGTATAAGGTTGTCGGCCTAATGCCACCAGCTCAAAAACGGAAAGGTTTTTTGAGGCAATCTGCTCTGTTAAAACAAGGCTCAATTGTTTTGCTAATTCAACAGAGGTATAGTCCAATATAGATTTAGAGTTGATGTAAATCTCCCCTTGAAGCGGTTTTTGAACATTGGTCAACGTGCGCAAAAGAGTCGATTTTCCAATACCATTCGCACCCACCAAACCGACGAGTTGCCCTTTTTGTAAGGCGATATTTATAGAACCCGCTACAATATTGGCCTCTTTTTTGGACGCATACCCAACGGAAAGATTTTTGGTTTCAAGGACGATATGTTGTTCTACTTTTGTCACGACTTCACGAATTTTGTCTATTGTCTATTGTCTATTGTCTATTGTCTATTTTGTCACATTTCTAAAAAAACATCTTCCGTTTTCTAACCAAGAGCCAGATCACCACTGGTGCTCCAACCAATGAGGTGATGGCATTAATAGGCAAGGTGTAATCGCTTGTTGGCAATTGCGCAATACAATCGCAAATGAGCATTACTATAGCTCCAAACAAAAACACCGCTGGTAATAAGGTTTTATGGTTGGAGGTATGAAAAATTTGGCGTGTCATGTGCGGAATTGCCAACCCTATAAAAGCAATCGGGCCAGCAAAAGCAGTTATAGTTCCTGCCAATAAGCTTGTAGCGATGATGATGATTAATCTACTTTGTTTTAATTTAAGGCCTAAACTTTTTGCATAGTTCTCACCTAGTAATAAGGTGTTCAATCCTTTAATGGAGGCGATGGCCATCAAAATTCCTACAAGATAAATTAAAAAGAAAATGAAAAGTTCATGCCAAGATAAGTTGCCCAAACTACCAAAGCCCCAAAATATATACTGTTGCAACTCTTCCGCAGAACTAAAATAAGAGAGAACGCTCACCACGGCAGAGGTAATACTTCCAAACATCAGACCTATAATTAAAATAGCCATTGTGTCTCTTACTTTTGAGGACACAATCATAACCGCCAATAACACCAAGAAACTTCCTAAACTTGCAGCCACAACCACGCTCCATTTCGATACCAATACACTTGCAAATACGCCCCCAAAAATTCCAGATCCCAAAATAACCAAAGCCACGCCTAAGCTTGCGCCAGAACTAATCCCCAACACAAATGGTCCAGCCAAGGGGTTCCTGAATAAGGTTTGCATGAGTAGCCCAGAAATTCCTAATCCTGATCCCACCAAAATGGCGGTAAACGCTTTTGGTAAGCGATAATTTTGAATGATATATTCCCAAGATTCATTGTCAATGCCGCCAATAAGACTCTTGAAAATTTCTTTTGTAGGGATTGAAACAGACCCTAAACTGATATTCACAAAAAAACAGATGACCAACACTATGGACAATATACAAAAATGAATATTTATAATTAGTGCTCAATCAGTTTTACATTTTTTGTTATCAAGGTTGGAATTATCGGGAGAGGAATACACTTAATTTAAATCCTTTATTCTAAGCGTTCAAAAAAGAAAGTGTCGTAATCCTTTATGAGTTCTGGATGACAAATTTTGATTAAATCTTTTAAAACCAGGTCAGGTCGTGCCATACCAAGTTCATAGTAGAGAACACCACCTGTGGCTCCTGCTTTATTCACAAATGAATAGACGTTTTTGGTCTCAAATGCTTTGAATTTAGTATAATGTGTATTGGCTTTTTCAATGGCTTCAAGGCTGCTGTAATAGGAAGGGTTTATCCAAATGTCAGCATCTTTTGCTTTGTCAAGAACCGTCTCAAAATTCAAGGCCAAACTTCCGCTTCCAGTAGTGTCACTCCATAAATAATCCACATTGGCGTCTTTTAGCAATTGCGCTTCCGGACTTGTACCATTGGGCAAGTACCAAATATCTTTATGCATGGCACCACTTAAAACCGTGGGACGTGATGTGACTTCCGAAGCTAATTTTTTAGCTTCTAAATAATCGGTTTCAATAGTGTTAAAAATAGTATCGGCTTCTTTTTCCTTGTTATAAAGTACGCCAAAAAACTTAATCCATTCGGCTTTGGCTAAAGGAGATTTTTCAACCCAATCGCCATTATAGATTACCGGAATTCCCGCTTTTTGAATGTTTTCAAAAGTCTTGTTATTGCCGTCAATTCCAAAACCTATCACCAGTTCTGGTCGCAGTTCTAAAAGCACTTCTGTATTGATGCTTTCGTTTTTGCCCAATTCTCTAACCAATCCCTTATCGATTAAAGCCCTTGTTTTTTCAGAAGACACATAATCTGTATCAGGAAAACCTACCAAGGTATTTTGGACATTCAATAGTTCCAAACCAGGAATGTGAGTGGTAGAGGTGACCACAATTTTTTCAATTGGTGTTATTAAAATCGCATCAAAATCGTCTTTGTTCAAAGTGATTTTTGGTGCCATTTCTTTACTGATCAATGCATAGCGAAAAGTCTGTTCAGATTTGGGCCAAGGATTTTTGATCTCCAACACCTTAAAATCTTGATAGTCCTGAATAGAAAAGCCTTCAGCGTAAGAAATTGAAACGTTTTCAGTAGGGGTTGACGGTAGTGGCGCGTTTGAACGCTTGTCTTCTTTACAGGTGAGAAGTACTAAAAACAGTACTAAAAGGGATAGTTTTTTCAAAGTCTTAATTTTTCACTTCAAAAATAAGATTATTTAATTGAAATTGGCTTCAGTTCAAAAAGATTCAAAATCGGTATCGCTTTAATAGTTTACAGTTTGTGCATTAAAATTTTTAATTTAGAAACAAGTCCTGGAATGCTTATAGCTTCATCTGTGGCGATACCCGCCCAATTGTATCCTTGAAGGAAAAAATATGCAATATGAATTTGTCAAAAATTAAAATTACCTTTGCAGAATTCCTTTCTAGTCTTCATTGAAGTGAGGAGGCAATAAAACATAAAAATAATGAAGCCATGACAAAGAAACTAGCAGGAATGATGGGCCTTGATATTTATCTTTCATCGATGAAAGAACATGATATGGATCCAGCTGATTATGAAATGAATTCTAATCTTTCACTGATGCCCTTATTAAGTTGGGATATTTATAATGCACATTATTTCTCCAGATTACAGGAATTTCAAAGAACTCAAGACATCTTGAAAGTTGAGGCTTTAGGACAAAAACTAAACTGGACGTCCAATATCAACGACCTTTTTAAAAATGAAGAATTTGAAGCGATCCTGGTGACTGATTTAGATCAGAAAATTATTTGGGTAAACGATGGTTTTACTGAAATGACAGGATACACCAAAACTGAAGCCTTACGGAAAACACCTCGATTTTTACAAGGTCCAAAATCTTCATCAGAAACAAAAGACAGGATCAGACAGAAGTTATCAGGGATAGAGCCTTTTACTGAAGTTATCATCAATTATAAAAAGAATCGTGATCCTTATAAATGTGAGGTGAAAATATTCCCATTGTACAATGAGGAAACTACACATTTCATGGCCTTGGAAAGACGCGTGGTATGACCTTAGAAGAACGCAAGGAACTTTCAAAAACCACTATATTTAAAGCTGTATTTCCTAATACAACCAACCATTATGACACGTTGTTTGGTGGTACAGCAATGCAATTGATGGATGAAACGGCTTTTATTACAGCCACACGTTTTAGCAGGCAGCGTATGGTAACTGTTAGCAGTGATAAAATAGATTTCAAAAAACCAATTCCGGCAGGAACTATTGCTGAACTTTCAGGAAAGGTAACTTATATTGGCACCACCAGTTTAAAGGTGCGTGTGGATATTTATGTCGAGGAAATGTACTCCTTGTCTCGGGAGAAAGCCGTTTCTGGAGAATTTACTTTTGTAGCGATTGATGAACACAAAAATCCGATTACGATTATATAGATTGGCAAACTATTTACAAAGTTTAGACAAAAAAAACCGCTTTTCAGCGGTTTTTTAAGTTAAGTATTATTTCAAATTCTGAAAGAGCTGACTGTTATCTTCCAAATCGATATACATTTCATTATCCAATATTTTAATATCAACGCGATCTTTTAATGGAATAAGATTTCTGTCTACAGAAGGGAATGAACGGCCACTTCCAGTAATGTCAGCTATCGCCTTTGCCAAAAATGGTTCTGACGGTTCGCCCAAAACACCTAGATTGTTTACACTTTCTCTAATTCTAAATTGCTCTACAGCACTTTGTAAACCAGTTGGATCAACCGGCGCATCATTTTTATTTGTTGACAAAGCCACTAAAGGTTGCAGGGCATAGGTGTGGTTTGGATTAGCATTTTGACGAGAAAAGTTGGGAGAATCATATAAGGTTATTGAAGCTTGTGATTTTCCAGTAGTTCTATCCCCAATTTGAACGACATCAATATAAGGAGAAAGACTATTTATGATCAACTCACTTGCTGATGCTGTTCTGTCAGTGGTCAAAACATACACCTTGTCTAAATTTAAAGAATTGATGGTTCCTCCAACTTCAGAAGCATTGTTTTTAAAATTAAAGAGGGTGTTTTCAGACTGTAAATTTTCATTGTAAACAAGTTTAGAAAAAACCTGACCATTAAACTGACCTGTAATCATACTTCCTAAAAGAGAAGCTGTGTTGACTGAACCGCCACCATTATATCTCAAATCTAAAACCAAATGTTGTACCCCTGCAGTTTTAAATTGACCAAAAGCATCATTCAATTGTGAATCATAAGTTCTTGTAAAACTATTATACATTAAGTATCCAATTTTAATTCCATTAACTTCTAAAACTTTAGAAATATAAACTGGGTTTTCATTATATGGGATTTTGGTCAGTGTTGCTTTATCAGAGGTAGATTCTATACGATCATCCTCAGGAGCTGCAGTGCCGTTAGTGTTGTAAGTGGCAAAGTTTAGCGTATAAGTATCAGTGCTTAATAGCGCACCAAAATTTTCTACGGTCATGGGCACACCACCAATAGCATTGAAAATTTGTCCGCGTTTCACACCCGCAGCGCTTGCTTCGCTATCGTTCAAAACTAAACGGATAAGCCCAAAAACAGCATTTGGGTTTTGAGGTTGTCTGTAAAAATTAAATTCGAGACCATTACTTTTAAAAACACCTTGAAACTGTTGTTCTAGAGCAATATAATCTGGTGTTATAAAACTAAATCGGTCAACAAGCTCCCTTTGGTAAATGACACTTTCAAACAATTCTTCAGGCTCAGAGAACCCGTTTAGGTAAGCAGTGTAGGCTTCATCGGAAGAGAATCGATCGTCTGCTAAATTTGGAATTTGCTCCTTGTAGAGATAAAAAATGTTCATTGCTTTCCAAACAAAATCATTAATCTCGTTGTCAATAACAGCAACAACAACTGGATCATCATCCTTATCTTTAGAACAGCTGGTATTGAGGCTAAATACAACAAGTGCGATCAGGGCAATCTTTAAAATTTTCATAGGTTTTCTTTTGGTATATAATACTAATGAGGTTTATTGAACGCTAAATTTACTCACATTATTGTAAAATAAAAATTATTTGTAACAAAACTGAACTTGCTTCGTCGTAAGTGTAGAAACAGGTTTAACTCACTTGTTTAAAAACCAACCATAATGACACAGACTGATTTTGTAAAATTGGTAATGCCTTTGAAGGATAAAGTCTTTAGACTGGCAAAGCGCCTTTTAGTTTCCAATGAGGAAGCTGAAGACGCCACACAAGAGATTTTATTGAAGTTATGGAACAATAGAAAAAAGATTGAAGAGTATAAAAATGTAGAAGCTTTTTCAATGACAATGACCAAAAATTTGTGTTTGGACCGATTGAAATCTAAACAGGCACAGAACTTGAAAATTGTCCATAGTAATTATCAGGATCATAATGTGTCCTTACAGAAACAGGTTGAAAACAATGACAGTGTCAACTGGGTTTCTAAAATTATGGACGGGCTTCCAGAACAACAAAAAATAATTGTGCAGCTCCGGGATATTGAAGATTATGAATTTGATGAGATTGCAAAGATTTTGGAAATGAACGAAACCGCAGTGAGAGTAGCCCTCTCAAGAGCAAGAAAAACTATAAGAGAAAAATTGACTAATAAACATAGCTATGGCCTTAGATAATATAGAACAACTTTTAGAAAAGTATGACAATGCTGAAACAACCTTGGCTGAAGAAGCACAGATTAGAGACTATTTTGCACAGGACGATATTCCTGCACATCTAGAATCTTATAAACTATTGTTTCAATATGTGTCGCATACAAAACAAGAACAATTTACCAAACACGTTCCATTACAAACTAAACGCACAAAAGTGTATCAATGGATTTCTGTTGCTGCGGTAGCGGTTCTTATGTTGGGCGCCTATTTTCAAGTGAATCAAATGAATCAAAAAACAACATTGGACGATTTGAATCATGAACAATTGATGGCCTACAACCAAACCATGGCGGTATTTAGCCTAGTGTCTTCAAAGTTTAATGAGGGTACTGATAATTTAAGTGCTTTAAACTTGGTGTCTTCTAAATTAAATGAAGGTGCTGAAAACCTAATTCACCTCAAAGAATTTAACGAAACAACAAACAAAATTATTAAAACAAGTAACAGATAAAATAGAAAAATTATGAAAAAATTAAATAATCTTCGCACCTATCTCCACAAGGCGAGCAGCACGAGTAAGAAAACAGTCGTTTTATTGGCTATTATGATTGCACCAATGGTGTCTTTTGGACAAAGCTTTTTTGATAAATATGAGTCCATGAAAGGCGTGACCTCAGGAGTGATCAGTCAAAAGATGTTTAAAATGATTGCCACTATTGACGTTGATCTTGATGATCCGGAAGCTCAGGGCTTTTTAAATATGGTGAAAAAAATTGAGAGTATTAAAGTATTGAGTACTGGAGACAAGAGTATATCGTCAAGTTTGGCCGCTGATGCAGAAAAATATATTGGCAGCTCAAAATTGGATGAATTGATGCGCTTTAAAGACGGTAACCAAACGGTGAAGTTTTACGTCAAAGAAGGACGTGATGAAAATCATGTTAAAGAATTGCTGATGTACATCAATGGGTTGAAAGAATTAACCAAAGACGCCAACATTGAAATCAATGGTGAGAAAAGAGAAATTGAAACCATCGTCGTCTCTATTATTGGCGATGTAGATTTGAGAGAGATTTCAAAAATCACCAGTAAAATGAACGTTCCTGGTGGACAGCATCTTGAGAAAGCAAGTAAAGGTAAAAAGCAATAATCATGAAATCATTAATCAAAAATCTAACAGTAGTGATGCTCTTGGTCGTAACACTTCACAGTTGCGATCAAGGACCATCATTGCAACGGTACTATGTTGACAACCAAGAACGAGCGCAGTTCCTTTCTATTGATATTCCGATAAGTATGTTGAATCTTGATAAAACGCAACTGACGGCAGACCAAGAGGACGCTTACAAATCCATTCAAAAACTGAATATGTTGGCTTATAAGATGAAGCCAGATAATATAACGGACTATGAAAAAGAATTGGCAAAGGTGAACACCATTTTGGACGATCCGAAGTATGAAGAACTAATGCGAGGTGGCAACCCCGAAGAAGGTAAATTTATAATTAAAATTTTGGGAGAAGAAGATGACGTTGAAGAATTTATCTTATTTGGAACTATCGACACTAAAGGTTTTGCTATAGTAAGGATTTTGGGAAACGATATGAACCCCAATAAAGTAATGACCTTAGCTTCCGCACTGGACAAAGCCAATATTGACGATTCACAGATCAATCAATTTACGGAGTTTTTTAAATAAAATTTAAAAGCCCTTGAGATTATTAAACAAATGCGGTTGGTTTAGTATACTAGTTGAATCCATTTTCTAAATGAGTAAATCAATGCATATTTGAAACCAGGCATTTTCAATCTTAAAAATCACCCAATAAACTTCAGGTTTTTGGGTGATTTTCGTTTTTATATAACTGGACAGCTGTGTAGATCAGGACAATGCCAAACGTTCCAAAAAGTAAAATCTTGACGATAACATAATCGAGGACATCAAAAATAGCGGCACACAGAAAACCTAAACAAATAATCCCTGTAAGTGCACGTCCTATAAAGTCTGTTTGGTTCATCTACTATATTCCTGTGTAGTTGCTAGGTGTAATCTGTTTAAGTTCTTCTTTGATTGCATCAGGAACTTCTAAGGTATTAATAAAATCAGAAATGGACCTTTGATCAATTTTTGTGTTGGTCCTGGTCAGGCCTTTCAAAGCTTCATATGGGTTTGGATAGGCTTCCCTTCTTAAAATGGTTTGGATAGCTTCTGCAACCACAGCCCAATTATTTTCAAGGTCTTCTTTAAATTTAGGGGCATTCAATACCAATTTATCCAAACCTTTTAAGGTGCTTTTGAAACCAATAAGAGTGTGTCCAAAAGGTACGCCCACATTTCTCAATACCGTGCTGTCTGTTAAATCACGCTGTAACCTAGATATAGGCAGTTTTGCAGACAAGTGTTCAAAAATGGCATTCGCCATTCCTAGATTACCTTCACTATTTTCAAAATCAATAGGATTAACTTTATGGGGCATGGCGCTACTGCCAACCTCTCCAGCTTTTATTTTTTGCTTAAAGTAATCCATAGACACGTAGGTCCAGATATCTCTATCCAAATCAATAAGGATGGTATTGATCCGTTTCAGGGTATCAAATAACGCGGCCATATGATCGTAATGCTCAATTTGAGTGGTAGGGAAAGAGTGGTGTAAGCCTAATCTTCCTTGGACAAAGGCTGTCCCGAACGCTTTCCAATCAATCTTTGGATATGCCACTTTATGGGCATTAAAATTTCCGGTGGCACCGCCAAATTTAGCCGCACTAGGGATGTCATTCAGTAAATTGAACTGCTCTTCCATACGCACTGCAAAAACCAAAATTTCTTTTCCTAAGCGCGTAGGAGAGGCAGGTTGCCCATGTGTGCGCGCCAACATAGGGATGTCAGCCCATTCTTCAGATAGCGCTTTTATTTTTTTGACAACATTCGTGTATTCGGGAACATAAACATCATTCATCGCCTCTTTGATACTTAGCGGAATAGCGGTGTTGTTGATGTCCTGTGAGGTCAATCCAAAGTGGATAAACTCTTTATAGGGGTTCAGATTGAGCTTGTCAAATTTCTCTTTGATGAAATATTCAACAGCCTTTACATCGTGGTTGGTTACTTTTTCAATGTCTTTAATGGCAAGCGCATCTTCCGTTGAAAAGTCCGTGTAGAGGGCTCTTAAATTTTCAAAATTTGAAGCGTTTAGATCTTTGAGTTGTGGCAATGGCAATTCGCATAAAGCAATAAAATACTCGATTTCTACTTGAACGCGGTATTTAATGAGTGCCTCTTCTGAAAAATAATCAGCTAAACTGTTGATCTTGTTTCTGTATCTTCCATCAATAGGGGAGATGGCATTTAAAGATGATAATGACATTGGTTGTGCTGTTTTGTTGAATTTAAAGAAGCTGCAAAGATAGGAAAGAAAGTTAGAAGCTTGAATTTGAAATTCACTATCTTGGGATTAAATTTTAAAACCATGTACAAATTAGTAGTGATCATAGCAGTCTTATTGGTACAACCTTTATTGGCGCAATCCTATAAGAAATCAGAACCTTTTACACATACGTATTCTATTGTTGCGAGAGATTCCGTTACGGGAGAGATTGGAGCAGCAGTACAAAGTCATTGGTTTAATGTTGGTTTTGTTGTCATTAAAGCTGAAGCGGGTGTTGGTGCTGTGGCTACACAGTCGTTAACCAATCCTAGCTATGGCCCAAAAGGTTTGAACCTAATGAAACAAGGGCTGTCTCCTCAACAAGCCTTGGACGCTCTGCTAGCCAATGATTCAGGAGAAATGTATCGACAGGTGGCCTTTATAAACGCAAAAGGTGAAGTGGCCACACATACAGGAAGCCTATGTATTGCGGAAGCTGGACATAGACAAGGCAAGAATTTTTCGGTGCAAGCCAATATGATGCTCAACAATACTGTTTGGGATGTTATGGCAACAGCTTTTGAAACCACAAAGGGCACACTTAGTGAACGTATGTTGGCTGCTTTAAAAGCGGCTCAAGCCGAAAAAGGAGACATAAGAGGGAAGCAAAGCGCTGCAATTTTAATCGTTAAAGGTGAAGCCACTGGAAATTATTGGGAAGATACCATAATGGATTTAAGAGTAGAAGATAGCAATACTCCGATTGCTGAATTGGAACGTTTGGTAAAGATTCATAAAGCTTATGATTATATGAACAAAGGGGATTTGGCAATGGAAGTTGGCGATTCAAAAAAAGCTGAAGAACTGTATTTGAATGCACAAAAACTCTTTCCTGATAATCTCGAAATGCAATATTGGTACGCCATTAATTTATTGAACAATAAAGACTATGAAAAAGCGAAACCTATTTTGGCATCTATCTTTAAAAAAGATCCAAATTGGAAAACACTCATGTCGCGCTTGGTGAAAAGTAAGCTGCTGGTGATTTCTGATGATGAACTGGAACAGGTTATGAAGCTTTAGAAAGCATCAGGATAGGAGGCCGCTCTGAACTCTGCATATTAAACTCCCTTTCTAAAATGATTACCAATCCGGGATGAATACACGTAAAATCTTGTCCCAATAAATAGAGGGTTGGTTCTCCTCACACATGAATTCAAAAACCCACGCAGCTCTACTCGATAATTTATCATCCACCATAAGTGAATATCCAATAATTCTGGAATCAACTCAGGCTGAGATAACAACAAACTTGCCTATTTTAAACTGTTGGCACGTGAGTGGTCTACATCATTTAATTCGGTGTAAAGTTGAACTGTAGTCACTTGTTTTTATTATTTTTAGAACCTAAAATTAATCAAAATGAAAATTTTTAAAAGCATAGTGCTAGTTATGTTGTTAGTATTTATAGTCGCACAATTTTTTGGTCCTGAAACAAATGAAGGTACTATAGCCTCTTTTGAGCCTTTTTTGAAAGAAACCAATCCACCTAAAAAGGTGGCTAATATTCTTAAGGAAACTTGCTTTGATTGCCATAGTGATGTTACGCGCTATCCATGGTATGATAAAATAACACCTGTAAATTATTGGTTGGCAGATCATATTGAAGAAGGAAAGAAAGAGTTTAATGTTTCTGCTTGGGACAGCTATTCCACTAAAAAGAAAGACCATAAATTTGAAGAACTTATTGAGATGGTTGAAAAACGAGAAATGCCACTTGAATCCTATACCTATACACACTCAGAAGCTAACTTGACAGATGAACAAATAGCAGCAGTAGCAGATTGGGGCAAAAAAGTAAGAATAAAATATAGTTTGGAGCCAAAACCTCAATAGCTTTAAGTCGGCAGTCGGCAGTTGGCAGTCGGCAGTTGGCAGTCGGCAGTCAGCAGTCAGCAGTCGGCAGTCGGCAGTCATCAGTTATCGGTCATCAGTCATCACTCATCAGTCATCCATCCAACTAGTTAATTCGTGAATTCGTGGTAACCAAAAAACTATTAATCATCGGCCACGTCTGGCCAGAGCCAAAAAGTTCTGCTGCAGGAAGCAGGATGATGCAACTTATTGAAGCCTTTCAAAAGGAGTATTATGAAATTATTTTCGCAAGTGCTTGTGCCAAGAGTGATAAGGCTTTTGATCTTTCTGAGATTGGAATTGTGCAGTCAACTATTGAAATGAACCATACCAGTTTTGATCATTTTGTAAAAAGCGTCAATCCTGATGTGGTACTTTTTGATCGGTTTATGACGGAAGAACAATTTGGATGGCGCGTTGCTGAACATTGTCCGCGCAGTTTGAGGGTTCTTGATACTGAAGATTTGCATTGCTTGCGTAAAGGCCGACAACAGGCTTTTAAAGATGGGGTTGAATTTGATCAGTCCTATCTTTTTAATGATTTTTCAAAGCGTGAGATTGCGAGTATATATCGTTGTGACCAGTCTTTGATTATCTCTGAGGTGGAGATGGCCTTGTTGAAAAACGTTTTCAACGTTCCCGAAGAGTTGCTGTTTTACTTGCCTTTTCAGCTAGATAAAATTTCTGAAGAAACCATTTCAAACTTACCGTCTTTTGATGAGCGAAAGGATTTTATCACCATTGGTAATTTTCTTCACGAGCCCAATTATAATGCTGTTCTATATTTGAAAGAAGCAATTTGGCCCTTAATCAAACAACAACTCCCAAGTGCCCGATTGCACATTTATGGCGCTTACGCCTCTCAAAAAGTGACTCAATTGCATCATGAAGCTAGCGGATTTTTAATCAAAGGTTATGCTGAAGATGTGCATGAGGTTATGGCGAATGCCAAGGTGTGTTTGGCACCGTTGCGTTTTGGAGCTGGCCTTAAAGGAAAATTAATAGATGCTATGTTGGATGGCACACCTTGTGCGATGACGTCTATTGCTGCGGAAGGTGTTTTTGGGACATTGGAACCTAATGGCTTTGTTGAGGACGACGCTGAATCATTTGCTAAAAAAGCGATTTTACTTTATCAAAATGCATCTTTGTGGAAAGAGAAACAACAACACGGATTCAAAACCCTTAACGTCCGTTTTGATAAGGCCAATTTTCATGATCTATTTTTTAATACTTTAAATGATACGGTTTTGAAGCTTCAAGAACATCGGCATAAAAACTTTACAGGACAAATGTTACAACACCATGCGCTGCAGTCTACCAAATACATGAGCAAATGGATTGAAGCGAAGAATAAGTAAAAGCATTTATTCTCTTAAATCTTTCAGAACAGACCAACACATAAAATCTTTAATGACCATTTTCCAAAATATAATCGGCAAATAGATTTTGGGAATCTGTCAATCTGTCGATGATTTTTAATGACGATTCTCCCAAAATCCCTTTCATAATGTAGTCATTGTATTTTCTACTGGTTTCCGTTTGGATTTTTTCATTTTTGGCAAAGGTGAAGGTTTTATTTAAACTTCTGATAGCAACAGTTTGATCTTTGGTGCTTACTAAAAAACTTCTTGCTATCCCTTCTTGTTCTATGTATTCCGGTTGGTGGGTAAAGCTATTAAGGTCAAAGTTAGCATCAAGCTCTTTGTTGATTCGAGTTAGCAGGTTGAGGTTAAAGCGCTTGGTAATGCCTTGCGCATCATTGTATGCCGGCAGTACGATGCTTTCTGATTTTATCAAATCGACGCCCAAAAGCACTCTATCACCCACTTTAAGATTATCACTCAACTTCTGAATAAATTCTTTGGCGCGTTCATCTGGCAGATTTCCAATATTTGAACCTAGAAACAATACTACTATTGGGTGTTCTGACTGTTTTAAATCGGCCAAAACATTAAAATAATCACCTTGTTTTGGGGTGATCCTCACCGTTGGCAATTCAGCGTTTACGGATGCCTTTAAATGCTTGAGCGCATTTTTTGAAATATCAATAGGCATATATTCAAAGTTATAGTTCTGATCATCCAACGCTTTTAATAGTTGTTTAGTCTTTGTGCCATCACCTGCGCCCAATTCTACCAATTCAAAAAAAGTAGAAGGATTAAGCTTTAAAACTTTGATCAGCTCCTGACTTTTATTCTTGAAAATGTCAAATTCTGCCTTGGTAAGATAGTATTCAGGCATTTTCATGATTTCTACAAAAAGTGCATCTCCAATTTCATCATAGAAATATTTAGACGGTAATGTTTTATTCTGTGCACTGAGACCAAGATCAATGTCTCTTTGGAAGTTGTTGTTCATATATTATTTAGCAAGTCTGATTCCTGAAAATTGCCATTGCGATTCTGGATGGAAGAAATTTCTATAGGTAGGTCTGCTATGGCCTAGTGCCGTAGCTATGGAAGCGCCTCTCAGCACCATTTGATTAATCATGAATTTACCGTTATATTCTCCAACAGCACCTTGTGCCGTCTTAAATTTTGGATAGGGCAAATAAGCACTATTGGTCCATTCCCAATGCGTGCCCCAATGGAGTTTTGATGAGGCTGCTTCCCACTCAAATTCTGTGGGTAATCTCAAGCCTTTCCATTGAGCATAGGCTGCCGCTTCATAGAATGAAATATGGGTTAACATGGCGTTTTCATCAATGCTTTCTAAACCAGAAAAGGTGTAGTGATGCCATGTATCATTCACATTTTTCCAATATAGTGGGTTTGATATATGATTATCATTGATCCAGGACCAACCTTCACTCAACCAATATTCTGGATTTTTATACCCATCGTCATTTATAAAGGCAATAAATTCCCCATAGGTCACTAAATTATTAGAGATTTCAAAAGTCTCCAAGAACACACGATGCACACCCAACTCGTTATCAAAACAGAAGTCATCAGACTGATGTCCAATTTGGTAGGTGCCTTCAGGTATTTCTGTCCAACCATTAGCGTTCTTATTGTATCTATTTATGAGATTATTTTTATACAGTTGAGGGTATAATGGGTTTAAAGCTAAGGTATGTTTGATATCTGTAATCAACAATTCCTGATGCTGCTGTTCGTGGTTAATTCCTAAAATGGTCAAAGTTGTCATTTCTTTGTCAGATACTGACCCCAATAATTTAATCATCGCATCATCAACATACGCTCTATACTGATACACTCTTTCAACAGTGGGCCGCGTCAAGAGTCCTCTGTTATGCCTTTCAATGCGCTCACCTATACTATTGTAATAACTATTGAAAAGAAACCCGAAATTGGTATCAAACACCTTGTATTTTGGTACGTACTTTTTTAAGATCATTTCTTCAAAAAACCAAGTTATGTGTGCAATATGCCACTTTGGTGGACTGGCAAAGACAGCAGATTGTGGCGTGTAATCCTCAACTTGCAAATGCTTACAAATCATTTCTGTACGTTGGCGTGTTTCAATGTATTTTTCGGTAAGTGTCTTCATAGTCCTATAAATATAGTAAGGATTTTATATTTTCTATGTGAAAATCCCGATAACATACGCATTTTCTTTAAATGAGTTACAGCAAAGACGCGGCTGACAATTGGAATTTCTCAAATTTTTTCTTGGGAATTCTTAACAATCGGTTTTTGAAATGGAACTGTATTCGCTCCTTTTAAGAGTTTTATATATATCAATTATCGAAATTAATTATAGTTTTGCAGCTTCAAAAATAAACCTATGATTTCAGTCGATAATTTAGCCGTAGAGTTTGGTGGAACTTCTTTATTTAGCGAGGTGTCCTTCACCATTAATGAAAATGACAAAATTGCCCTAATGGGAAAAAATGGCGCAGGAAAGTCTACAATGATGAAAATTATTGCTGGTGAGCAAAGGGCCACAAAAGGACATGTTCGTTTTCCAAAAGACGCCGTTATTGCGTATTTGCCGCAGCATTTGCTCACTGAAGACCAGTGCACGGTTTTTGAAGAGGCTTCCAAAGCTTTTGCCCATGTATTTGAGATGCGTGATGAGATGGAACAGTTGAATAAAGCGTTGGAAACACGAACAGATTATGACTCTGACGACTATATGCAACTTATTCAGAAAGTGTCTGATTTGGGTGAAAAGTATTATGCTCTTGAAGATGTCAATTATGATGCTGAAGTTGAAAAGGCTTTGGGTGGGTTGGGTTTTAAGCGCGATGATTTTAGCCGTCAAACTGGCGAATTTAGTGGTGGGTTTCGTATGCGTATTGAGTTGGCAAAAATCTTATTGCAAAAACCAGATCTGATCCTCTTGGATGAGCCTACCAACCATATTGATATAGAATCAGTAATTTGGCTTGAAGATTTTTTGCTCAACAAGGCCAATGCCGTTATGGTTATTTCACATGACAAGGCTTTTATTGATAACATTACCAATAGAACCATTGAGGTTACCATGGGTCGCATTTATGATTATAAAGCCAATTATTCCCATTACTTACAATTGCGAGAAGACAGACGTGTACATCAAATAAAGGCACATCAAGAACAGCAAAAATTTATAGCGGATAACATGGCGTTTATTGAGCGCTTTAAAGGCACCTACTCAAAAACCAATCAAGTTAATTCAAGAGAGCGCATGCTCGAAAAATTAGAACCTATAGAAATTGATGATATTGACACTTCCGCTCTAAAGTTGAGATTCCCACCTGCGCAACGTTCAGGAGATTATCCCGTAACGGTAAAGGATTTGTCAAAATCATATGAGCATCACGTGGTTTTTAAAGAGGCCAACATGTCTATTTCAAGAGGAGAGAAAGTGTCTTTTGTAGGACGAAATGGTGAAGGCAAAAGCACCATGATCAAAGCGATTATGGGTGAAATTGACGTGGAAGGAAAGTGTCATTTGGGTCATAATGTGAAGGTTGGCTATTTTGCACAAAATCAGGCGTCATTATTAGATGAAGGCTTGACCATTTTCCAAACCGTTGATGAAGTGGCTAAAGGCGATGTCAGAACCCAAATCAAGAATATCCTTGGGCGTTTTATGTTTAAGGGCGATGATATTGATAAAAAGGTAAGCGTGCTTTCAGGAGGTGAAAAAACACGATTGGCCATGGTAAAACTATTGTTGGAACCCGTCAATTTGTTGATTCTGGATGAGCCTACCAATCATCTGGATTTAAAATCAAAAGACGTTTTAAAAGAAGCACTCCTAGATTTTGATGGCACCTTGATTTTAGTATCGCATGACCGGGATTTTCTTCAAGGTTTATCGCAAAAAGTATTCGAATTTAAAGAGCAAAGGGTCATAGAGCATTTTGAAACTATTGATGATTTCTTGGTGAGAAATAGAATAGAAAACTTAAAAGAAATTGATTTACGAAAATAGGAACTCCTGTTAAATTGTTCCAATAATCTTTAGTTTACATCTGTTTTATCTAATTTTTTATTATTAAATTCTCGACTTTAATAATAAAAACATCTGAATTTCAGATTACAGCAATATACACAAGTGTCATATGATAAAAAACATCACCCTTTTAATTAGGAAGTTACGATCATTCTTGAAAGAAAAATTCAAACAATATGATGTCACACTGCCTTATATCATAACTTTTGTGGTTGCGTTGGTAGTTGTTGTGGGCGGTATTAACTTATTTATAGAACTTACAGAGACTTTAAAGTCGGAATTGTTGGCAGATTATGACCAGCAAATTACTCAATATGTCCTTAGTCACCGTTCCCCGGCACTTACCAAATACTTTATTTTTGTAACCCATTTAGGCGATGTCTACGGATATCTCATTGTGGTGGGCATTTTTACAGTGGTGTCCATATTTGTTTTTAAACGCTGGAAATATATCATTCAAATTTTTTTGGTTTTGGCTTTGTCAGCTTTGTCAAACTTGATTCTTAAACGCTTTGTAGATAGGGCAAGGCCCGGTATTGAGCATATGGTATCTGTTGAAACATTGAGTTATCCTAGCGGACATGCGATGAGTGCGATGGCTTTTTACGGATTTTTGATGTATTTGTTCTATAGGTTCAAGATCAATGTATTTTTAAAGACAGGCATTATCGTTCTGTTAGGAATTCTTATTTTGAGCATTGGCTTTAGCCGTATTTATCTGGGCGTGCACTTTCCTTCTGACGTTGCTGGCGGATATATTGCTGGTTTTATATGGGTGGTCTTTTGCGTGCTTCTTTTTAACCTTATTGAAGTTTTTAGAAGAGATCCACAAACCACAACTGCATAAGAAGACTTCTTATGTGAATCCAAATTCACTGGTTGCCTTTATAATTTTCAAACAATAAATTTCCTAAAGATGAACAAAATACCATTGGCGTAAAATTCGCTTTTCTGCCAAAACCCTATGAAGGAAGCTTTGTCTAAATTGAAAGTTAATTTCAAATAGTTGGTGATCTCAAAATTCCCTACTTTTTATTTGTTACTTTTAAGGCGCCATAAATTAAATACCGCTTTATAGTGTCTAAAAACTCCCTTATTTACTTTTCTTTTTTTCTTGTTTTTTGGCAGTGCATTGAGTTGGTCACAAAATATACCACCTATAATTGAGGCCAATGGAGACCAGGTGTATTGTCCGTTGACCCAGATTCCTGTAGCTACGGCATTTAATATTATCGATCCTGATGACGCGACTCTGTCAGAATTGTTTATTCAAATTTCTACTGGCTATGTCATCAATCAAGATCAATTGCGATTAACTGGGTCACATCCCACCATTACCACATCGTGGAATACTGTTGAAGGAAAATTGACACTGGCGGGCGTTGGTAATGCTCCCATAATGCATTCTGATTTGATAAACGCTGTGTTAGAGGTAGTTTTTGAAAGCACTTCATCTGCAATTTCGGGTGATCGTTTTTTTTCTTTTTCTATCGGCAATGCAAATTATTTGCCTTCAACAGGCCATTATTATGAGTTTATTCCCTCAATAGGAATCACGTGGAAGGATGCCAAAACCGCAGCCTCCGCATTGAGCTATTACGGAATGCAAGGCTATTTGGCAACCATTGGATCTGCTGCAGAATCGCAGTTGGCAGGAAAACAAGCCTCTGGTGCAGGCTGGATAGGAGGCACGGATGAAGCAATAGAAGGCGTCTGGAAATGGGCTACCGGTCCTGAAACGGGAACGATTTTTTGGAATGGCGCCAGTAACGGCTCATCAGCCGCCGGACAATATGCCAACTGGAACGCAAATGAACCTAACAATTTAGGAAATGAAAACTATGCGCATATTACGGCTCCTGGAATCGGCATAAGAGGCTCTTGGAACGATTTGAGCAATACAGGTGGCGCGAGTGGCGATTATCAACCAAAAGGTTTTATTGTGGAATATGGAGGGATGCCAGGAGATCCTGTTCTCGACATTTCTGCCAGTACTAAAATTTCTATAAACGCATTACTCAGCACCACTGGAGCAGAGCGTTGCGGCTCCGGAACCTTGGTTTTAAACGCAGTTGCACCTCTAGGAGCAGTTGTGCTTTGGTATGCCGCCCCAACAGGTGGCGCGGCATTGGCATCAGGCACTAATTTTACAACACCTTTATTATCAACAACCACTACCTTTTACGCCTTGGCTTCTTCTGGTGGCTGCACCAATGGCTCCAGAACTCCGGTGGTAGCTAGGATTAAAGAAGTGGCCATAATTGCTTCTTCAGTTACCTATAAAAACTGTGATGTAGATGGTATTGCTGATGGACTTACAGATTTCAATTTGAACGAAATTGATGCCCTCATAAACCCAACGCATGCGGCTGATCTAAATATTAGTTACCATCTCACAATTGGCAATGCAAATGCAAATTTAGAGGCAATTGATCCATCACAATTTAACAATGCTATAGCCTCCACACTTTACGCTCGCGTGGAAAATACTAACGGTTGTTTTGATATTTCAACTGTTGATTTAGAAATTTCTACCACATCTTTTCCTAACAATTATCTTCAGGAGTTGGAAACCTGTGATAAGGATACTGTTAATGATGGTTTTCATGTATTTAATTTAAGCGCTACAGCCATTGATTTTCTAACTCAATTTCCTACCGGTCAGAATTTAAGTGTGCATTTTTATGAAAGCTTATCAGATGCGCAATTAGATCAGAATGAAATTGAAACGACTTCAAACTATAGAAATCAAACGCCATTTTCCCAACGCATTTATGTAAAAGTTGAAAGTGACGATGGTAGTTGTTATGGGGTAGGCCCGCATTTGCAACTCACGGTGCAGCCTTTGCCAAATTTTACAGTGGACCAATCGGAAACTTTTTGCTTGAACGGCGCACCAATTGTTTTGGAAACTTATAATCCTGATGACAATTACACCTATATATGGACTGATGCTACAAATCAAATCATAAGTACGCAACCTACAGCAACGGTTACTTCGGCAGGTATTTACAAGGTTACTGCAACATCTCTATTTGGATGTGAATCCTTACCAAAAACTTTTGAGGTTGTTGGATCTGGAATAGCCACTTTAACTGAAGATAGTATTTCCATTGACGATTTATCTGATACAAACACTATTACCGTTGACACGAGCACTTTGGGCCTTGGCGACTATGAGTTTTCTTTGGGAAGTATATATGGACCCTATCAAGATTCCCCAATTTTCACGAATGTTTCAGTAGGGGTACAAACGCTTTATGTGAACGATAAAAATGGGTGTGGAGTTGCTGAAATAGAGGTTTTTGTGATGGGGTTTCCTAAGTTTTTTACACCTAACAATGACGGGTTCAATGACACTTGGAATTTGAAGGGCTTTCCGGCGCACGTCTCACAAAAATCCTATATCGATATTTATAACCGCTACGGCCTGTTCTTAAAACGTATTCGTCTGAATGATTTAGGTTGGGATGGTTTTTTTCAGGGAAAATCACTACCGGCAACCGATTATTGGTTTGTGGCATATTTATCAGACCAAGATGGTCAAACACGCAATTTTAAAGGCCATTTCAGTTTGTTGCGATAGAAGGTGGTAACTAAAAGGTTGAGAAATTATGGCTCAACAGGCTCTTTTACATCTTTGTCACGTTCCCAACCTTCATGCTGTAGTACAATTTTTTCAAAAGCTATACATGATCGGTTGGCATCAAGTTCTGGTAAGGGTTGATATTCTGATACCCAACAACGGTAGACTCTGTAGGAGATAACTGGGGTGCCTTGCAAATTGAAAAGCTCAATGACAATATCTTTTTTATAGGTTGCAAGAGACATTGCAGCATCTGCGCTACTATTGAATACTAAATTGGCCCAATCTTCAAATTCAGTATCATGAGAAAGGCCGCGTTGAAGAGTTATGGGTTCAAAAAAGGTGTTTCCAGGAGACAATCGAGATGTACTGCTCCCGCCATCACGATGTTGTACCGATTCTGTGGTGCGCTTTAAAGCACTGATAGTTGATACAGCAGCAATATATCTTCCATCCCATTTTACTCTAAATTTAAAATTTTTATAAGGATCTAAACGATGGGTATTGACGCTAAACATTGTCATAACTGAATATTTTAAATATTAATAACATTCTAATATACAATAAGATAGTAATTAATACAAAACTGAACTAATTTTAAGTGCTCAATAATCTCATCACCTTTTTGATCCCCTTTGTGGCAGTTTCAGAAATAACCGTCAAATGACCACGGCTTTCCATTGCGGGTTTTGGATCTATAAAAAATGTTGGTGTCCCTTCGGGCACATAATGCATTAAACTAGCCGCAGGATACACTTGCATTGAGGTGCCAATAATGATCAACACATCTGCATTGGCGCATACTTCCATCGCTTTGTCGATCATCGGTACAGCTTCTCCAAACCACACCACATGAGGTCTTAATTGATGGCCTTCAGGGCAAGTGTCTCCCAATCTAATATCGTGTTTGTGCTCAAAGCATTCCAAATCATTCACAATAGACCTGGATTTTAGCAATTCGCCATGTAAATGGATGACATCGGAACTTCCGGCGCGTTCGTGCAAATCATCCACATTTTGCGTCACAATAGACACTTTATAATCATGTTCAAGTGACGCCAAAGCAAAATGAGCGGCATTTGGTTGTACACTCAGCAATTGTCGCCGGCGCTGATTGTAAAACTCCAAAACAAGTTCAGGGTTAATTCTAAATCCTTCTGGCGTTGCAACTTCCATCACATCGTGGCCTTCCCATAAGCCATCAGCATCTCTAAATGTTTTTAAGCCACTTTCGGCACTCATGCCTGCACCAGTAAGTACAACAATATGTTTCATAATTCTAATTTTGTTTAGTATGCAACTGTGTAGGCTTTCAATTTATCTGTTGCACCCCTTTCTTAATTCTACAAGATACAATTTTCTATGTTTCAATAGTTTTCAAATCCCCTTCTAAACCAATTCCCAAAAGAAATATTGCCTATGGATTATGGAAGCGCATTATCTTTGCTTTATTATTTTTCCTAAAAATAAACCTTTTCAATGATTGACCTTCAACTTTTAGAGCATTTAGAAACCTACCTCACACCTCAAAGAAAAGCACGGTTTGACGCCGTGCTCCCAAATAGGACAAAGCATTTTACCGTGGCTACGGAAGATGTGTACCAATTGCACAACACAAGTGCGGTGATACGAAGTTGTGATGTTTTTGGCATTCAGGAAGTGCATATCGTTGAGGAGCGAAACTCTAAGCGTATTGATCATGAAATAGCTATGGGGTCTCAAAAATGGGTGGATTTGAAAAGACACCAAACGGTTAACGCCTGTATCAAAAACCTGAAGCAAAACGGCTATCAAATTGTAGCAACAACACCACACGAAAACGATCAGTTACTTGCAGATTTTGACATCACTAAAAAGTCCTGTTTCTTTTTTGGAAGGGAGGCTGAAGGTTTGTCTCAAGAAGTGATAGAAGTCGCTGATTGCTTTTTGAAAATTCCGATGGTAGGTTTTACGGAGAGTTTAAATATTTCAGTGTCTGCAGCAATTATTTTGCAGGATGTGACCAATAAGCTGCGACAATCTCGTGTCAATTGGCATTTATCAGAACATGAACAGTTGGAAAAACGATTGGATTGGATTTCAAAAACCTTGAAAAGTTATGATGAGATTGTAAACCGTTATTATGAAGAGAAGGGAGTCTAGTTATTTCTTCTGTTGCTTCTGCTTAATATTTTGTATTCTTCATAACATTCATTAATAGCATCTAAAATTTGAAGATCATTAGCAGTTTGAATGAATTCTCTAGAGTAGTTGCACTGACTCACAATTTCGTCCAAATCTATCCGGTCCACCTCAAGCAATACCATCAACATTTCACGGTCAAAACGGGACGCCAGTAAGTTTCTGATTTCATCGTCTTTTTTCATTTGCTTTAACTTCTGGAGTTCAATAGGTTTTTTCCCGAACATATTGTACAGAAAGTCAGCAGGGTTGAAAATAGCACCTAAAACCTTATTAACGCCACCTGTACTGGAGCCAGCTTCATAGCCAGCTGTAGACAACCCAGAAATACTGTATCTATAGTTGGTTCTCACGGGTACTTGCCTCATGTCAACCTCCAAAAAGCCGGTAAGTCTTAATTGATTGACGACCACCTCTTCCAAGGCAAGGGCGAGCTCAGTCATTTCAATTTTGGTTTCACCAAATTTCAGCCAGTCATTAGTAACCTTTACCTTAATGGATTTATAGCCTAAAAATGAAAAATGCAAAGTATCGTTGGCTTTTGCTTCAATTTCAAATTCTCCCGTGCTGCCCGTAGTGGTCCCAATAACCTGATTTAAGTTGACGATATTGACACTCTCCAAAATTTCATTTGTACTGGTGCTGTATACTACACCCTTAACGGCGGTAGGCTCCTGTGCCAAACTTAGTGAAGAAATAAATAGAAAAGCAGTAAGTACTAGTAGGTGCCTCATTGGTTTATTTAAGTGATAAAAGTAAGAAACAAAACTTAAAATGATGTTGAAATTTTATAATTTTCATATAACATTAACTTTCAGGATCGTGCCCAAGGTACGGCATGTGAGTTCAAGGGTTACACTGAAATTTAAAAAAAAACGAAGAGAAAAGATTAAACCCTTCACTTCGTTTTTATATTAGTCTTCAATCTTCGGTCCTCGGTCTTCAGTCCTCAGTCTTCGGTCAATAGACTTCAGTCTTATATCTAATCTTTACGTCTTGAACGTTTCTGTCTAGAAAAACTTGAGTCAGCAGCCGATTTTTCACTTGCGCCAGAACGTCTGTCTCTTCTATTAGGGCCTGAACTTTCTCCAGAACGTCTAGGCTTAGACTCCGAAGTTCTTCTATCACCTCCAGAACGTCTTTCACCGCGTGGTTTAAAATCACCACTAGAGCGTCCGCCGCCGCCGCTAGGACGTCTTTTGTTTCTGCTAGTGCCACCGCCTTTGTCTTCACTGACTTCAACATTTACAAAACGACCGTTGTGTTTATAATCGGTGAAGAAAGCCAATACTTTTTCTTGTAATCCTTTTTCGGTATTAAAGAAGGAGAAGCTATCCTTGACATCCACTTTAAAGACATCATCCCTTCCAAGATCCATAATATCTTTTAGAAAATCTTTCAGACTCATCCAATCATAACCGTCTTTCTTGCCAACATTGATAAAATAACGGGAAGAATCATCATTGCCACCGTAATCTCCGCCAAAATCACGACCAGAGTCGCCATCTCTGTCGCTTCCGCGAGACTCAGATACCGATAGGTTTTTTGATTTGTTGTAGTAGTTAAAGAATCGTGTGAATTCTACTGAGAAGAATTTTTTAATCAATTCATCTTTGGAAGTTTCTTCAAATAATTCGTTAATACTAGTCAGGTATTTATCAATCTCGTGATTGATTTCAGTGGTATGTATTTTATTTGCCAAAGACATCAACTGTACTTCGCAAATTTCCATCCCATCAGGAATTTCTTTTTTGTCAAAGCTTTTGTTAATGATGCGCTCAATACTTTTTATTTTGCGCAATTCGCTTTTAGAAACGATAACTATCGAGACCCCTGTTTTACCAGCACGTCCTGTTCTTCCTGAACGGTGTGTGTAAGTTTCTATCTCGTCTGGTAATTGATAATTGATCACGTGTGTAATATCATCCACATCAATTCCACGCGCAGCAACATCAGTGGCTACCAACATTTGGATTTGCTTTTTACGGAAAGAATTCATGACCATATCACGTTGATTCTGGCTCAAATCACCATGAAGAGCACCAGCATTGTAGCCATCTTCAATCAATTGCTCAGCCACTTTTTGGGTATCGCGTTTGGTACGACAAAAAATCACCGAGAAAATATCAGGATTAGCATCAGCCAAACGTTTTAAGGCTTGATAGCGGTCACGGGAATTCACTAAGTAATATTCGTGAGATACCTGATTGGTACTTTCATTTTTGTTACCTACGGTAATCTCAACAGGCGAATTCATGAATTTTTTCGCAATGTTGGACACTTCTTTCGGCATGGTTGCAGAAAATAACCAGGTGTTTTTGTCTTTAGGGGAATGGGAAAGTATATCAGTGATATCTTCATAAAAGCCCATATTCAACATTTCATCAGCCTCATCAAGTACGGCAAACTCAATTTTAGAAATGTCAACCATATTACGGTTGATCATATCTTTCATCCTCCCTGGGGTAGCCACAATAATTTGTGCCCCTCTTTTGACATCTCTTGCTTGGTCGCTAATACTCGCACCACCATAAATAGCGGTAACATTTAGACCTTTGCAATATTTGCCGTAATTTTTTAGTTCGTTGGTAATTTGTAAACAAAGTTCACGGGTAGGAGAGAGGATCAATCCTTGTGTGGTTCTACTCTCTATGTTGATTTTTTGCAACATTGGAAAGCCAAACGCAGCAGTTTTGCCTGTTCCTGTTTGTGCCAAAGCCACTAAATCTGTGTCTTTTTCTAATAAAATTGGAATTGCTTTTGCTTGGACATCACTTGGGGTTTCAAAACCCATGTCAGTAATAGCGCGTAAAAGGTCATCATTAAGACCTAAATCTTGGAATGTGTTCATTCGATTTAATAAGTATTCGATTATGTTCTTTGGTGTTACAATAGAAGCGAATCGACATACTTAACCTAAACTTCCAGTAACACATCCTCACCTTGAGGAAATTTTTCAAGGGGCAAAGATACGATTATATATATGAAAAATCCTAATTCTTAAACGATTGATTTATAATAATTTAAGAATTATTTAGAAAATTTATGAGCTGCTGGACAGCTTTTCCCCGGTGTCCTATGCGGTTTTTTTCTTCTGAAGAGATTTCAGCAAAGGTGTTTTCATATCCTTCAGCTTTGAAGATCGGATCATAGCCAAAACCACTATTGCCACTTTTATTCGTGGTAATTTCTCCTTTACAAATTCCGGTAAACGTATGCTGCCGTCCATTCAGTTCTAATGCGATGACTGTTTTAAATTGCGCTTTCCTATTGGACTGTCCTTTCAGGTTGGAAAGAACTTTCTGGATGTTGTCTTCTGAATTTCGTTGCTCACCAGCATATCGCGCTGAATAGATGCCAGGAGCGCCATTCAGCGATTCAATTTCCAAGCCCGTATCATCAGCAAAACACTCATACCCATATTTTTTTTTGACATATGCTGCTTTCTGTATGGCATTGCCTTCAATTGTTGCTTGCGTTTCAGGAATGTCTTCAAAACAACCAATGTCTTCCAGACTCAGTAGCTTGATGTCTGCAGGAATTAAGCTTTGTACTTCTTTAAGTTTATTGAGATTGTTGGTGGCGAAAACGAGTTGCATAATATAAAATGTGTTGGGTAAAGCGGCAACGAAGATACTAAATAAAATAGCCCTTACATGTTACGATAAGTTTTACAGTATACTTATTTATGTTTAATAACCTAGTTTTCGTAAGTTTAATTAATTTTATCAATTTCAATAGTAAGCCTTTTAATAAGCT